>JALZUC010000015.1 GCA_023301765.1 Akkermansiaceae bacterium | reverse complement strand
CATCAACACGCAGGAATACCTTGCCAACAAGCAATAACAGAAGAACAATAAACCTATCCGAGATTACAGTTTAGACCTGTCTAGGTTGTGGGGTCAGGCTACCCCAATGAGTTCGCCTCCTGCGAGTTGACTCCATTACGGGCTACGCCCTTCATTCTATCAGCACGCATGAATACCTTGCCAATAAGCAACAACAGAAGAACAATAAACCTATCCGAGATTATAGTTTAAACCTGTCCAATTTACGGGGTCAGGCCACACCATTATATCAAGAGACAGAAATACCTTGCAAAGAAGTAAGAATAGAAGAATATATAAGTTTATAATATATTACAATTTATAGCTGTTTAACTTGTGGAGTCAGGCCACAATTTTATTAAAAAAAATTAATCACCCTAACGCATTCCATTTATAAAAAAATCTCCCGATACTATGAAAATACCAACATTAGCTCTCATTTTTGTTATCACTTCTGGCTCCGCAATATGCCAGATAGTGGAGGATACTAAGCCTATTAAAAAGCCTCAAGTAATAAGTATCTTTAATGGTAAGGACCTCACAGGGTGGAAAGTTCTCAACGACTCACACACCGGTATATGGTCTGTCGCAAATGAAGCTATCACTTCAGGTGACCTCGTAAATAAAATCTCCAGTAATAGTTACCTTGCTACTGTTAAGGAATACGGAGACTTCGAGTTTAGTTGTTTATTTCGCATCCAGGGAGATCCTAAAATGGGCTTAATAAACTCTGGTATTCAATACCGCTCTGCTATCCGTGGTGCAGCGATTATTGGCTACCAAGCTGACATAGGCACTGGATACTGGGGAAATATCTATGATGAACACCGTAGAGGTAAACTTATTGATGGTGACCTCTCTGTTCTTAAACACCTACTTAGAGAAACTGGATGGAACTCCTACATTATTCGCTGTAAAGGCAATGTTCATGAACTCTATATCAACGGGATCAAAACCGTACATTATGTAGAAAAAGATCTCAAAATCCCATCCAAAGGACACTTTGCTTTACAAATCCACTCTGGTGGCAATGTGAAGGTAGAATTTAGTAACATTACCATTACTGAACTTTATTAATAGACTGATATAATGAAATCATCCTACTTTACAATACTTTTAGCGCTTACATGTAGCACTGCTACAGTGTTCGCTGGCACCACCCGTTCAGATAGAAAAAACGCTAACAGTATAGCAGAACAGCTTGCGGGCTTTAGTGTGCCCGATGGGTTTATAGTTGAACTAGTAGCATCTGAAAAAGATGGCCTCATGAATCCCATCGACCTAGCATTCGATGATGCGGGCCAACTCTGGACCCAGACGGCTAGGATGTATCCACTTGATCCTACTAAGGATATTAAATGGAATGATCTCTTGAAACTCATGGATGACCCTGAAGCCCAAGATAACGATCCGGAATTCAAACGGATCAAAGACCTATACAAAGGAAAAACAAAAGGCATAGATGACATTCTAGTCATCTCAGACATCTACGAAAAAGGTCCTATAAAGGTGAAAAAATTTGCCACTGGCCTCACCATTCCGCAGTCTATTCTGCCATATCAAAATGGAGCATACGTAATGCAAGGATCTGAACTCTTCTATCTAGAAGATACCAATAACGATGGCATTAGTGATAAGCGTATACCTGTACTAACAGGCTTTGGCTTTACTGACACACACACCATGGGGCACTGCCTCGTCCGTAGCCCCGGAGGATGGGTAGTTTTCTCTCAAGGAGCTCTTAATAAAGGCGAAATCACAGCCATTAAATCAGGAAGCAGTATACGTATAGACTATTCTAAAATTGCCCGTTTTTCACTCGATGGTAAAAAAGTTGAACTCGTAACAGAGGGTCTTAATAATATCTGGGGGCTGCAAATACGCTCTAGCGGGCAGCTCTTTATGACTGAAGCTAATGATAATAGTAACTCTGTCACCCCCGCTGATCCATATACCAATTACTGGGGTATTGGCGCAGATAAGCTACGTGAATATCAACCAGAGTACCCTAAACTCCACAAATTTAGAGTCGGCGGAACAGGCCTCTCAGGCCTCGCATTCTCTGATGACTTAACAGGCAAATTTGCAGAAGAATATAAAAACGTGGCATTCATCGGGAATCCCATTACATCTAGAATTAACAACGTAAGAATCATTAGTAATCCAGATGGTACCGTCACAGCAGAACACCTTCCAGACTTCTTAGTTTCCAACGACGATTGGTTTCGCCCTGTGCACATTGACTTCGGGCCAGATGGAAATCTCTACGTAGTAGACTGGTATAACAAAATCATCTCACACAACGAAGTTCGCACAAGCCACCCAGATCGAGATAAATCTCACGGCCGTATCTGGCGTATACGCCCCAAAAATGCCGATGAACGTAAAGTCCCCAATCTTTATAAAGTCTCGAATCAAGAGCTCATAGCTCATCTACAAGCACCCTCAGCATGGGAGCGTAAGGCCGCGTGGCAACAAATTGCAGACCGCCAAGCTAAAGAACTCACCCCCCAGCTAAGGGAAATAGTTGCGGATATTACCACGGACATTAACATCAGAATTCCGGCGCTTTGGTCATTGGAAAGCCTTGGTGATTTTGATCAAAGCTTATTCACTAACCTGGCGAATGATAAACATGCCGATATGCGTCGCGAAACCCTACGTGCTCTGGTCACACTTGATGTAAAACCGGAATTCTTAGCCAGTATCCTTAAAGATATTACTAATGAGCCTCACGTCCATGTGCGCTCTCAAGCAATCAGAAGTATTGAGCAGCTGGCTAAAACCAATCAAGCACTTGTCGATATCGCCGTTTCCTTCTGCCGCCCAGCCGCTAAAAACAACAATATCGGTGATGGATACAATATTAATTTCGAGCGCTACCTTGCAAGACGGGCTCTAGAAGTCTACCCTGAAGAATTAAAAGCCTACCTTAATTCACCACAAGCTAGCAAACAACCCCGTAGCCATATAACTTGGGCCAGTCAGGCGCTCGACCAGCAAACTACTCAATCTATACTAGCCCAATGGGAAATACTTAAAAAACAACCTTTAACTAAAGAAACTCTCATCCTTATCGGGGGGCTCCAGAAAGATATTAAGATAAGCCGGGTCATCAGGCCTTATTTCTCAGATTCTAAAAATGCTACGCATATCGCCAATCTAGCACTCAAACATATTCCTGAATCCTACACAGGAGAAATAGGTTACCTATTAGCAGAAACAGCTATGACTCTGGTGAGCTCAAATAAAGCAGATAACATTACCCTGGGCTTAAAACTCGCCAAAGCTTACCGTATAACCCACCTTTTCACTCATTTCGCCAGCCTACTGCCTGAAACTACAGATGCCAAATTAAAACAAGAAATCATCACTACGCTGAGCTACTACCCCAGCTCATTTGCCGAGCAGTTCGTTAGGGTAATGACCGATCCAGTAAATTCACTTTCACTCAGAGTCACCGCATTATCAGGCTATGTTCAAGCCACACAGAACAGTTCACTGCCTCAGGTTAAAGTATTTTTAAACAAAGAGCCTAACTCAATTAATCAGATAATAGCTGCTCTTGGAGAAACCACGCAGGGCAACGCAGTTCTCATCAAATTAGTCGCTGATAACACCATAGAGGCAAAAGAAATATCTAATAGCATAGCGGAACGTATTCAGAACTTTCACCCCCAAAATATTATCGCGAACAAAATCTATGAAGTCAGTAAACAACGTAAATCGGTTGAGGAAAAAGCCATCAGAGAGCGTATCCCCCAATTAGTTAAATACATCGATAAAAATCCTGGTAACCTAGCTACAGGAAAAGCTATCTTTAGCGGTATGTGCCTCAGTTGTCACGTAGTTGGTGAAGAGGGGGTTGGTATCGGTCCAGCTCTAGGAGGTGCTAAAAACAAAGTATTAGACCATTTGCTTACAGCGGTCCTCCTACCTGATGATGCCGCGGAGAATGCCTATATACTTTTCAGGGTCACTGAAACAACTGGCCAAATTACTGAAGGGCTCAAGATTAAACAAACAAACCGTGGAACTACCATCGGCCATCAAGGTGGTGTAACATCTTTCATTCCTGCGCGTATCATAAAAAACCAAGAGCACGTAGGGTCTCAGTCATTTATGCCGTCAGGTCAGTTTGATAAACTCTCAGACCCAATTCTGACCGATATCATTTCATACATGAAAACACTTTAGTAAAAAGGCGCCTCAGCAACGGTCTTTTACAAAAAAAATAAAGCTAGGACTCCTTAGTTAGGGGCATAAAAAAGCTACAATATCGACCTTGGGTCACCGAGGGAACAACCCTTTGTGAAGAGCTTCCACGTTAAGCTACGAGACGAGTTTCTATATAGAGAACTTTTTTATAGCCCGAAAGAAGCCCGAAAGAAGCCAGTATCATGGTGGCGGAGTGGAGTAATTACTATAATGCTGAATAATTTGGCTAAGGCACCGGAGCTTCTCAGGGTTTAGCTACTTCACTAATGCGTAATCGATAAAAGGATTTGGGCTCTAGTGGTGAGATTGGTATTTCAACTGCATTTAATCGAAATAGCGAGGCTCCAGTAGCTTCATCGGCTAAATAGGGAACATTAGTCCAAGAGTTTTCTTCTAACGTAGCTGACTTCTCTATCTCATAGTTTAGCCCTCCATTGATACGCTCTAGAAAGGTATAAAAAATGGAATTTTGATTTTCACCTTTTTCTAATACTGGGCGAATTAGCTCATTAGTCGTTGATAGGGGGTCTCCTCCAAATGCATATTCCTCTAGATTTGTTATGCCATCATTTTCAGGATCTGCTGTGTTAGCAGCCTGTCCTACCTCATTAATGTATCCGAAGTGATTTACTCGCCATTCCTCGAGCCTGCTCTCGATAGATCTAATCATTAATGATCGTCCATTTGTCTGAGCATAATTTTCAAGTGACTCACCTAACACATTTTCTATCGCTTGGTAACCACTACTAGATTCAAGTGAGCTATCATTCATAGCATAGCCTAATAGCTTGAGGCCTTTAATCTCACCGTCAAAAGCTGCAAGTGCTCCTGTAGCATATGGGTCAGATGTTATTTTGGTGACCAGGCTGCTTGTTGTAAGTTCAAAAAGAGGGAAAGAGCCTGAAACAGGGTAAGCATAAAGATAAAAGTTAGCATCTGCAATGGTCTCATTTATCTGAAACGTTGTACCTGAACCTGATACGCTATAACCAATTAGGGGGGTATCTTCTTCCGTATAAGAGAATGGCTCCAGAGTTGCTAAACTCACTAAATCTAAGTTAGCTATCTTAGCCTCTACATCATCAACATTCTTCCCTAAAACAAAATAATATCTTGCCCATACTCCAGCTCCTTGAGGGAGATCGAACTGTCTAATACAAGTGAAGATATGACCATTTCTCCACCCTGTCTCGTCCACTACAGGAGGGGATGCAGTATAATATTGGCTTCTAATATTGGCTCGCGCATTTTGAGATGTTCCATCAGGGCTATTTCCATAACCAAAGGCTACACCCAGTGTGGTGGAGTCACCTTCAGCACTGTCACTATAAGCTATCCAGCCACCAATATCATCCATGAAAAATCGGTTTGAAAGATTAAGGTCTATAGCATCATAGCTGTCTGAGAGGTTACCAAGAAAAGCATAAGGTAACGAAGTTGTGCGAATACCTCCAAATGGTAAGTTGTGAAATGAGAGTTCGTTTTCTCCAAAATTGTAGAGACCTAAAGATACCTCGATGACGCCGTTTCCGAGGTCTTTATATTTATTGTAAAAAATACCTTCAGACTGATGGTCGTCATCAGTAGAGTCATTGAGGTATTGCCC
>JALZUC010000014.1 GCA_023301765.1 Akkermansiaceae bacterium | reverse complement strand
AGAAGACTGCGGCAAAGAAGACTGCGGCAAAGAAGACTGCGGCAAAGAAGACTGCGGCAAAGAAGACTGCGGCAAAGAAGACTGCGGCAAAGAAGACTGTAGCAAAGAAGACTGTAGCAAAGAAGACTGTAGCAAAGAAGACTGTAGCAAAGAAGACTGTAGCAAAGAAGACTGTAGCAAAGAAGACTGTAGCGAAGAAGACTGTTCCTGTAATACCGGAGTTTAAAAAAGTTTCAATTAAACCTGATAAGCCAGTAAAAATAGTAGGCTTTGCCAAAAAGCAGTATCAACGACTACTTGACTTGCGTGATGGTATTATGGATGCGATGAATGGTATTACCCATGATACGTTAAAAAATACTGATGGTATGGAGACCGGGGGAGGAGGGATGCACACTGGTGATGCTGGGAGTGATTCCTATGACCGTGACTTTGCACTAAATCTTTTAGCTAAGGAGCAAGATGCACTGAGTGAGATAGAGCAGGCGATAACACGCTGTGAGGTAGGTGTGTATGGTGTCTGTGAGATGTCAGGTGATAAAATTCCTAGTGAACGCCTGGAAGCTATCCCATTCGCCCGTTACACTGTTCAGTGCCAAGCTGAGTGGGAAAAAAGCAACCATGGTGGACGACATAATGGCGGTAAGACTGAGTTTGGCTTTTCAAATGGAGTCATGCGTTAATCTCTCAGAATACTGATAGATCAAGAAAAACGCGATTTCATAAGATTCTCTGCTTGACCAATAGGCGTAAGTGGTTAGTTTGCGCGTCCTGTCCGGCTTCAATCGCTGGAAACCGAATTTTTGTATTTTTTAAAACACCGATAACTTTAACAGAACAAGATCATGGCACGCGACATCATCATCCTCGAATGCACAGAGGCTAAGGCTGAAGGAAAGCCCACTTCACGCTACACTTCTACTCGCAACAAAAAGAGCCTTAACACTCCTGGCCGTCTGGAGAAGGTGAAATACAATCCTTTCCTACGTCGCCGCACACTTCACCGTGAGCTTCGCTAGTCGACTCTTTATCTTTATCTAACGATCTAACCTTTTATTCACCATGTCCTCAATATCTACTCCTAAGAACAAGGAACGCCGCATCGCATACTGGAAGGCTAACCGCCCAATGCCACACCGCCGTCATGACATCCCAGAAGCTGAGGTGAACTATAAGAATGCTGACTTACTTAGCAAGTTCACTACTGAGACTGGTAAGATTCTACCACGCCGTGTAACTGGTGTTTCTGCTAAGCTTCACCGTAAGATTACTCGTGAGATCAAGCGCGCACGTGCTTGTAACCTCCTCGGATAACCGGTAGCGAACCAAAACTTTTCCAAGCCTGTCCGATGATACCGGGCAGGCTTTTTTTATTCTCTGACTTTTGATTTATGAAGGAGCTTAAAGATACTCAAAACGAATTCGACGATCGTAACATCGCCATTGACCGGGTGGGAGTGAAGGCTCTGCGCTTTCCTATACAGGTAAGAAACAAGGATGGTAGTACTCAGCGTACGGTGGCTACTACAGCACTGGCTGTAGATTTACCTCATCACTTTAAGGGCACGCATATGAGCCGTTTTGTGGAGGTATTGAACTCCCATGGAAATTGTCTTGATGTGAGAGAGATGCAGGCGATCCCAAATGAGTTACTTGGCCGTCTGGAGGCACGTAAAGCTCATGTGGAGTTCCGTTTTCCATTTTTTAGAACAAAGGAGGCTCCCGTCACGAAGATGCCCGGTGTCATGGACTATGAGGTTATTTTTGAATCTGAATCTGATGTAGATGGAAATACCGATTTTATCCTTACTGTGATCGTAAATGTGGCAACACTCTGTCCTTGCTCTAAGGCGATCAGTGATCGTGGTGCACATAATCAGCGTGGCACTGTAACTTATGCTGTAAGGTTTAAGGAGGCTATCTGGATAGAGGATCTTATTGATCTTGTGGAGTCATCAGCCAGTTGTGAGCTTTATAGTTTATTAAAGCGCCCTGATGAAAAGGCGGTAACGGAAGCAGCTTATGATAGCCCAGTATTTGTAGAGGATTTAGTGCGAAACATTGCTGCGCGCTCTGATACTCAAGAAAATATAACTTGGTACCGTGTAGAAGCGGAAAACCATGAATCTATCCATAACCACAACGCTTATGCGGTAGTAGAAAAACCCTCATCTAAGTAGTTAGAAGCTTGATTTTGACGTAAGAAGGCAGAGAGTAATGAGTATGCCGAATGACGATCAATATATACGCCAACCTTACCTTACTTTACCCGGTGTCACCGGAATGCCCAATCTCCGTGAGGTAATCGCTAGTATGCCAGAGGAGCAGAAGCACCGCTTTGAGTCCTCTGGGGAATTTATAAAAAGGCTAGCGCACCGTGTGACTAAGTGGCGCGAGGGGCTAGCAGATGATGAGGAGCCAGCCATCTTTGCTCTCATGAGCACTGGTGATGCTGTGGAGGTGCATACGCTTGGCGAAGACGGGCACTCTAGTGTAGTGGTGGAGGGGAGTTTAAATGGATCACCCTGTATGTTTATTAGCCATCAATCTAGTTTTCAGATCGTCTGCTATACGCGTAAGATTGTAGAGGAGAAGCCACGACGTAAGATCGGATTTTACGTGGGCGGGGAAGAAATCGAGGCATAATCTGCCATTAGCGAAGAGAAATAGACAGATCGTTGCCTTTTTGGCGTTTAAATGAATACTGAGTGACCGTCCACGGCATTGACCGCCTATATAAGCATGATTAATTTACTTATTGCACCAGCCCGCGAGAGCGGCTGTGAAGATCTAGATGCACTTACTGAAGTTATTCAGAGTGCCACGGAACAGCAGAGATCTCCTATAGATGATGTGTTGGATTCCGATATAGTGGATGAAGAACCTTATCTAAAGGGGCTTGCTCACAAGACTAGTATGGAATGGATAGAGTCTATTCCTGATTTTACTGAAGTGGAATCTTTACGCTCTGTATGTGGCCCTGGTGTTGCTCTTGCGCACAGACTACTGCCTATGACACTGGAGGGGGCAGGAGATGCTCAGAGTCTAGTGCTATTAACATATGACCCGTTGAATCTAATTGCCCGTCAGTCAGCTACCCAGCAGATCCAGCTACCTATTATCTGGAAGATGGCATCACGCCGCCGTATTCACGAGGCTCTGAGAAAACTCTACGGTGTAGGAGCTGATACTTTTGAGCAGATACTTGAAGGTCGAGATTTAGATTATGATAATCTAGAATCGTCTGATGAGGCTAACATTATTGATGATGACGAGGATGAAGAGGCGAGTGTGGTAAAGTTTGTAAATCAGATTATCCGTGAGGCACTACTACAGACCGCTACGGATATTCATGTAGAGCCACTGCATGATAACCTCCGCATCCGTTACCGGATAGATGGACTTCTTGTGGATGTCACTGTGCCGGATAATATCAAGGCTCTCCAAAGCTCAGTGATTGCCCGTTTAAAGATTATGTCTCATCTCGATATTGCAGAGCGTAGACTTCCGCAGGACGGTCGTATCAACCTGCAGTTTGAGGGAGCTACTATTGACGTCCGTGTTGCTACTGTGCCTACCGTAGAGGGAGAGAGTGTGAGTTTACGTCTTTTGAACCAAGAGAAGTTTACTGTTTCGCGCTTGGGTATGGAGTCATTTGTGTTGGAGAGGATTGAGAAGCTTCTGAAGCTTTCTAATGGCATAGTGCTGATCACAGGTCCTACAGGTTCTGGTAAATCTACTAGTCTTTATTCGTTTCTTAGTGAGGTGAACTCACCGGATACACGGATTGTGACCATTGAAGATCCTGTGGAGAACAAACTTCCGGGTGTGATGCAGATTGCGGTGAAGTCAGACATTGGTCTTACTTTTGCCAGTGGACTACGCTCAATTTTACGAGCTGATCCTAATATTGTGATGATTGGTGAGATTCGAGACCTGGAGACAGCAGAGATCGCTATCCGTGCATCACTTACAGGTCACTTAGTATTTAGTACGCTGCATACCAATGATGCGTTAGGTGGTATTAGCCGTCTTACAGATATGGGGGTGGAGCCATTTCTGGTCTCAGCTTCAGTGCGTGCTTTTCTAGCTCAGCGTCTGGTACGCCGTCTTTGCCCTGGCTGTAAAAAGCCACATGAGCTTAGTCCTGAGCAGAGAGAGGAGCTTGAAATTCCAGATCATATTAACGGCCAGTGTTATGACGCTGCCGGCTGTGATAAGTGCCGAGGCACAGGTTTTAAGGGCCGACTAGCGATTTATGAAGTAGCTCTCATTACAGAGCCGATGCAGGATCTGATTGTGAAGGGGGCTGATATGAAAGATCTACTCAATCAGGCGTATAATGATGGCTACGTGCCTATGCGTGAATATGGCTGGCACAAGGTGTTATCGGGGGATACTACGTTAGAAGAGGTTATCTCCGTTACGAGCTCAGAGCTGGTGTAGTCTCTACGGTAATCATATAGTAAAAAAGGCATAAGACATGGCAGTATTTAACTACAAGGCACTTGGTAAAGATGGCGTGGTTTCCAATGGGGAAATCACCGCGACTGATCGACCAGATGCTATTCGTATATTAAGTCAACGTGGTCTTCAGCCAGTTAATATTAAAGAGGTATCTAACTCTAAGTCAGTAGATAAGGGTGAATCTTCTACTAAGCGCCCCCCTACAAAAGGTAGTAATAAGGCAGTGGGGAAGACTACCAAGGATATCGCGCGCGATACCAATGGCTTGCTAAGACTTAAACGTGCCGAGGTGGTGTTATTTACCGAGGAGCTTAGTGAGATGCTAGGTGCAGGTCTTCAGCTAGAGCCAGCACTTAAGTCCATGGAGATGCGTGAGGAGCTAGGCTCATTAAAAGATGTTTCTCGCGAGGTGCGTCAGTATGTTAGAGATGGTAATAGCTTCTCTAATGCTCTCCGGAAAGTTAGTGATAGCTTTGGTCCGCTATACTGTAGTCTGGCTGCAGCAGGTGAGGCTAGTGGTGCGCTAGATACTATTCTTAAGCGACAGGCACATTACCTTAAAACACTTCAAGAACTACAGAGTAAGGTGACTCTTGCTCTTATTTACCCGGCATTTCTAATGGTGGCGGGCGTGGGGGTGGGTATTATCTTTGTGACGAAGCTCATTCCTCAGCTAACAGGTCTAATTTCCAGTACCCCGGGTGGTAAGGTTCCCTTTGCTGCAAGGATACTGATTGGAGTGAGTGACTTTTTTCACCAATGGTGGCTAGTGATATTACTGGTTATTGTAGGTGGCGCACTAGTTTTTAAAGCATGGAAGGATGCTGAATCGAACCGCCTCACGTGGGATAGAACAAAACTTAAACTACCTCTGGTGGGGGCTGTGATTGAGAGTAGATTTTATGTGCAGTTTCTGGAAACCTTATCTAATCTGGTAGGAAATGGCCTCCCTCTTTTACGTGCACTAGAGCTCTCGCGTGATGCTACGCAGAATCTTTATATCAAGGAGCATATGGATAAGGTTATTGAAATGGTGGGGGATGGACGTTCGTTCTCTCGCGCTCTGATTAGTTCCGGTATTTTCCCACCCCTTCTTATCGATATGGTATCTGTGGGTGAGAAAACGGGTAAGATTGATGAGTCTCTACGCCGTGCAGCAAACCGTTATGATACTGAATTAGGTAATAGCCTTGCACGTGTGATGCAGCTTATCATGCCTATTATGCTGATCATCATGGCCCTTCTAATCGGTACTATGCTGTTCCTCATGTTTACCGTAATCCTCCAGACTGTGCAGAATCTTGGTGGTAGGTAAATCCATACTAGTTATGGGTATGATTAATATTACATAGTGGCTCAGTCTTGAGCTATCAATGAGGTGATCTGAGACCGTAAGTTAGATAGGTCTGGCCTGTAATTGCGGGTAGATTTATTGTTCTTCTGTTATTGCTTAAGGACAAAGTTTCATACGAGCTGATGTAATAGAGTTCTCAGCCCGAAATGAAATCATCTCGCAGTATGCAAATTCAGTGGGGTAGTTTGTTAGTCGATAGTGCTACGGGTTCGCTGAGCGTTGTAGTAATCATGCTAGTCTTTCATTATGATATGAGCTTCATTAACAACCATATCACTGTATTTTCGCTTCCAGTTATAGAGGTTTTGAAAGCTGATTTTGTGTCCGGTAAATATTTCTTTAACCGCCATGTCTATGCAAAATTTATCCAGAGGTTCCGATGATAGCCTCTTCGTTAAATCGACTTCTTTTTGTAGTTTTTGTTTTCTGAGCTATGGAGTTCAATATTACAGTTTCAGAGTGTCTAACTTCACGGTGCTAGTAATAAGAGCACAAAAAAGCTACACTCTATTAGAATGTAGCCTGTAGAGATTTTTTAGTGCTATCTACCTTTTGCGTTTTAGTAATAGACCCAGGCCACCTAGAGCTACTAACATCGTTGATGATGGTTCGGGAACCTGATTTAAAGCAAAGCGAAATGATTCGTGAACATTGGGTGTTGCAAAGCCTGTCTGAACCGAGTAATCATAGGTAAATGTATTACCTGTGAAGGTTACATCAAAATCACCTCGATCTCCCGTCGGTGGGTCGTTGTAGGTAATAACATTAGTTCCATCACCCGTGAGATCTGTTATAGTGTTCAAGTTTGTTAGGTTCCAATTACCGTCTGCAGTAAGTACTCCTGTGCCATCTCTGTTATCTATTCCGGTATTGTTTCTCTGGCTTTCAAGTGTCCAAACATCAGTGAAATTTGTGGCAAATGTTATCGAGATGCTCTCACCTTGGTCAGCTCTGAATTCTACACCGTTAAGGGCATCAGCGCCAGCAAAGCCTTGAGGAGCACCATTAGTCCAATTACCTGACCAAGAAACGGTTATATTCCGACCAGAATCAAGATCAAAAACTTGTCCAGATGCTGCATCTCCTAAAAGGTTGCCAGAAGTATCCCTCAGAGTGTTCCAATTTAAGAATGTTTGAGCCATCGCTCCTCCAGAAAGCGATCCAACAGTTATTGTAGTTATTATCGATGTAAGTAAATAATTCATATAAAGTTATAATTATTAGATGTAAAAAGATGCCATCGAGTTGGCTTTAGTCAAGTATATTGGCAATTTAGGCGGTAGAGCTATCAAGCTAGTATATGGAGCCGCTCTCGGTATGTGGTGTTCATGAATGCTTGGACGAGTTTTTGGGAAATATCGCTTGAATCGTTACAATAGCTATTGGCTGGTTATTAACTATTTCGGTAGATTCGCCTTACGTAACCTGCAAACTAGATCCAACTACTATGAATAAAACTACCCTGAGAGAATCGCTTACGCAAGTAGCTGAATCGGAAGCTGTGGAGGTTTTTTTGCAGACGCTGCCCACTCTAGCTTTAGAGTAGTTTATTAGGGGTAGTAATATTTGTAGAACTATATTGGTATAAGTTAGATACCACAGATTCCTAGTTACTAGGCGTATGTGGTTCGAAGGTAGTGCTGCGCTCATGAGCGCGTGCATTTGCCAGCTTTTGAGCCTGCTGCTGGAGGTGCTCTTGCATACGGAATCGTTTTACACCTTTTTTACGTTCAATCATCTTGGAGCTACCATCGGGTAGGATTTCATAGGCATTGCTGTTATCTTTAAATGCGGTATCAAGAATATTTAGCAGCCGGCGGCGGCTGGCCTTGTCTTCGATAGGGATCATTAGCTCTACACGCTTATCTAGATTACGCGTCATCCAGTCTGCTGAGGAAATAAATACCAGCGGGCTGCCACCATGGTGAAAGGAGAATATACGTGCGTGTTCTAGGTAACGGTCAATGACTGAGATGACCCGGATGTTACGTGCTTCTTTACGTCCGTTTTTTTGTTTTGCTGTTTTTAAGCAGCAGATACCACGGACATTGATTCTGATTTCAACACCATCTGCAGATGCCTGATAGAGGGCTTCGATGATTTCCTTATCTTGTAGCGAGTTGATCTTGGCTGTGATAGATGCTGGTTCACCAGCTTTGGCTCGCTTCCCTTCAGCGGCGATAAGTTCTAACAATCTAGGTTTCATATGTGTGGGTGCAGGTACTAATTTGCTAAATTTCGTTAGCTTCGATCTACCTGTTACAGCATTAAAAAATAGAGAGGCGTCTGCACCATAGGCTGAGCGTGAAGTAAGGTAGGATATATCTGTGTAGAGGCGCGAAGTGGACTCATTATAGTTGCCTGTGCCTAGGTGTACGTATCGCTTCAGCTGGCCATCTTCATTCCTGATAACTAGTGCTATTTTGGCGTGTGTTTTTAGCCCCTTAACACCGTAGACTATCTGAACGCCTGCGCGTTGCAGTTCTTCTGCGCGCATTAGGTTCCTAGCCTCATCGAATCTAGCTTTAAGCTCTACGAGAACGGTAACCTGTTTACCATTCTGTGCAGCACGGATAAGAGCTTTGATGATGCGAGAGTCTGCTGCAGTACGGTAGAGCACTTGTTTAATGGCAATGGTGTCTGTATCAGCTGAGGCTTCTTCAATAAAACGGAGCACTGGTTCAAAGCTCTCATAGGGGTGATTGAGTATGATGTCGCGCTCTGCTAGAGTATCAAATATAGATTCTCCAGACTCTATAGAGGCAGGGGCCTGCGGCTCCCATGGATCATCCCGGAGGTTATCATAACCGGGAGAGAAGGCGATTTTAATAAAGTCTGTAAGGGCTAGTGGACCGGCTGTTGGGTAGGTTTCTGCGCTTTCAGTGCCAAGCATTTGGCGGATGATTGTTTTTAGTTTTGCAGAGCCCTTCACAGGGTATTCTAGTCTTACTGTGCTACTAGTTTCGCGTGCGGCGAGGACTTCTTCCATTTCACCAGCTAGATCGATAGCATCTTCCTCCTGCACTGCGATATCACCATTACGAGTAATACGGAATGGTAGGGTAGATGATAGTTTTTCATCAGGGAAAAAATCAGCAACAAAGAGAGGGATTACATCCTCCACAGCTATTAAGTATTCTCTATTTTGATCATCTCCAGAGTGCAGGTGGATAAAGCGAGGGATCTGATCAGGCACGGGAATGAGGACTGTGCGAGCTTCGTCTGTATCCTCTGTTAGAAGCTCACAGGCAAGGATGATGCTTAGAGCTGGTAAAGATGGCGCTAAGCTGTCCTCAGAGTAGGCTAGGGGGGTAAGGAGCGGGGAGATGGACTGCTGAAAGCGCTGCGCTAGAATTTCTAACTGATTAGGTGTTAGCTCCTCAGTTTTAAGGAGTGTGATACCGTTCTCCGTCATAGCGGGTATAAGCTGGTCATTGAGCAGGGTATATTGATCTTCGATCATACGGATGGCCCGCTTTCGGATATTTACTAGCTGCTGTGATGGTGTGAGGCCAGAGATACCACGTCTGCGGGTGCCTGTGGAGCGCATGAGGTGTAGGCTACCTACCCGGACTTGAAAAAACTCATCGAGGTTAGAGGCGCTGATAGCGAGGAATTTTACACGCTCTAGCAGCGGGAGCTCTGTGCGGTAGCATTGCTCCAGAACGCGTTGGTTAAACTCAAGCCAGGAGGTTTCACGGTTGATAAAGGACATGGTGGGAAAATGGGTGATGTTTTTTTAAATTGAGCCTTCTAGTGTGGCTCTGAGGCCAAAGATGTCATGGAAGATGTCTGACTTAGCGCGCATAGCGAGCTGCTCTAAGGAAATGTCTGAAACGCCGTGCAGGGTAATGATGAGTTTTTGTTTTTCTATCCGTGTGGAAAGTTTGCCAATACGTGCTGAGTGGCTTCTATCAAGCGCATCAGCAATTCTAAGAATAGCCGCTAGCTTAGAGACGCGTATGCGGTCCTTAGCTGACAGACTGCGGTAGCTTACATGGCTCATTTTTGGACCTGATTTCCGGTGGTAGCGGGCAATTAATGCGATGATAGATATGTCACGCTTGCCGAGACCAAATATTTCACTGTGCTGAATGATGTAGTGTGAGTGTTTATGGTGGGCTCTTACACTGAGGAAGTTTCCGCACTCGTGAAGGATGGCTGCGCAGTTCAGCAGTAGTGCATCATGCTCATTAAGCTGGTGTAAGTCAGACGTTTGCTGAAAGAGCTGCTGAGATAGTTTTGCAACTTGCGTGCTGTGGCTGTGATGGACTTTAAATTTTTTTGCGAGGCTCTCTGCGGAGTAGATTACTTCAGCCTGAAATCCCTCAGTAAGCGAAATGGACGCGGGGAGATCTAGTAAGAGCTCTCGCTCGTAGTCATTGCCCGGTAGATGTAGCACATTTACCTTTAGTGTCTGTGCAATGGCTAGATTGATCTCTAGTGCGGGAATGATGGATTGCGCTGTGTTATAGTCTAATTGGTATTTTTTCACCCGCATTTCCTCACTCATAGCACTGACTTCTTTGGTCAAGGCGGCTAGGGCACTTGCGGAGCTTTTAGTTTTACCCGGTTGAGTAAGATTCTGGGATAGCTGCTGAATTTCATAACCTAGGATTACGAGCTCTTCTACCCCCTCATCTGAGTAATCGTGGTGAATCTGGCTGATTAAGCTACGGATGTGTTCGCGGATGTTTTTATTAAGCTGGTGGTCCGCCTCTTCATTTCGGCGTATCGCCTCGTTGGCACGGTAAACTCCTAGACGGTAATTGTTGTAGTCTGAGATTCGGCCGTTTTTAAATAACAGTGCGCGAGTATTACCTGGCCCCACGTGGATAACGAGGGTGGTGCGCTTTTTCATCGATGGGGTATCGCGTAAGCGGCGGCGTGTTTTAAGGTAAATGAGTCTGGTCATCTCACCATCATCGAGAGGCTCGATTTGAATACCGCAGCCGATCTGGATACGGTTTAGAAATGCGTCATGATTATTAGCCTCGATCAGGATATTAGTAGCTACGGCACGGAGTTTGATGTCATCTGGTGCACCAAGTTCACGTAATGCTTCCAAGTAGCCTGTTAGGATTTTCACACAGTGCTCGATAGTGCTGC
Organism: Akkermansiaceae bacterium; assembly: GCA_023301765.1. Classification (GTDB taxonomy): domain Bacteria; phylum Verrucomicrobiota; class Verrucomicrobiia; order Verrucomicrobiales; family Akkermansiaceae; genus Oceaniferula. The sequence goes on along the minus strand of JALZUC010000014.1, from coordinate 10,562 downwards.
GGCGTATGCTGCCACGTTGGAATATATCACGGGCGAGTGGCACAGTTTGTTCTAGGAAATCTCCAGATTTCAGCTCGGTGCCTCCATGTCCGTCTGGCAGGCGTTCCACCACCAACATAGAAATAGAGCTGGCACCTATGTGGATGGAAGCTTGGAGTGATGGTGGTGTGTGTGACATGACGTGGGGGGGGGGGAGATCTAGGATTCAAAGATACGGAATGAACTGCGGCTATATTATGTATCTGTAGGGGACGATTGTCTCCTGAAAAGTGTTGTTATAGTAGTTTCTTATTAAAAGGAGGTGAAAAATAACGGAATACATTTTTCTAATGAAAAATCATGGGTAAAAACACATTAGGCTTGATTATTCGGGTAATACATGATTTTGAATCTTTCTCGCAAAGCACTTATTCTTGTGCATGTATTATCTCAGCTACATTATACCTATTGGAGACCGCTATGAAACCATCAAACATTGTGCCGTTTGATCAATCTGAGCAGCCCTCCAATGTCCCATCAAAATCTATGAAAAGCAACCTAGTTGTCCAAGCCTCCGAAGTCATTCCTGATCCACAGATCCTTGTGAATGTAGTATCCCAGCGCGTAGCTCAGCTTAACCAAGGGCGTTCACCATTGATCGATACAGTGCCTAGTATGGGTGCTGCTGATATTGCTTTGACGGAAATCATCGAAGGTAAGGTGGTTATCTCTACTCCTGACTCGGAGTAGTAAAGGCTCTGATTAGCCTTTCTTAGGGCTAGCACATTACCAGCCCCTTAAGAATTATTATGAGTGCGGATATCTCCAATAACAGGAAAGCCCGCAGAGATTACCACATTTCTGACGCTTATGAGTGTGGTATAGAGCTTAAGGGCACTGAGGTAAAATCTATCCGTGAGGGTAAGGTGAATATAGCAGATGGCTTTGCTCGTGTAGAGGGTGGTCAGGTCTTTCTCTATGGCTGCCATATCCAGCCGTGGCAGACTGCTGGTGAGTGGTTTCAGCATGGTGTCACAAGACCGCGTAGACTCCTACTACACAAAAAGGAAATCATCAAACTTTCTGAGGAGTCTGCACAGAAGGGCTGCACATTACCTTGTCTACGTATGTATTGGAAAGGTGGGCGGGTGAAAATAGAAATTGGTGTGGGTAAGGGGAAAAACCATACCGATCAACGCCACGATCTAAAGAAGCGCACGGAGCTTCGTGAAGCGCAGCGAGAGATGGCTCGCTTTAACCGTAGCTAGATTTATCTTAGATGTTTGATTTTAAAAAATTCTCAGACATCTCGCCACAGTGGGCACCACTACTAAGGTATCACCGTGAGCTTATCTCTACCAGTGATGAAGCTCTACGTCTATGTGGTGAGAGCGGTAAAGGCGGAGCTGATCGGACAGTAGTTCTGGCAGATCACCAGCTAGCCGGACGTGGGAGACGTGGCGCGGCATGGCTCAGTGAGTCTGGCGCAGGATTACTTTTCTCCCTAATTGTTAAACCTGATTTCAGTAAAGAACACTGGGGTAAGCTAGCTTTAACGGCAGGTCTAGCTATCGCTACTGTGTTAAGAGAGCAGTGGCATCTAGATGCAGAGGTAAAGTGGCCTAATGATGTAATGATCGAGGATAAAAAGTGCTGCGGCATCCTTGTGGAGACTCAGCAGGACTATGTTGTCATAGGTATAGGTATCAATGTCACTGGGGCACCAGCAGGTGATGATACTGTAGCGCTTCGTGATCTTACTCCTCATGGTAGCTCTCGTGAGGAGCTTCTCTCTGATTTGTTAGATCAGCTACTTAATGAAGTGAGCTCATGCGCCGGGCGCTTTGATACACAGCGTAGCAGACTACAGGAAATCTGTTACCTTACGGGGAAAGAGATTACCTTCTTAGCCGCAGGGGTGGAATACTCAGGCACCATGGAGGGTATTTCTCCTGCAGGGGAAATACTAGTCTCTATCAATGGTGAAACTTTGCCTTTCTTACAGGCAGATACCATCAGGACTATCTAGCTCTTCGCCTAATGCTTTTTTGAGAGCGGCGCCTAGTGAGCCTTCTAACAGCTTACCCCAGTCATCTTCATGATCGATATCAGTCAGTGCTGGTAATGTCTCTAGGTGGAATCCTGCGGTCTCAGCGGCAGTAATAGTGGCATCAAACACGGAGGATTCACTCCAGGCGATATTTTCAAATACGGTAGGGCAGGGTGCCTTTAAGCCTAGCATGTAATAGCCACCATCTGTGCTAGGGCCGATCATACCGTGGCTAGTGTCTTTAGCCATTTTTGAGAAGCCTGTATTGATCCAGCGAGCACCGCAGTCTGGGCAGTCAGTGCCAATGACGGCGATTTTCTCGAAGCCATCTGTAAAGCCCTCAGCAAAGGCTCGCTGCATGCGGTCCCCCAGATTACCATCACCCTGTGGGCGAAAATCAATTTCTTGTCGGTATTTATCACCCAGAGCAGTGGGGGCGATGTAGATATTTTCTTTATCACTACTACTGGCATTCATCTGGGGTAAGAGCCAGAAGCGTATGGCGCCATCAGCATCATCAGGTGCGTAGCAGAAGCGGATTCTACAGTTCTCCAGCCCCTGAAGCTGGCGCAGCAGGACTTCTACTAATGCCTTGTAGCGGCGTGCAGCCTCATCATCACCTACGGTGGAGGCGAGGCGTGTTTTAACTTTGCCGGGGATCGGCTCCTTAAGAAAGACCATCAATAGTCGCATGGTCAGTATCCTTACGGTGATATTAGTATTCTGCCAAAGGAAATCGTCATCCTATGGTGATTTTGTTAACTTTTCTTGATTATACTAAACATCGTTATTTATCTTGCAAGAGCTTGTAGATTGGGGGATTCTTCAGGTATCGAGACGATCTGCCACGCGCCGTTGTGCTGGTGATAAAGTGAGTTTTCCAAAGCTAGAAAATGGGCGCTGCCGCCTCTCTGGCATTTTGAATAGAAATGGCCCCTTCAAAAAACAAACCCAAAAATACCAAACAAGAACGTAAACCATGGCCTAATGAGGTGTTGGGGGTATTATTATGCGGTGTAGGTATACTGCTTTTGCTATCGTTGATTTCGTATTCACCTCATGACCTGCCGAATTTACCTGGGCTACGTGGTGGAGAAGCTCCTGATGGAGCTAGTGTAAACTGGATTGGCCCAGTGGGTGCATTTTTAGGTTATCTTTTACTTATGAGTTTTGGTGCAGCAGCTTATCTGCTGCCGCTGACGATGATCTGGATAGGTGTGGCGAAACTTATCTTTGATGCCCGGCCATCACTGCGGACGTGGTTAGGCTGTGCTGTGTTTATCTTTAGCGGAGCTGCGCTAATGGGGGTGCAGAACATTATTCTCGTTAGCTGGGCAGACGCTAATGGTCTAATTAGTGCAGGTGGCTGGTCTGGTAATTTACTGGGAACTCGGTGTTTAGAGGTGCTACTTAATAAACCAGGAGCTGTTCTGGTATTATTCTGTATCTATCTCATTAGCTTAATTTTACTGACAGGGCTTCATCCTGTTGATTTTAGCCGTGGTATTTATTTTTACATTAAAGACTGGTTAGCTCAGCGTCAGGAAAAGAAATTTGAGGAGACTGAAAAACTCTCTGCTCGTGAACAGCGCCGTATTGAGCGTGATAACCGTCTAGCCGCGACGAACAGAGATGCTAACTCTGAAGCCCCCTCAGATGAGGTCTTGGCACCTCCTGCAAAATCAACCGTCAAAAAAACAGCTAAAAAGTCAGCCCTAACTCCTAACCAAGAAAAAGAAGAAGAGCCACAGGCAGAGCTACCACTGAAGGAACTGCCTACGCCGCAGATTATTGACTCCTCGCAACGCCGTAAACCGGCCGCTGACCTTTCTGCTAAACCCTTTGAGAAGAAGTCAGATCCTGGCACACTCAGTACAGATGAGTATGAAAACTATGAGCTCCCCGGCTTTGATCTGCTAAATATCCCTGAGCACGTAGAGCCGGAAGTCGAGGCTGATAAGGGAGAACTTGTCGCTGTTCAGAAAACGATTATTGATACCCTAAACGCCTTTGGTGTGGAGGTGACAGCAGGAAATATTACGCGTGGACCTACCATCACACGTTATGAGGTTTATCCTAGCATGGGGTTACGTGTTAGCCGTATCACTCAGTTAGAGGCAGACCTTGCGCGTGCGACTAAGGCTGAGAGCATTAACATCCTTGCTCCAGTGCCTGGCTCTGACACCGTAGGTATTGAAATTGCGAATAATGAAAAGGTAGCAGTACCTCTACACGAGTTACTCTCTGATCCAGCCTTCTCTAGTGCTAAAAATAAAATCCCTCTGGCACTGGGTAAGGATGTTTATGGTAATACCGTGATTGGCGATCTAGCGGCTATGCCACACCTGCTGGTAGCGGGTGCTACTGGCTCTGGTAAGTCAGTGTGTATTAACTCCATCATCTCCAGTATCCTCTTTAAGTTTAGCCCTAACGAGCTGCGCTTTATCATGGTGGATCCAAAGGTGGTGGAAATGCAGATGTATAATTCATTACCACACCTCGCAGTCCCAGTAGTGACAGACCCTAACAAAGTTATCGCAGCACTCCGCTGGGTGGTTAACGAAATGGAACGCCGCTACAAAATGTTTGCTGAGTGCGGGGTGAGAAACTTTGATAGCTTTAACAGCAGAGAGCTACCTGAGAAGGAAGAGCCTGAAGAGCCAGAAGAAGTCATCCCCGAAGAAGAGGAAGAGTATGATCCAGATCACATTGATTCCATAGCTAGAGCTCTCACCGATGGTGAGCTAGGGCCACCAGCTATGGACGGCTCTGATGACGATGACGAGGATGATGAAGAAATCCCTGACCGTATCCCATACATCGTAGTGATCATTGATGAGCTAGCAGATCTTATGCAGACCGCACCTGCTGATATGGAAATGAACATTGCGCGGATTGCTCAGAAAGCACGTGCTGCGGGTATCCACCTCATAGTCGCCACCCAGACACCGCGTGCGGATGTGGTGACAGGTATCATTAAGGCGAATATACCTAGCCGTATTGCTTTCCAAGTTTCATCAAAGTTAGATAGCCGAGTAATCCTAGATGTCTCTGGTGCTGATAAGCTAGTGGGTAAGGGAGACATGCTCTACCTCCCACCTGGCTCTGCTAAACTTGAGCGTGCACAGGGCGCATTTATCTCTGATGAAGAGGTGGAAGATCTGGTGAAGTTCTGCTCTAACCAAGTAGACCAAGTCTTTGAAAAAACGGTGCAAGACAGCATCGAAAAAGGTGGATCTAATGACGGAGGTACTGACATTTCAGATGCGGATGAGGAAACTGTGCAGAAGTGTATGGAGGTCATCAGGCAGGAGAAAAAGGCAAGTACATCACTACTACAGCGCAGGCTCAGGCTAGGCTATACGCGTGCCGCGCGTATGATGGATATTCTCGAAGAACGAGGTATTATAGGGCCAGGTGAAGGAGCTAAGCCGCGTGAGATTCTTATTAACGTAGGGCAGGATGAGGCGTAAGTGCCTACTACCTGGTGAGGGTGCGAGATCTTCTTAAGCCAGGTATTACGGATGTGAATTTAGAAAAGAGGGCCTTAACAGGTGAGGCCTGTAATGCAGAGAATTGAGAAAAGGGGCGAACAAAACCACACCTCTAAAATAGGATGTCAGGAAGTTCCTGACATATAATTACCTTGATCATTTAATCGTAAAATCTAATGAGCTGAGCGTGAGATTGGTTATTTCCTTCAGAGAACCTTACCGTAGATCTTGAATCTGGAGCTGTAAGTAGGGATCATGTGTATCAGGAGTTGTATTTGAGTGCGCTTAAGTGGGCTGCAAATGCTGCTAGGTGTGCGGAATGAGTGATATCGCCATAATTAAGATATTTAGAAGCTACACATTTGCTACAAGATTACCGTGATATTAGCATGAGTGAAGAGTTATGAGATCACTGTTATATACTCATCACTAAGATGTATATGTAAGTGGCTGGTAGGTGGAATAGCTGTGGTGTGAGTAATCTTTTTGATTACTAAAAATGAGTAATGGAAAGCAGCTTAGGGCAAATAGATTTACCGCTTAGCAGAGGGGGACGTGTAATTTCTCTTGCTTCTTTGCTGGTGAATCTTATTTCAGAGTGATGCAGATGCGTGAGGCAGCGGAGAAGTTATTGTTTTCATCTACGCTCGAAGAGAAGCTTTTACTTGCTCCGGCGGCGGTCTCTGATGATATGCCGGGGCGAGCAGTAAGGCTGCCAGATACGCCTGGGCGGCCGGATGAACTCCGGATGGTGGCTAAGGGGCTAAAGGCCGATTTCCCTGGTGTGCACCGGCTAAATGATGATGCAGAACGTGGGAAGATGTTACATTTTCTAGCTAATCACGAGTTGTTAGCAGCGGAGCTGATGGCGTTGGTGCTGCTGAAGTTTCCCGAGGCTCCTAAGGATTATCGGGCGGGGGTATATGAAGCCATGCGTGAGGAGCAGATGCATACACTGATGTATCTACGGCGTATGAAAGAATGTGGTATTTATTTTGGTGAACTGCCAGTAAATGATTATTTCTGGAAGCTTATTGCGCCTATGGAGACGCCTATGGACTTTGTTACTAGACTTAATCTAACTTTTGAGCAGGCCAACCTGGATTTTTCCAAGCACTACGCAGGGTTATTTCGGCAGGTAGGTGATACTGGTACGGCGGTGGTGCTGGAGAAAATTTATCAGGATGAGATTGGTCATGTGGGGCACGGGGTAAAGTGGTTTAGAAAGTGGAAAGCAAATGGTGAGACGGACTGGCAGGCTTTTGGGAAATCTTTAAGTTTCCCTCTGGCACCAGCGAAGGCTAAGGGGATAGCTCCATTTAATGCAGAGGGGCGGAGGTTAGCTGGGCTGGATGAGGACTTTATCAGCCATCTGGAGGTCTGTGAGCAATCACGTGGGAGGACTCCTGTGGTGCACTGGTTTAATCCTAGTGCTGAGGGCTATGCTATGCCTGCGGGGAGGCAATATATGCCTAACAAGTCTGAGCGAGCACTGACTGAGGATCTAGAAATGCTCATACTAGCATGGTCCAAGAAGGAGGATATCGCTCTTCTGAGAAAGCCGCCTGGTAGAGATCATCTGGCGTTTTTAAAGAAGGTGGGGTTTGAGTTACCGGAGATTTTTGCTGTGGATGAAGGAGGTTTCCATAAAGAACTCCAAGACAGGAAACTGGGTGGACTACGGCCGTGGGCGTGGTCTCCTGATGCTACGACTACACTTTCTCAGTATGCGGAGAATGTGACTAAGGCATCTCTCTGGAAGTGGCGAGATGATACTCCAGCAGAATTCTTTAGTAAGGAAATAGGCAGCCGTCTGGAGCGGAAGCTAGGGCTTTCTGAGGGGTCGGGGGTATTCTGCCGCACTCTGGAGGAGGTGATGACTGAGCTTTCTAAAGGTTTGGAGAAAGGTGATATACTAATGAAAGCTGCTTATGCCTGTGCTGGGCGCGGGCACCGGAAGGTCTGTCAAGGAACGGCAGCTGATACTCTACGCCCGTGGATAGAGAAGGTGCTACTGGCGCACGGTGGCCTCATAGTTGAGCCGTGGCTGGAGCGTATCGTGGACTTTTCTTCTCTTTATGAAATTGGTATGGAGGATGGTAGCTCGGAGGCGGTGGCTAAGTGGGCGGGGATGACGCGTATGGAAAATGACGCGGCGGGGAAATTTCTAGGTACTATTGTGAATGCTAAGTGGGGGAGTGATCTAGATAGTGACCTCCGGGAGTTTCTCTTCCGCGAGCGTGAGGTTACCCAGTTTTACCGTCGGACTTTACCCAAGATTCTACCTGAGGTTCTACCCGGATACATTGGGCCTGTAGGAGTGGATGCCATGGTATTTCGCAACTCAGATGGAGGTTACGGGCTGCGCCATATTGTGGAGCTTAATGTACGTATGACTATGGGTAGAGTAGCTCTGGAATTGTATAAAAAACTCCCTACATCGGCAGTGTCTGGTAGAGTAGGTAGTTTCCGTATTTTACGCAAAAATAAACTAAGTGAAGATGATTTATTAACATTAAAGGGTGGAGATATTCACAAAGATCCTATAGTTATTAACAACCCAAATCATGCCACTAAGTTTTTAGCTGTGTGGCAGTTTATTGATTAATTAGTTCACTGTTTTATAGAATAAAACAACAAATAGACACGATTTTTCTCTAAGCGGAAGTTGATTACGCCGCTAATTCGCGCCATATAAATCTACTATCGTGCCATATAATCTGTAGATGCCATTGTGTATGGTAAGTTATTACCATCTATTCACAGCAGCTAAACGATATCTGTGATTGTTAATATTTTTGGTGAGTGACAGAAGTTAAAATTAGTGGCGCAGAATTCTAATATCTTTCTTCTCTTTCTCTCTTGCTAATAGGGTAGATGCTTTGAGATAATACGGGCATGCCTGTAAAAGGATCTACTGAAAAATACCATGTAAGCCCCAAGGGGAAGTTAAAGCTGAGTGATCACAAAGCAGATGACAAATCGCTTTTTCCTGACGGGGAGAAAGAGGACCATGAACCATACCTTGTAGAGCTTCGGGAGGAGTTAAGGTTGCTGCAAAATAAACTTTATGCTGAGAGCAAGAATCGACTTCTTGTGGTGATTCAGGCGATGGATACTGGGGGTAAGGATGGCACGGTAAAAAGTGTATTTTCCAAAGTGGATCCGCAGGGAATCCACGTAGAGTCATTCAAGAAACCGTCAGAGGATGAGCTAGCGCATGATTTCCTATGGCGAGTGCATAATAAGGTGCCGGGTAACGGTGAAATTGTAGTTTTTAACCGTAGTCACTATGAGGATATTATAGCGGTTAGGGTGAAGAAGATTTTTCCTAAAAAAGTGTGGAAGTCCAGATACAGGCATATTGTAGAGTTTGAGCGTATGCTTGCGGAAGAGGGGACTACGATCGTGAAGCTCTTTCTTCATATTTCTAAGGATGAACAGAAGGATAGATTACAGGCGCGCTTGGATAATCCGGCGAAACATTGGAAGTTTAATCCAGATGATTTAAAGGATCGTGCTCGCTGGGATGACTTTATGGAGGTTTATGAGGATTTGATTCAGAAGACGAGCACTGAACATGCGCCCTGGTATATCATCCCTGCTGATCGAAAATGGTATCGAAACATGGTGATTTCACGGATATTAGTAGATACGCTCAAGGGGCTTGATATGAGCTTTCCAAGTTCAGACTGGCACGCGGAGGATATCAAAATTGACTAATCAGATTATTCTACGGATTTTACCTTGTTTAATCAAAGGTAGGTTAACCTACAAGGTCATACAGAACAGCCGGTTTGGTGGTGAAACCTAGCTCCACGGTAAATCATGTCCCAGTGAAAGTTTCATACTAACGATAGGGTATTATAAGTAACGGCTTAAGTAGTAGGGTCTGCAGGTGCAGTCAGATTACTCGTAAAAAAAGAGGGAGCCTGAGCTCGCCTTTTAAAAATAATACCTAATGATAGTTAATCTAATTAATTTATTTGCCACGAGGCACAGATTGAAGGGCTTTCTTTTATTTCTTATTGGGTTTTGCGCCTTAACTAATTTTGCGATAGCCGAAGAAGCTCGTAAGTGGGTGAGTCAAGACGGACGTTCTATAGTAGCTGTCTTAGAGGAGGTTAAAGGTGATTATATTACTCTGCTTAAAGGAGGTAAGTCATACCGGTTAGCTATCGAAACACTTAATCCTGAAGGGCGTGCTTATATTAAAAAATGGGATATAGAGAAAAGAGAATCAAGAAGTAGCGCTCCTAATGGAACTGCACTTAAAATTTCAAAAAGAGGACGGCTATTATATAAAACTGATTTTAAAAATAATGACGGATGGCGGGTATCCAGTGGTCAGTGGCAATGTAAGGATAACGAGGTAACGGCATCACAAACAGGCAAAGGTCACAAAGGTCATATGGTTATTAAAAAACCTAAACCCGTAAATGTCATTATTGAGTGTGAAATACTCTTGCTAGAGGGCGGTTCTGTCGGCTTCACAATTGACGATGCTCCAAATAAATTAGGTTTAGTTAATTTTTCAACAAAGGGTTTTGGTGCGCAGGCGTTACATCGAGTTAAAAAACCACCTATTAAAAAACGTTTCAACGGTATTAAAATACCTCTAAAAAAAGATGAATGGCACCACGTCACCATCGAGATGATTGGAAATGAAGTATCGATCAGCTCTAACGGTCATGAGTCGGCATGTATAGACGATATTTGGGCAGGAAAGCCCAAGAGACTTGGGTTCCGTGTTGCCGGAGGTCCTTCAAAATATCGTAATTTGAAAATGTGGGAAGCTCTACCACAGCATTAACGAACATCGATACCGATAATGATGTTTTTTAATGTTTAAGAGCTATTATGTGATAAATTGGACAACTTCATTATCTTGAGGCCGTTTATTCTTATTTGTTGATCAAATTATTTCCCCCCGGTTAATACTCAAAATAAGTGTGTTGAGACGAGTTGTGGAAAAAAGTGACAAAAAGGTATGGAAAGGTATTGACCTGAAATGATTTTCGAGTAGGTTCCGCCCCGCC
>JALZUC010000013.1 GCA_023301765.1 Akkermansiaceae bacterium | reverse complement strand
TTGTGGCCGCTATAGTAGACCATTGTATAATTATAGATTTCATGAAATTGTTAACTGTAATATCTTTATTCGTAGTAAAAAGTGCTATTCTTGCAATAAATTAATGTTTTCTTAGATGACACGATCATTTCCGCCGTCGATAGGGATCTGCGCTCCTGTAGTTGCTTTGAACGCTGGACCGGCAACGGTGCTTACGAGCAGGGCGATATCTGTGGATTTAATTTCAGTGCGGAGGAGGTTTTTTGTTTTATACTCATTTACAGTCATGCCGTAGCGATCGGCTGATTTTTTGAGTGCTTCATCAGTCCAGATTTCTGTATCAAACACCGCATCAGGGTGAAGGGTGTTAACACGTACGCCGAATGGAGCAAGTTCAAGAGCAGCTACGCGAGCAAGCTGAGTTACACCAGCCTTGGTCACTGAGTAGGCTGCGGCACCTGGGCCAGGTGCGCTGAAGTTACGTGAGCCGATGATGATGATGGATGCATCAATACCTTCTTTGAGGTAAGGGATGGAGAAGCGAAGAAAACGCTGCGTGGCTGTGAGGTTAATCTTCATGTGTAGATCCCAGCTGTCCCCGAGTACTTCGATGTATTCGCCAGATTTAAAGATTCCTGCATTGGCTACTATGATATCAATGCCGCCGTGATCGGCTACTACTTGATCTACCGCTGCTTCTAAAGCGGTGTCGTCTGTGATGTCACATACTACACCGCTGATGCCCTCGCCCTTGAGGTTCTCTTTGATGGCTGGATTAATGTCCATGCCCACGACGATGGCGCCATCTGCGTGAAGTTTCTCAGCAGTGGCACGGCCTATACCACCACAAGCACCGGTAACGATGGCTATTTTTCCTGCGTGTGGTTTGAGTGGTTCAGCGGCTACGGAGAAGCTGGCTTTACGAGCTTGAGCCTTTTCTAAAAGTGTTTGAGACATGGGAATAAGTATGAAGGTTTAGATGTTGAGTATTGAGTGAGTTATGCTTTCGCGATAGCAGATTGCATGTGAGTGATATTGGATGGGGTGTCACCGCCATCAAATACAGCAGATCCAGTGACGATGAGATCAGGCTTATAGCTGGCGAGTTCGCCAACGTTGTCCTTTTTTACAGCGCCGTCAATGGCGAGTATAAGCTCTGGTTTAAGCTCGCGGAGCTGCGAAATACGTGTGGAGACGATGTCAAAAAAGGTTTGTTTACCTGTGTCAGGGCTGATGGAAAGTAGGAATACCACATCGCAGAGAGCGAGGTGGGGGGTGAGCTGATTAATATCAGTGGTAGGGTAAATGCCTACGCTGGAGAGGCAGCCGGCCTCGCGGATATTCGTTAGAGTGGCTGGGAGCTCAGAGCAGTCTTCGATTTGGACGGTGATGATGTCTGCGCCTGCTGCGGCAAAATCTTCTATGTGCTTCTCTGGGTGAGAAGTGAGTAGGTGCACATCTTTAAGTAGTTCTGTTTTTAATCCGGCAAGAAAGCCTGACCCTACAGAAATTTTTGGCCAAATCGTGCCGTCCATGACATCTAGATGCAGAAGGTGGACTCCATTGTCTTCGAGAATTTTGATATCTCCAGCTTGGTTCATCATGTCACCTGTTAGGGTGCCGATGCTGAGCTGTGGAGTGCCTGTGGTAATATCTTGAAGGCGTGCGAGTCTGTCTGCGTGAGTCATAGGGGTGTAATAGATAAAAAAACATGATTCGGACAGTCGGCATTGACTGACCGAATCATTAAAATCAAGGTTTTGATTAGGCTTCGTTCTTAACTGTGTTGAAGACGTCTAGGCCTTCAGCTGGGGTAGCGTTGTTGTGGACAACTTCTTTAACGGCTTTCATCATCGCGAGTGGAGCCTCGGATTGGAAAACGTTACGGCCCATGTCAACACCAGCGGCGCCGCATTGGATGGCTTTGTGACAAAGCTCAAGAGCTTCGAGCTCAGGAAGCTTCTTACCACCAGCGATAACAACAGGAACTGGGCAGGCTGCCACTACGTTCTCAAAGCCTTCTGTGTAGTATGTCTTAACGATGGATGCGCCGTTCTCAGCACATACACGTGAAGCAAGACCGAAGTAACGTGAGTCACGAGCCATGTCTTTACCAACAGCAGTAACACCCATTACTGGTATGCTATATTTGTTTCCGATGTCAACGAGCTTGCTGAAGTTAGCAATGGTGGTGGCCTCTGTGTCAGCATCACCGATGGATAGCATAGCAGCCATAGCGGATACGTTCATGCTGATAGCTTCAATTTCAGAGATAAGCACGTTGTGGTTCATTTCTGTGAGGATGGTAGTGCCTGTATCTGTACGAAGGCAGATAGGCTTGGTGTTCTCAGCAGGAATGCTGGTGCGGATCATTCCACGGCAACCCATCAAACAGTCAGCTTCTGCAGCTAGGGGGGCGATGTTTAAGTCGATACGCTCAAGACCTGAAGTAGGTCCCATGAGGAAACCGTGATCGAAAGCAAGCATAACAGTGCGTCCTGATTTACGGTTGAATATACGAGACATGCGGTTCTTGATTCCCCATGAAGCACTGTTCATGCCTTTGAGGTAAAATGAGCTCGTGTCTGCTGGTGTGTTGAGACCGAAGTTGTCTCCGTCTCTGATGTCGTCTAAGTCTGCCATAATTGTAGTTGGTTAGTTTTTGGTTAGGTTGTTTTTTTCTAGGTTAGAAAGTTTTTTGTTAGGCTTCTATCATGCCGATGAGTTTATTTACGGCGTGTTCCACAAAGGCTGGGTCTTCTGCTGTAAGATCGAAGGACTCGATCTCAATACTAGCAGGGAGGGCTTTTTGTAGCGCTGTCCAATAGACAGTATCAAGCTCTGGAGCATATAGCTCACCGCCTTCAGCAGAGTAGCTAGATACACCTTTGAGTGGCATGAGGAAGGCTGTTTTGTCGTTTGTTCCCTGTAGACGTTCGCCGATGGCGTTAGCAACTTTAGCTTGCTCTTCTGCATTGAGACGTGGGACAAAGACGTGAGGTGTATGCCAGGTGATGAGGTGGTCTTCCCATCCAGCAGGAATCTTGTTTGGTTCATTAACAAGTAGTCCGAGGTGTTCTGATCCACCTGGGCATATGACTTGTGGGAGGCCAAGTTTCCCTGCTGTAGTTAGCCGTTCTGGGCCAGCGGCCCGCAGTGCGTCAAAGCACCCGTCTGCAATCTCTCCCATGGCATAATCAAAGACGGCGGTGATAATACCTTCTTTCATCATTTGTTCCATGGCGTCTCCACCTGCACCAATAGCGTGGAATGTAATGACTTCATAGCCGGCTTCTTCAAATAGGTTGATTGCGTGCATGGCTCCCTTTGTGAGTACTCCGAGATTTGACATGCCGATGACGCCCTTAGCAGTGGATTTAGTAATACACTGCTCTACTTGTGCCATACCCCATGCGGAGGCAGCGGCATTAGCTAGAATTTTGCGGGAGAAAACATTCAGTCCTAAAATGTCACTCACGGCAAACATCATGGTGATGTCTTTAATACCAACAAATGGAGAGGTGTCTCCAGAGGCGGCGGTAGAGAGCATTACTTTAGGGAATCCATAAGGGAGTGCTTGAAGAATGGGGGCGCAGGTTGATGTGCCTTGAGTTCCTCCTAGTGTAACTACTGCATGTACGGTGCCAGCTATTTGAAGGTCTACTAAAACCTTAGTAGCTCCTTTTACTATAACGGGGCTAGCTTTTTCACGGCTTGGTTTATTAAGAAGTTCAGTAAGCGTGCTGCCACCGGCCTCGATGACTTCTTCCTTTGGGATATCGGCTTTCAGCAGGGACTCACCAACAACGCTAATGTCTATGATGAGAGCTTTGCCGCCGAGACGGGTGATTTCCTGCCGCATGAAGTCAGCTTCATCGGCTTTGGTATCGAGGGTTGCGAGAATAGCTACCGTTTTCATTAGAGTGTGGACTGGTGAGAGTTGAATGGAAATTCGCCCAGAGAGAAGGGTTACTTGGAGAAGCGAAGATCTGCGAAGTCTTTGGCTGCTTTTGATACAGCTTTCTCAATAGGGAGGCGCTCGGTGGAAGATCCTGTCCAGAAGCCTTGGCCAGTAGTGTTATCGAGGATATACTGGGCATCTTCTGGTTTTTCTAACGCTGCACCGTGAGCTACGAGGATTACATCCGGGTGAACTTCACGGCATTTCGCGTATGCTTCTTCTGTCACGGCAGCTGTTTCTTCGAGAGTCATGCCACCGGAGTAGCCCTTAAGTCCGCCTTGAGTAGTTCCTGCGTGGAAGCAGAAGATGTTTGGCTTTGCTTCACCGCAGATGCGGATGGAGTCTTCTAGTGTAAAACCTAGGCCTACGGAAATCATGTTCATTTCCTCACGAGCATACTTGAGCATCTCGATTTCGTTGTCGATGGTAATGCCTGCTGAGCTCATGACTTTGAAAATCTCAGAGTCTTTATCTACGTAGGAAATAGATGGGCCGATGTTAGATACTGCGTTTACGCCCATGTCCTTACATTCTTGAAGAACCATGTGCATGTCCTTGAGAGGGTCATTAGCGTTTAGGCAGGCACAGACAAAGGCTTTGCCGTCTAGAGCAGGCATGATGTCTTCGCGTGTGTAGTTGAGAGTTTGCTTATTAGAGTCAAGGATAGGCCACATCATGGACATGGTGCCCATGCCATTGGCTCGGAGACGTGCGCCGGAGAATGTGTTGATGCAGTCTGTACCGGCAGCTTCTTGAAGTTTGGCAACTAGGCCGCTTCCAGCAGAGGAGATCATGATGGGCTCGCGGGCGTCAACTTTGCGTTTAAGGTTCGCGAGGATAGTTTCTGTGGAAATGCGTTTAGTAATCATATTGAGTAAATTTTATAGTAGAAAGTAATCTGATGAGAAGTCTAATGTTATTAAGTTTATTTGTCTTGAAGGTTCTATGCATTATTATGAATAAAATGGTCAAGTGTGGGTTTAACGTTTGAAGCGTAAGCGGTATGATGAGGGAGGCTCTTTCATGATCCTACTGAATTCACGAGAAAAGTGGCTTTGGTCAGAAAAACCACAGCTGTAACTTATTTCTGCGAAGCTTAGCGTGGTTTGGACGATTTTGTGGCAGGCTTCTTGAACTTTGAGGTGGCGTATGTATTCCTTGGCTGACATACCAAAGCAATTTTTAAATTTTCTTTGGAATGAGCTGAGTGAGAGGTTGGAGCTTTCAGCTAAGTAGGTGATGGCTACGTTTTCACGGAACGAGCGGTGGATGATTTCTAAGGCTGGGTCCAGTTCTTTTGATTGCTGTAGGGGGGCTTTACTCTGGCTAAAGGGGCGGGTCACGCCGATTATTCCACAGATGTTTCCTTGATTATCTGGTAGGGGTTTTTTGGTAGTGGTGGACCAGTCTACAAAGCCGTTTCCAGAAGGTACGAGCTCAATACGATTTAATATAGACTCACCTGTTTCGAGGATTTTAAGATCATCCTTACGTATCGATTTAACGATGTGGTCAGGCATGAAGTCGTGGTCCTTTCTGCCTAATACCTGAGTACTATCATCGACGCCAAAGATTCTAAGCAGGCTTTGATTAAAGGCTACATAGCGGAGCTCTGCGTCTTTCACAAAATAGGTGAAACCTGCTAGATCATCAAAGATGGTGGCGATGTGATGACCGATGTTATTTTTTTGAAAAAAAACGTCGTCCTGCATGTGTGAATTTAATCAGGTTAGTGCCATAGAGTGAAGTGAATAGTGAAGCGAGAAATCCTGACTAGTAGAGTTTAAAGGACCTCTAGTTTATTCTTGGCTCGACGTGTGGAATGGATATGTTCCTCCCCGTATCAGCTTCAGATAATTTCTTGTTCTGTGGCAGGTCAGTAAATTTCAACGTTATAAATTTAGTATATGAGAAATAAACGCATCGTTATTATCGGAACACGTACATGGGAACTCACATCTATTCATATGGAATATTTTGTGAATAATAGTGCCAATATTGTTGGTGTTTTGGAATCTCCTACAGAAGGTATCACTACGACGACATCAGGAGGAAGTTCCAGTAAACCAATTAATGTATTGGCTGAGGAGCGCAACATACCAATTATATGTGGTAAGCCTAAGGATGAGGGGGTTATGGATCAAGTTCGCGAGTGGGCACCTGATATTGTAGTAGTCATAGGCTACCAGTTTTTCTTGCCGGATGAATTTCTAAATATCCCACCTATGGGGGTAGTCAACTTCCACACGTCATTGTTACCGCGTCACTGTGGACGTCATCCAGGATTTTGGACGATCTGGTATGGTGATGAGAAATCAGGAATGGCAGTTCACTTTATGGACTCTGGCCTAGATACTGGTGAGATTGCTTACAAGTCATATGTTCCTGTGGAGAATGGTGATACGGTTGATTCTCTTTATGATAGGATTTGGAAAAATGATGAAGCTATGGTGAAGCAGCTTCTGGATGATATAGAGAGTGATAGTATTCCAAGAACACCTCAGGATAAGAGCGAATATACTTATAACTATGTGCCTCACGAGAGGGACTTTGAGTTTGATTTCAGGCAACCAGCGCAACTTCTAGTTAATAGACATTTGGTAAAGCCCAAGAAGTCTTATGTAATTCTTGGTGATAATCAGTATCCAGTTTACGAGTGCTCCGCTATTGATGAGCCTACTACGTCACGTAACTTTAAGCTAAATACACCTTATGAGTGCAATGGTCAGCTGGTATTCATGACACCTAACCAGTGGCTGCAGGTGGATCAACTTTTACTGGATGATCAACCGCACCCAGGGATAGAACTTGCTCAAAAAGAGCTAGGTGATATTCCCAAAATAGGTAAATAGGGAAGTTAATAACAGATTCTAGCTCCCCGTATGTTTAAAAGCTACGGGGAGATTACTAGCCTAAGAAGTCACTTACTTGATGGCAGAGTAACTTTGAGTATTCTTTTGGTTCGTAGTAGCGCGGTGGTAGTTCTAAAACTGTAGAGCTAGGTAGATAGCTGGCTATTGTGCTTGCAGTGGATTCTGGATGTAGCTCGTCCCTGCTGGTAGTCATTATTAGGGCTTGGTTCGGTATAGCTGTGAGTTGAGCAAAGTCTGAGAATGGCCGATCTTGCCACATTTTATAGAGAACCGTGGTGGAGATACCAGTTAGTGGACGCTTAAATAATGCTTCAATAGAGTCTGCGACTGGTTTGTTTTCAATTTGAATTTTTCTGAAATCTACGTCTTTCGAGAGTCTTTCTTTTGCTGATTCGACGCCGTATTTTTCTATCCATTGCCCTACATAAGCAACAAGTTTCAGGTGTGGTGGTTTTTTTTCATTAAGCCATGAAGGGCGCAGAAGGATGATTTTTTTTACGCGTTCTGGATAGCGCAGAGCTAGATTTAGTGTGATACCAGAGCCCATTGAGAGTCCTCCTATATTCGAGGACTCAATACCTAGTGTATCCATCAGCTCAATAATGAGATCAGCGAACTTATCAAAGGTTAATATATCAGGAGCAAAGTCTAAACTCTCCCCGTGACCTGGCATGTCTGGGGTGATGAGGTAGTGGCCAGTAAGGTGACGTAAACCAGAAATAATTTGGCCAGATCCTGCACCAAGTCCGTGAAGAAAGAGGAGTGAGGGGGCTGTAGCATTACCAGAAGTGTGGTAGGAAAGAGACATAATGTATGATTTTTTAAATATGTGATATAGTCAAGAGGTGAGTGTGGTATTTGATGTTGGCTGAGATGAGTTGACAAGATAGAGATCAGCTCTTTTATTGACTGTGTATGACAAAATATACCTTATTCACTCGATTTGTTCTGCCTTTTTTTATTGGCACATTTGCAGTATCATTACCAGTTTCAGCTGAAGAGGAGGATTCTCCGCTTACTGTGGCGATGGATCAAACTAGTAGTGCACTTAAGAAACTACGTAAAATCGCTAAAGATGACTGGGCGAGTGGAGCTAAGGAGGCGCGTATCGCTGCTGACGGTATCCGCAAGGGGATGAAGTTTATCCCAGCTATTGTAGAGCTAATGCCAGACGGCAAGGATAAGGATAAGGCTATTGCTGATTACCGCATGATGATGGGGCTTAGTTATGCAGCTATCTGTGAGTTGGAGTTGGCGTATTTAGAAGAGGATCAGAACAAGGTGGATGCTGCGTCTAAGAAGGTTAAGGGAGGGAAAAAAGAGGGCCATAAAAAATATACTGACGATTAATTATTCTGATCATAGAATGTATGCTGATGTTAAATGTCAGGTCATTTTATTACAGGCGCTTTAGCCGATTACTTAACTCGCCGTGTCGCCTTTTGGGGCGGGGCGGCGGTTGTCTTTCTAAAATAGAGATTGGTGAGCTCGGTGAGAGGATTGCTTGTGCTCATCTTAGGGCATGTGGGCGGAGGATTCTCTACCGTAACTACCGTGGACCGAAGGGAGGAGAGGTGGATATTGTCTGTAGGGATGGTGACACCTTAACATTTGTAGAGGTGAAAACACGTACTAGCAGAGGGTATGGAAGGCCGTTAGATGCGGTGAATTCTACTAAGCAGGAGCTTATTGAGCGCGGTGCTAACTCTTGGCTGCAGTTATTAGGTCGGAGGGATATGCTGTGGAGGTTTGATGTGGTGGAGATCATTCTGATCGATGGTGATCTACCAGATGTAAATGTGGTGTATGACGTTTTTTAGCTGGATTTTTTACGAGTTCTAAAAAGCGTGTAATTGATTAAGCTGAGCATTGCCAAAAGAGTTAAGTTCAGTGATAATATCGCCCCTATAATACTATGTCTGCTGTAATTTCTAATATGCCACTCTATGTGATCGGTCATAAAAACCCTGATACAGATGCTATCTGTGCTGCTATCGGCTATGCTGAACTCTTGCGTAAAAAAGGTGACGAGGCTGTGCAGGCTGCACGTTGTGGTAAGGTGCCTGCACGTACGGAGTGGGTATTAGAGCAGGCGGGAGTTAATAAGCCTTTGTTATTAGATGATGTGTCTGCGACAGCAGAGATGATCTGCCGTAAGGATGTTATTAAGGTGCATGAGCATGATACATTTCTTACTGCATATAGGGTTATGCTATCAAGTGGTGTGCGTAGTATTCCAGTGGTAAACGCTGATGGCGAGTTCTGTGGCTTACTTAAATATTTAGATTTGTTACAGTTACTTATGCCTACAGATGCTGGCACTAACTCTGTGCGTAACATCAGTGCATCGCCCAAGAAAATAGCAAACACACTAGAGGCAACGGTCTGTGGTGGAGAGCTTAATGATGATGAGGAAGATCTTATCATGTTAGTGGGAGCATCTAGTGAGGAGACGATAGTTAAGCGGCTAAAGCAGGCGACGGAACAGGGGGATGTAGGGAGCTATGCTGTGCTTTGTGGTGATAGGCCTTCTATTCATTGTGAGGCGATTAAGTATGGTGTTCGTATGCTGGTGGTTACTGGTGGGTTTTCAGTGGAAGAAAGTGTGCTAGCAGAGGCTACGAAAAAGGGGGTGCCTGTGCTACTTTGTGATCAAGATACTGCAACGGTGGCTAAGCTGATTCGTTGTTCTCGAGTGGTGCTACACGCACTGGATGATAGTAT
Source organism: Akkermansiaceae bacterium (assembly GCA_023301765.1). Taxonomy (GTDB): domain Bacteria; phylum Verrucomicrobiota; class Verrucomicrobiia; order Verrucomicrobiales; family Akkermansiaceae; genus Oceaniferula. The sequence goes on along the minus strand of JALZUC010000013.1, from coordinate 66,005 downwards.
GATGAAGATTTTTGCTGATGATACGGTTAAGTATTTACGCCAGCGCTTAGTGGAGGAAAGACAGGATCTTTTTCCTGTGGTCGATCCGGGTGATAATAGTTTGATGGGGGTGATTTCTAAATCTGATTTGATAGACCCGGCTCAAATCCGCTTAGTCTTAGTAGATCATAATGAATATTCTCAAGCAGTTGAGGGTGTCGAGGAAGCTGAGGTGGTGGAGGTTATAGACCATCACCGGCTGGCAGGGGATCTTATTTCTAGAGAGCCTATTCGTTATATTAATGAGCCAGTGGGGTCATCATGTACATTAGTGGCGCGGGAGTATCGGTATGCAGGTATCGATATACCTAAGGGGATAGCGCTCTGTCTGATTGCGGGTATGGTGTCTGATACATTGAACCTTACTTCACCGACGACTTCAGATCTTGATCGTGAAGTTTTACCATGGCTCTGTGGTGTAGCTGAAGTGAATGCTGAGAAGTTTACACGTGATTTCTTTGCTTCGGGCTCTCTCTTGGCTCACAATACTGCTGAGGAAGTAGTGAAGACTGACCGTAAAGTATTTGAAGAAAATGGGTCTAGGGTAAGTATTTCACACGTCGAGGAGAGTGGCTTAGACCTCTTTACTAAACGCCGTGATGAATTAGATGTGGTTCTAGATGATCTTATTGATGTCAAGGGGTATGATTTAGCACTTCTGATTGTTACGGATATTATCAGCCATCACAGTGTGCTTCTGGCTAGTGGGGATGAAAAAATCATTGATGCGTTACCTTATGAGCGTGATGCAAGTGGTGTGTTCCAGGGGCCGGGTGTGGTAAGCCGGAAAAAGCAAGTTTTCCCAGCTGTATGCCAGGCACTTCGTGTGGCTGCAGTGCATCGTTAGTAACTGGTAGAATTTTTTATATGTCTAAAGGTATTGTAGTTATAAAAGTAGGAACGGGGGTATTAACACGTGATATAGATGGAACTCTGGATGAGGCTTCATTGGTTCGCCTGGTGACGGCTATTTCAGAGCTTATTACCTCTGGAGTTCGAGTGCTAATAGTATCCAGTGGTGCTGTGGGAGCGGGGGTTTCTGCATTACGTTTAGATGGCTACCCAGATGATACAGCGTCTCGTCAGGCATGTGCTGCCGTGGGGCAGACACGTCTTATGCATGCATATGAGAATCTATTTCAGAAATTTAGATTAAATGTGGCGCAGCTTCTTCTTACGGCTGAGGATCTGGATAGTGAGCAGCGGACTGGGCGGGTGATGAATACCCTTCATAAGCTTCTTGAAAAGGAGAACATCATTCCCATCATTAATGAAAATGATAGTGTTTCTGTAGATGAGTTAAGAGTGGGAGATAATGATGTACTTTCTGCGAAGGTGGCTAGTCTGATGGAGGCTCGGTTACTCATTCTTTTAAGTACTGTGAGTGGTCTGCAAAGGGAGGATGGTAGCGTGATCTCTGTGGTGTCAAATATCGATGATGTTACAGGCCACGTGCGGGAAGATCATGGCAAGTTCTCGATAGGTGGTATGGCTTCTAAGTTAAAGGCTGTGCGTATGGCTCTGGGTGCAGGTGTGGAGACTGTTATTGCGGACGGAGGTGACCCTTCTGTCCTTGCCAATATCGTAGCAGGAGGGGCTTCGGGTACGAGGTTCCCTGTTTAATTAGCTCATTATAAGTTAATTAGGTATTTTTCCGTGCTGTTTAAGAGTTTTAAATCGACATTGCCAAAGCTGTTTTTTGAGCTACTCTAGCAACTCTTGGCGAAAGCGCCGGAGTTTCTTTCTATTTCTGGTTGAAGAATACCATCTGCCAGAGAAATCCTTAGCTAAGCTCAAAAGTATTTTCACCACCTCCTTTAAATTGTATGGGATTTATTGATGCCTTTAAACGATGGCGCCTTGCTCAGCGAGGTATGTCATCCGGTAAAAAACGCCGAACCACTAAGAGCGGTTATGCTGTGGTGGACTCTATGGAGCAGAGTGTCTTGGTAAAGCTCTTGATTTATCCTATCTTCGCCGCGTTAACGTGCTTGATACTGGCTTATTACTCATACACAGGTGTACTTTTTGATGGGGATGCTGTGCAACGGACTTTTGTATGTCTCATCCTCGCTGCGAGTGTGATTTTATTTTACCACCTACGTCATACTGTGAGAGTGAGAAATGGTCGTGTAACTCTGGTGTTTGGTGGGATTCTCGTGCATTTGATTCTTCTGCGTGTGGTGTGCTCTCTAGTGAACTCCAATAACTGGGATACTGAGTATTTATTTCTTCTGCCGCCGTTAGCGTTTGCTCCGATGATACACTCGGTTCTTCTGGGTAGACAGACGGGTTTCTTTACATCTCTCAGTGTTGCTTTATTTGGTAGTATGCTGGTACCTCAGGTAGAGATTTTTTTCTTTATTTCGATTAACTTGATAGCTGGCTGTATAGCTGTCGCGTTGACACGTAACGTGCGCCGCAGGGGAAGTTTATTACGGGCCGGATTTTATGTTGGTGCAGCTACTATGTTACTGGCTTTAGCGTTTGGGAAAATTGATTTTGCAGCCCTGCAGACTGGTGATGGTTTTGCAGGTGAGATTACTAAAATAGGTATCGCTCTGGCTGGAGGGATGCTAACAGGTATGCTGGTAAGTGGATTATTACCGGCTCTGGAAACGCTCTTTTTAATCACTACAGATATTAGCTGGCTGGAGCTGAGCGATCTTAATCATAAATTACTACGGCGTTTACAGCTAGAGGCCCCAGGAACCTATCATCATAGTATGGTAGTAGCATCATTGGCAGAGTCTGCGGCAGAAGAAATAGGTGCGAATGCAGCGATGTGTAGGGTGTGTTCCTATTTCCATGATATTGGAAAACTTAAGAAGCCTGAGTACTTCATCGAGAATCAAGGGGATAGTAATCCCCATGACGGACTGACTCCTACTATGAGCGCAATTATTATTATTGCTCATGTTAAAGATGGTGTGGATATGGCGATTAAGAATAAGCTAAACCCAAAAATCATTGAGGTAATTCGTGAACACCATGGTGACTCTCTGGTCAGTTATTTCTATCATAAAGCACGAGATCAGCGTCATGATGTTGAGAAAAAAGTTGAGGAAGGTTTAGAAAATAAGGAAGATATTCCTGAGGTGGATGCAAAGAGTTTTCGTTATCCTGGTCCTGGTCCGAGCTCTAAGGAGAGCGGTATCATCAGTCTGGCGGACTGCGTAGAGAGCGCCTCACGGAGCCTTAAAAAACCAACACCGCAGAAGATTAAAAATATGGTTAACGAGCTAGTGATGGCGCGCTTAACAAGTGGGCAGCTAGATCACAGCGGCCTGACTATGGGGGAAATTAAAGGAGCGTGTAATAGCTTCTCCGCCACTTTACGGAGTATGATGCATACTCGCATTGTTTACCCTAAGGATGATGAAACTGGTAGTAAGGGGAAAGAATCTAAGGTGGATAAATCAGTGCCGGTGCACGATGCAATGCAGCGAGGGCGCTCAGATAAAAAACGCTCTGACGAGGCGAAGAAGAAAACAGCGGCTAAGTAATTAGGTATTACCCTCAAGCTAATTATCCACCTTTGTCATTATGCAGTTACCTCAAAAAATTATGGTCTTCAATCATCAAGAAGTCATTGTGATTTCTGATGAATTAATAGATCTTCTTGAATCCTCTGCTGTAAGGGCTTTGCCTTATGTGTTAAAGGCCGCACGCACGGTAGGTAGTGTGCTAACAAATCTTCAGGAGGTGGAGGTTAGTCTTGTGGATGATGCCACCATTGCAGATGTACACGTGCGCTTCATGGATATTGCAGGTGCTACAGATGTCATCACTTTTGATCATGGAGAGATTCATATCAGTGTGGAGACTGCGCGTGAGCAGGCGGAGGAATTTGATAATAATTTTGAGCGTGAGCTGATGCTCTATATCATCCATGGGCTTTTGCATCTAGCTGGTCATGAGGATGCTACACCTGAAGGTCTTGCGCAGATGAATGATCTCCAGCAAAGTATCTTGGGGCAGGTATGGGGAGGCTAGCATTAGATTACTTTTTGTAATCCTCTTTCGGTAAGTAAATAGCCCATTTTGATATCGTGTAGCTCATAAGGTATTTCATCCAACACTTGCTGCTGTGTACAGACGCCAATAACTCGCGAAGCAGCATTTTTCTGGCTCAAGATACGGTCGTAATAACCACCACCTTGACCGAGTCTATGACCTCCCAGTGTAAATGCTAGGCCCGGGCAGAGAAAGAGGTCTATACTATTTACTGCGAACTCTGGATGGTTATCTTGATGTGGTTCTAATATGCCCATCATACCCGGTATTAGGGTATTGGGATTTATTATATGATGATAGCTGAGTCTACCAGCGTCATGGCAGAGTGGGTAAAGCAGCTGATGTTGGGGGAGGAGCTGGTGTAATTTAGATAGTGATACTTCATTTTTGTGAGCTGCGTAGACAGCGATCGTCTTCATACGATCTAGTAGGTTAGCATTTCTTGCTAGGTGCTGGCAGATCTGCTCTGAATTAGCGGCTAACTCAGAGTCAGATGTTTCAGCGATTACGTGGCGTATTTGCTTCCGTAATTTAATTTTATCTTCCATGAGGGGGGAGTATACTTATTCAGAAGGGTAGATTTATGATAATACTGGATAAAATACACAAAATATAATTTTTTAGTAAAGTAGCATATAGCTAGAGAGAAATGTGCCTATGTGGTTTGTTGAATCGTACCCCCCCATACCTTAGCCATTGGAGCTTATGTTCAAAAGACTCCGATATATCGCAACGCTTTATGTGTTACCTTTCATTAGCTATAATGACAACGGGTCATAATTTAACGTATTGGGATATATATTATGCCTGGTAAGCAGGGGTGATAAGTGCAGAAAGCCTTCTCTGATTTATTAAAAGTAGAGGTGTAGTGGGGAGTTTTACGGGTGATCTATAGAGTTATATTGTAATAATAAGAGCGGGTGTAGGTGGTCTTTTAGCAGGGTGTCATAGCTACACTTGATGCTATAGAGGAGGTTTTTAAATTCTAATATCACCGGTTATATATTTCAGCACTGGGGGAGGACAAATTAGGAATATGAAATATGTGAAATATAACAATGACATGGTTAGACGTCGTACTGCCATGGGGGTATTATGGTCAGGAAATATCGGCAATAGAATCTCTTATGCAGGTGAGCCCAATCTATATGGAAGCTTCTTTAAACTACTGAAGCTCTACGCCCGTAGCTAATGCTCCTGCCGCTCCTACTGAGCAAGATACAGAAGGTTTTGAATTGCTAGCCGAATAGTAAATAGTCCTGTGATTTAGCACTGGATCAGCTCTTTAGATTCTAACCATCTATACCTCCCTGTGTTAATTAAGCGGGGGCTTAATGGGGTTATTCAGAGAGGAGACCATAGGTATGGTGTTAATCCTTAAACTATAGCATAGGTAATTTGTGAATATATTTACCATGAAAAGCCGCATCACTGTGAACTCACAGGATTTGGTCGCTGAGGCGATTAACCTCAGCATTCAGCGAGGTTTAGGAATTTTTTACGCGCTGCCCACAAGAGGTATGCGGAGATTACTGATATAATGATCACTGGAGGGGCAAAGACTGCTCCGTGCCCTTTGATAATGATATTGATGGCAATGATATTGATGACAATAGGGCCTAGTAATAGTAGGCCAAAGTTTCTAGTTTTTGGAATCAGGATAAGTAGACCTCCTATAATTTCACAAATTTTGATAAAGTCGAGATAGCCACTTTTTTTCATAGCTATGAAGAAGTTGGCCGTGTGTGGGCCTACATCACCTCCTGAGGGTTTTGGTAAAAAAGGATAGAAATGGTTTATACCAAAGGCAAGAAAGGCAAGTCCGAGGAGGATTCCTGCAATATTAGGGAGGTGTTTCATAGCTAGAATGTTATGTGAGATAAGTGAAAGTTAGCTTAACATCATAACGGCTTTTTTTAAAGCTGTAATAAATGTGTCCACTTCTTCCTCTGTATTGTATGCGGCAAAGGAGGCACGTACAGTGCCGGTGATATTAAAACGAGCCATAAGTGGCTGGCAGCAGTGATGGCCTGTACGGAGCGCTACGCCCATCTGGTCCATCAGCGTGCCGAGATCATAGTGATGAATGTCTCCGATGAGGAAGGAGACAACAGCGGCTTTCTGAGGGGCTGTGCCAAAGAGGCGGATACCATCGATTTCTAGGAGTGCTCTGGTAGCTCGTTCTTGTAGGGCTCGTTCGTGATTGGCGATGTTATCAAGGCCAATGGCGTTCATGTAGTCGATAGCCGCAGCCAGTGCGATACCACCTTCGATGTCTGGTGTGCCAGCTTCGTATTTAAAGGGGAGGTCATTGTAGGTGGTGTGCTCAAAAGAGACTTCTTTAATCATCTCACCACCACCACGCCATGGTGGAAGTTCTGTGAGGATATCTTCTTTTCCATAGAGGATACCTATGCCTGTGGGGCCGTAGACCTTGTGACCAGAGAAGACGTAAAAATCGCAGTCTAGTGCTTGGACATCGACTTTCAGGTGAGGGGTGGCTTGTGCTCCATCTAGTAGGACTAGTGCACCGTGTTTTTTAGCGGCTGTGATAATAGTATCCACAGGGTTGATGGTGCCTAGGGCATTAGAGATGTGACTTACAGCCACTACTTTAACTTGGTCATCGAGTAAGTTGTGAAACGCCTCGATGTCTAGTGTGCCATTATCTAACACAGGGATCACTTTGAGTGCTGCTCCAGTGCGCTCGCAGAGCATTTGCCAGGGCACGATATTAGAGTGGTGCTCTAGACCGGAAATGATGATTGAGTCTCCAGTAGATATTTTACCAGAGAGGCTTAGGGTGTTAGCAACAAGGTTAATACCGTCCGTGGTGCCTGAGGTGAAGATTATCTCATGCTCATGTTTAGCATTAAGATGCTGTGCAATAGTGCCACGCGCGCGTTCGTGAGCGAGGGTGGCTTCCCGCGCCAGCTTATGGGCTCCGCGGTGGATGTTAGAGTTGATGTTAGAATAGTAGCTTACACTGGCATCGACGACTTGCTGTGGTGTCTGACTGGTAGCGGCATTATCTAGATAGACGAGTGGTTTACCATTGATCTTTTGAGCAAGAATGGGAAAGTCTACGCGGATACTCTGAGGGTCAAAGGTGGACATGGTGTAATAATGTAGTGGCTACTCAAATAATTGCACGTAGAGTTTCTGGACATCAGCGGGGCGCAGGAGGAAAAAGCTATTTTCATCTGCGTTTTCAGGGCTTACTGGGTAGGTATCGATTTTTGCAAAATAGATTAGATTACGCGGTGTATGCGCGATCTTGAGAGTTTTGATAACGGGGGGAAGGTCGGTGCCGTCATCTGCGACTTGCTTGAGGTGAATACGAACGGTTGTATTTGGTGTTTTGAGTGCCCGTTGTGCTTGTTCGTTGATTGGCCCTAGCCACTTGCTAGTTTGTAGTGCTTCGAGGTTATTTAAAAGATTCTTGGCTCGGTTAGGATTAAGCTGAGCTGTGGCTTCTACTTCACCTTTATGTGCAGTCCATTGATCGGTGAAATAATTACACGTAAGCTGTATGTTTTTTTTATCCTGTCGTTCTATGTCAATTTTAGCAACATCTACCTTGGGGATATGCCATACGTGCTCGGTACGCCACTGCCATGGATTGGTGGCAATTTTACCAATAGTTTCGTTATTAAGCTGCCAGATGTTTGGCTTACCTACGATGTGTGCGTAGATATTTTCATTTTGTGTGGTGCGGCTGATAGCTATGCGCATGGCTTCACCGTTAAAGCTGATAAAGCCAATTTGGAGTAATGGTCTATCGAGTCCGTAGGGGCTAAGGTCTGTAGCCGCGTCTGTGACAAATTTGGCTACTTTATCACGTGTAACCGCTGTCATGAGGTCAATGATGGTATCATCATTTGCTGCTTCATAGCCTGACTTTCGTAGTACTTGCCATAAAGTTTTATTAGTTCTCGTGAGTAGAATGTCTGGTCTGCCTAATGGCCTGATAACGATAGTTTTTAGCTGCGGACCATTGAGGTAGGTCATAGTCTTGGAACGCAGATCGTTTACTCCAGTCTCTAGCTGAGCGAGCGATGCAGTGCCGGGGATAGCTTGTGCTAGGGGAAGGTGAAAGACTGTGTCTTGCCTGTCACTGACTGTAGCGAGCACAGTTTTATCTTCTTCTGTAGTTGGGGGGTAGACTGTCAGAGTAATATCATCTTCTGCACCTGCGAAGTGCATCTTGATTTCTCTAGCTTGATTTGATGTATCCCCAGCCGTGGGGAGGGTTACACTGGCACGGTCTTCTGCCTTGATAGCGGTGAGGCGCGCAATATTTACAAATAGCTCACTAAGTGCTTCAGGATCAATTTTGAGTTCCAGCGGCTTGGTGATTTTCCATCCGGAATTAAGATTTGGGCGTGAGAGGACAACTTCTCCTTCTGGGCTTTGGATACTAACTTTATCCAGGTAAGCGGGGCTAAAGTGGAAAGGGTGATGATCACGGAAGCGGGCAAATTTCTGGGCAAATAGTGGTTGGATTAGTGTGCCTGAATTAACGGAGCAGAGGTAGACATTGTGCTTAAGGTCACGGGAAGCTAGGCGGATGTAGTTGGTTGGGTGAGTGTCTTTGGAGTCTTTTACAGGTATTTGCCATGCTGCAGGGCGGCCTATCAGGTAGTCACTGAGGGTTTCGCCCTTAGCATCTTCCATGGTGATCCGGGTATGCCCAGCACGTAGGCCGAATTCTTTGAGGTCAAGCCCGGCACGTGGTATTACTTCCTGTACCCTTAGGTTGGTGGTAAACTGAAATAGAGCACGGATGTAGAGAGGGTCTGCACGGTCTTGCCATGGGGTAGTGCTCACCCAGATGTGGCCTTGTTGTTTAAAGGTGACTTTATCACCAGCACTATTTGTAATGGTAATAACTTTTACTTTATCTAGCTCTTCGGCCTGGAAGAGTAGCTCCCCTGGTTCAGTGGCAGGGACGCCAAAGATAGAGGTATGGTATTTTCCGCTGGTATGGATCAGCGCTAGAGCACCAAGGATGGTGGCTAGTAGAACCAGTAGTATAGTAGGGAGATAACGCATCGTCAGGGCTTAAGCTCGCCTTACATTCCAAACAATTAAAGATGTTAGAATAAGTGAGGCAGGTAGAAAAATAAGGATGATTTTGTTGATAAATGAGTGATGAGAGTCAAGTAAGGTCATCTTGTGACGGTGTAATTTACGCGGGCCGATTCCTATGAGCTCTTCTCTGCCAATCATCCAGTTCACACTGGATTTTACAAAGTCGGCTTGTTCAGGGCGCAGGTTCTTTTGCGATAAAAAGTCTGTATTTCCAATGACTACCATTTTTGAGACCAGTGCTGCAGTTTCATCAGATGTAGCTCTACCTCTGAGAACAGCTGCGGCAATATAGAGTGGTGCGGCATTGTCTTCCTCTGGGTTAAAGGCAGGGTTTTCTAGATTCTGCCGAGTTTCCCCCCAGCTGCCATCAGATGCACGGATGAGTGCTATGGGTATGATTCGCTTGTTCATTAGCTGATCATCATTTTCTCTGACTTCCAGGCTACTGGATGAGCCATCAAAGATAGTTGACTTACCTCCCAGGTCTTTATTGATCTCAGAACCACGGACGAAGAGAGTGCTGACTGAGGACTGTATGGTACCGCCTTTTTTGCTGATAATACGGTCGTTTCGGGGGTTGATACCGAAGTTGCGGAGGAAAATACGGAGTTTATTGAGTTTTACCGTGGGGTCTAGGGTAAGGAGCACTGATGATTTGGGTCTATCCCAATACTCACTAAGTATCTGAATCTCGCGGTCTTCTAGGTCATACTGTGGTGCGATGAGGGCAAAGCCTTCAGCGTCATCAGGGATACTCTGAATATCAGAGAGGCGTATGGGAACGAGGTTTATATTATGCTGCGAGAGCATATTAAAGAGGACGTGCCAGGCAGGCCTACCGTCGACAGCATCGAGGTTACCTTTATCAGCAGCAAAGTAGATCTTTCTAGGTTGTCCTTCAATAGATCCAATAAGAGATGATGTAATCACGTCTTCATCCTGCCATGCAGCGATAAAGCGGGTATCAAATTGATCCACGTCTTCGAGATAGAGTTGTTTTACTATAACTGAGCGGACGTGTGTCGAGAGTTGTTGTTTCTGAGCTTCAAGCTTTGCTGATGATTCTGGAACTGCGGTCGTTACTGGGCTGCCATCTGCTTTAGTGTTTTCATCTTTTGGGATGCGAGCATCTACGATGATCATATCCTCCACGTATGGTTTATTGTAAATGTTGGCTATTTCAAGAGTGCGGTCTGTCTGGCGCGCAGGGTCTACAAACTCTAGTTCTACGGCATCATTTCCTAAACGACTGTATTCATCTAATAGATTTCTCATGCGCGAGTAATGAGGTGATCCTCTACGGATTACGGCAATGATGCGAATGGGGGCCTTACGCTGCTGCACAGATTCTCCTAATAGGATTTTGGTAGTAAGATCAGAGAGTGTGAAATCATGACGCTCGGTGAGGTCCAGACGCGTATGCTTGGCGCAGCTAAGGTAGTTTAGAGCAATGATTGCTATGAAAAAAGAAACTACTTGCAGCGTCACTAATATCGAGCGCCCTAGGCGGCGAACAGGGCGCTGCGAAGGAGTGCTACTATCTGTGGATGGTGTGTCCGGCATACTTTAAGGGAGAAGGAAGATTGAAAAAAATAAATTGTCTGGGCTACGCATTTAAGATTTCCAGCGACGGAAGTCTAAAGTGATGTGGGTCAAAAAGAGAAATAGAGCCGCCATACTGAGGTAGTAAGCGATAGGTCGAGTATCGATGAGTCCCTTAGCAAAGTTTGTTAAGTGATCCTGCACTGATACATACTGAAATACAGGTGCGGCGCGGAAGCCTTCACCTACATAGTAGGGGACAAAGCCTAGGAACACGAGGATGACTAAGGCTGCAATAGTAACGATACCAGCTACGATCTGGCTATTAGTAAGAGTGGAGGCGAGACATCCGATGGCGATGAAGAAGGAGCCCATGAGTAGCAAAATGGCGTAAGCTCCTAGCATATGACCTATTTCCACAGGGGCGGGTGTGCCTGTGACCCAAGAGAAAATCTTCAGTTGGATTAGGATAGGTAACCAAAGTAATGCGTAGAAGGTGAAGGCGGCAAAGTACTTTGAGAATACTACCTGAGCAGTTGTTACAGGTGCGGTGAGGAGTGTTTCCAGAGTTCCCGTCTTAGACTCTTCTGCAAAGAGGCGCATGGTGAGTAGTGGGAAAATAAAGAGGAAGTAAAACCAGAAATGAGGAGCTCTGAGGGAAACTAGAAGGAAATTATCAATCATCGGTCCGTCCTTCATCTGCTCCATAGCACCTGAGGTTGAGAGTCCCTGCATTAGCACGACAAGTGCTAAAATCACCCAGCCAAAGGGGGTGAGGAAGTAGTTTTTGAATTCCTTTCGGAAAAGTATGGAAAATACGCGCATAAATCAAATAAATCGCTGCACGGAGATAGGCGAAATTGGCTCTATGTGAAAGGGAATTCAGCACTAAGTTTTACTAATGATAGCTCAATGAGTTCTTAAGGAAGTAAATGAAAATTCGGGGTGATTTCTTTGTTTGGAAATGTATTTTAGTGGATTGATAGATTTTTGTAAAAAAGAGAATTATTTCTAACCGAGGCTATCGGGGCCAAAGGCATCTGGGAGTAGTTTATTTAGCGAAACCTCCCGCATGAGAACTCCGTGTTCATCTCCGAGGTAAATTTTTAAGTCAGGGTTAAATTCATAGAGAACTTGACGGCATGCTCCACAGGGGGAACCTCCGCCGGGTAAAGAGATGGCTATCGCTGAGAAGGTTCTAACTCCTTCAGAAACAGCCTTAAATACGGCTGTGCGCTCAGCACAGACCGCTAGGCCGTAGGAGGCGTTTTCTACATTACACCCGGTAAAGACCTCGCCGCCTGCTCCTAATAGAGCAGCCCCTACCTGAAAGTTAGAGTATGGGGCGTAGGCGTAATTTCTCGCCTCTGAGGCTAGCTGGAGTAGTTCCTGTGCGTTCATATTAGGTGATATTTACAGGTGCAGGCAGGAGCTTTACAGCTTCGAGAGCAATTTTCATCATTTCCCCAAAGCTAGATTGCCGTTCCGCAGAAGTGGTGGCCTCACCAGTGCGGATGTGGTCAGAGACTGTGCAGATAGCCGCAGCATTAGCTCCATACTCAGTGGCGATGCCGTAGAGACCAGCGGCTTCCATCTCTACGCCAAGAATGTTCATCTTCTCCATGGTATCGAACATTGAAGAATTAGGAGTGTAGAAGAGGTCAGCGGAAAACATGTTACCGTTGGTGACAGGGATATCTAATGTAGTAGCGGCATCATTAAGTGCCTTCAATAGCGGCCAGCTAGCAACGGCTGCGTAGTCATGCCCTTGGAAACGCTGCCGATTTACAGCGGAGTCCGTGCAGGCGCCGAGACCTATCAAGATGTCTCGCACTTTTACCTCAGGGCTGACAGCTCCACAGCTGCCTACACGAATTAAGTTCTGCACGCCGTATTCTGTGATGAGTTCCTTGGCATAGATAGAGATAGAGGGTATCCCCATACCGCTGCCCATAACAGAAACTGGCGTGCCTTTATACTGACCAGTGAATGCTAGCATATTCCGGACGGTGTTAACGGTTTTGACGTCCGTAAGAAATGTTTCTGCAATGTACTGGGCGCGTAGGGGGTCGCCAGGGAGGAGGCAGGTGGATGCAAATTCACCTGCTTTGGCTTCGATGTGCGGGGTCATGATATCAGTTTGAAGTAGTTAGTTAGAAGATTGAAGTGTGAAAGGAGATCCATGCTCGAAGGCTGAGAGGTCAAAGATCTTGGCTATCGTCTGAGCCATATCGGCAAAGGTCTCTCGTTGTCCTAGATTATTAGGTTTTAGACCTTTTTGATAGATCAGCACTGGCACGTTCTCACGGGTATGGTCTGTGCCTTTCCAGGTAGGGTCATTACCATGATCTGCGGTGAGGATGAGCATATCGTTATCTTGCATGTTGGCTATGATGTCAGGGAGCTTTTTATCGAAATCTTCCAGAGCTGAACCATAGCCGAGTGGATCTCTGCGGTGACCGTAGAGGGCGTCAAAGTCTACAAAGTTAGTCATCACAATGGATCTCTCGGGTGCCCGGTCCATCGCAGCTAGTGTCTCAGTCCAGAGGGCTGGATGACCAGTGGCGCACACTTCCTCACTGATACCAGTGCGGGCAAAGATATCACCAATTTTACCTATACCTATGACCTTACCTCCTGAGTTAGTGAGTTTTTGTAAAACAGTGGGTTTAGGTGGTGACACTACGTAATCGTGACGATTTCCTGTCCGTGTGAAGTTGTTTGCACAGTCGCCGGTGAAGGGGCGGGCAATCACTCGGCCTATTTCTAACTCGTCTAACAGCTCACGACTAATTTCGCAGAGTTCATATAGCCGCTCGAGGCCGAAGCTCTCTTCGTGGCAAGCGATCTGGAACACACTATCCGCAGAGGTGTAGAAGATTGGTTTCCCCGTGCGGATGTGCTCATCACCAAAGCGTTTAATAATCTCAGTGCCTGATGAGTGGCAGTTCCCCAGTGAGCCTGAGATACCGGACCGCTCTGCGATGAGGTCGAGTAAATCGCGTGGAAAGCAGTCCGGGAGATCAGGGAAATACCCCCAGTCCCATAGAGCAGGGACCCCCATCATTTCCCAGTGGCCGCTAGGCGTGTCTTTGCCAGAGGATATCTCACCAGCAGAGGCGTAAGCACCATTAAGGGCAGTGGGGAGTGTCATCCCCTTTGGGTAGTTTCCAGTGCTGGTCTGGTAGGCATGCATGAGCCCCAGATCAGACATATTAGGTAGCTGAAGTGAGTGGCCTTTACTGTGAAAATACTCAGCGATATGTCCAAGTGTATCTGCACCTTCATCGCCAAAGTCTTGCGCATCCTTCGCAGAGCCAATGCCAAACGAATCTAGAACGAGGATAATGATACGCTGAGTTTTCATGATTCTTAGATCATCCTGTGACGACCAGGGAACTCTCAGAAAATGCCTCAGAAATGGTTATGACTGCCAGCATTTACAGCAGTTTTTTAGGCAAAGAGTTTGCTAATATATGGCCAGGCAAGATGGCCTAGGTAAATCCCTAAAATCCCCATGATCCCGGCAATGGCATTAGGTGCAGGAAGGGGGAGTTTAAGTGCTGTGAAGACCACGCCCACGATAAAGCCCGTGAGCAGAGATAGTAGAATGATGTAGAGAACTTGCGGCATAACCTATGTCTAATACATAGGCCTAGTTAGCGCAAGAGTGCAAAAAACAAGCTGCTAATTTAAGAGTCTGAGCAAATCAAAGATTGGCTGAGGCCAGATACCAAAGACTAAGATTCCTATAGTAAGTAATACCAAGACTACCTTAGTAATAATAGGCACTTGGATACTTTTTTCACTGCGTGGAGCATTCCAATACATGGCCTTTACCACCTTTAAGTAGTAGTAGAATCCAGCAGCTACACTGATAAATCCAATAGCAATTAACCACCATGAAGCTTCTGACTGAATCGCTGCGGAAAATATTAAGAACTTACCCAAGAAACCAGCGGTGAGCGGAATACCAGCCATTGCCGCCATAGTAATAGTTAGAGTAGCTGCCAATATAGGGTTTCTCTTAGCTAAGCCATCAAAGGCGTCAATGGTATCGCTGTTTTCCTGATCACGCACAAGAGCAAGGATAAAGAATGCTGAGAAGGTCATTAGTAAGTAGGTGCCTAGATAGAAGGAAACGGAGGTGAAGTCACCAGATGCCACACCCATAAGAAGAAACCCTGCGTGGGCAATGGATGAGTAAGCAAGTAGGCGTTTGAAATTTTCCTGATTAATAGCAGTCAAGTTTCCGTAGAGGAGGGTGGCGCCAGCCATAATGGAAAGAATGAGTGTTACTTGGGTGCTGGTGGCTGACCATGTAATAAATGGACCGATCACGAGCATTAGTACAAGGAATCCAGAGGCCTTAGATGCTACTGACAGATAGGCTGTGATAGGTGTAGGTGCACCTTGATAGACATCAGGAATCCAGAGCTGCATAGGGGCAGCACCAATCTTAAATCCAAGAGCAATCAACATAAGAGCAATACCGAATAGTAGGTAGGTAAGTTTAGCTTCTGCAAATTCACCATTTTTAATGATACTGGTGATGGTCGCGAGGTCAGTTGTGCCCATAGCGCCATAGATCCAGGCAATACCGTAGACAAGGAAGCCGGTGGAAAGTGCGCCGAGGATGAGGTATTTTACACCAGCCTCAAGAGAGCCTACATTACGGCGCATGTATGCTACCATGACATAGAAGGTAATGGTCACTAGCTCAAGAGCTACAAAGATACTTACGAGATCATTTGCAGATGCCATCCACATAAGTCCAGCACAGGCAAAGACTGGCAGACAGTAGAATTCACCAAGCCCAGAGTTCGTCTCATCGCCAGATGTATAGCGAGAGAGCACTTTGCGGAAATCCACTGCCATTAGGAGCACTAGGATAGTACTTACCAGAGCGATCACCTTGTAGAACAGTGCCACTGAATCATACTTATAGAATCGTGACATCCACTCTGGAATAGCAGCACACGGACAGACCATGAACTGGAGGATGAGGATAATAGTTAGTCCAGCTGCGGCAAGTAGGCCGAGGCGTGATTTATTGCCTTTACTAAATGCTTCTAGCATTAGCAGGAGTAGGCCAAAGCCAACGGTGATGAATTCGATGTAATGCGCCTGCATTGGAAAAGTGATCGGTTATCGGTTAGAGAGAATAGAGAAAAGTCGGCTTAGAGAAACTGGAGAATGAGCTGAGGATAAATACCCACTATCAGCAGAACCGCTGAGAGTAAATAGGCTGGGATGACATCACATGAGCAGATGTCACACGCATCGCTGGTTTTTTTCACCAGTGGTCCTTGGAAAATATTACGGAAAGCCCGGAGCATGTAGACAGCACTGAGAACTACGCCCCAGAGGGCTATAATGGTGGTAATTTGCACCCAGCCTAGGCCATCCTTAGGTGACCAGTCAGCAAATCCAGCAAAGAAGACCATCACTTCACCAGCGAAGTTAGCCAAGCCTGGCAGACCGATAGAGGCCATGCCAGCGAGGCCAAAGAGAAAGGCAAAGGCAGGAGCCTTCTTCGCCAGTCCGCCTAGCTGAGCTATTTCTAGAGTGCCTGTCTTTTCCTCCAGCATAGCGCTCAGAGAGAAGAGGAGGGCGATGGAAATACCGTGTGCGAACATGAGTAAGACAGCGGCTGGCTTGGCTATTTCATTATCACCATTAGCGGCTAGCGCTGCGATGGCGAGAAAGATGTAGCCCATGTGCATGACGGAGGAGTTTCCGAGCATAAGATCTAGGCGCTTTTGATTCAGAGTCACTAGACCCACCCAGATAATGTTTCCTAGGAGAAGAACGCAGATCCACGGTAACCAGTGAGCCATACCCTCTGGAGCTACCTCCATACCTATGCGGAGAATCCCGTATAGGCCAAACTTTTTCAAAACCCCAGCATGTAACATGGAGACAGGGGCGGGGGCACATGCATAGGCTGGGGCAGCCCAGGAGTGCAGCGGAAAAAGGGAGACCAATGTGCCAAATCCGATGATGAGGAGAAGTGCTACTGTGTTCTGGTGCTCAGCAGGGATAGCCTTGAGATCAGAGAATGCAAAGCTATCGAGATGACCCATGGCTAGGAGTAATCCAGCTAAGAGGATGATAGAGCCAGTGGCTAGATAGATGGTGATCTTCCATGCGGCAGCCTTACGATCACCTCTACCTAACATACCGATCATGAGAAAGGTAGGGATAAGAGCGAGCTCGTGGAAGGCGTAGAAGAAAAAGACATCTGTGGCAAGAAAGGCACCTATAGCGCCAGCTGCGATTAGTAACGTACTAGAGAACCATAGTTTCTCCCTACCTTCTGGGCACTTACCACTATAGACAGCGGCCAAGGTTACTAGCACGGAGAGGATAAGCATAATCACGCTCATACCATCGTAGAGACCCAGTGATAGATTGATATTAGGGTTTTCCAATACTTGGAAACTAACACTGCAAGAACCTTGAGTAATGGCGAATGCAGCTACGATTATATTAGCCAGAGCCGCGGCCAGCGCTGTGATGCGAGAAGGCGACCCCAAAAAGATCGCGATAGCGGCCACTATGGGAATAAGTAGAAGAGCAAATAACATGGTGAAAAATTAGATAGTATTGATCCTATAGGACTTATTAGGCAAAAACTGTAAAGTAGATAACAAGAACAGAGCCTAAGGCCATGAGGTAGGCGTAGTTACTGAGGCTGCCATTTTGAGCAAAGCGGCGGAATATATTACCAACTCCCTGCGCGGAGCGTGTAGCACCTCCCACAAGTAAAACTCCGATGAGAAATTCGTCTAACAGGTGAATAATAGCGGCAACTGCATCTTGGCAGATAGTGATGAGCTTTTGATAGATTTCGTCTAAGTAGAACTTATTACGGAAGAGGGGGATGTTGATCGGGTCTTTGTCCTTCCCAGAGTAGACGACAAAGGCAGCTACAGCACCGGTTACAAATACGCCAATGGATGTCCAGAAGACTGAGCTGTTAAGATCAGGGAGAATCTTGAAGTGAAAACCCCACTCAGTAGGCACTGGGAAAATCTGACTGATGTGTGGCGCAGCAAAGGCCATGATGGCGAGTAGGATGAGAGGCAGCGACATGATAGGCGCTACTTCTTTAGCTTCCTTAGCACCGTGCTCGCGTGGTTTTCCTAGAAAGGCCACGATGAAAAGGCGGAGCATGTAGAAAGTGGTGAGCAGAGCTACAAATGCAGCGAGATAAAAGAGTGGAGTGCCCTTAGCTGCGTAGAGGATTTCTTCCTTGGAGTAGAAACCTGCGGTAAATGGCACTGCTGTTAGAGCTAGCGTTCCCACCAGAAAGGTGATCGCCGTAACAGGCATTTTCTTGAGTAGGCCACCCATTTTCCAGATGTCTTGTTCGTGATGGCATGCGTAGATCACTGCACCAGAGCCGAGGAATAGAAGAGCCTTAAACCATGCGTGAGTATAGAGATGGAACATACCTGCCTCTGGAGCGATCAAGCCCACCGCCATCACCATGTAACCGAGCTGAGAAAGAGTTGAGTAGGCCAAAATTTTCTTAATGTCATTCTGCTGTGTCGCCATCAGTGCAGCGACAAGGGAGGTGATACCACCCGTCCATGCGATGACCTGTGGTGCGTAGCTGAGGATCTCAACATTCTCTGGAGTCACTCCTAGTGAGAGGAAGAGACGCGCCATCATGTATACACCAGCCGCTACCATGGTGGCGGCGTGAATAAGTGCAGAGACAGGAGTAGGGCCCTCCATCGCATCTGGTAGCCAGATGTGTAGTGGTAGCTGAGCAGACTTACCCACAGCACCACAGAAGGTGAGGAGAATAGCCGCACCTGCGAGGCAGCTGCAGACATTTCCTAGGGCACTTCCATCCATATCAGCAAAGACCACCGTGCCGGTGATACGCCACAGCATGAGGATACCTATCATAAAGCCAAAGTCACCAATACGGTTACTGAGAAATGCCTTCTTAGCAGCGTCAGCAGCAGTATCCTTATGATACCAGTGACCGATGAGTAGGTAAGAGGAAAGACCCACTAGCTCCCAGAAAATGAACATCATGGCGAAGTTCGAGGCGAGTACGATACCCGTCATGGAAAACATAAACATGGAAAGGCAGCCGAAGTAGCGAGCCTTAGCTGAATCTGTCTTCATGTAGCCTAGTGAGAAGATATGAACGAGCATACCAATACCTGTGACTACTATCATCATACCCGTGGCTAGCTGGTCAAGATTGTAGCCGATATTTAGCTCAAAGCTGCCAGCCTTTACCCATGTCCAGGAGTCAGACTGATCAGAGCCTAATAAAGTGCAGGCAATAACAAATGTAGCTACCACACTGAGGGTAGATAATAGGGAGGACGCCATTGCGCTTCGCTTAAGTCCCAGCTGAATGATAGCAGCGGATGCGAAGGGAATAATAAATAGTAACCAAGGATTCATGGTAGGAAATAGCTCGTATAGCTTGTATTGGACTTATTAAAAAAAATTAACCTCTGAGTGAGGTGAGGTCATCTGTGTTGACAGTCTGCCTTGCACGGTAAAGGGAAACAATAATGGCTAAGCCTACTGCCACTTCAGCCGCAGCCACAGTGATGATGAAGAAGACCAGCATCTGGCCATCATAATCAGGCAGGCCACCCACCATATTAAATCTGGAGAATGCCACGAGAGTTAGTGAGGCTGCAGCGAGCATCATCTCAAGGCACATGAAGATAACGATGATATTGCGCCGGATGATGACACCCGCCAGGCCAATGGCAAAGAGTAGTCCAGAAGCGAATAAGTATTCGTTTAATGAAGGTAAGATTTCAAACACGGAAGAGGTTGGGTTAGAAAGTTATTTGATTTTCAGGGTGTTAGGCGCTTTTTTGCGCGTATAACTCTGCTGCTTGGGTGAGCCAGTCATCACGGTTGATACGGCCTTTAAAGGAGAGTAGACCATCAAATTCTGTGATGTTTTCCTCTGACCAGTCAGCCACTTGTTTGTAGGTATAGATGCCAAAGCCATTTAGCTTCTTTTCAATTACTGGACCTATGCCGGAGATGATTTTAAGATCGTCTGCGTCATCTGGGCGTTCCGCGTAGATCATACCACGATTACCATTAGCTTCGTTAGTAGTGTCACTAGGCTTTGTCTGGGGGGCTTTTGCCTCTTCAGTGGGTTTTTGTGATTCTGGGAGATTTGCTTCCTTAGTTTTAGCTATTTTGGATTGTTCGGAAGGAGCTTCTTTTTTATGCTCTTCCTTAGTTTTTTCTGGAGGGGCAATAGCTACTTTAGGAATCCGCTTTTGCTGTGTAATTTGCTTTTTATTTACTGCCTTGGGAGTGGATTTCTTAGATAGAGTTACACAGCCGACGGTAGCTACTAGGAGTAGCACGGCGATAACTTGTAGCGGGAAGTTGTAGTCGGTGAAGAGTTTATAGCCTATCAGGTGCGTATCAGGAAGCCTTTCAGCCTTAAGACGCTTATTGATCATCGTGCCTTCTTTGTAGGTTAATGAGCCATCATCATTGGTCTGGGCTAGTGCTGCTACGTGGTTAATTTCAGGTGCTGAAGGTGAATTCTCGATAGAGGATAGCACCCCCATTAACTGCATAAGAAGAATCAGTGGGATGGCTACACCAGCAGCTACGGCGGCCGGTTTGAGGCTACCTTTCTCCTCTATTTTCACATCCATTAGCATGATGATAAAGATGAAGAGTACCATGATGGCTCCTGCGTAGACGAGGATTTGTAGGATACCTACGAAGTAGGCATTTAGGCCGATAAATAGACCTGCTAGGCCGATAAAACTCAACACCATTGACAGGGCGCTGGAGACAGGGTTGCGCATGAGCACCACCATCATGCCGCCGGCTACCATAAGGGCGGCAAAGAGATAGAATAGGATTGAAGGCATCGTATTTTTTAAAAAAAGTTACTGAGTTATTTGATATCGTTCCACTTATTGACTAGGCCAGTGCGCACACCGCCGATCTCGTAGAGGCGTTCTTTATCATTGACCATATCAGCACGGCTAAGCCCGGTCATGGCATAATCTTTACGGAGGAAAATAGCCTGCTCTGGGCAGACTTCCTCACACATACCGCAGTAAATGCAGCGGGTCATATCGATATCAAATTCTTTAGGACGTTTTTCCACTTTGGCCCATGGGTCATCAGACTCGATTTCACCTGGCATGATGGCGATGGCTTTAGGTGGGCAGATAAACTCACAGAGCTGACATGATACACAGCGCTCACGGTCTTGCTCGTCAGTAACGAGTGTGGGAACACCTCGGTAATACTCAGGTAGATGGTCATCCCACTTCTGTTCTGGGTACTGCATGGTAATACCTAGGCCAGAGGTATTCATGGAGTCTCCACCGATACTTTTACCGCGCAGCGATCTGACAGCATGTTTAAAGGTGATAAACATGCCATTCATAATGGATGGGAAGTAGAGTTTCTCTAAAAGCGTAAGCTTAGGGCGTGTTACTTTAATAGTGGCCATGGGAAATGGTTGATTAGAGGAGGCTGATGATGAGTGTTTAGTTAATCAGCATCATGATGCCGGCAGTGATGAAAACGTTAACCAGCGCGAGTTCAAAGAAAACGATCCAGCCAAGTCTCATGAGCTGGTCATAACGGAAGCGTGGTAGTGTCCAGCGCACCCAGATGAAGAAGATGATAAAGGCGATAACTTTAGCGAGGAAGACGCCAAGGTGAATGAGACCTCCAAAGGCTAGCTCTGCTACGTAGGCATCTGCGCCAAAGCCAATGGACCAGCCTCCGAAGAAGAGGGTGACAATGAGTGCTGAGCCTACTATCATGGCTGCATATTCGCCCATGAAGAAGAGGGCAAACTTCATGGCGGAGTATTCAGTATGATATCCACCTACAAGTTCTGTCTCACACTCAGGCAGGTCAAAGGGCATACGGTTCGTTTCTGCAAAGATGGAGATGGTGAAGACGATAAATGAGATGATTAGGGGGATGAGTAGTACCATGCGCTCGGTACTTAGGCCTTCACCCCAGAGTGGCAGTAAAAGCCAGCCGTGATCAGCCTGATACTGCACAATGTCAGATAGGTTTAGCTGACCAAAGACCATCAGAACGGGGATAATGGAGAGTCCGAGGGCGATCTCGTAAGAAATCATCTGTGCACATGAGCGCACACCACCAAAGAATGAATATTTATTATTAGATGCCCAGCCGGCAAAGGTAATGCCGTAGACGGAGAGGGAAGCGATGGCAAAGATGAAGAGGGGGCCAGCGTCAATATCTGCGATTACGAGTTTAATGGACTCACCGAATACGGTGACCGAGCTACCAAACGGTATGACGGCAAGTGTAAGGAGTGCTGGTACGATAGTCAGCACTGGCGCGATCCAGAAGAAGAACTTTCTTACATGAGCTGGGGTGTGCTCTTCCTTGAGGAAGAACTTTAAACCATCTGCGAGTGGCTGGAGTAAGCCCGCAAAGTGGAGGTCTTTTTTAAATCCAAAGAGGGTGAGGGGGATACCTGTTCGGTTAGGCCCTACACGGTCTTGAATAATGGCAGAGACACGCCGCTCAGCATACACCGAGTATGCCACCATGGGTAAGGTGAGCATGAAGGTGAAGCCGATGATCTTGATCAGCGTGCTAATTATGAGTATGAGAAAGGGATCCATGGATGGAGAATATGGTCAGTTTATCCTACGATTTCGCCGTTGGCTTTGCGCTCTGCTTCACGTTTGACTAGAGGGATGGTATTTCCGGTTTCGGTAACGATATCACCGAGTTCAGAGATGGCGGCGAGATGCTTACCTTCAAGTTCTGAGATACTGGCGGTGAGGTTTTTTGAGAGAGCATCGATGCTTTGTGGAGCCTCTTGTGCTACTTCTTCAGAAATGGAGAGGGCTAGGTCACGGATGATTTCCCAATCACAGCGGGCATCGCCGGGTGGGATACATGCAGCATTGAGCTTCTGAAGGCGGCCTGTGATATTTATCATACTACCGCGCTTCTCAGCTGGGCCAGCACCTGGGAATACGATGTCACTTGCTTGTGCTGTGGCATTTGCACGGCAGTTAATAGAGATGAGGAGTTCCAGGGCTTCGAGGTCATCGGCTGAGAATCCAGCGGCATCTTGGAGGTCTTCAGATGCGGCTATAATAGCCTTGATGGTACCACTACGGACACCTTCTAGGATATTTGTTAGCTGGCTAGCAGGTGAGGCAGTTGTAAAGATGAGTCTAGCACCAGTGGTATTGGCATTACCATCTGAGGAGATGAGCATGTCATCAGACTTCTGCTCGCGTGCGACGATGCTGAGGTTTTCACAACCGAGTTCGGCAGCTAGTGTGCGCATCATAAAGAGCTCTTCGTTGGTCTGTTTACCAGAGGCGATGATGGCGATTTCTGAGGATTCAAATTGCTTTAGAGCATCAGAGGCTGCTTCTAGTGCATTCTCCCAGCATGTTTCTTCATGCACTCCATCGGCTTTGATTAGGCAGGCTGTGAGTCTGTCTTCATCAGTAGGGCAGATGTAGTTCAGGCGATGTGAGTCTGGCATCCAGCAGGAGTTTACATCATCATTCTGGCGTGGGGTGATGCGGAAGATCTTATTTCCACGTGTCCAGACGGTAATGTTAGATCCCGTGCCGCAGTTAGTATCAATGCTATTTGTTTCCTTAAGGAACCATGTGCGCATCTGGAAGCGGAAGTCATTAGATGTTAGCGCACCTACAGGGCATAAATCTACAGTGTTTAGGCCATAGTTATTATCGAGCTCCTTACCGGGGAAGATACCTACTGATGTGTGTGTGCCACGTTCAGCAAAGCCTAATACTGGCTCATCTGCGACTTCGTCCATGAAGCGGATACAGCGTGAACACATAATGCAGCGTTCATCATCTAGGCGAATGCGTGGCCCTATTTTTACATTTTTAGGCTTCTTGATTTTGTCTTCTTTAAAGCGTGATTCACCTTTGCCGTGTTCTACGGAAAATTCTTGTAGTCTACATTCTCCAGCTTGGTCACAGATAGGGCAGTCAAGTGGGTGGTTAATGAGGAGGAATTCCATCACACCTTCGCGGCATTTTTCTACGAGTTCGCCAGTGGTGCGGATACCCATATTCTCAGTGACTGTATTGGCACATGCGATCACTGGGCGTGGCATCCAGCCGATTTCCTGATAGCCATTTTCACCATAGCTAGGTTCAGCTCCGGGGGCTGGGCGTGGTGGCATACCCATTTGGACTAGGCACATTCTGCAGTTACCCGGTGATGATAGCTTAGGGTGGTAGCAGTAGTGGGGGACTTCTTGCTCAGCCATCTTACAGGCCTCGATCATCCGCGTGCCTTTGGGCACCTGTATCCAGTGGCCATCAATCTGCACGTTGACCATGCCATTTTCTGCGGCGAGGTCTTTAGGAAGTTGTTTGGTATCAGAATCACTCATGATAATATGGGTCTTATAGGTCCTATAGGACTCATTACTGGCTAATGTATTTCAGTTGCTTTTGGGCTTCTTCAGAGAGGTATTCATTATCCTCAGATGTCTCAGAGGTGAGTTCATCACGGAATTTGTCGATCATGGCTTCTACTGGCCATGAGGAGGCTTCTCCAAAGGCGCAGACGGTGCGGCCATCGATCTGGTAGGCTACTTCCTCAAGAGTTTTGATATCTTCAGGGGTGGCTTTTCCTTCTACGATGCGGTCTGAGATCTTACGCATCCACATGGAGCCTTCACGACATGGTGTGCATTGTCCGCAGGATTCGTGGGCGTAGAAGTGGTTGATGTTATTGAGAACCCATGACATTTTACGGGAATCATCGAGGACGATGACTCCACCGGAGCCAGCCATGGTGCCACAGGCGGCCATGGTGTCAAAGTCCATAGGGATATCAAAGAAGGAGAGTTCCTTTTCGTCATCACCTCTCCCTATTTTGAAGGTTTCATCACAGCGCAGGATCTTGGAGGATGAACCTCCTGGGATACAGGCTTTAAACTTTCTGCCATCGAGTGGACCACCACAAACATCGTTGAGTAGTTCGCCCATGGTAATTTTTCCGACCTGTACTTCATAGTAGCCAGGTTTTTTGACATCACCTGATACGCAGAGGATACGGGTGCCTGTGTTTCTGGGGCTGCCGAGTTTAGCGTATTCCTCACTACCCATCTCCATGATGTGTTTGACGTGGCAGAGGGATTCTACGTTATTTACGATGGTGGGCGCCATGTAGAGGCCAAGCGCTGCTGGGAAATAGGGGGGCTTAATGCGTGGATATGGACGTTTACCTTCGAGCGATTCGATGAGTCCAGTCTCTTCACCACAGATGTAGGCTCCTGCACCACGGTGCACATAGATTTCTAGATCAAAGCCAGAGCCTAAAACGTCTTTGCCTATAAAGTTCTTCGCGCGTGCATCGGCAATGGATTTTTCAATGATTTGAGCTGCCTCTGGAAACTCTTCTCTCATGTAGATGTAAGCTACGTGAGCACCTACGGCGTAGGCTGAAATCACCATGCCCTCAATGAGCTGGTGGGGGTCTTGGTGGACGATGTAGCGGTCTTTAAATGTCCCTGGCTCAGACTCATCACAGTTACAGATAAGGTAGACTGGCTTGGTATTGTTCGGTGGGATGAAGCCCCACTTTACTCCAGTTGGGAATCCTGCACCTCCACGACCACGGAGACCTGAGGCTTTTACCTCATTGGTAATGGCGGAGGGCTCTAGTTTAATAGCTTTTTTGAGCTGTTCGTAGCCGCCGTCTTTGAGGTAACAGTCAATGGAAGCGTCCCAGCCTGAGCGATCGATATTTTTAAAAATCAATCGGTGCTCGCGCGGATCGGGCTCTTTACCGGGCAGATATTGGATAGAGGACATGGGAGAGGTGGTTAGGCGTTATATTTGCCAAGGAGTTCTTCGGCTTTTTCCGGGGCTACAGCTTCATGAAAATCATCGTTTACTAGGCAGACTGGGCCGGTGCCACAGGAGGCGAGACATTCTGCAAATTCTACCGACCACTGACCACAGGGCGAAACGGCGATAGGGTTATGGTGTGAGTCGCTTTGAGTGCGGTCGATGCCAGTGAGTTCACAGATACGCTCCATGAGTTCTGCAGAGCCAGCCATAGCGCAGGAGAGTGTGCGGCAGACTCGGAAGTGGAATTTACCAGGTGAGTGCTCTCGCAGTCCTGGGTAGAATGATACTACTTCGTGCACCTGCATGGGCTGAAGCTCTAGCTTCTGAGCTACCCATTCTGTAGCTTCAGGATTGATAAAGCCATATTTGTGCTGAATGATGTGAAGTAGGGGAAGTACGGCAGAGCGCTTCTGATCATCCGGGTACTGGCGGATGCGTGCGTCTGCCTCTGCTTCGATCTCGGGCGTTACCGCAAAGGGTGGGAAAGTAGTGGGAGTGTCCATTTTTTAAACGGAAGTTTTCAGAGTTGTAGTAGGTGTCTATCGGTCACATTCACCCATGACGAAATCGAGCGAACCGAGGATGGCTGGTACGTCAGAAATCATGTGGCCGGGCATCATGTGTGAGAGGATGGATAGGTTTACAAAGGATGGGGAGCGGATCTTCATGCGGTGCGGCACTCCGCCGCCCTTGGAGTTAATATAAAATCCAAGTTCGCCTTTAGGGTTCTCCGCGCCAAAGTAGACTTCACCAGCTGGGGCATCGATGCCCTGAGTGGATACGATGAAGTGGTGGATGAGTTCCTCCATGCTGGTCATGACCTTTTCTTTGGCTGGGAGTAGATTCTTTGAGTCTGCAATGTTTACACCACCCTCTGGGAGGTCTGCGAGGACTTGGCGTATGATGCGGATAGATTGGCGCATTTCTTCCATGCGGACGAGGTAGCGATCATAGGAGTCGCCATTTTCGCCAATTGGGATATCAAAATCATATTTCTCGTAGCCAAGGTATGGATTATCTTTCCTGAGGTCACGTGTGATACCAGACCCACGTAGGTTAGGCCCAGTTAGTCCCCAGTTAATAGCGTCGTCTGCGGAGATGACACCTACATCACACATACGCGTCATGTAGATTTTGTTTCTATCGAGCAGTTTAGAGATTTCATGGATGCTATTGGTGCATTCATCGAGGAACTTTTCTAGCTGTCCGATAAAGCCTTCTGGCATATCGCGGATCTGACCACCTACGCGGGTGTAGGATGTGGTGAAACGAGCACCCGTAAGTTGCTCGCAGAGGTTATAGGTCTTTTCACGCTCTTCAAATGTGTAGAGAAAAACTGTCATGGCGCCTACGTCCATGGCACATACGCCCACTCCTAGCATATGAGATGCTATGCGTGCTAGCTCACAGCAGATTACGCGCACGGCTTGGCCTCGTGGTGGTAGCTCCCAGCCCATGAGTTTTTCTACCGCACATGCGTAGGCAACGTTATTGGCCAGTGGGGCAAGGTAGTCTAGACGGTCTGTGTAGGGCACAAACTGATTATAATGCATACTCTCAGCAATCTTTTCGTCACCACGGTGGAGGTAGCCTATATCGGGGTCACACTTGGTGACAATCTCACCATCTAGCTCTAGGACTAGTCTCAGAACACCATGGGTAGCGGGGTGAGATGGACCCATGTTGAGTATCATCTTTTCGCCCAGCATATCCTGAGCCTCTGCTTGGTAATCATCACCGGCGAGTGCGGCTTGATTTGAGTCGATCCCAGCCTGTGCCTTGGCCGCGGTGTCTGGTGCCTGATATTCCGTAGGATTCATGAGTGTTTGACGTGGCTATACCTGCCGCAATCAGATCTAATGAGCAAGGACTTTGTGAAAAATTTCACAAGCACTAAGAATAAGGTTGTTTTAGCTGCTAGAGATTAGGGGGCATTCACTATATAAATGTGGCTGAGCGTATGGAATCTATGTCTTCTGGTATTATTCCTAGTGGTAGGAGGATTTCGTAATCTTTAGCGCTATTTTTTCTTTTTCCTCAGGTGGTAGTCATCGCGCTTGAAGTGAGTTTCCCAATCAGGTTGCCATGCCGCCCAATCAAGCTGCAGGGGGAGGGCACCTTCCGAGTGCTTACCTCTCAGAAACCGACCATTGCGTGATAGTTGAAAGGATACCTTACCGCTGCTGTTTACTCCCTGCCATGTGCCGCTGAGCCCTGTGGCACTTGGTCTTAGTTTTAAATTACGCTCAGCACAGCTGGCATGCCATTTACCGTCGGCATCTTTTTTAATGGTCATCGCACCATAGAATGTCTGCCATTTACGGGCAAAATTCTCTATGGATGTCTGAGGGATGAGGTTTTTCTCAGAGAAGGTAAGGTCAGAGAGATGTAGAGAGTGGTGGAGGCGTGTTTGGTTTTGGTTATCCTTAGTAGAGATACTGACGACAGGGTCTACCGCAGCCCAATCAATCTGGACGAGGCCAAAATTAGCACCGCCGTAGGCTGGGCCTGTGCGTTGGTGGGTGTTGGACGTGCCGAGAGGTACGTTTAGGGAGCTGCTGGTGAAGTCCACGAGTGGGTAGCAGCCCTGAGGTTCTGTGATACATAGTTCGGAGGAGTGAATATCTCCGGAGAGAAAGACTACACCTTCAGCTTTGGTTTTTTTAATGAGATCAATCATACGTTGTTTTTCCAGTGGCATGTTAGCCCACGTTTCATGACCGTGATGAGGGACTGAAAACTGAATGCTAGTGGCGATGAAGCGAACTTTGGCTGGCTGATGTAGCTCTCTCTCTAACCACCGCCACTGAGCATCACCCAGGAGGGTAGTAGTGGGGGAGCTATCAGCTATCCATTTCCCCATCCGCTTATAGGGCGGTTTACCTTCACCTTTCTTGAGATGTGATCTGAAGTAGCGCGTATCTAAAAGGATCACCTGCACACGTTTTTCAGCTGGGCCGAAATAGTAACTCGAATAGACTCCTTCGCGTTTATTCCGAGCGCTGTCAGGGCGTTCGTTAAAAAACTCGAGAAAAATCTTCTGAGATTCCTTTTTCATGGAGAAGTCTGCCCCAGCATCATTTGCTCCGTAGTCGTGATCGTCCCAGGTGGCGAGAATCGGGCAGGATTCCGCTAGATTTTGATATCCCTCAGTAGCGCCTAACAGGTTATATTTTTTCTTTAATAGATCCATATCTGACGTATCGCCATATATATTATCGCCTAACCAAATCCAGAGCTGAGGTTTGTTTTCCAATATTACCGGCCAATGCTTCTGTGAGTGCGTGGACTTCCAACAGGAACCATAGGCAAACTTAGTCAGAGTGATTTCTGGATTATCATTAGCTATCGTCTGGTGTTTTAGCTCACCTGCGTGGGTGAGCAGGCATACACTGAGGTAGAAACAGATAAGGGTAAGGGGTGTCATAGAAGGTTATAAAATCTTAGCCTCTGAGTATACTCATGTGCTCATAGATTCATAGTTCGAAAGAATATTTCAAAATAGTCTTGCAAATAATCTATACTTTCAGTAATTACTGAAAAATATGAAGAGCGAGACTGCAAAGCCGAATGAAGGACAGATAGCGAGACTGAATGAAGTCCGTGATGGATTCATAGCGCAGTGGGGAGCCTTTGGCAGCCAATGGGGGATTAACCGTACTATGGCACAGATCCATGCCCTTCTTATGACTGGAACCACCGCACTTAGTACGGATGAGGTGATGGAGACTCTTGATATCAGTCGAGGAAATGCACACACGAACCTTAAGGAACTCGTTAGCTGGGGGCTCGTTCGTATTATTGTAAAAAAAGGGGAGCGCAAGGAGTTCTTTGAGGCTGAAAAGGACGTGTGGAAGATCTTCACCATCATCCTACGTGAACGCCAGCGCCGTGAGATAGACCCTGCGTTAGAGATACTCCGTGACTGTCAGGCGGAGACAAAAGATCTCAAGGGCACTGAGGCCGAGGCGTTTCGCGACCAGATCAAAGAGCTGGAACAGTTTGTCAGCTTTGCGCGTAATATAGGCGGTAAAGTAGGCCAGCTCTCGTATGGCCCTGCCATGAAGATTGCCGCTAAGGTTTTAGGTTAAAACGCCGCAATCAATAGTAAGCATCTAATAACTCGCAAATCAAACTTTCAATAATTCCTGAAAATACTAACTAAACTAATACTATGAAAATACCAAATAATATCCAATACATCGAAGTCTACTATGATGGCCGCTGTGGTATGTGCTGCACCTTCCATGAGTGGGTTAATGAGCAGGAGCGTGCATTTCCAGTGCGTTTTATAGCCTATCAAGACCCTGAGGCCGAAGAGTGGTTCCCCGGTATAAATGCTCTGGAGCCAGAGCGTGAAATGATTATCCGCACAGATAATCAGGAGCTTTACAGGGGTGCAGAGGGCTGGGTGCTCTGTCTGCTTAGCTGCACGAAATATCAGGGGATAGCGCGCCGCATCGCCAGCCCAGCCCTGCTGCCGTTTGCGGAAAAGACATGCCACGCCCTTGCTGCCCGTAGGCACAAGTTCAGCAAGGTATTCTTCCGTAAAAAAGACCGTGAAGTAGCGGCTGAACTTCACCGTATGCCAGGGGAGGAATGTCTAGGCACCTGCGGCCATATCCCTGATGGATTTATCTAACTACTCGCTCCAAAAACCAAACCAAACAGGACCATGAATAATACCGTTATTACCTATATAGCCTATCTCTTAATCGCCGTTCCGCTCACCATATGGGTGGCCAGAACACTGCACAAGAACGGTAGGGTATTCCTAATCAAAAGCATGAAAAACGATGAAACCGTGGCAGATAGTGTGAACCACCTGTTAGTGGTGGGCTTCTACCTCGTAAACATCGGTTTTGTGTTACTGTATCTAAAGCTCAATAGTCTCGTGCCTGACATTAATGGTGTCTTTGAGGCACTCAGTGCCAAGCTAGGTGTTGTGATGCTCGTTCTGGGTGCCATGCACTTCTTCAACATCTACATCTTTGCCCGCATTGGGAAAAAGCATGATAGAGCTCAGCCTCCTACTCCACCTGCCTACGCTGGCTGGAATAAAGCGGCTGAAGGTAACCCTGATTAATAATTCATAGAACCCTAATAAACTTATGAAAAAACTAATAATTGCTGGTGCTAATGGGTTTTTAGCACGTTATCTTACTCGGTATTTTGCGGAACAGGGCTGGACTATTGTTGGTCTTGCTCGGCATCAAAAGGGAATGGACTCACAGTGCCGTTATGTGCACTGGGATGGCGAGACTCTGGGAACATGGGCTGAGGAAATAGAGGGCTGTGATGCTCTGATTAATCTCGCAGGAAGAACGGTAAACTGCAGATACAATGCAGAGAATAAGCGCATGATTATGGACTCTCGTATTAACAGCACGCGGGTGCTTGGTGAGGCCATTGCTCAGTGTGCGCATCCGCCAGAGCTGTGGATAAACTCAAGCACAGCCACTATATACCGTCATGCTGAAGATAAGCCTCAGAGTGATACTGGGGAAATTGGGGAAGGTTTCTCTGTGGGAGTAGGCACAGCATGGGAGGAGGCTTTCTATAGCGCTAATGTTCCGGGCGTTGTGCGTAAGGTAGCTATCCGCACAGCGATGGTGCTGGTAGATGAGCCGGGTACTGTTTTTAGCTATCTCTCTAACCTAGCACGCTTTGGGTTAGGTGGGAAAGTGGGTAGCGGGAAGCAGATGGTGAGCTGGATTCATGTGGATGATTTTTGTAGATCTGTGCAGTGGTTAATGGAGCACGATGAGATATCAGGCCCGATCAATGTAACGGCACCTGAACCTCTATGTAATAGTGAGATTATGAGAAGGTTCCGCAAACACGTGGGTATGCCAGTGGGATTACCTGCTACTAAGTGGATGGCTGAAATAGGTGCCTTTCTACTACGCACTGAGACAGAATTAATTCTAAAAAGCCGATGGGTGGTGCCTACCAGATTACAAGAGCACGGGTTTGTTTTTAAGCATCCTGAAATGGAACCGTGGAACTGGAGTAAATGAACTATCATTCCACCAGAATCTAGATATCATTTTGACTATGAAAAAATTGCTAATCGCCGGTGCTAATGGATTTTTGGCACGGCATATTACTGAGTATTTCTCTGAGCAGGGGTGGGCTGTATCTGGTCTGGCTAGGCGAGAGGAAGGGCTACATGATGCGTGCCGCTACATCCACTGGGATGGGCAATCGCTAGGTGAGTGGGTCTCTGTGCTAGATGATAGTGATGTAATTATCAATATGGTGGGACGTTCTATTAACTGCCGGCATAACGATGAAAATAAAAAGCAAATCCTTGAGTCCAGAGTACAAAGCACGGAACTGTTAGGCCGTGCAATTGCTGCGAGTGAAAACCCACCGAGCCTATGGATCAATGGCAGTGGCTCAGGAATCTATGATACAGTATCTACCGAACCGCAGAACGAATCTGGGGCACATGGTGAGGGTTTTATAGCTGATGTGGCGCAGAAGTGGGAGGCGGCGCTCTTTGATGCTGATATTCCAGAAAGCGTGCGCAGAGTAGCTCTTCGAACTGCCATGGTAGTGGCGGATGAAAAGGGGAACCCTTACCGTGTGCTTTCGATGTTAGCAAAGATCGGCCTCGGTGGAAAAGTGGCTAGTGGTAAACAAATGGTAAGCTGGGTTCACATCACTGATGTCCCAAGAGTGATTGATCATATTATAAAGAATGAAACTTTAATAGGCCCAGTAAATATGGCTGCACCTGAGACTGTTAGTAATGCTGAGATGATGAGCCGTTTTAGAAAATATGTAGGTATGCCTATAGGGCTTCCTGCACCTGAGTTAGCTGTGCGGCTTGGCACATTTATTATTGGCACGGCACCTGAGCTTATCTTAGACAGCTGCGCTGCGGCTCCGGAGAAACTGCTCGAGAGTGGCTTTGTTTTCCTCCATGAAAAAATGCGCCCCGCAGAGTGGTAGGTTTAATAGTCTGGTGTGTAGGCGATATCAAATTGCTCTGCCACAGCGGCTAGGCGCTTATCCTCAGTCCATAATAGGGTATCACTACTAGCCACTACACTGGCAAGGATGTTAAGGTCATTCCACTGGAGTCCTTTTCCGTAGAGCTGGTTATTTTCTATAAAATGATGCGTTTCTGTAAAGCTAGCAGGGCGCACAGAGGGGAAAGCCTTAAAGTCTAACAGTGTCTGCCTTCGTTTAGGTAAATTCCCTACGGATAGTTCACCGATGACGAGGGGGTGTGTGGATAGAAAGTCATACTCGATGAGAGAGCTGAGTGTGGACTGACCAGACCTGAAAAAGAGGCACCAGATGTTAGTATCTGCGAGTACGTTCATGCCTACTTATTGTATTCTGCTGGATCTTCTGCCACGTGGCTCAGTGTGCGGGAGTCTCTACCGGGGATGGTAAAGTCTGAGGCGCCGCCGGAGAGACGTAATATTCTCTTTTTAGACTCAGTGGCTACTAGCATCTCCAGTGCTTTAGTGAGCAAGCTAGAGGCATTATCATCGCCAGTAATGGCGGCGGCTTTCCCAAAGAGGGTATCATCAATGGTGATTGTAGTTCTCATGAATCTAAATTAACATCATTGATGATTACCGCAACATCTAATGTATGAAAAATTGATGGAAGTTACTCTCTATGAGTGAAGTATCTATTTCTTTGGAAATCGTTTCTGCGATTAAACTAAGATTAGCCGGATGGTTCACTCCCTCAGCTAATGGGTGTGAGCTGGCGTGATCCGGTGGTAGCATATCGGGAGCATCCGTCTCTAGGAGGAGTCGCTCAGCAGGTACAGCTTGGAATGCTTCGATTACTTTGGATTTCCGTGAGTGTAGGAAATAGCCTGAAAAAGAAAAATAGGCACCCAGCTCAGCAAGACGCGGAACAAGCTCTACGGAGCCGCCATAGGAGTGAAGGAGAAAGCCACGCTCGGGGAGAGTGTGGGATGCTAGAATATCGATCAGTGTCCCCCAGGCTTTTAGACAGTGAATGCTGAGTGGGAGGTTACGCTCAGTGGCTATTTCTAACTGAGTTGTAAAAATTTCTTTTTGCTGATCCAGATCATAGTCTTTGATCCAGCGATCCAGTCCACACTCTCCCAGGCATGCGTGGGGAGTGGTATCTAGGTAATGGAGTAGATCATCTAACCAGTGCTCAGTAGGCTTCTGCCATGGATGCAGGCCGAAGGATGGAATGATGAAATCTGGATATTTCTGAGCAAGATGAGCGACATGTGGCCAATCGCTAGGTGATGTACCATTCACCACGCAGTGTGTGATGCCAGCTTCTAACATCTCCGCTATCACTCTGCTGCGTATGCCATCAAAGCGCGCGTCTTGCAGGTGATTATGAGCATCCCTCACAGCTTGAGCTGGATGAGTTTCTGGGCTACTTCTGTGAGCTCCTCAGTGGTGAAGCTGGATAACTCCACAGTGGTGGTGGGGATGGCGTAGTTTGACTTTTCATCACCAGCGCGGCGGTAGACGAGATCATAATGATCATCTAGAACTGAAGTGACAAACTCCTGCCATTTTCCAGTATCTATCTGCTCATGCCACTGCTGCACCTGCTCATGTCCACGGAGTTTAGTGAGTCTCTCTAATAATGATTTTAAATGCTCAGGCTGCTCGGTGAAATGGGGGTAGTCATCGAGTAAAAACTTAGCGCGCTGAGCAGTGGACATCTTCAGCTCTATCACAGTGCCTTCACCGAGTTTTTTCCACAGTGCCGGTGGGCAGTGGAGCTTTCCTATACGGTTACTCTCCGCCTCTGTGAATATTCTTTTGTTAGGGTCTAGCTGAGAGACCGCGTGCCAGAGCTTTGTTTCAAAATGCTTTTGACTACACTGAGTGGTATCAGGAGTGAGGCCGAGCACGGAGCCCCGATGGTTCGCCAGTCCTTCTAGGTCTAGAATCTGTGCTCCTTGAGCGCGGAGAGTGTGGAGCATCCGAGTTTTTGCCACGCCAGTAGGGCCACCTAGCACGGTGAGGTGGAAGTCAGGATTGGCAAATAGGCTAGTGAGATCATCAGATACAAATTTGCGAAAAGCCTTATAGCCGCCATCAATGATACGTGCGCGCCAGCCGATGGATCGGAGGATGTGAGCAAAGGAGCCGGAGCGCATACCACCGCGCCAGCAGTAGACTAGGGGGGCGTAGCTTTTATCCTTTTCAGCAAAGTGTTCTGCTAGATGTTTAGCGGCATTGTTAGAAATCATCGCAGCACCCATCTTACGCGCGCTAAAGGGATCGCCATTATAAAGAGTCCCTACCTGCTCGCGCTCAGCATCATTGAGCACGGGGAGATTAATCGCCCCAGGCAGGTGATCTTCTACATACTCGCTAGGAGCACGCACATCGATGATCTCGGTAAAGTCACCAAGATCGTGAGGTAGGGTAATAGTCTCGACATGTTTCATGACGAAACGGGTATGCCCAAGGGGGGCGAGATTACTCAGCCTGTGCGGCGGCAGGTTTATTACCAAATGCTGGCTTTTTAAGTGCAAGGTATGCACTAGCAGAACCTATAGCAATGATGAGAACCCATGCGGCAGCACCTTTGATGACGCGGCGCTTTGCCAATACCATACAACCTCCAAAGATTACCCAGATGACAAACTTAAGAATCAGCCATGTAGGAAAGCTTGAGCCGTAGACTGCTGTGTAAGCATCTTTCAACTTTGCCTGCATTCCAAAACCACCTAGCAAGATGAGGATAAGACCTATGCCGTGACCTATTGCTTGAGCTTTGGTAGTTTTTTCTCCTGTGAATAGGGATCCAAAGGCAAACATGAGAGTGAATAGGCCGATGAAGTGAATGATGCGATAAGTTTCGTAGTTCATATAGATAAAAGGTAGCGTTGATGATGGGGAGGTAAAGTTACCGGAGGCAGGGCATGGGTGCGCTTTTTTCAGAGTATGGTCAAGGGTCTTCATTGAGAAGTATGACTTCAATCTCGATTTCAGGGGCAGGCTCCTAGCTTTATTTTATTGAGAGGGGGGGCTTAAAATAAGAGTTCTCGTTTTTCAGAGTTGGCATTCTGGGGAAAACATGTGAGGAAATACGCATGGCACGTTTTACAGACAAGGTAGCAGTAGTCACAGGCGCAGGCCGTGGCATCGGATCAGAAATCGCTAAGGCATTTGCTGCTGAGGGCGGAAAGGTAGCGGTGGTAAGCCGTAGTGAAGGTAGCTGTGGTGCAGCTGCAGAGGCGATTAATGCGGAGTATCCAGGTGCCGCTAAAGCCTATGCGGTGGATGTAGCAGACCATGATGCTGTGCAGGCACTTGGGAAAGAGATTATCGCTGACTTCGGCACAGTAAATATCCTCGTTAATAATGCAGGTGTTACCCGTGATGGACTGATGATGCGTATGAAGGATGAGGACTGGGACACCGTTCTGGATACTAATCTTAAGGGTGCATTTAACACCGTAAAGGCATTCCAGCGCACGATGATGAAGGCTGCTGATCCGCGGATTATCAATATCAGCTCAGTGATCGGTCTCATTGGTAATGCTGGGCAGGTAAACTATGCCGCGAGTAAGGCTGGACTCATAGGCTTTACCAAATCGGTAGCCCGTGAGCTAGCAGGGCGCAAGGTGACTTGTAACGCCATTGCTCCAGGCTTTATCGTCACTGATATGACAGATGAGCTTAGCGATGCGCAAAAAGAAGGTATTGTAGAAAATATTCCTCTTAAGGAAATGGGGTCTACTGAGGATATTGCAGCTATTACTCTATTTCTTGCCAGCGCTGAGGCACGCTATATCACCGGGCAGGTGATAGCCTCTGATGGTGGTATGACGATGTAGTTTTAGCCTCATGAACCTCCTTATTATCCGTCACGCAGAGGCTGAAGGCTTTGCGATGGATGACTCTGCTCGCTCACTTACTGAGTCGGGCAGGGAACAGGCTCGTAGGGTGGGGGGATTTCTTAAAGAGAAGCGGCTGATTCCAGACATCACAATCACAAGCCCTTTTGTAAGGGCGAGCCAGACGGCAGAGTTATTTTGCGAAGCTGCTGGTCTAGGCTCTCCAGTATCTGAGACATGGCTGGCATGTGGTATGAGGCCATCCGTGGCGATCAAGGAGCTAGTAGCCTATCAGGACTTTAATACAGTAGCGCTCTGTGGGCATAATCCAGACTTTGCAGAACTTACGCAGTGGCTACTAGGTAGTCAGGCCGGTGGAATCCATGTGAGTAATGCCTCGGTTATCTATTTTTCAAATTTGAAGCCACCCCAGCAGGGAGCGTATTTGGAAATGATAGTGCCATTGTTTCCTTAAAAAATACGGTTCGAACCGAGGTAATACTCAGTTAGGGTAAATAGTTCATTATTTATTTCAAACCCACAGGGGTATTAAGAATTTACTGCTAATGAGAAAAATTAGTGCAATGTCTCACAAAGTTTATAGAAATAACTCACTCTTCCTGGCTGGATAGGCTCTTGGTGGAGTGGGGGTTTACTTTTTACACAGTTTAGTTTAAGAGACTGATCTATGAAACGCTGTCTCGTTTGGTTTCGAAGGGATTTACGTCTTCAGGATAATAGTGCATTACTATCTGCTATTGCATCTGGAGCGGAAATTCTTCCAGTTTATATCCATGGGGTTAATCAACCGAAGCAACTGAGCGAAGGTGGTGCGTCTCAGTGGTGGTTACATCATGCGCTGGCGGACTTAGACGCGCAACTTAAGGATGTAGGTGCAGACTTATATTTGGAGCAGTCTGATGATGTGTGTGAAGCTCTTTGCTCACTAGTTAGGGAGTATAATATTGACGCGGTGTTCTGGAACCGACGTTATCAACCTGATGCTATTAAGCTGGATACTGATGTTAAAAAGCAACTTGTCGCTGACGGTGTTGAGGTGGAGAGTTTTAACTCAAGTGTTTTAAATGAACCTCACGCTATCAGTAATTTATCAGGTAGGCCTTATCAGGTCTTTACCCCATACTGGAAACGCTGTCGTGATATTGAGGTGCCTATACTTACAGATGTAAATCTCGATGCAGCCAGATGGGTGAACGCCACGGGTAGAGATCTTGATATGCTCAGTCTCTTACCTCAGATACCTTGGGATAAGACGTTTTATAAAACTTGGCAACCTACGCGTAAGGCAGCTAAGGAGAGATTAAAACTGTTCTCGAAAAAACCTGTTAGAGAATATAACATAGCTCGTGATATGATGTCCGATGACGGTACATCGAGAATGGCTCCTTATCTACACTTCGGGCAAATAGGTGTAAGGGAGATTTACCACTATCTTAAAGATTCCGGAGAAACAGTGATGCATGGCTACGTTCGCCAGCTTTACTGGAGAGATTTTTCCCATCACCTCATCTATCACTTTCCACACTCTGTAGAGAAGTCGCTGCGTCCCGAGTATGAGCAGTTTCCATGGAAAAACTCAGAAGAGATGGTAGCACGCTGGCGAAAAGCACAGACTGGCTACCCTGTGATTGATGCTGCTATGCGTCAGCTCTGGGAAACTGGCTGGATGCATAATCGTGCGCGTATGGTAGTGGGGTCATTTCTTGTAAAACATCTGCTACAAGAGTGGCAGTCTGGAGCGGATTGGTTTTGGGATACTTTAGTGGATGCGGATTTACCAAATAATACTATGGGTTGGCAGTGGGTAGGCGGGTGCGGTGCTGACGCAGCGCCATATTTCAGAGTTTTCAACCCACTTCTACAGGCGAAGAAGTTCGATAAAGATGGAGAGTATGTCAGGAGATATCTACCTGAGCTAGCCAAGATTCCTGGTAAGTTGATCCATGAGCCGTGGGAGCTTACAGAAATTGAACTTGCTGCTTATGGTGTCAAACTTGGTGATACTTACCCCGAACGGATGATTAATCTCTCTGAAGGTAGAGACGGGGCTCTTAATGCCTACAGAGAGTTCAAAGAACGGGTTAAATAAATAACTAAGTTATTTTTTCCTTAGTTAATACTCTCAGCATGCGAATACGAGTATATCTAAGGTTAATAATACACGGCATATTAGATAACAGTGCGTAGACTGTTATGATGAGTTTAGCAGGCCACGGGTTGATAATAGTCAAACAGCAGATGGCGACAATTTGCATCCAGTGGGAAAACTCGCCACGTCTAGTTTCTGTTATGAACGTTCTCAGATAGTCTGGATCTGTGGACTCCAGCGAGCTTTTTGCAAACCCTTTAAACCATGGTGCCCCATCAGGTAAAAGATGTTTCCACGATCGAACAAAAAAGAGTTTTTCGTAGATTTCTGTATTGTTAGCTCCTGCGTAGGTTTGTTTTTTAGCGAACCATGTCCGTGGTAGCTGAGTGCTCACCCACGCGATAGCGAGGTGTGTTAGTGGAATACCAAGAGTATTAATCAAGGCAATCCAGATTAATGGTATATCAGCTAACATCACGTCCTTTCCATGTGACTTTCTTACCTTGCTTAACACTTATTAATGCCGAGATAAATAATAAGTGATAGAACGTGAGGCTGATAGGAAATAGGAAAGCGTTTAGAAATGAGAATCTACCTACTTGGCGAAAAGCGAATAAACAAAGAGTCGCGTGAGTGATGTATGCGGCACATGTGATAATTACAAACATGACTGATTCTTGCCTCACTGAGGCAGTAATTAATGACCCTATTGCTATGAACATACTTGTTATCCACACTGATGAATATACTAGGATCTTAGGAGAGACATCTGCTGCTCCAGAGATAAATCCTTTCTTCCAACTATTCCATAGTTCTAAAAAACCACCTGAGAACATGCGCATACTGAGGTGGCCTTTCCCCATTATACATGATCTTTTTATACCGAGATCTTTGAGTGTGGTCGAGAGTTTGTAGTTTTCTAACACTTCATTTTTAACAGTTTCATGTCCGTCGCACTGTTCATAAACGGGAGTTGAAATGAGCATACATTGGCCTACGAGACGTGTGTCTTTTTGAGATGTTTGGTCAGCACCAAAGGCATCCATACCTATGAGCATGAGAACATTAAAAAAAGCAGAAAGTTGCTCGTATGGGCGCTTTATATAGTGCCACGGGCAGATGGAGAATACATGGTTTTCAGATACTGTTAGGTAACCAAGACGAGAAAGGAAGTCTTCTGAAGCCATGAATGTATCCGCATCTAGAAAGAGAAGCCATTCACCTGTGGCTGTAGTTGCACCTTGTTGGCACGCCCATGGTTTACCTTTCCAGCCTTGAGGTAGAGGTTTGGCATTTAGGACAGTGGCGCCAAGCTTTTGTGCTACCTTAGCTGTGCTATCCGTGGAGCCATCATTCACAACTATGATTTCATGAGGTGCATGTTTTTGCAGATTGATTGATTCTAACAGAACTTGGATGTTCTCTTCCTCATCACGTGCTGGGATAATTATGGTGATCTTTTTATGCTCTATGGCACCCGTAGTTGGTAAAAATCTAGGTTTGCCAAAAATGACCCATAGCGCGGGTGCGCACAGTAGGGCCAATATAGGTAGGATCAGCATATCTGTGTGATTTTTGAGCTAGCGTATCGGGTGACGCTTCATCACACGGTCTGCGCAGTTCTGACCTGATAGAATGACCATTGGCATACCCCCACCAGGGTTGGTGCTACCACCAGTGAAATAGAGGTTTTTGTATTTGCTACTCGTCTTAGGTGCTTTGAAGCCATAGTTCATTTTCCAGTCTGTTACGACTCCGTAGATAGAACCTTTGTTAGAACGATACATTCTTTCTATATCGACTGGGGTGAGTAGGTCCTCGGTGATGATGCTTTCACGTAGTCCCGTGAGGCCGCAGCGCTCCATTTTATCGATGCATCTGTCCTTCAGTGCGACATAGTCGTCATGTGTAATACCTGAGCCTTCTTCCAGTGGTGGTATGTGGGGAAGAATTTTAATGTTATCGCAGCCCTCTGGAGCTTTAGTAGGATCTGTGCGTGTAGGAGCTACCACATAGATGGTAGGGTCATCAGGCAGTTGGTTCTTTTTGAAGACTGTGTCAAAGTGTTTATGCTGATCCTCTGAGTAGAAAAAGTTATGATGTGCGAGCTGGGGGAAGACTTTGTTGGTTCCCAGGTGTAGGACGATACCTGAGCAAGCAGGGGCAAATTTTTCTAACTTTTTGGTGAATTTTGGTGGTTCATTAAGCAGTTTTTCATAGCATGGAATAACTTCCATATTACTGATAATAATATCAGAAGCGTGTACGGTGCCGTCCGCGAGCTTGATGCCCGTGACCTGTTTACCTCTTTTTTCTATAGCTGATACATCAGCATTCAGGTGCACGGTGATGCCCATTTCATCAATGAGTTTTCCTAGGCCTTCTGCTAGCTGGTACATTCCGCCACGTACATACCAGAGACCATAGTCAAACTGAATCATAGGCATGAGGTTCATGTAGCCTGGTGCATCTAGAGCTGAGGAACCGACGTATTTGATAAAGTATTCAAAAATCTGCCGCATCTTAGGGTCCGTAAATCTCTCTTCTATGGACTCTGCCATGCTATTCCGGTAGTCTATTTCACCACCTAATAGTTTAAACTTATAGTGACTGATGAATTCCCAAAGGTTGTCTAGCCCTTCGGAGAAGTAGCCACTGTTGACAATATCATATTGTTTACGTCCGTATTCGAGAAATGACTGAAGCTCTTGCCAATGTTTTTCTTTATCTCCTGCTAATTTATCCAGCTCCTTACGCATGAGGTCTGATTCCTCATAGAGGTCAATGGAGTCATGATTTTCAAATAGGTTTCGCCAATGTGGTATAACGGGGTCTAACTGCACGTAGTTATCCATCTTCTTACCTGCACGTTTAAATAGAGCTTCAAAAAACTGCGGGAGAGTGAAAATAGACGGGCCAAGATCAAAGGTGAAGCCATCCATTTCCATGATATTAAGTTTACCTCCAATACGCTCGTTTTTTTCAAAAATCTGGACCTCGTAACCCTTGGCTCTTAATGAGATAGCTGCAGAGAGGCCACCTAGACCTGCTCCAATGATTGAAACACTGGGATTCTTCATGATTTATATTATTTCAGCGGGAATTTCTTTGTCAACGATTGCAGTAGTCTGATTTCCAGTTATACTAAGATATCGTGGTTAGTCATAAAATCCAGCAGCGTGTTAGTGATGTCTGTAAGAAACAGCGAAAGTTTTTTTTAGCTGGTCACACGAGGGAGTTAAGCTTTCGGGTAGCGGCATTACAGCGATTAGAAAATAGCATAGTGAAACATCGGGATGATATCCTAGATGCTCTGACTGCTGATCTAGCAAAACCTAATGTAGAGGCTTATGTGGCAGAATATCATTTTTTGCTAGAGGAAATCCGCTTAATGAAAAAATCACTTAAGCAGTGGATGAAACCAAGGAAGGTTTCCAGCCCGTTTTATATGCAGCCATGTAGCTCTGAACTGAGGAGAGAACCTTATGGAGTCACGCTAATTATGGCACCATGGAACTACCCTATTCAGCTAGCGTTAAGTCCGCTGATAGCTGCGGTGTCTGCTGGAAATACCGTAGTGTTAAAGCCGTCTGAAATGAGCCCAGTTTCTGAGGCATTGATTACAGAGATTGTCGTGGATGTTTTCCCACCTGAGCAAGTAGTGGTCATGACAGGTGGTAAGGAGGTTGCTGATGCTTTATTAGACTATAAGTTTGATTTTATATTTTTCACTGGGAGCACGGTAATTGGTAAAATTGTAGCGCAGAAGGCGGCGGTAAATCTAGCTCCTTGTGTGTTGGAGTTAGGAGGTAAGTGCCCCGCGCTGGTGGATAAAACTGCTGATTTAAAGGTGGCCGCTATACGGATCCTAACAGGTAAATTTTTTAACGGTGGTCAGACTTGTTTTGCTCCAGATTTCATCGCGGTGCATGAGTCTGTATACGATGATCTACTCACAGAAATCCAACAAGTAATGGATGATGTTATGTGGTATGGTGAAATGGCACACGTAATTAATATACAGCACTTTAACAGATTAGAAAAGCTCCTGCAGAAAGGTCAGCCTGTCATCCAACAGGGTGAGGATGATGCTGAATCTTTAGTTCTAGCACCCCGCGTAGTCACAGGTGTTAGCTGGAATGATGAGATTATGATGGAGGAAATCTTTGGTCCTATATTACCTGTGGTGACGTATAGATCTGACGCTGAACTAGTAACAAGGCTGCAGGGCTACGGGTCACCACTTGCGCTGTATCTTTTTTCCAAGGATGAGGTGTTTATCGAGAAGATGCTGTCCGCTATTCGCTCTGGTGGTGTGTGTATTAATGATACCATGAAGCAGGGAGCACATCTAAAATTACCGTTTGGAGGGGTGGGCGAGAGTGGCTATGGACGCTACCGTGGTGAGGCTGGAGTAAATGCCTTCAGCTATGAGCGCGCGGTTGTTAGGAGGCCGTTATGGAGTCCTGATATATTTGATCCACGTCCACCATATGGTGATAAGATCAAGTGGATGAAGCGCTTTTTGAAGTGAAGATATCTCCTACTAATCGCGCACGCTCATCGAAAATATGATTGAGCTGCCGCCTAACAAGTAGTGAGTTCACAAAATTACCAATGATACCAAAGGGCATAACGTAAACTACGTCATCAGACATCATGACACCATCTGCATTCTCTGTGAAGCTGTGTGTGTGGTGCCATACCTTGTAGGGGCCAGATAGCTGGTTATCGACAAATTTCCTCTGGTGCTCCACATGGCTAATTTCAGTAAGCCAGCTCAGCCAGATGAGTGGAGCTACTTTAACTTTATAGGATATGATCTGCCCCTTATGCATGAGCTCAGAGGCACAGTGGGTGATTTTAAAACCTACGGATTTGGGTGTGAGTTTATCTAAGTTTCTGGGTGTTGAGAAGAACTCCCATGCTTCATCTATGGTACACTTTAACTGCTGCTCTCTATGTAGGTGGTATATGGACATATTAGAAGTTGTGTTAGCAAATATCTTGGTCGAGGATTGCTGTTGCAAAGTCGACACGGCCTGGAGTTTCTCCATGAGACTCACAGATCATATTTGATGAAATACGTGCACTTTCATAGATGGTGGGAAGTCCGCTACCTGGGTGAGTGCCGCCACCTACGAGGTAGATATTTTCAAAACCCTTCATGCGGTTCTGCGGCCTAAAGTAGAGCATTTGATCCATGGTGTGTGCTAGATTAAAAGTAGCACCGAGGAAGATGTCAGCCTCTTGCCAGTCCTGCGGTGTGATAGAGCGCTCTTCTACAATGTGATCTCTGAGATCCTTCATGCCAGTGCGCTCGATGATTTTATCCAAGACTTTCTCTCGGTATTCTGCCTGTGTTTCCTCCCATGTATAGCCGCTTCGGTTATTGATGGTGGGAACAAGGATATAAAGTTGTGAGTGTCCTGCAGGAGCCACGGTGGGATCTGTAATGCTGGAGTTCCTCACATAGATGGACATGTCATCAGAGACTTTGACTCCGTCTTGAATATCTCTGAGGTTTTGTTGGTAGTTATCTGCAAAGATAACGTGATGATGCGGCTCACTTTCATAAATGGTATCTAGTCCAAGATAGAGCATGTAAGTTGAGCAAGAGAATTTTTTCTTTCTTAGCTTCTCTTCTGGTTCATTGCGCTCACCGAAGATCATATGGCGTGCTTGGGCGTAGTCTGCATTAATGATTAGGTCATCGAAGTTCATCTTATCACCATTGGCTAGCTCCACAGCTACTGCACGGTCATTTTGGTAGGAAATTTCCCTGACCTCGGTATTTAGCATGAGATTTCCTCCTTCTTCTTGGAAGACCTTAGCCATGCCAGCGGAGATATTAGAGAGTCCTCCCTGTATGTGGTAGATGCCGTGCGCGTATTCGATATAGGCAAGAATACTGAAGAGTGCTGGGCAGGTCCACGGTGACATACCGAGGTATTTTGCCTGGAAGGTGAAGGCAATCTTTAGATCATCATTGGTAAAATACTCATCCAACACATCCATTACTGACTTGGTGGTGGCCACGTAAGGGAGGGCTTTGAGTATGTGTTTCTGCATGTAGCTTGATAGCTTATTGTATGGATTGAGCAGGCAGGGGAAGATCTTGCGTAGTTTTTTAGCGTGATCGCGCATGA
Organism: Akkermansiaceae bacterium; assembly: GCA_023301765.1. Lineage (GTDB taxonomy): Bacteria > Verrucomicrobiota > Verrucomicrobiia > Verrucomicrobiales > Akkermansiaceae > Oceaniferula. The sequence goes on along the minus strand of JALZUC010000013.1, from coordinate 21,347 downwards.
AGCGATCATAGTTTGCAGATTCACCAGGGAATGCCTTCTCGATATTATGCTTCATCTTGTCTTGATCAAAGCTAGTGTCTAGTGATGTGTCACTCCAGCTTAGCGTGGTCATGGGGTCTAGCTTTACAAAGTCCATGTAGTCCTCAGGTTTCCTACCTCCCGCTTCAGCAAACATCTCATCGAGTGTAAACTTTTGGTGTAGAAATGTGGGGCCTGTATCAAAGGTGTAATCACCAGCTTGGATGGGGGCGTTTCTACCACCTACGACTGATGCTTTTTCTACAATAGTTACGTCATAGCCACGGTGTGCTAGGATCATTCCGCTGGTCAGACCTCCTGGGCCGGCACCAATGATTAAGATTTTTTTACTCATGAGAGGATTTACGTCTGTCAATAACGCAGTGATATAGTGGCATAGTCATGTGATACCTGATACGAAAAAATAATTAATCTACCATGTATAAGCTTTATGCCTGACAAAGGGGTGGCTCTGGTATTGGGTGTCTGTGTATATGAAAATTCCTCATTGGGCGTCAGAGATTGTGGAAAGCTATGAGAGTGGAGCAGCGGGCTGCTTTGTACTCCATGGTAACGTGAATGATAGGCTTTTAGTGCCACATGAAAAAGCGGCACGATTAGGCTCACTGGAGGAGTTTATAATGGAGGCGCTCATTCCACGGTTTGATGTGGTGCTCAGCTATGATCCCGGTCAGGGGTTGCGCGTGGAGCGTGGTGGTGAGATATTCTCTCAGTGGCCTACGGCTAAAGACGGTGCTGTTTTTCCTGATACTCCACTACCGGCAGTCAGGACGTTAACTCATTATTTAAAGTATTGTAAAAATCTTCAGGCGGTGGGAGCGAAGAGCCCTAAGGTGGCAGTGCTTATCCAACAAGCTCATTTGATTTGTCCAGCACTACCAAACTCCCATAACTTTGAACTAAATGCTATGGCCTCTATTCTTAGAGGGTGGGCTGCAGATATGAGGTTACAAGAGCATGGACAGGCGGCATTTCTGATTTCTGAAAACCTAAATGGTCTACACCCACTTGTAGCAGGTAGTCCACGAGTCAGTGCTGTGGAGGTACCTCTCCCTACGAAAGGTGAGATGCAGCAGGTCTTGGGTATTTTACATGACAAGTGTTCTACGGCGTTGGTCAATTTTAAAGATGATTTCTCCCTACCTGCGGAGCGCCTGACAGGCTCTACACTGAGTTCGGTAGAAATTTTACTGCTACGTCGTGATCATGCTAAGTTACCATTGGAAGAATATGATCTATCTGATCTTAAGCGGGCATTGGTGGAGAGAGACTGTGGTGGGCTGATAGACTTTGTAGAGCCTGATAGGGATTTTGACGGTGTGATAGGCTTGGACGGTGTGAAAAATTGGCTGAGGCAGGATATCATCCTTTGGAATAAAAATGATCTGGAGTCTATGCCGATGGGATATCTTTTCTGTGGCCCTGTGGGTACGGGTAAGACTTATCTCGTAGAGTGCCTCGCTGGTGAAGCCGGGGTGCCAGTGGTGACATTAAAGAATTTCCGTGATCGCTGGGTGGGGAGTACGGAGGAGAATTTAGAAAAAATATTTTCGTTACTACACGCTTTGGGGCGCTGCATCGTATTTATAGATGAGGCTGATCAGGCGTTGGGGCGCAGAGCTTCTGGTTCGGGAGACTCTGGGGTGTCTAGCCGTGTATACTCGATGATGGCTAAGGAGATGTCTGATACCCGGAACCGTGGTAAGATTCTCTGGGTGCTAGCCTCTAGCCGCCCTGATCTTATCGAGGTGGATCTAAAGAGGCCTGGTAGAATAGATGTTAAAGTGCCACTTTTTCCGTGTGCTACTGCGGAGGAAGGCTGGGAATTACTGCGAGCTTTGTGTAAAAGGAGTGGAGTTGTGTTAGAGGATGGCCAGAAAGAGCGACTGATGTCTCAAATACCGGAACTATTAACTCCGGGGTCTGCTGAAGCGATTGCAGTGAAGGCGAGGCGTAAAATGATCACTGAGGAGTGTAGCCCATTAGAGGCACTGGAGCAGTGCCTAACAGGATACTTGCCACCTGTTTCCTTGGCTGTAATAGAGTCTCAGATAGAGCTCGCTGTCGCTGAGGCGTCTGATGTGTCATTTATCCCCGAGGTGTTTAAGAGCTGACACAGCGGAGCTAGCTGTGGCGCTTACGAAGGTGTGAGGGGAGTATGCCTAACTGATCTCTGTATTTAGCAATGGTTCTGCGGGCCACTTTGATGCCTTTAGTTTTGAGTTGTTTTTCAATGGCTGTGTCTGAGAGTGGTTTTGCCGTATCCTCATCATTGACGAGGTGCTGAATGGCATCACGTACCCCTGTGTTAGAAATCTCTGTTCCTTGATTCGTGGTATAGCCAGATGAGAAAAAGGTGCGCAGCTCCATTAGGCCGTGCGGGGTGAGGATATACTTTCCTGAGACGGCACGTGAGATGGTGGCGGCGTGGACACCGACTTTGTCCGCGATGCTGTGCATTGTCATTGGCCGCAGTTTACCTCGGCCATATTTTAGGAACTCTGATTGATGGAGGATGATTTCCACACCGATCTTAAGGAGTGTTTCTTGACGTTGGCTTACAGCATTCATAATCTGACGACTTTCGTGGATATTCTCACGGAGAAACTTTCTAGCCTTAGAGTCTGTATTGATTTTAGCTAGTAAATCCTTGTAGTGATTACTGATACGCAGGGTGGGGATATATTCGTTGGTGAGGTGGGCGTAGTAGGAGCCCTCTATATCTTTACGGATTTCGAGATCGGGTAGGACATGTGGATTTGATGTAGAGTCAAAGGAGACACCAGGATTGGGATTTAACTTGCTTATGTTATCAGCCGCTTCGACAACGGATGCTTGAGTCACACCGAGATTACGAGCTATGTCAGAGTATTTGTGACGAGCTAAATCTGTTAGGTGTTGATCGACTATTCGTGATTCCAGTGAGTTACCCCGGCCAGTGAGCTGTAGCTGGAGCAGCAGGGACTCTGTGAGGTTTTCTGCGGCGACACCTGCTGGGTCAAACCCTTGAATGAGTGTTTGGGCGGAACGTAGCTGCTTAATGGTGTATGGTGATGCAGTGACGAGGGTATCTATATTATCGTCTAAAAAACCTTGGTTATTGATATAGCCGATGAGGTGTTCTGCTGCCGCATGTCTGTCATTATCTACAGCTGAGCGGTTTAACTGATCTATGAGATGCTGCTGTAGAGTTTTAGGCTCTACTATGGAGTTATAGATGAAGTCACGTAGTGCTTCACCTGCTGTGGAGGCTTGGCTACTACCGTGTGCTAAGATCTGATCTTCGCGCCAGGTATCATCAAACTCGGATAGGTTCTCGAGGTCATGCTCAGCATCAGGCTCTGGAGTATTATCTAACTGCTCGATGTCCTCACTGATTTCTAGTGTGGGGTTCATCTCCGCTATTTGATTAATGAGTTGGGAGAGCTCCATAGTGCTCGACTGCAGGACCTCCAAGCTCTGTCGCATCTGTGGCGATAGATTTTGCTGCTGTGATTGAGACTGACTCAACCCGTGCTGTGGTCCGGGTGGCTGCATAGAGTTACGCGATTTGGAGTGCGTCTATGAAAGGTAGGTTAAAAAAGTAATAAATCACGCGTTTTAGCAGTTTTTATGCCAAATATATCATTTTTACGGTCTATAGTTTTTAGTATACTGAACTTTAGACAGAGAAACCGTAAAGACTTTACTAAAGATAAGCTTTTATAAATATGTGATACCGAGAGCACGCCCCTTTCTTAGCTCAAGTGCTTTGTGTAATTAAGGGGGGAGGTTAGTCTTGGATGGAAGAGTTAGAGACGGTATCTAATGTGCCATTTTTAAATGTTACCGTTTTTCCCTGTTGGCCGTCATTAGTGGGTAGGCTTACGTGGAAGGTGTGTATGGCTGTAGATTTCTGGTGAACGGCACTACGCAGGTGGTAGTTGATTCGATAGTTGCCACTGTTAGTGGGTTTAAAGCCCAGAGCAGTTAGGGCGGCTTTGGATCTATTAAGGGCATCCACTACGATTACAGAAGTGGGTGCAGGGAGTTTAGAGAAGTCGAGGTCTTGAAGGATACTTTGGCGGCCTTTAGGTTTAGTTGTGTAGTAGGTCCTCGCTCTGGTATCTACTCTGAGGGTATGGTAGAGATCACGACCATCATAAAAGGTGAAGGACCAGGAGCCCCGTTTACCTTTTCGGTATGCGCTAGCGCTGTATAGCTTCATGCTCTCGCCGACTGAGGCTATGTCTTTTTGTTTGAGTGCTGTATTAAGAGCGTCCTTAAGAGTGGTAATCTGGGCGAAGGCTACGGCTGTGAGTGCCACTAGCGCTAGGTATGTGATGGATAATGTCCGAATTAGTTTTTTCATCACATTTATTATCCTACAGGGTGTGTCCCATACGGTTCTTTTTAGTATTGAGGTAGTTTTCGTTATGAGGGTTTGATGGTAAACTTAGAGGGATTTGCTCCGTAATTTCCAAATTGTAACCTTCTAGACCGATCATTTTTTTAGGGTTATTGGTGAGTAGTTTGATTTTTCTTACTCCGAGGTCATAGAGTATCTGAGCTCCCATACCATAGTCACGTAGGTCTGAGCCGTAGCCTAATTTTTCATTAGCCTCGATGGTGTCTAGCCCTTGTTCTTGAAGTTTGTAGGCATGGATTTTAGCTGGTAGTCCTATTCCTCGGCCTTCTTGGCGTAGGTAGAGTAATACGCCTCCTTCTTCTGCAATCTGACGCATAGCGGTATCTAGCTGGCCACCACAATCACAGCGCTGTGAGTGAAAGACGTCGCCGGTGAGACACTCTGAGTGTACTCTTACGAGGGTGGGCTCGTCAGGGTTTATATCACCATGTGTGAATGCAAGGTGGTGGCTACTGGTAGCGGCTCCATCAGCGGAGTTCTCTATGTAGTAGAGATGGCAGTTAAAATCGCCGTAGTCTGTGGGCATGGCGATAGTTTCGCCCTTGTTAACAAGTTTCTCTGACCTGCGGCGGTATTCGATAAGGTCAGCGATGGTGCAGGCTTTTAGTCCGTGTTTTTCTTGGTATTCTCCAAGCTCTCCAGCACGTGCCATGGTGCCGTCTTCATTCATGATTTCGCAGATGACTCCTGCTTCTGGGAGCTTTGCTAAGCGAGCTAGGTCAATAGCTGCTTCTGTGTGTCCAGCTCTACGTAGCACTCCTCCAGTAACTCCTTGGAGGGGGAAGATATGACCAGGCTGTACGAAGGAGTCTGCATTTGCATGAGGGTCAGTAAGTAGCTGGATAGCACGTGCGCGATCTGCCGCAGAGATACCAGTGGTAATACCTTCCGAGGCATCAATGGAGATTGTAAAGGCTGTTTTCTGAGACTCTGTATTACGCGGTGCCATGGGGGGCAGGTTAAGCTCTCTGGCACGAGCTGCTGAAATGGGAGCGCAGATGAGGCCTCGACCGTGATTGGCCATGAAGGCAATGGTTTCTGGTGTGATTTTAGATGCCGCTGCTACTAGATCAGCTTCATTTTCTCGGCCAGGGTCATCTGTGACGATTACCATGTTACCTGCCGCTATTTCTGCGATGATTTCATGGATGGGGTGGTGTGTAAGTTCGGACATGGAGAGTAGAGTGCTGGATCAGCTGTCTAATGGTAGTGCTGAAGGTGGTGTGGATTTGATATAAATATCGCGTTGAGGAAAGGGGATTTTAATGTCGTGCTCTTTAAAGGCTTTCCATATGGCAAGTAAAACATCCGAACGGATGTTACTTACTCCTTGAGGTGCGTCATCGATCCAGAACCTTACTTGTAATTCAATGGATGAATTACCAAAGCTCATAAGGTGACAGTTTGGTGGTGGGTCGACTAGTACGCGAGGAATAGTTTTTACGGCGGTTTTACAAACTTCAATAGCGTGAGGGACATCTGAGCAGTAGGAAATACCAACATCAGCTTTAATTCTTACGATGCGGTCTGTGAATGACCAGTTGACGACCTTATTGGTGACAAAGTCTTCGTTAGGTATGAGGATTTCTTTTCGGTCACGCGTGATTACTGAGATGTAGCGTGTGCGGATGGAGTTGATCCAACCAAAGGTGCCATCGATTTCAATCACGTCACCAGGCTTTATTGATTTGTCGAGTAGGATGATTACACCTGAAACTAGGTTAGAGATGACTTTTTGAAGACCAAATCCAAGACCTAAACCTAGTGCTCCGGAGAATACAGCTAGTCCGCCAAGTGGGACACCACCTATTTTGAGAGCCCAAGCGATAGCTCCCACGTAAAGTATGATTCTGGAGGCTTTACCAATGAGGACTTTGATGGATGGTGGGATTTCACTACGTGGCTGCACTAGAGCATCAATAAAACGTGTGGAGAGCCCTACTAGCCATAGTAGGAGGAACATTGCACCTATGCCGGAAATGGTGGACCATAAGTTAATTTCTATACTTCCGAGTGGTATGCTAATATTGCGCAGAGCAGCACTTAGAGGCTCTAACCAGCCGAAAAGGTGTAAGGCAAATATAAAGAGCATACAGCCACCTAGAAAACGGGGGGCTGCGCGACCTTTAGAGATTGCAGTAGCTAGCTGATAGATAACAAATGCGGTGATTAACAGTGCGGCGGTCTCAATAAAGTTACTGGGAATAGGGGCATGTCCTCCTGCCGCTAGGTTAGCTGACCAGTTATCTCTAGCAGACCATGTAAGCCATAGTAGAAAGCAGGTGATGGCAGGTATGACACTAATACTTTTTCCTGTATCAAAAAACCGCCAGCAGAATTGATTACAGGTAGAGCCTCTGGCAAAGAGTGTACGCTTAAGAATAACTGATACGCCAATAGCTGCTAGAATACATACAGTAATAGATGCCCACTGCCAATAGTCCTGCTGATCATCAACAAGTGCGTAGAGTGTGTTCTTTATGGTCTGTATGTCAGGCATAGCTGAGGGAGGTGCGAGGTAGTAGAGCTTTCTGTGTTAGCTGTCTAATTTTAGCATTGTGATCACTGGTTCGCAAGCGCCCTACATGATACGTTGGAGAGTGGAGTAAGCTTGCTGATAGAATGTTTTTTTAGTTACGATTCATTTTTTCTAGTGCTTTGAAAACAGGGTTTGGTACGTAACGGCGGACGGGGTCTTGCCATCCTTCTGGGCCGATTAGGCTTTTGACCATACTGGATGATAGTTCTGCAATATCGCGTGGCGGCATGAGAAATGTTGTGGTAATCTTTGGTGCCATATCACCATTGATGTGGCGCATAACACGTTCATATTCAAAGTCTCCAGATGATCGTATACCTCTTAGGATGTATTGTGCATTTACATCACGGGCGTAGTCCACGAGGTAGCGATTATTAAATTTAGAAATAGTGAGCCGCTCACATGATGGAGTGGATTCAGATAGGAGCTTAATTCTTTCCTCAACGCTGAAGCTGTAGGTTTTAGATGAGTTGTTACCAATGGCAACGTAGAGACGGTCAAACATTTCCAAGCCTCGTTCAATCATCCAGAGATGACCATTAGTGGGGGGATCAAAGGATCCGGCGTAGACGGCTGTGCGCATGAGGGTAGTAGTGGTGTATTGTGAAAATTAGTCCTCCCAGATCATGTGGGTATTGGCAAGATTGAGCGCTCTTTTTTTTGCTTCTTCTGCGCGAGGGCCTTTAAATACTGAGATGCGGCGAGCTAGTTTTACTGCAGCTTCCCAGCGTTTATCTGCTTCTAGCATAGCGAGGGCTTTGAAGCCACAGCGGTAGAACCAGAACCATTCTTCACTTTCCTCTGTTTGGGATAGTTTGGCATCGGCACGGAGAATGATATCTAGATAAGAGTCTAGTGCTTTACCGCGGAGTTTCATGCTTTCATAGGTTTGACCCCGGAGGTAGTGAATACGGTGGTTCCATGAATGGGGTAAGTTGTTTTCAGCTAATAGGCTGTTGTAGATTTCTATGGAGCCTTCATATTTATTACCGTTAAGAGCTCCTTGACGGTGTAAGCAGTCGGCAAGTAGGATGCCGGCGTCACGGCGAATAGATGCTTGTTCAGATTTTTTTAGAGGTGTCAGGGTCTTTTCTGCTGCTTCGTATCGGCGTAGATCGATAAGGATACGTGATTGCTGGATACGTGCTTCATTGGCTAGAGTGTTTTTACTATCGATAATTTGCTGGAACATGGGGATACACTCTTCTCGTGATTGTGTAGTTCCTCCAAGTCGTGCTGCCATGGCGGCGTAGAAGTCAGCAAAGTCCTTCAGTTCACTTTCAGGGTATTTTGCTGTGATATCCTGAAATACTCTGCGGGAGGCGTTAAAGTCTTCATTGTGGTAGAGTGCCTCGCCTTTTTTGAGCAGAATGGAGGGTGTGTTTTTACTTTCAGGGAATTTTTTAATATAAATATCTGCAAATGAGATGGCTGCAGTCCAGTTTTGTGAAAGCTCTTCGGCACGGATCCCGATACGTGTTATGATGAATTGATCTGCTTCATTAGTCAGCCGAGGGCTAATAAGCTCTAGCTGAGCTCTGGCTAAAATAAGGTCAACTGGGGCAATATCAACACAGGCGGAGGCGAGGGCAAGGCGGGCTTCATTTTCACGTGTATGATTAGGGTAAGCAATGATGAAGGATTCCAGATCATTACGGGAGGAGCTATCTCCGACGCTTGATTTCCAAAGGGCCCGTTCTAGAAGGAGTGAGATACGGAGCTCTTTTTGCTTTTCGTGAGAGGCGGCTATTTTTTCAAATGCTGTTAAGTTACTGGATAGAAGTGACATAATACCAGCGTTAATACTGGCGGCAGAGGCCATGTCTGATGAGGAGGAAAGGCGTGCAAGGTTAAAGGCTGATAGGGCTTCATCATAGCGTAGCTCATCAGCTAAGAGGAAGCCTCTGAGGTAGCTTGCTCTGTCTTTAAGTTCCTGTGAGTATGCTACCTTTTCTATAACGCTGAGTGTGTAGGTAGCTCGTTGGTTTTTTTTCTGTTTTAGGTGGAGGTAGGCTGTGTCTAGTAGTGATGTGGAGGCGAGCTTGAGGTAGATTTCAGTAGGTGCGGAGTAAGGGGCGGGCTGAAGTGCTCGGAGTCTGGAAAAGAGGGAGAGGGCTCGTAGGTGGTGTGCCTCATTGGTGGATCTAGCTAGTAGCTTAGCTCGGTAGTATAGTGCTAGTGTGGCACGATCATTTTGAGTATTTGGTGAGGGGGGGCTGAGTAGTGGTGTAGATGCAGAGTCGCCTACAGGGATGAGGATGTTCTCATTGATGATTTTCTCGTTACTCCATTCACGGAGTTTTACTAGTGTGGGGTGACTTAGAGCGAGTTCTTGTGGAAGGAGAAGTGCTAGACGAATGAAGAAGGGCTGGATGAGGGCTGCGTCAGGGTTAGAGGTGAGGTATGTTACTAGAGTGCTGATGGCTTCATCTATTTGATTATCAGCGGCCTGAGCGTCAGCATGACCTAGGATACATGCGCGATATATACGAACATTGAGTAACTCTGGTGCAGTGATCAGAGACTGAAACTGGGTTATAGCTTCTTTTGATTTGCCTTCACCGAGTAAGAGGCGTGCTTGTAGATATTCTTTTAGCTTAGCTGCTGTAGCGCTCTGGGTATCAATATTTTCCAGTGCCTTAGCGGCTAGATCAAAACGTTTTTGTTCGATATAGATTTCAGCAGCGAGCAGGTTTGCCGTATTTTTCACTTTGGTTACCTTCGAGCTGGAGAGAGTGTTAAGTGTAATGACAGCGGCGTCTTTTTTCTCGAGCGCGATCTGAATACGGGCTCTAGCCAGCTGGGTATGGCTGTAGAGTGGGTGTGTGTTTTTGATCTGAGCAAGGATTTCTTCAGCATCTTGATAGCGACCAAGTGCAGCGTAGGCTTCTGACTGCCAGACTGGGGTAGAGGGGAGCTCGGCAAGTTCGTTATTGTCCAAGATGCCGAGCGCGTCAGCTGCTTGACGGGGGGTTCCCTGATCACTTAGACTTGAGCGGATTAGTGCTTCTGCTAGAGCTAGCTTTGTGAATGCTTCAGCGTCTGTACTGAGTGTTTTACTTTCTAGTGTTTCACGGAATTTACCAATGGCAATATCAGGTAGTTTTCCATCCATTGCTTTGGCACCTTCTTGATATAATGTATTTTCCGCAAGCTCCTGCATAGCCGTGGTGCGGCTGGGTGCGGCTGCAAGAGGTAGCGCAAGGAGTGTTAAGAGAATAAGTAATCGAATGGGCACACCAGTAGTATGCGGTATTTTCACCCATAATCACAGAAATTACGTGATAAATTTCTGAGGAATTGTTTTGGGTTTATCTATAATTTTAGGTCAAATGGCGCAGCTGTGAATTATCTCAAGGATATTGGAGAGGACGCTCTTATTAAGAAACTTATTAAGGGGCTCGGAAAAGGTGAAGACCTTGTTGTCGGGCCAGGGGATGATTGTGCGGTGATCGATGTTGGTGATGCACTGCGCTACCAACTGCTGAAGACAGACTGTGTCGTGGAGGGGGTGCATTATTTGCCAGAGACTTCCGCACATAAAGTAGGGTGGAAGGCGATCGCTAGGGTTATTAGTGATTTTGCTGCGATGGGAGGTGAGCCTTCTCAGCTGCTAGTAACTTTGGTTATGCCGGAGAATCAAGCAGTGGAGTATGTGGAGCAACTTTACCGTGGTATGGAGCGATGTGCTGCTGAATTTGGCGCTACGATTAGTGGTGGAGAGACTAGTTCATTACCTGCTGGTTCATCGGCAGTGATTTCTATTTCAGGCACTGGCTGGGTAAATAAAAATCAACTTGTTAGGCGTGATGAAGGGCGCCCTAATGAGGTGATTTTAGTAACAGGGAAGCTGGGGGGCTCGATTTTAGAGAAACACCTTAGCTTTACGCCTAGAATGAAGGAGGCTAGATGGCTGGTTGAGAACTATCCGATAACTTCGATGATGGATCTCTCCGATGGCGTAGCTAAAGACCTCCCACGTCTGGCGAATTCGAGTGGGTGTGGCTACTTTATAAATAAAGAGGCAGTTCCCTGTAATATGGGGTGTGATATCTCCGCGGCCTTAGGTGATGGCGAGGATTATGAGCTGCTCTTTACCGTGCCTGCTGAGGTGTTAGAATCACTTCAGGAAGAATGGAGAGGGGTGTTTCCAACACTGCGGCTTACAGCTATAGGTGAGCTGACTAGTGAGGGGGCGGGGGCTCTATCACTGGGTGATGGTTGGGAGCATTTTAGATCTTAAAGAATGCTTAGCTTTTTTATGAAATATGGATGGAGGACTGCGTGGGGGGCTCCAGAGACCTGCTAGTTAATGTATTTCTGGTTGGGGTTTTTAATTTTCAGCCAGAAGGACATTTTACTAAACAGGCTCTGGAGTGAATCACTTAATGTGATTTAGAGTGTTTTGTAATTTACTTAGCGATATACTCGCTGACAGTTTTTTTAAGTGCGTTACCACGTAAATTTGCTGCTACAATTTTACCGTCTTTTCCGATAAGGTAAGTTGCAGGAATACCGGTGATGCCAAATTTCTTAGCAAGCTCGTTACCCCAGCCTTTACCATCGAAGTGTTGAGGCCAGGTCATTTTTTTATCTTTTACAAATGTAATAAGTTTCTCTTTGTCTGCTTCTTTATCCAGTGAGATACCGATAATTTCAAAACCTTGTTCCTTATATTGTTCGTATGTTTCTTGCACATGAGGAAGTTCTGCAATGCAGGGGCCACACCAGGTAGCCCAGAAGTCTACGAGGACTACTTTGCCTTTCATGGCAGCAAGATCTACTTCTTTACCATCGAGGCTGGTGAACTTGATGTCCATAGATTCACCTTTTGACGGTTGACTGAGTTTTTGGCCGAGCTGATCGAATCCGCGTGCTAATTGATCTTCTGATCTATTACCTGTGCCTTTTGCGGTGGCGGACTCAAGAAGCTTTTTAGCAGCTTCTTTATTACCAGAATTTAGGTGTAGGTTAAAGATGGTGCTAACAGTGCGGTAAAGTTCTTGGGCATTTACGTCTTCACCAGCTCCTAGGTTGTTAAATTTCTCCTCAAGGAGGGCGATGGTGCGTGTTGAGTTTTCAGTGAGGTTATATGCATCAAGCAGATAGTCTACAGCTTCAGCCTTATCATCAGCTTCAGGGTTAGCTTTTATGTAGGTTTCAAGCTCTAAGGCTCTTGCAGAGGCATGTTTTTTGGCGATGTCTTCTGCTGGTCCAGCAAGTAGTGTGCTGCAAACCGAAAAGCTAAGAGTTGTTGTTAATATTGTTTTTATCATAAGTTAGGATGTGTCTGATTTTAAAAGTAGCGGTGTGTAAGGGCAACTTTGTTTTTTATAAAGTTGGCCATATAAAATGATAGCTTGATAGAGTAAATGACTGGATGATTTTATAATTCCTTATTTTTTGAGTTGAGTTGACGTTAGGGCGCAGCAAGATGTGCTGACCATGGCATTTACAGCGGAACAGGCCTTTAGTTTAATAGAGGCAGCTCACTTACGCGGAAGACTTGCTCACGCATTTTTGATAACAGGAGAGCCGGGTAGCGGTAAGTCTGAATTAGCAGCAAAGGTGATCTCGATGGTTAACCCTCCGGAAGTAAGAGGTGGGTCAAACCTTTTTGGAGAAGCCGAGGAGGTTAGCGCACCTACTATAGAAGAGCTTGAGGGAGATCTAGTACGCCTTGTAAGGCCTACGTCGAAGTCGCGCCGTATTGTGGTAGATGATATTCGTGAATTGGAAAAATCTTTCTATGTAGCTTCTTCTGAGGGGAGGTGGAAGGTAGGTGTGATTATGCATGCTGACCGGATGGGCGTGGGAGCGGAGAACGCATTTCTCAAGACGTTAGAGGAGCCTCCTGCAGACTGTTTACTTTTACTTCTTTCAGATGCTCCAGAGCTACTACTGCCTACTATTCTATCACGCTGTGTAAGACTGCCATTAATGTCAGCGGCAGATACTCGCGTGCTTTCAGAGTCCCAGGAAGAGCTCTTGGCGGCTTTATCAAGCACGGTAAAGCAAGGGTTAGGCGATATTGCAAATGCGCTAACACTACGTGCTGCTTTTAGTGCTTTGTTGGCTAAGAGGCGGGCTGAGATTTCTAAGATCAATGACTTGGCGTTGAAGGAGGAAACTTTAAAGTATAAAAATACTACCGAGGGTGACTGGCTCAAACGTCGCGAAGAATATTACAAAGGGCATACTGAGTCTGAGTATCTCGCGGAGCGTGATAAACTATTAGAAATTCTTATTGTGTGGATGGGGGATGTAATCCGGACTAAGTGTGATGTGCAGGGCGTTGAGCTATGTTCTGAAAAGGTAACATTGAAAAAAGTGGCTGAAACTCAAGCGCTGACAGATCTGCTCCAGAGGATGGAGGCATTAGAAAATCTTAAGGCAAACTTAGGTACTAATGTGCAGGAGCAACTGGCTCTGGAGGTGGCATTTCTTAAGGCCTTTGCTTAGGGCCGTCTGTGAAAAAAATGGGCGGTTTCGTTAAACGAAAGCGCCCATTTTAGTGATGTTTATTTGATTTGGTTACTTGGCGATGTGTTTATCCACTGTTTTTTCTAGATTGTCGCCACGAAGATTTGTAGCGATAATTTTACCATCTTTTCCGACGAGGTAGGTAGTAGGAATCTGAGTGACTCCATATTGAGTCATAAAGCGATTAGCTTTTCCTGACTCCTCAAAGTGCTGTGGCCAAGGTAGCTTTCTCTTTTCAATGAATGATATTAGTTTTTCTTTATCTTCTTTTTTATCAATGGCTACTCCAATAACTTCGAAGCCCTGAGCATGATATGTGTCATAGGCCTTTTTTACATGTGGAAGCTCTGCAATGCATGGTCCACACCAAGTAGCCCAGAAGTCAATGAGGACAACTTTACCTTTCATGGCTGCTAGGTCAATTTCTTCACCTTGAAGGCTAGTGAATTTCATTTCAAGAGTATCACCTACTTTTGGTTTGTTTAAACGTGCTTGTAGTCCTGTAATTGTTTCAGTGAGCCATTCTTCCTTTTCATTTCCAGAAGCTTTTTTTAAGGCATTTTTGAGCATTATGGCGGCTTCGGCTTCCTGACCATTTTTGGTCATAAGTGTATAGAGGCTATTGGTGTAGCTGAAAAGGTGCATGGAATGCGCTTGGGCACCTGAACCTAGAGCATCAAATTTTGCTTGGAATATATCGATGCGCTTTTGGTGTTCTCCGGTTGTGTTGTAGGAGGTTAGCAGCCCTCTTACGGCGCGGCTTTTGTCAGGGGCACTGGGATTATCTTTTATATATGCTTCGAGTTCCGCAGCTGTGGCTACGGCATGTTTTATGATTATTTCCTCTGCTGTGGTAGCAAAGAGCGAACTGCATATAGCTATGCTGAAACTTAGGTTCGTTATAGTGGTTTTCATGGGGAGTATGAGTTTAGTGAGGGATAGAATAATGCATGTGGCGAGTTCAGCGCTATAGACGTAACGGTTAAGCGTGGAGAGTGGGGGGATTTGTTTTTAATGTCATTTCAATGAGGTTTTTTATCTTCGTAAATGCTGTGGGCGCTCGGTGGGGGAGCTTTACGAGGTGTTATTCCTTCAGAGAACTCAGCTATTAGTTAATGTACTATTGGCGGACCGTAATTTTAGGATGGCTACCTCAGGCGCACAGGCGAATCTGACACGGATGCCTACTGTGCCGAGGCCACGGCTGACAAAAATTTGTGAATCGCCTTTGGTATAATTTCCATAAATATAATTTTTTCCATAGCGCACTTTGGCAGGGGCATAGCCTATGAATGGCACGCGACATTGTCCACCATGGGTATGGCCAGAGAGCTGTAGGTCTACTCGGTAGTCGTTAATAAGCTGATCAAATACATCTGGCTCATGCACGAGCGCTAATACCGTTTCATCCCGGTGGCCTTTCCAGCATGCGGGAGCATCTACTATTCCTGACCAGATAGAGTCTGTGCCAGCGATGAAGACCTTTTCTCCACGTATCTGGATGGTGCTGCCTTGATTAACGAGAAATTCTATTCCCACAGCTTCAAAGGCTTTTCGGTAGAAGCCTGTGTTTTCTGACCAACCTTTTACCGCCCAGCCGTCATGATTTCCCATTACGCCATAGATACCGTGTTTTGCCTTAAGTTTGGCTAGTTGGATTATAAGAGGGGCTAGTACAGTGTTGTCGTCCGTGACGTAGTCTCCTGTTAGGGCGATGATATCCGGATTAGCTGCATTTGTTTTAGCTACGGCTTCGCTGACTAACTTCTCATCTGTCTGAGGGTTATAATGAAAGTCCGTGAGGTGTGCCACAGTCAAGCCGTCAAGAGCTGGTGGTAGGTGGGGGAGGGTGAGTTCCTTTTCTGTGACAGTTACTTGATTGGGCTCTATCCAGCGTGCATAGGAAAAGGCGCTGGCTCCACCAATGATGGAAGTGCCGATAAAGTTACGACGTGTGAAAAGTGTCTTCTTTTTATCCTTCATTGCAAATAACTGGACAAAACACTGCTGTGTATGTTCGAGTTTGTCCATGAAGATCGATGGTGCGTGTACGAATAGTCGGATAAGTATCCCTCATTATGCTATGGCATTAGCTCAGGTGGCTAGTCTGCGTTCAGAAGATCCCTTTCGTAAAGTAGGTGCCGCGGCACTGGATTATGATAACAGGGTGGTGGGCACAGCGTATAATGGCTTGGCACCAGGGTTTGATGCACCTGAAGGGTTTTGGGATAACCGTGATGACCGTCAGAAGTTTATGCTCCATGCGGAGGTGAATCTCTGTAGCCTCTTTAAGCGTGGTGAGGTGAAAATAATCGCATGTACTACTATGCCTTGTACCTCATGTATGCAGACACTGTGTGCTTATGGTATTAAGGAGATATATTACCGCGATGTTTACCGGGAGTCAGCTGCGCCGGAGATTGCGGCGACCTATGGTATTAAGTTTGAGCAGATATCTGATAACTCAATGTAGAAGATGGAGTTATTCTTCAGTTTGAGGGATTTCATCTTCTATATCACCACCGTAGAAGCTACGTATGTAGCCGAACTCAACAAGAGTGTCCTGCCACGGCGCGAGAATATTACTGTTAGCCCAGATAATACGGACATCACGGAGGGTCTTGGATGCTTCTATTACTTTCCCTTCGTGGTAAAGAATGGCACAGCGTGAATAATGATAAAAAGGAGAGTCATCCCAGCGGTCATATTGATTCATTATGGCCTTAGCTTCCTTTTCTTGTCCAAGTTTTAGCTTGCAGAGTAGCACTTTAAATTCACAGAGGCGAAGTAGTGATTTACTAGCCGGCACCTTAAGTATGATGTCGGAAAAGAGGTCATGGGAAACTTGCCAGTTTTTGGTAACAAACTCTATTTCGGCGATATTAAATAGTAAGTTAGTGTTGTCAGGTGAGACTTGTATGAGTCTATTGAAAATATCTTTTGCTTTATTGAATGCTCGAAGCTCTACGTAGCATGCACCACGAAGGTTAAGCGTAGCTGGGTGATCATTAAATATAGAGTCGAGTTCATCAAGTGATTCTATGGTATCAAAAATACGCTTTTGATTAAAAATATTCTGACTGTTATTATACTTCAGCTGAAAGTCCTGTCGTTTCTGTTGAGAAAGGTTACTGAATTTTTGCCATAATTCCTTATCCGTAGCCATTTGGCTTTTTTGGGCGCGCTCATTATTGTTTGACTGAGGTTCTGTGGTGCCTTGGGCCCATGAGATTGAGCTGAAGGCTAGGCTGAGAAGGGATGCTGAAAGTATATGATTCATAACCAGTGATATGCAGAGGTGAACGTCTGAAAGGAAATCCTAAACAATATAGGCGTGGTTTGCCCATAGGTCAACTGTGAGGTCTTCTCAGTGTGTCAGGATTTTTATTTTTGTAGGTAAAGTTGGTGATACTTTACGTATTTAAATACTTCTGGGTGGAGCCATTTTTTTACTACTGAATGTTGTGAAGTGTCGATTGACTCTCTAATTTCTGTAGCAGATGCTGGGTGGCAGCCTTTGATGCTGTGTAGGCGGTAACCTGGGCGGGGCTGAGGGGTGGACCCACGGCTAAAAACGATAAATTCTACGAGACTGGCAAGATGCTCGGGCTTATTCCATAGTGGTAGTGCCTGCCATTGATCTGAACCCATCAACCAGAACAGGCGGGCGTCTGGGTAACGCTGCTGCATGAGCTCAGCAGTGCGCCATGAGTAACAAGGTTCAGGTGCTAGTAGATCAATGTCATCTACTCGGGTAGAGGGTATATCAGCTACAGATAGCTTACACATTGCTAGCCTATGCTGCCCGCTAGCGTGTTTTTTTCCTTTTTTGTGAGGGGACTGCCTACATGGGAGGATGATGATTTCATCAATTGCTAGTGTATTGAGGGCAACTTCGACCATGTTACTGTGGCCGAGGTGGATGGGGTCAAATGTGCCACCAAAGAGGCAGATTTTTTTTTGCGCTCTTTGCATAGAAAAGGTGTGTGTTTAACGCCCGGCTTCTTTGGTATTTGGAGCTTCGCTGAATTCAGTGCTTGAGCTGGCGTACCAGAGCACTCCTGCAGTTCCTGCAAAGAGGATAAAAATAACGAATGCAATTATGAGGCTAAGACAGGACTTCATCGTGGTAAATAGCTTAGTGTCATATCTGGTAAACGTCCAGAATATCCTTTATCTAGTAATTATACTTTTGAAAGGCGTGCAGCATAGGCTCCATCTGAGTTATCTTTGAAGGGCTGGGCTATATGTTCTGCATCTAGCTTCCATGCTTTATTTTTGAGCAGAAAGGTATTGATGAGGTTACGGTTTTCTTCCGGGTCAATGGAGCAGGTGGAGTAGACTATTCTACCGCCATCTTTTAGGCATGGTAGTGCATTGCTGAGAATTTGTTCTTGTATGGCTACGAGTGCAGTTATGTCCTCTACACGGAGTCTCCACCGAGCGTCAATCCTGCGTCTTAGTACACCACTATTTGAGCAGGGGACATCGAGTAAAATAGCATCAAATTTGCCATGCCACTCGGTAGGCGCTTCCTTGGTCCAGTCATGTTGTTGTGTGCTGGTAATATCTATACCAAGGTTCTTGAGGTTTTCGTCTAGGCGCGGTAAGCGCTTTTCATTGCTATCTGTGCAGAGCAATGCACCACGGTTATTCATTTTGGCGGCTATGAGTGTTGATTTTCCTCCCGGCGCTGCGCAGGCGTCTAGGATAGTTTCGCCAGGAGCAGGGTTTAATAGTTCTACACAGTGTCTTGTAGCGGGGTCTTGTATGTAGACGAGTCCGTGTTTCATCCATTCGCCGGGAGGTGGGCCTGAGATTTTATAATAGCCCTCCAGCCCTTCTAGAGGTTCGGATTTTTCATACTGACTAACGGTTGCTAGTGCCCCTTCTCTTAGTTCATTCACTCGTGCAATCACATCAGCTGGTTGATTATTCCAGTTCATCAGTTTGAGGGTATCTGCTTTCCCGAAAATCTTCCGCCACCTGTTATAAAGCCAGTCAGGATGAGATAGCTGTAGTGCTGGTGCGAGATCTTCCACATCTTCCATGAGGCGTTTGCGTCTGGTGATAGCCTGACGTAGTACGGCGTTGATGAGGCCTTGAACTGGTTTTTTTGCACAGTTTACTGTTTCATTAACTACGGCATGGTCTGCAATGTGTAGGATAAGTAGCTGGCAGAGTCCTACTCGTAAAACATCGCGTGTTTCATGATCTAGCTTTCCTTTACGTAGTTTACCTATCCAATGGTCTAGGAGCCTACGATGACGTAGCACGGCGTAGACAATGGACTGGAGCAGCGCACGGTCTTGTCTACTGAGGCCGTTTTTAGATGCGTGTTTTTCTACAAGGCCGTCCATATAGGCGTGGCCTTTTGCCCATGCGCGGAGTGATGAGACTGCGGCACGGCGGACATTACTAGCTTGAGATGGCATGACGGCCAGAAGCTAGGAGATAATTCTCAAATCCTAAGCACTAAATTTAAAATTCTCATTATTGTGAGACTTGCTAGCGGTGTATTTACGGTTTAAGTAAGTTGTGTGAATAGGTTTCAAAAAGTGGCTATTGCGGCCTGCGTGGCACTGGTTGTTTTGATCTTTGTAGGTGCAATTGTCCGTGCATCTGGTGCGGGGATGGGATGTCCGGATTGGCCAAAGTGCTGGGGCTGCTTGATTCCTCCTACAAGTTCTGATCAGATAGATCCAGAGAAACTCGATATTGAGAAATACCGCCGTAAGGCACTGCAGTTCGGTATAGATCCAGAGACGATTACTAGGGAGTCTATCATCGCAAGTTATAACCCTGTGCATACATGGACGGAGTATGTGAACCGCCTTACCTCATTACCTCTGAGTTTACTTACGCTCGCAGTATTTGGTATGTCATTTAGGAGGAAATACAGATATCCCAGTGTAATTACAGGAGCAGTAGTGGCTATACTTTTATTAGGTGTAAATGCCTGGATGGGAGCTCAGATTGTTCACAGTGGATTAAAGCCAGGGGTGATTACTATCCATATGGCACTGGCGATTGCTATGCTCTGCGTTCTGATCTTTATAGCATGGCGCGGCTGTGATAGTCCGTGGAGATTGACTTTGTCTAACTGCCACACCGGGCTGAAGAAGATAGCAGTGTTACTCTTTATATTAGTTTTAGCGGAAGGAGTTTTGGGCTCACAAATCCGAGAGAAAACGGATGAGCTAAAAAAGACACATCCGGATGCGCCACGCTCAGAGTGGGTGGGGGAGCTGGAGCAGAGTGTTACCTATCTAATTCACCGCAGTGGTTCTTGGGCTATTTTGTTAGCGGCAACCTATTTTTTTATTATAGCAAGTAGAGCAAATACGGGAGCAAAGCCACTAGAACGAATAATTCTGGCTGCTGTGCTATCCCAGATGGTTTTAGGTCTGATTTTATCTCAAGTGGGGATATTACCCATTACTCAAGTGCTACATGTAGGCTTATCAGCTATTTTAGTGAGTTCACTTTTCCTATGGTTATTAGCAGCCAAGAGACCTAATTTAGGGTAGATCAATTTCTAGGTGAAATTTTTAACCAAAAAGATCTAAGGGGTTAACGTAAGGTATGTCATGAGCTTTAGCGACAGCTTCATAGGTTACGTTCCCTCTCATGCAGTTAATACCACTAATAAGTTCTGGGCGTGATGCAGCAGCGGCTTCTACTCCCATCTCTGCAATCATCATCGTCCAGCGTTGAGTATTATTGTCAAGTGCTTGGGTAGCTGTGCGTGCATAGGCACCGGGCATGTTAGCTACGCAATAGTGAAGGACGTTTTCTTCTATATACGTTGGGTTATCGTGTGTGGTAGGGCGTGTAGTTTCTGCACAACCACCTTGATCCACGGCAATATCAACGAGCACGCTGCCTGGCTGCATCATGCGTAACATCTCTCTGGTAATTAGCTTGGGTGCCTTAGCTCCTGGGACGAGGACAGCACCGATGACGAGGTCGACACGTGGGAGTAATTCGGCAAGGTTCGCTTCATTAGAATAGACTGTATGAGCGCCTTCCATTGTGATGTCTAGGAATCTCATTCGATCAAAATCGACTTCCAGAATAGTGACGTCTGCACCAATGCCTGCGGCCACACGAGCAGCGTTTACTCCTGCTGTTCCTCCGCCAATAACGAGGACTCTTCCCGGCGCTACACCAGGAACGCCACCTAATAAAATACCACGTCCTTTACGATGATTAGCTAAATGGTAACTACCTACGATGGCGGACATCCGCCCTGCTATTTCACTCATAGGCTCAAGCAGAGGGAGTCTACCATTTACCTCGATGGTTTCATAGGCGATAGCCGTGGCGCCTGTGGCGGCTAAGGATTCTGTTAAAGCCTTATCTGCTGCGAGGTGTAGATAGGTAAATAGAGTGTGCTGTTCATTGAGCATGGCGACTTCAGATGGCTGCGGCTCTTTTACTTTTACGATCATTTCCGACTCTGAGAATACTTTCTCGGCGGAATCGATGATACGGGCTCCCACCGTTTCATAGAGAGAGTCATTATAACTAGCTCCAATACCGGCTCCTTTTTCCACTAACACTTGATGGCCACGACTAACGAGCTCTCCTGCAGATGAGGGGATCATTGCGACGCGATGCTCTTGATTTTTAACCTCTTTGGGTACTCCGATTATCATAATTTTAAAATGATAATGTTAGACATTAATAAAACCAGAAATTTATAACAAAAAACCTTGCACAATGTGCCAAGATGGAAATACTCGCACCGCCTTCGGTGATTTTAACTTTTCGCCGAGTGCAAACATCAGAAAATGCCGGTTTAGCTCAGTTGGTAGAGCAACTGATTTGTAATCAGTAGGTCAACGGTTCGAATCCGTTAACCGGCTCCATTTT
>JALZUC010000012.1 GCA_023301765.1 Akkermansiaceae bacterium | reverse complement strand
TGTGATGGCACAGTGCGTTCAATCCTCTGACTGGTAGCTACCCCTTGCCATACTGAGTCAATCCACGGTGAATTATCAAAGGACTGTGGGGGGACGATTTCCCCTATATTATCACTACGGAATGAGTAGATTTGGCCAGCGCGCCCGATACGTAGATCCCAAGACAAATCAGAATCAGAATGATTAGATGAAAGTAACGAGTCCATGACATGTGCTTCATGGAATTTCTGAGACCATAGCGAACCTGACACATTCAATTCGGAATCCGTGTTAAAAGTGGAATTATTGTAATTAGTGTGAGCTTCTGTCTCAAGGAATAACCCTCCTAATCGATCGTGGTGTGTAGTTTTAGGTAGAAGGCGCACCCACAAACCGTCATCAAGAACTAACTCTGGCTCTCGATCATCAAAGCCAACAAAAGAGACCATACTGGGGTTAAATTCTCCGCTTATTATCCCTCCTCTTATGAGAGGGAAATAGTTATCGGAACCTTTATAGTGAGTTCCATCTACAATAATGGAACCTTTTTGGCTAAGTGCGAATTGATTACTCAACCTTATTTCCTTAGCCCCCGCAGCATCTAAAATGTAATGTAGGGTTCCTCCATCACCGAGCTGCAATGAATTTCCTGAGATATAATCACTTAGAGATCCATCAATAATAAACGATCCCTTACCACTAGTGCCTATGTCAAGTGACCCGCCGCTAAAGGCTAATGACCCACCGCTGAGCCTATAAACTGACTCGTCAATAGTTGAGTTTTGTGAAGAGGCTATCAAAACTCCTTTATAGGAAGTTAGGTTACTATTGATTTGATTCAATAAACCCGCTGTATGATTCCCTAGAGTTAAAGTGTTTACCTCTAAATGACTTTCTAGGCTTAAGCTGTAGCCTTGATTGATAGTAAGCTTGTCTGCAGTAGAGGGTTGCTTGATGATAACATTACTATTTAAAGCTACATCACTATGCCCGGTAGGTATAACTTCTAGGTCCCAGTTTTGAGGGGTCCCCCAAAGGTTATTTCCCGTATTATTATTAAAGGCCTGTAGCGTTGTCTCAGCTTCTACAATCACTAAGTTAATAGAATCCTCATTTTGAACGATTGATGCGCTATAACGCCCGCTGAATCCGCTGAAGCTAATATTAGCCTCTTCAAAAGATCCATTTCTACTACCAAACTTGATAAGCTCAATAGTTGAAGATCCCCCTGTGTATGCTTGTCCTTCTAGGATAATTGAAGGGTTCGTAGTTATGGGGTCATTTTCATTACCCGTCACAGGATTACTCTCATCAATCGAAAGCACGCCTGATGACAGGTCAATTGAGCCTACGCCATTGGCATCTAACTTAAAAAGCAATTCAGCGGAATCAAATAAATCCAATGAACTAGCATTAATTAGCGCATCGCTGCCACTTACTGATATTCTTGCTGTATCATAGACCGCCATAGAGGAGCTGAAATTCACACTTCCGCCTGAAATAGAATAACTAGCTGAACCACCAGAACTTCCTCCTATCTGTAAAAAAGAAGCTCTAATGTCACCCTGAGTATGAACAACATGACCATTGGCGCTCGTTAAATTTGTTACAGGTCTGTATGCGATAAATACCCCTGCCAAATCTGGCATATCGCCAGCAACAAAGAGCTGCCCCCCAGAGGCTGCATTACCTACCACTAAATGGTATGAGTTATCAGAACTTTCTAAATTGCGTGTTACATAGGCAGTATTAGCTCCGATGATACGTGCTGTCTCTCCACCTGAATCCCTGGGCAATAAATCATTCGCCCAATTAATAGAGGCATGCCAGTTATTATCACTTAGCTGATTATCAAATGAGGCTCCATGAGTAACAAATGGATAAAATAGAGCGCTAAAAATACAGAGCCAATTGGAATGATGCATTATATTCCAGTATTACACGGTTATGTTAAAAAAGCAATATTTTAGAGTGTTACAGGGTAGGGCTAACTCTCGTTAGTTTTTTTCATAAATCTTCAGAGGAGGGGGGGAGGTTCGTCGGTTCGTGGGTTATGGATTCCCGTGAATGCTAGGTTGTGTTGCTAGGTGTGTGAAGCATCCTGCAATATTCGGCTTATCAGGGGTGAAGAAAGCCGAATGATCATAGTGCCCAGAATAAACAATAGCGGCTCCTACTAAAGCTATGATGCCCGATGCCGTCATTTCAGTAAACAGGCTGACACCCCCCAGCCATGCATTAGGTCTATAATACCTAAAATCCTTGAGATGACATGTGTGAAAAGATAACCGAGCCTTAGTATTGAACTGACAATAATGAGGGTGCTCTTTTCTTGTTGTATAGGAGTCGCTTGTTAAGCCGTGATCTATCCGATAAGATTGGCTGGAATAGTGCATTCCGCATTGGTTTTAGGGTATTTATTACTCTACCTCTATGACCATATTGATCTCTACTGATACGTTTAGTGGGAGTGCAGCGGCTCCCATGGCTGTACGTGAGTGTATACCTTTCTCGCCAAAGATTTCTACGAGTAGGTCTGAGCAGCCGTTGATTACGGCTGGGTGTTGGTAGAAATCTGGCTCTGAATTGACAAACCCTCCGACGTTGATGATGCGTGATACTTTATCAAGGCACCCAATCTCGGCTTTCACCACTGCGAGCCGGTTTAGCGTGATTAATCGGGCTGCTTCTTGTGCTGTTGCTATGCTCGTATCAGTAGGGACTTTACCTTTGTAGGCATCATTATCCAGAGGAGGGATACCTCCAGCCAGGAATAGGAGGTTACCTGAGCGTGTACAGTTTACATATGAGCCTGCTGGAGCGGGCGCTTCTGGTAGTGTGTGGCCGAGCTCTTTGATACGAGATTCGATATTCATTACTTGGAATGATTGTTAGCTAGTGAGGCTGCGACAAACCCTGCAAAGATAGGGTGTGGCTCGTTAGGGCGGGACTGAAATTCAGGGTGGAACTGAGCACCGATAAAGAACGGGTGGTTCTGGATTTCCACAATTTCTACGAGACCTTCTGCCGCGGAGACGGAGCTGATTTTGAGTCCAGCGGATTCGATCTGCTCTCGGTAGTCAGGATTAAACTCATAGCGGTGGCGATGGCGCTCACTGATTAGTTCGCTGCCGTAAAGCTCTGCTGCTTTAGTGCCCGGGTAGACGGTGGAGTCACTAGCGCCCAGTCTCATGGTTGCTCCAAGATCTTCAATACCCTGCTGCTCTTCTTGAAGGCAGATTACTGGGTGAGGTGAGTTTTTGTCAAATTCTGTAGAGTTCGCTCCGTCAAGCTTGCAGACATTCCGTGCATACTCGATGGTGGCAATCTGCATTCCTAGGCAGATGCCAAAAAATGGGATGTTATGTTCACGGGCATACTTGGCAGTGGTTATTTTACCTTCCGTGCCTCTGTCTCCAAAGCCACCGGGGATGAGTATGCCGTCTATGTTAGCTAGCAGTGCCTCTGCGCCTTCAGTTTCAATAGTTTCTGCCTCGATACGTGTGATGGTAACCTTAGTGTCGTGGAGGGCTCCTGCGTGGGTGAGGGATTCGTAGATGGATTTATAGGCGTCTTGGAGTTCGATGTATTTCCCCACTACGGCGATGTTTACCTCGTGAGTAGGATTTACAATACGGTCTACAAATGCCTGCCATTCTTGAAGGTCAGGCGTAGCTGACTCCAGGCCTAGCTTATCTGAAACAAGGCGATCTAGCTTATCTCTCCTGAGGTCTAGTGGGCACTCATAGATGGTATGGTCTACATCGCGGAAGGCTACTACGTGCTTTGCTTCCACATTACAGAACATGGCGATCTTTTTGCGGTTGTCTTCATCGAGGTCATGTTCTGTACGGCAGATTATTATATCTGGCTGAATACCTATTTCACGTAGTTTCGCTACTGACTGCTGAGTGGGCTTAGTCTTTATTTCACCGGCTGCGCGGATGCGAGGGAGTAGGGTGACGTGTATGAAACAGACATTTTCCCGGCCAACTTCTAACGAGAACTGACGGAGTGCCTCGAGAAATAGATGCCCCTCGATATCGCCAACGGTACCACCAATCTCAGTGATGATTACATCTGCATCAGAACGTTCTGTTACGGCATTAATACGTGCTTTAATCTCATCTGTACAATGGGGGATAAACTGAACTGTTTTCCCAAGGTAGTCGCCCTTACGTTCTTTACGGATTACATTCTCAAAGACCTGACCTGAGGTGAGGTTGTTAAACCGTGAGAGCTTGCAGCTGGTGAAACGCTCATAGTGACCGAGATCGAGATCTGTCTCTGCACCGTCATTTAGCACATAGACTTCACCATGCTGATATGGCGACATAGTACCTGGATCAACATTAAGATAAGGGTCAAATTTTTGTAAATTAACAGAGAGTCCACGGTGCTCTAGGAGGGTTCCTAGAGATGCAGCGGCGAGACCTTTGCCGAGTGAAGAGACTACTCCTCCGGTGACAAAAATGTATTTGGTAGGTTCAGGCATGAGTAAAGGGATAGAGTGTAAGGTGGTAAGTTAGCGGAGTAATGACTCGATTTGTATGGCTTGTTCTAGGGTGTCGACGCCAGGGGACTCATCATCGGTGATGATGACTTTGATACGTGCATTATTCTCCAGAGCACGGAGCTGCTCTAAAGATTCAGCTAACTCAAGTGGGGATGGAGCCCAGGTGACAAATTTTTCTAAAAAGTCTCTGCGGTATGCGTAGATCCCTTTGTGACGGTAGAGCTGTAAACTAGGGCTCTCTGAACGGCGGAAGGGAATGGCGCTACGTGAAAAGTAGAGTGCATCTCCATTGAGAGCTAATACTACTTTAACTACGTTAGTATCAGCCATTAGTGCGTCATCGGTGATGGGGTTAGCCGCTGTTGCCATGGAGATTCCAGCATCATCCAGTAGGGTTTGCCCCAGCTGATCGATTAGCGATGGCTCAATAAGTGGTTCATCACCCTGAATGTTGATAATATGAGTGGCTTCGCCACGTAGTGATGCGGCTTCAGCAATACGGTCTGTACCAGTGGGGTGCTCTGCTGAGGTTATGGTAACTTCAGCGCCAAATTTTTGACATGCCTCACTGATCCTAATGTCATCAGTAGCGATTACTACATTATCTAATGTCTGACACTGCTGAGAGCGCTCCCAAACGTGCTGAACTAATGGCTTTCCAGCAATTATATGAAGTGGCTTCCCGGGGAAACGAGTAGAGGCCCAGCGTGCTGGGATGATGCCAAGAATATGATGTTTTCCAGAGGTAGTCACGGTGTGCAAATCTGGAAATGAGTTATGATCGACTCGGAGAAAACGACAAGAATCTTTTGTGATTAGTTTTAAGTTTGAAGTTTGTGCAGAGTGGGAGCTCTGCTAGGCTCCACGCCCATGAAGCAGGTGCACGAGTATTTTACCTATTGGGATTGGGCTGTAGTCGTTCTATATATGCTTTTGACCACATGGCTGGGTCACAAGCTATCTGGAAAACAGGCTAACATTAAAGATTTCTTCCTGGGGGGGAAAACTATTCCATGGTGGGCTGTTAGTGGCTCGATGATAGCTACGGAAATTAGTGCGCTGACATTTATTGGTGTGCCAGGTGGCGTCTACGCAATGTCTGGAGACTGGACATATCTGCAGTGGGGCTTGGGATCCATTATTGCACGTTTTGCAGTAGCTTACTGGCTGGTGCCCATGTATTATGAAAAGGAAATATATAGTCCTTATGACTTTATGGGGAATCGTCTAGGTGAGGGAGCCAGAAGGTTAGTTACCGTGCTATTTTCTCTGGGGGCTATACTTGGACAGAGTGTAAGAGTGTTAGTCACAGCTATTATTCTTAAAGTAGTTACCGGGATGGATGTGAGTGTGTGCATCATGATTATCGGTGCTATCGCAGTTCTATGGACGTTTATGGGGGGGATGCAAACGGTTATTTGGACTGATGTGATGCAGTTTTGCCTATTTATTTTTGGTGGCCTTTTAGCGTTTAGTATTCTAGCCGGTCAGTTAGGGTGGGGGCAAATCTCTGTGCTGAACCAGGTAGTGATCGATGGTGAACAGATTAATAAATTACGGTGGATTGATTTTACGACACCGTTTCAAGATCCGGCGTTAAAATACACAATGTGGGTGGCGCTCCTAGCGATGCCGTTTCAGAACTTTACCGCTTTTGGTGTGGATCAGCTTAATACCCAGAGGATGTTTTGCTGTGGTAACATTAAGGATGCTCGTAAAGCGATGTGCTGGAGCAGTGTATCCATTATTATGACTATACTTATGTTAGCGGTGGGTGCAGGCCTTTTTGCTTGGTATCAAGTACATGTGCCAAGTGCTGAAATAGGTGCCTCTTTCGCTGATAACTCTAACTATGTTTTCCCTACATGGATTACTATGGAAGTGCCTGTAGGGCTGAGTGGATTAATCTTAGCGGGTGCATTCGCCGCTGCTATCTCCAGTCTAGATTCCATCTTGGCAGCATTAAGTCAAACTAGTCTGTCTGTGATCTATGGAAGAGAGAAACTTGAAGAGGAGGGTAAGGGACTGGAAATGGTGCGCTTGTCACGAATTGTGGTGTGTATCTGGGGCGTTATTCTTACTGGAGCAGGACTGCTGCTTTGGCAGGTCTACCAGCATAATCCTGATAGTGATTTGATAGGCTTAGCGTTCGGGATGGTAGCTTATACTTATGGACCTTTACTAGGTGTGCTCTTGGCCGCTATTTTACCAATTCGTACCAATACCGTAGGTTTGGTTATAGGAACTTTTGCATCTGTTCTATTGGTTTCATGGTTCAGACCAGAGTTACCAATGTTGTTAGATCTTGCCGGGATGAAGGGCTTTGCGGAAGTGATTATCGAATCCCGACCTGCATTAACTTCAGAGTGGTTTTTCCCCCTTAACGCCAGCCTCACCCTAATCTGTGGTGTAATTGCTGCTTATCTGTTAGGCCGCAAAGTGGAATAGTATGATATCACAGTAAACCCTTTCGTTACGGGGGGTGTAGGTAGTTCTACAGGTTTTTTTAAGTAGTGTGAATTGGTAATATTTAGCTCTTCCTTATTAAAATTTGAGTCAAGTTTTTAAAAAAATAAATGTGGAACCGTTGTGGAAAAAGGATTTTCCGATTGGTGCGGATTAGGAATATTAAAAAGTTTTGCCGAAGTGGGTTTCAGCAAGTTTGATGTGAATGTTGTCCGGCTGAGCGTCACGGTTATGTGAGCTAGTTGGGCAGAGTCCGAACTGACCGAAATCCGCTCATTATTTATTTCATTGCCCCCCCTTATGAAAAAAAATTCTGCCGAAAAGAAAAACAATATTTATACGATGTCGAACCTAAGAGAGGTTAATTTACAGTCCCAAAATGCAGATGCTCTTGCAGTGTGGATGGAGGTTTCTGCCCTGATAAAAGAACTTGTCAGTGGTGATGCCTATCACAGGTGGTTTGAGACTGCGCAGTTAACCTCTATTAATGAAACAGAGGTGGTTCTTACTGTAGAAAGTGACATGCATCAGGTGTGGATAGAGACTAACTATTTACCTGAAGTTCAGACCGCTTTTTCACGTATTACTGAGTTACCATGTAAGGTGAAAATAGAGGTGGATTCTAAGCTTTCAAAACAGGATAACAAGGGGAGGGGCGATTCTCTGGAAGGCCAATCATGTGCTGAGGTAGATGATACACCTCTTTTTTCTGGAGCTGATTTTTGTCCAGCTGAGTCAAATACTAAGGCGAAGGGGGGGGGGGACTCCGTTGAAGATATGAGCATGCGGAAAAAGCTGAAATCTGCGGGGTTAAACCCACTTTTTAGCTTTGATCGTTTTGTAGTAGGTCAGAACAACGAATTTGCTCAGGCTGCGTGTACTGCAGTGGCTTCCTCGCAGAAGGCTATCTATAACCCTCTTTTTATACACGGTGATTCTGGATTGGGTAAAACGCACTTAATGCAAGCTATAGGACAGCAGTTAATGAAAAGTAACCCTACAGCTAAAGTAGTCTACTTAACCTGTGAAAAGTTTACCAATGAGTTTATTGATATGGTGCGCAAAGGTACGCTTGAGCGTTTTCGCCGGAAGTACCGCCGTGCTGATATTTTACTGATTGATGATATTCAGTTTTTGGCGGGTAAAGAGCGTTCACAGGAAGAGTTTTTCCATACCTTTAATGAACTTTTGGATCTACAGAGTCAGGTGGTGCTGACCTCTGACCGACCTGCAGCGGAGTTAAAACTTTTAGAGCCAAGGTTGGTATCGCGGTTTGAAAGTGGTCTCACTGTTGAGCTTCAGCCTCCTGGTATAGAAACACGAGTGGCTATTCTACGCCGTAAAATGGAAGACTGGGACGCTAAACTGGATGATGCTATACTCAATATGCTCGCTGAGCGTATCCAGAGTAATGTGCGCCGTCTGGAGGGAGGGCTTGTCCGTATCGCTACATTTGCCTCGCTGGGAGCGGAGCAGGTAACGCTGAACCGTGCTGAGTTTTTATTAAAAGATATTTTACGTGAGGAGGGGCAGAAGAGGGTCAATATAGATGCCATCCAAAAAGCTGTCAGTAAGCACTACGATTTACGTATCGCAGATATGACAAGTCGGAGAAGGCCCACTAATATTGCATTTCCCAGACAAGTGGCGATGTACTTGAGCCGCCACCTCACAGCATCATCATTGATGGAAATAGGGGAGTCCTTTGGAGGGCGCGATCACGGTACAGTTATTTACGCATGTAAAAAGGTGAAACAGAAAATGAATGTAGAGCCACTAGTACAAGATGCGGTGGATATGATTATCACTGCTTTAAAGCGTAAGTAATACAATAGTCCTTTGCGTTTCAAATCAGAGAAGAGAGCAGGGAATAGGTGATTTTTAAAATGTCGCCCAGCGATGAGAGCTGTTCTGGATGTTTAGCCAAATGGCTCAGACCTTTCTGAGCGTTACGCTGGTTTGTTAATGAGGGACTCGTCTAGGGGGGGAGCTGAAGTATTACAGTAACTGGCTGATTATTCCCCCAGTGGAGTAGTGACATGGGTAAGCGATAAGAAAAAATGTGTTACATTTGTCGTTGATGCTTGCCTTGGTGTGAGATTTCGCCAAAGTCGTGGCGGCATATGGTAACTATATATGCTACATCGATCACCAAAGACATACCACCAATATGAAATTTTCTATCAGTAAGGAAGCTTTCCTCGATGCTTTGCAACAAGTGCAGCATGTAGTCAGTAACCGCGCAACACTGCCTATTCTATCCAATGTTCTCATTGAAGCCTCTGGAGGTAAGTTAAGGCTGACAACTACGGATCTAGATGTTGGGGTGAGTGGTAGTGTAGACGCGCAGGTAGAAAAAGAAGGTTCTACTACGCTGCCGGTCAAGCGCCTCGTTAGTATTATCCGTGAGCTTCCTGCCAGCGAGGTGGAAGTATCTGTGGATTCTAAAAATCATGCATCTATTAAGTGTGGACCTAGTTTCTTTAAGATTATCGGACTTGGTGAGGATGAGTTTCCACCACTTCCTAAGTTTGAAGAGGGCACAGAATTTAAGATCGCCCAGAGTGTTCTACATGATGCGATCAAGAAGACTGCGTATGCAATTTCTACAGATGAAACACGCTATGTGCTTAATGGTATCTACGTTTCTTTCCGTGAAGGTAAAATGACATTTGTAGCGACGGATGGACGCCGCCTTGCTATGGTAGAGAATGAGCTAGAGTATCCAGCTAGCCATGAAACTGATATTATTGTGCCATCTAAGGCTGTGAATGAGCTTCAGCGTATGCTCGGTGGTGAAGGGGATGCTGTCGTGCGTCTCACAGGAAATCAAATCAGTTTTGAAATTGGTGGCAGTGTTATTGTCAGTAAGCTTATTGAAGGTAATTACCCTAACTATAAGCAGGTGATCCCTGGCGAGCGTAAAGAGCGTATTACGATTAATCGTGAGGAATTTCTTAATACGGTAAAACGTATTTCTCTGCTGACTTCAGAAAGCTCAAACTCTGTGAAACTCACCTTTAATAAGGGTAGTATAGATGTGCAGGCTAACTCAAAGGACATTGGAGAGGCTATGGAACCTATCGTAGTAGACTATGACGGTGACGAATTTGCTATTGCCTTTAACCCTGAGTTTCTCATGGCACCACTGAAAAATCTAGGTGAAGATTCTGTATACTTAGACCTTATTGACGGTATGAGTCCTGGAGTTATTCGTATTGATAGCTCATTCCTCTATGTAATTATGCCGATGCGTGTAAGTTCATAGAGCATTCGTAGATTACCAGGCTGAAATCACTTCGGAAAGTGATGCTTTATGAAGCTAGCTAGAGTGTTATCACCTAGTACAGCTCTGTATTGCTTACCTTTCAAACTTTGCTTTCTCGTCTGGTCTGGCTTGAGATAGTTAGTTACTATTTTCCTGTACAAGGCGTTACACTGCACGAAACCCTTCGAGGGTAAATACTGTCTATAGCTGTGGTTTACATTACTTCATTCGCTATTAAGGACAGGTATGATCGGTTATAGGCTACTTTCAACTATTTGATAGATTATCCCAGAATCGGAGATGATTAGTAGGTTCCCGTCTGCATCCTGACCGAATGATGTAATTGTAGTGATTTCTCCATTGGTTGGGCTTAGTCTTTTAGACCAATTTGTGAAATTTGAGGTCTGCCCATTCTTGACCTCGAATGACCAGATGTTAGGCTTCACGTAGTCGGCAAAAAAGTAGTGACCTTGTAGTGATTTGATCGGGCCTCGGTAGACGTAGCCACCTGTTACAGATAGCCCTCCGAGCTCGCTATTATCGTGTGGATACACGTAGATAGGCTCGATAGATTTCTTAGGTCGGTTACCGCCAACGCCTTTTTGGGGTGTAGCTATAGCCCCTTCACGCAGTCTCCATCCGTAGTTGGCACCTTTGCCTTCTCCGGCTGGTATGTAGTTGATTTCCTCCCATTTATTCTGGCCTACATCAGCAATGTAGAAGTCGCCATTTAAACTATCCCATGAGCAGCGCCATGGGTTTCTTAGGCCGTATGCGTAGATCTCGGGTTTTACTTTTGGATTCCCTGAAAATGGATTATCTTTGGGGATTTTATAGCCTTTTTTTTGTGAAACATCGAGACGAAGTAACTTGCCTAAGTAGGAGTCAAGGTTTTGTGCTCGTCTCTTTGGGTCATTTGCGGCGCCACCATCACCAGTGGCCACGTAAAGGTGCCCGTCAGGGCCGATGCCTATCCAACCACCGTTATGGTTTTTATAATCTTGTTTAAAGGTGAGTAGTAATTCGCGTGTAGAGCTATTACAGCTGCGTTTATCATCGCTGTGTGCTGTATAGCGGCAGATTTCTGTATCTCCTTCAGAATTGGTGTAATAAAGGTAGAATCGGCCATTAGTTAGGTAATTTTGTTCGAAGGCTATACCTAATAGACCTTGTTCATTAGACTTGCTGGTAATGTTTGCAGTAACATCAAGAAAGAGAGACTTTTGCCCACTGAGCACATTTAAAATTTTTATTTTACCCGTCTTTTCAAGTATCCAAAGTTGATTTTTAATGCCGTTAGGTGCCTCTGCCCAGACGGGGCGTTGAAACCCCTCGCCAATAATTTTAACCCCAATGTTTTCTTTGCCAGCATAGCAGCCTATGGTGGCCAGAGCACTTAATATGAATAAAAGAGAACCAGACATGAGGGTGATTACCCCTTATCTGAATATCATGCAAAGGTTTAAATACCCCAAACTTCCTATTCATCGAGATACTGTTGTAGTGATTCTTTAAGT
Organism: Akkermansiaceae bacterium; assembly: GCA_023301765.1. Classification (GTDB taxonomy): domain Bacteria; phylum Verrucomicrobiota; class Verrucomicrobiia; order Verrucomicrobiales; family Akkermansiaceae; genus Oceaniferula. The sequence goes on along the minus strand of JALZUC010000012.1, from coordinate 19,264 downwards.
GTGTGCCGGGCTCTAAATAATTGGCTTTTTACCGCAGAAATGGACAGCCCTACTACTTGGCTGATTTCATCATAGGGCATGTTTTCATAGCGGCGCAGAATGACTGCGAGACGTTGCTTTTCAGGAAGACTGTTAATGGCTTTATCCACTGCTTTTTCTAACTCGTTATGGAGGAGTTGTTCATCAGGAGCTGTAGTTCCGGAGTCTTCGCTCTGAATGTTAAACTCTTCCTCACGTTCCTCAATAGAGTATTCTTTTTTTCGACTACGGCGCCGGCTTTCATTAAAGACAAGGTTCCGGGTGATAGTGAAGAGAAAGGTTGTGAATTTTGCCTTAGGTTTATAACGAGGGGCACTTTTCCAAATGCGGATAAATACTTGTTGAGCAATATCCTCTGCGTCAGAGTTAGCCCCCAACATTTTTACAATTGTGCCAATAACTGCGCCTTGATGCCTAGTGATGAGTTCCTCGAACGCTTGTTCATCTTGTTGTCCTACGCGCAGCATCAGAGCTACATCAATAGCGTTGTCTGAGCATTTATTAGTGTTGGTAGCGCTGTCCTTAGACATATGTAACAGGGGGGGGGGGAGTAAGGTAGCTATTGAGAACGACCGAGCATTATCATAGTAGCTAAAACTAGCTGAATATCATAAAGTTGTATGTTATTTTTATCTAGTATCCCTGAGATGCAAGGATTTAAGTGCTAAGTTACTTGATTCGGGCTAGCATTAATCAATGCTTCCCAATGTTCATATGGTTTGATAATTTTCATGCACGCTATGGGTAAAAAGAATAAAGAAGGGCAAAAACAGGCACAACCAAAGAAAAAAGGAGGCTGTATAAAGATGCTCTTCTTGATCACTTTACTCCTGGTAATAGCTTATATAGGAATACATGTTTTTTTCCTCTGGCAGCCCGCTGGAAAGCCCGCTGAATTTAATCAGCAGGTGATAGATCTCAATGTATCTGGGCAGAAGGTGTTTCCAGCGATACAGGCTTTTGATAATAACAAAATTGCAGGACGATCAGTGATTATAGCGGGTGAAACTAGTAAAGACCCTCTCATAAAAACTCGGTTAAAGACAGCGATCGACAATAGATACCCGGTAACCTTCCGTGAAGAAGAGATTAATATATGGCTGAGTAAGCGACTTCAGCTAAAACAAGGTGGTCTTCTAGCCCCGTTAGCTAAGGCCCGTTACGTCTGGGTGGACTTTAAGGAGGATGAGGTTGAGGTTATAATTGAGCGCGAGTTATCAGGTGAACAAATTCACATGACGTCACTTTTTATGAAGTTTGAGCGTACCAAGAATGGGTATAGTATCAATAGGTATAGTTCACATATAGGTCAGGTGCGTGCACCTGGTGGTTTTGCTCGGCTGATTATACCAGCATTTAGCAAGCTAGCTGATGAGCTTTCAGAGGAGATTAAACTTTATAAAAGTGAAGAGGGGCACCTTCTAATCCATGACGTTAAGGTAGAGGATGGGAAAATCACCTTTGATCCTCGGCCTAGTGTTCGAAGCGAATGAAAAAGTTCATATTATACAGCTTAGGATTACTAACTTTAAATACCTCGGTAATAGCGGAGGATGATGAACCGCGCCTAGATGCACCGGAGGACCCGCCGGCTCGGCCGATAGATCCTCCACTACCTGTGCCTGATGTTAACCCTAAGGCTCCTAATCCTGACGCTAAACCAGCGGTGAAAAACGGTGAAACTCGCTTTGGTCAAATATACGTCGTTGGAGGTAGGCAGGTAACTCGGGGAGGGATCGCATCCATTGTAGAGGCAATGCGTGTGGAAATGAATAAACTGACATCTGAGCCGAAGAGAGAGCTTAAGATACCTATCATTATTAGTCTTTATGGTAAACAGGGCGATGATGAGAGAAAGCAGTCTATAGTTAGTAAAATTGATCAGATCCAAGGAGAGTGGCAACTTAGACTCTACATACACTTAGCTAAGGGGGTAGACCTCAAGAGGCTCCGCTATCATGTGATGGAGCTTCTGCTCTATGAACGTGGACTAGGAGATGGCCAACAACTCATGGAAGGGGAGCGTGTATTCGTACAGCCTTGGCTGATCTCGGGTATACTGGAGGCCTTAGAAATTAAGGCAGGCAGAGCAGACAGAACCATCTACCAAGCGCAATTACCTTACTTCGATATCCTTTCTCTAGAAAAGGTGCTGTCTACTTCCGAATCTGAATTACGAAGTATGGAAGGCCGTCAGCCGTTAGCTTTTAGAGCTATATCCGGTGCGCTGGTAAATTCTATTTTAAGGCAACCCAGCGGCAGACCTAACATGTCTAAATATCTGGCTGCAGTAGCCACTTACAAAGGTGAAATAGAAAACTTAATGCATTTGCATTTCCCTGGAATGAACAACTCAAAAAACAGTATGGGGAAATGGGTAGATTTAGAAATGGCTGAGTTAGGGACGATGAGGACCAGTGATGTGTATTCCATTTTTGAGACTGAGAAATATCTAAAAACTATACTGAAACTACGCTACAACGATGAGGAAGAGGCCTCTGTCACCGTGGATATAGCAGACTATCAACAGGTCCTTAAATTAGATACGAAAGAGCGCTTTGCCGCAGTAGCCGTAGCTCGCGCTGAACTGGAGCGCCTAAGTTATCGTTGTTTTCCCATTTACCGCCCACTACTTGCCGAGTATGAGATCATTCTGCGTGAGGTAATCATGGGGAAAGATAAAGGGATTAGTATTCGCCTGAAAAACCTGAGTAAATCTAGAGAGAGTTACGTTGCTGCGGGTGAACGTGTACGTGATTATTTAGACTGGTATTACATCACACAGTCAAACGAGGTAGGAGGTGACTTTAAGGCTTATATGGAGCTAAATAAAGCGCTAGAAGAAGAACGAATAAAGCCGAAGAGGCAAGATTCCATCCAGCGTTATTTAAATCAAATAGAGAAGGTCTTTATGGGATCTACTCGTTAGCTGTCATTACCTCTGTGGCGAGTAAATAGCTCTATGATTGAGGTAGTAAGCCTTGAGGGCCTCAGTTACAGAAGCTGCATACTCACGGAAGATGGATTTTTTCATAATACCGTTAACCATTTGCATACCATCATAATCACCAAGTTGGACTCTATCAAAGACTTCCTGATTATTCATTACATAGGGCTCTAGAAAGATTACGGGGCACTGGTAAATACGGTTAGCTAGTAAATTTCTAGCCCAGAGGCCATCCACACCTTCCACTTTAACTTTCACAGCACGTGTAGACTCAGGCGAATAATTAAAAGCAGGTAGACCTGTGAACTTAGCAAAGCCCTGAGCAATATATGCCCCCAGAGGTTTCTCCTCATCATGGCTACGCTGAAGGATCTTTACGAGCATTTCAAAACGCTCATCATCATGAGCTAGCTCACCACTGGTGACAGCGCCATGCAGGAGGACATGGTAGTGGTTTCTTGTTGTTAGAGTGGGGTTAGATGGGTCATCCCATGATTCGGCATTATAGTGTAGGCACAATACAAGGTCTGGGCGGAATGCTAAGTTTACACGTCGAGCACGTTCTCTAATTTCACCGGTGCGGTAGAAGTATTTATTCTGTAAGGCTGTGATGGAAGATTCATCTGTTATCCCTAATGAGACAGCTTTGGCTTCTGCCTCAGCGCGATAGTCAGCAGGCTTACGTAGAGTCACTGGGCTACTATTCTTACGGACCAGGTAGACCTTAGCACCGAGCCTGGTAAGCTGTCTCTTAATGATTTTAGCGGTAAATAAAGTCATATCACCTTCCATTACAGGTTTTGAGTCTCCTATTTTAAACCAGCGTTCCTCAAGTTTAGCGAATTCTCCACCTATGTGACCTGGGTCGATAGCTATGTGGACTCCTGATAGAGGCTTCCTCTCGGTGGTAGGTGGTAGGTCACCCGCAGCATTCCAGTTTCTATCAGGAGATGTAGCGCTTAGTATGTGGGAGAAGTTAAGGCGATAACTGGCATCTTTTACTCGAGTGTCAGTAAGGATAATCGCGTGGTCATCATGAACAGTGATGTAGCGTTTCCACGTATCATCGACGGTGTAGACCTTGGTGAGCAAGTTTAAGAAGTCATCACGAGTAATAGTATCCTGCCAGATATCTAATATAGTCCAGTCTGGCCTAATGCCTAGATCGGCTAATGTTTGGTCATGCTCGCTATTGATGAAGGGCTTAGATTCGGCGTCTATTAGTTTAGTGGAAGCTGTCACATTTTCTGCCTGCGGAGAAGTGGGTGCCGCGGTTTTTGTGACTACAATATATAGCAGGGATGCCACGAGGAGTATGGCGAGGGTAATAACCAGAGGATTAAGATGAGATTTTTTAGACATCAGATATGGAAGGGATAAGTGTTGGCGGCTAGCGCATGCTATGTTTCACTTCGGGCGTGATTCGTATTTTATTTTTAGGAGATATTGTAGGTGAACCAGGGCGTAAAGCAGTGATAGGCCGTGTGCCATCATTAAAACGTGAACGTGAACTCGATTTTATCATAGCAAATGGCGAAAACTCAGCTGCTGGTAGAGGAATTACACCAAAAATTTCTATTGATCTATTGCGTTGTGGTATTGCCGTAATCACCTCAGGTGATCATATATGGGATCAGAAAGAAATAGTCGACTATCTTCCGGGGGAACCTCGATTATTACGCCCGCTTAATTACGGAGAAGGCACACCGGGTAACGGTAGTGTCGTTCTTGAAACATCCAAGGGCAAGGTCGCTGTGATTAATGCACAGGGGCGGACATTTATGAACCCTCCACTTGAAAATCCTTTTACACGTGTTGAAGCAGAAGCCCAGAGACTACGTGAAGAAGAGGGGGTAAAGGTGATTTTTGTAGATTTTCATGCAGAGACCACCAGTGAATCTATAGCTATGGGCTGGCACCTTGATGGTAAAGTGTCCGCAGTAGCTGGTACCCACACCCATGTGCAGACAGCGGATGAAAAAATCCTACCCAAGGGAACAGCACACCTCACTGATGCAGGTATGTGTGGTCCAGATGTCTCTGTGCTCGGGCGAAATGTAGAATCAGTAGTATGGCGGTTCAAGACCGGTATGCCTACCAGATTTCCTGTAGCAAAAGGTCAAGTAAGGCTATGCGGTGTCATTGTGGATGTAGACGAGCAAACAGGGGAAACTCTTGCAGTGGAGCGTTATAATGAACTGCTCAAGCTAGGGAGTTAGCTACAGCTTAATTTTCTTAAAGTTGTAACCTACCGCCCTTCATAGTTTAGTGTTATCATTAATATTAATCAAAGCTGACGTTATTAGCAGAAATTAGACAGAGTATAGATCATTCTGTAGTATATAAAAAATGATATTTAGCTGCCAATATACTTTTTGTCGATACAGGCTAGTAATTTACCTATGCTTTATTACATCTATATTTATTGAAATTTCATCTGGTGAAACAGGAGATATTCTGGCCACAGAGACATCTGCATCAGGTAGGCTTGTCGAAAAGGTAGAGTGGCAGGGTACTGAAAAAGGGTTTATCCTAATAACTTACCCTAAAAGTTTTAATCCGAGTCAGCAATACCACATCAATTTTTGGTTTCCTGGTACCAGCGGGAACCCTGGCTATGGAATTGCTGATCAAAATGATAACTACATCGAAATCTGCACCTCTTACCTTTCTCAAAGAGGCTTTGAAGTCGGGCAATTTGGCTATAAACACTGGGATCTTTGTAAAAAACTGGAAAGTTTCCTCGTTAGGCGTAAGGGGATAAAAGTAGGGCAGCGGATTGTATCTGGTGTTAGCAAGGGGGGGTGGCTTGCCTTTGACATATCTATAGCTCCGCCTGAGGGGCTACATGGAGTAGTCATTGTGGCGGCAGGTAAATCTCCTCGTGAAACGAGAACGCCGAATTATAAAAATTCAAACTTTGCGGTGTTTGTATGCACTGGGGAAACAGATTCAAACTACGTGTTCGCGCAAATGGCAGAGGACTACTACAAAAAGTATCACCTCAAGGATTTCTGCTATGAGGAGTGGCTTACGAAAGGTCATATTAATACCATTTCACCGAGAGTGATCGAGTGGCTTAATGTCCAAGGTAAAAAAGGTGAGTCCCCACAGAAACTCCAAAATTATTGTGATACACTAATGGCGCAGAGACTAAGTGAAGTGGGAGATCTAGATTCTCCAGTGGCGAGATACATCGCTCTCAGGCATTTACTGAAGTCACCATCAGCAACATACATTAGCCAAGCATTACGTAAGGAACTCCTTAGCAAAGGGCAAGCTGCAGGGAATGAGGAATCAGTAATCGCATGGCTTAAAGACTTCAAAGTTTTCCAGAAAATAATCACTGCTGAAGTGGCCGTATACAAAAAGGGCGTGGTGACCACCGCGCAAATGGGAAAAATCAAAAGTCACTGGATCAAACTGATGAAACAAACCAAGTATGAGAATATCAAACAGCGTATTTCCTATGGCTACTTAAGAGCTACCAAAAGCCACGCAATGCTAGCGCTGCAAGAAAAAGAGAAAGCAAAACCTGAGTATAGAAAAATGGAGCAAGAGCTCAACGGGCTCAGAGATATCATCAATAAACAAAAACAGCACGATCCAGTTTTAGTAAAAAAATTCCAAGATCTAGCTGGTGACTTAGGGCGTAGAAATAGCAAACTCAGTTTAGATACTTTTCGTGAAGTCGAATGGTATAATAAATATACGATTGATGACCCTATAATGAAAAAGTTACTAGCCTCCAGCCCTACAACCTACTCTCTAGAATTACCTTACTCAGGAGCTTCATACTAATCTCCGTATTTTAAAAAAACACACCATGTGCCGGCCAATACTTATTATAGCGGTCCTTATAAATGGGATTCTAGCGCCTCAGCTAATAGCTGAAAATCTAGCAATTATGGGCTATTGGCAAAACATTAATAATGCGCGTCATTATGTTGGTTTTGAAAAAGGGCGCTTTATGCAGTTCACTCCTGATGAGGAATACCGCCACTTTACCGTAAAGGATTTATCAAAAAACAGTATCAACATCCCCAATCTAGGGCCCGCGCTCTCCGGCGGTAGATCCATTCCTTATCTAATCGAAGGTGAAGATTTAAAAATTCGTCATCACTCGTTGTTAGATAACAAACGGATCTCAAAAGCGGGGTACCAAACATTCCGAAAACTTACTGAGAAGCCACCAGAGCTAGATTTTAAATACCTGAAAATAGCTAGAGCTAAGCCACTCAGTAATGATCTAATACAGAGTATCTCTGAAGAGCTCATCGCTAGAAGAGATCGCGACCAAGCGGCGCGAAGAGGAGAGTATACCACCGAGGATCACCTAGCTCAAGTAGGTGACCATCGCTGGCTAAGAGAGCAAATCCTTAAAATAGGCTGGATTGACATGAAGCGTTTTGACCCTCAAGTTAGTCAGGCTGCATTTCTTATTGCCCAGCATAGCTTTGACCTCCGCCTACGCTTAGCTGCACAAAAAGGGCTGAAAGCGGATTTCAAACGAAGACTACCGGCTCAAGCGATGTATGCCATCCTCTACGATCGTAATAAACTCTACATGCACGGCACTCAGCGATACGGCACTCACTTCTATAGTAATAAGGAACTAGAAATTCAATTTTTGCCTTTTGAAAATAGATCCAAAATCGAACAATGGCGCAGAGAGCTAAAGCTACCCTCATTTGAAAAATTCCTCAAGGGACTTAGCAAAAGTTACCCTCAACATAAGATCAATATTTAAATATAACATGAAAGTTATATCACTCCTCTGCTGGATCACTTACATCTCTGCACTAATCGTTACCGCAGAAATTATACATGTAGATACTCTTGATAAATTTAATGCCGCTATTGCTAGGAGTCAGGTCAAAATCAAATTAAAGTCAGGAAATTACGATTTAAAAAACCTCTCCGGGAAAGAGAAATCTCTCAACTTCTCGGGTTCTAACAATATGATAGACATGGGGGGTGCCTACGTGAATGTCACTGTAGGGCTGACTAGATTGGCATACATCCGTGTTACCGGACATAATAATGTCATTGCCGGCGGAGAGTTTGAAGATACCTACATAGATGGTCAGAAGGTGATTAAAGATTTTAGTAACTATAACAGTGACAGGAAAAATCTAGCATCCGGGTTACGTGGTGACCCAGTGATGAAAATTAGTGGAAATAAAAATACGGTGGAGGGGTCTAAATTCACCGTCCGAGGATCTTTTCCCTATGGTTATGGAAGTATATTTGGCATAGGTCGTGATAATGAATTTGGCCTTAATAAGCGCTGCGGCATCCTTATTACAGGTGTAGAAAATACACTCGATAGAGTCGAGATACAGCAGCGAGCATTTGGCCATGGTATCTACATGCAAGGTTCTGCTGATAAAACCTTAATCAAGAACTCCCTAGTCGTAGGTCGGCTTCGTAAGACCAAGGAACTCTATGATGAAAAAAAGCCCACAGATCTACCCAAGCGTGCTAATTACAAAATACCACGTGAGGATAATATCCCTATTCCTAGGAATAGTGTGCATTCATTGTGTGAGGATGGCATCCGCATGTATAAGATCCCCGGCAGTATCCGCGTAGAGAACTGCACCGTCACAAAAATGCGCGGCGGCATCCGCCTCTACCTCGGAGGTCCGGCCACAGTTAAAAACTGTACCGTCACCCACTGTGAATCCACAAATTACAACCTTCCCGCCAAGGGGCGCGTCAGTGAATCATCCGGTAATTTCTCATTTGGCCCATTATCTGATTACCGCTTAAGTCGAAGTGGTAGCGTAGCGGAATGGACTATTTTACCATCTCCTAACGCCATCGGAGACCATAATATTCTAGACGTTCAAGGTAACAACCATCACATCACCCTAAATCGTAAAAAGGGGAGTCCTCTTGATAGTAATGAGAAGCGCACGATTTTCATCACTGGGGCAAACTCGATTATTATCAATAAAACGGAATACACCATGACCCTAGCAGACTCAGCTAAAGGAAATAAAGTCACCAGTAATGCACCAGTGCTTGGGAACATATCTGCCAACACAGTGATCAAGCCAGAGTCACAGAACCCCAACCCCTCCGAATAAACAGAGGTTAATTAAGTCACAGCTGCACACAGCGCCAGTAAGACAAAGGGCGTCAGCCCTGCTCAATGGAAATTGGCCATTGCATTACAGTGTCAATTAAGACATCTTAACTAAGTCAAGAAGTCATCCCCAATGGCTTTCCACATACTTTTCCCCACGTCACTCACAGAATTTCCCCATGGCAGAATATACAGAAGCAGACATTAAGAGTCTTGATTGGAAGGAGCATATCCGCATGCGTCCGGGGATGTATATTGGTAAGTTAGGCGATGGAAGCAGCGCTGACGATGGAATCTATATACTCCTCAAAGAGGCACTTGATAACTCTATTGATGAATTTGTCATGGGTCACGGCACGGAGGTTCGAGTTGAAATCGATGATGAAAGCAGGGTAGAAGTCCGTGACTACGGGCGAGGAATTCCACTTGGCAAACTCATGGACTGTGCCGCTAAGATTAACACCGGCGCAAAGTATGACAGCGAAGCTTTTAAAAAATCCGTGGGTCTAAACGGAGTTGGTATCAAGGCCGTAAACGCGCTCTCAGAATTTTTTGAAATCCAAGCGTGGCGTGATGGGCAGACCAAAGCCATAGCCTTTAGTAAGGGTGAGGTCACCGAAGAGATGAAAAATCCGCGGACAGACCTTGGTAAAAACGGCACTCGTCTAGCCTTTGATGTCGACCGCAACATTTTCCCTAAAAAAACCCGCTTTCGTGCCGGGTATGTGGAGAAAATGTGCCGTTACTACTCATACCTAAATCCCGGACTAGCCGTCTTTTTTAACGGGAAAAAATTCAAGTCAAAAGACGGCCTGTTAGATCTCCTTCGTGAGGAAATGGATGGGGAGGCTCTATACGGCCCCATTCACTTGCGTGATAAAGATATTGAGATTGTCTTTACCCATGGGTTAGACAGCAGTGAGCAGTATTACTCCTTTGTTAATGGGCAGAACACCACGCAGGGAGGTACTCACTTAGCGGCATTCCGAGAAGCTATCGTTCAGGTGGTAAGAGGGTTTTATAAAAAACAATATAACCCAGCAGACATCCGTAGTGGGCTGGAGGCAGCTGTTCTTGTTAGGATCGAAGAGCCAGTATTTGAGAGTCAGACAAAAACTAAGTTAGGCAGCATGACCGTCTCTCCAGAAGGTGAGACCATCCGCACCTTTATAGCAAATTTCCTAAAGGAACACCTCGATAACTACCTACACAAAAACCCCAAAGATGCAGAAGCTCTACAGAAGCGTATCTTAGCTGCAGAACGTGAGCGCAAAGAGCTCTCTGGTGTTAAAAAAATCGCCAAAGAACGGGCCCGTAAGGCTAAAGTGCACAATAAAAAACTCCGTGACTGCCGTGCGCACTTCTCTAGCAAACATAAGCGAGCTAAAGAATCCACTGTCTTTATTACTGAGGGAGACTCAGCCAGTGGCTCTATCACCAAGTGCCGTGACGTTGAAACACAGGCCGTATTCTCACTCCGAGGGAAACCCCTAAACTCCTTTGGCCTAAAGCGTAACGTGGTCTACGAAAATGAAGAGTTTAACCTCCTTCAGCACGCCCTAGACATCGAAGAAAGCTTAGAAACACTTCGTTATAACCGCGTAGTCATCGCTACAGATGCTGACGTAGACGGTATGCACATCCGCCTTCTACTCCTTACATTCTTTTTACAGTTCTTCCCTGAGCTAGTTAGAGATGGACACCTATACATCCTACAGACACCACTATTCCGCGTAAGAAATAAAAAAGAGACTCGCTACTGCTATGATGAAGATGAGCGCGTAGCAGCCGTGAAAGCACTTGGAAAAGCCGCAGAAATTACTCGTTTCAAAGGTCTTGGAGAAATCTCACCTGATGAATTTAAATTTATGATTGGCCCTGATATGCGCCTAGACCCCGTCCTCATGGAAGAAGGGAAGAGTATTAAGGAAATGCTAGGATTCTATATGGGGAAAAACACCCCTCAGCGGCAAGAATTCATCATCGAAAACCTCCGTGAAGACGTAGACGCCGCCTAAATATCAGCCGCGGTGTCTTAACTGCACTGAGATCGACCAAATTTTTTGCGTAAAATAAGGGGTCTTAAAAATATCTCACCACGGGTGCTCACAAGTTTGACCTTTGCTCAGCATCTGTCTATCACTACAGGTATGAACGAGGTAGTAGCAGCAGAGCAGATTCTAGACACCATCTTAAGTAAACTAGGCTTTCAGGTGGAATATAAAGTATCAGAAACTAAAGATGGTAGCTGCCTAAACATTATTACTGATCAAGGCACACACCTCATCGGTAATGGGGGCGGGCGTCTAGAAGATCTGCAGTATCTTATGAACCGTGTGCTTAATAAGCACTACCCAGATGCACCACGTGTCAAAGTGGACTGTGATCACTACCGTGAAAAACAAGAGACTCAACTTATCATAGATGCTAAAGAAGCAGCACAGCACGTTCTAGAAGATGGTAAAACACGCAGGCTCCAGCCACTTAATGCCTATTACCGAAGAATAGCGCATAACGCCCTGGTTGACTTCTCAGGAGTAAAAACTAGCTCCCCTAATGGCTCTGGCCGCTATAAAAAGATCCAGATAGAAAAAATATAACGCCCACCCAGCGAGTAATATTTCTCCCCATAACACACCCATGAAAACACACCGTCTAGTAATGCCAGAGGACCTAAATCAGTATGGGCATCTCTTTGGCGGTAGGCTCCTCAGTTGGGTAGACGAGGCATGCTGGATCGCCGCGTCACTTGACTACCCAGACCAGCGCTTTGTCACCATTGGTATGAATAAAGTAGAGTTCCACCACGGTGTGAATGAAGGAGTCATTTTAGAAATTAACTGCCAGAAAAAACATCAGGGAAACACCTCAGTCAGCTACAAAGTCGTAGTAAATCGTGCGGATAAACCTGACTGCGATGCTATATTCTCTACCTGTATTACTTTTGTAAACGTAGACAAAAATGGTGAAAAATCACCCATCAGCTAGGGAGCTGTAGATTGCCTTAAATACTCCCAGTGTACTCTAACCAGCTAATTTCATGTGCAGAACAGAAACTGTAGATATCATACTCGCCCTAGATCGTTCAGAGGACGAACAAGCATGGCGGAAAAAAATCGCTAGAAAGCTCAATATTCACCCAAAGCAAGTGCAGGAAATGCGCCTGCGTAAACACTCTATAGATGCTCGTCAGCGTGAAATTAAAGTTCAGTTGCGTATACAGGTTGGTATAGACAGCCCACTACCTCCAGAGCCAGAATACCACGCTCACTACAGCACTGTGCCAGACTCAGCAAAGCAGGTGATCATCGTGGGGTGTGGGCCTGCGGGTATGTTTGCTGCTCTAAAATGCATCGAGCTAGGCTGTAAGCCTATCCTGTTAGAGCGAGGGAAAGACGCATCTGCTAGACGCTTTGACCTAGGGCCTATCATGCGTAAGGGGGAAGTTATCGAGGACTCTAACTACTGCTTCGGAGAAGGGGGGGCAGGTACTTACTCAGATGGAAAGCTCTATACTCGGGCAACAAAACGCGGCCCAGTCTACGATGTCTACCAGACACTCGTAGCCCACGGAGCCCCACCGCGTGTCCTCACAGACGCACACCCTCACATAGGCTCTAACCTTCTGCCAAACGTCGTTATGGCTATGAGGAAAAGTATTATCGAAGCTGGAGGGGAAGTCCACTTTGGAGCTAAAGTTACGGAATTGATCATTTCCCCTAAAAATGGGGGAGGGAGTCAACTAAGAGGCGTAGCCACAGCTGACGGCAGAGAGTTTACCGGCCACGCCACTATATTAGCTACAGGTCACAGTGCTCGTGACATCTACACCCTACTCGCAAAGCAAAATATCCTTATGGAGAAAAAGACCTTTGCCGTAGGCGTGCGGATAGAGCACCCACAGCCTCTTATAGACAGTATTCAGTACCATTACATGCGTGGCACAGAGCGTCCGCGTATTCTCCCCGCAGCACGCTACCGCCTGGCATGTAAGATCGGAGGTAGGGGCGTCCACTCATTCTGTATGTGTCCCGGTGGTTTTATCGTGCCCGCCGCTACGGAAAATGATGAAGTAGTAGTAAACGGTATGTCACTAGCGCGTCGTGATTCACCCTTTGCCAATAGTGGTATGGTAGTTAGTGTGGACCCTGAAGACACTGTAGAATTTGACCAAGAGCACGGTATCCTCTCCGGAATAGCTTTCCAGAAAAGTATGGAGATCCTAGCATCTAAAACAGGAGGAGGACTCCAGAAAGCCCCTGGCCAGCGAGTCACAGATTTCTTAGCCGGTAAGACCTCAGCTAGCCTAGCAAAGACTAGCTATTTCCCCGGCCTCACCTCAGCCCCTCTCCATGAGATTATGCCAGATTTCATCTCCAGTAGAATGCAAACAGGCCTCCGCAAATTTGGCAAAGGTATGAAAGGCTACATCACAGAAGAAGCTGGGTTACTTGGTTTTGAGACTCGCACCAGTAGTCCACTTCGCATCCCTCGTAATGAGGATGATTTACAGCATCCAGAAATAGAGGGGCTATACCCCTGCGGTGAAGGTGCCGGATACGCAGGCGGAATTATTTCTGCCGCCCTGGACGGTATGAAGTGTGCTGAGTCTGCCGCTGCCAGATAAGCGCTTAATGTAAAGCAAGATTACCATTCTCCCGTCAGTGGGAGGCCACTAAAATATGCCCCCCAGTAGATTTAAGATTCTACTGTTATAGCTGACAGAGTTTTCCCTCATATTGGCATAATGGAGAGTGCTACCTCTAATGAAGTTAACCGGCAGGAGGTAAATTTATTGGGAAGATTGTAAATCGAGCGTGATACAAGTCTTGTTTCTCTCCGTTTATGAAGGCTGTAATTTGAGAAATAACTGGGTAGTTTAAATTTCGATGAAAGCTAGGCCTTTCTTAGTGAGGCGAACATTGATATCTGCGCCTTTTTCCTCTGGATTCCAGCCCATAGCGCGACCCTCTTCAATGATGGTTTCCACCATATCAGGTCTAAATATACGAGGGCATTGAGCGACGATTTGTTGCCCGTCAGGAGTTTCATTCAGCTCAATGCGGACTTCGGTAAAGCGATCTGTGCTACGTTTTACCCAGCGGTATTGGAGATCGTAGAAACAGATTACTTCGCTTTTTTTGAGTGGGAGAGCCATAATTATAGTTTTAAGTTGTGAGTTTTAAGTGTCAAGTGTGCTCGTGCAAGTGACAGCTTATAATGAGACAGCAGAGGTTTTACGAGAGCAGGTGAGGGAGGCTTTACTGGACCATGAGGCATTTGAGCAGAAGATCCGTGCCTGTGAGCTGGAGCGGTGTAGGGCGACTTGCTGTCACGATGGTGTGTATCTTTCTCAAGAGGAGGCTGAGGGTGTTAAGAGGCTTCTAGCTGATCATAAAAAAGATTTTGCGACTTATGGGCTGAAGCTCCCTGATGATCCGATTATCTCCACCCGTGGTGGGAGGTCTTTAAAAACGGCGATCCGGGAGGCTGAGCCTGATGAGCTGGCGAAGGATTTCCCTAGGCATTTCCCTAAGACACGTTGCGTCTTTTTAGATAAAGAGGGGCGCTGTGGGATACAGATGCTCTCAGTGGAAAAGGGGCGGTCTGCGTGGTTTGATAAGCCTCTAACGTGCTGGATTCACCCGATAGTTATTTTACCAGTGAGTGGTGAGAGATCTAGACCGTTAATCACATTGGTATCACCTGAGAGCGATCCTCAAAAAGGTGAGGGGTACCCGGGCTTTGCCTCATGCACTCACTGTGGTAGGCCAGATGAGGGCGGTAAAAAAGCCCGGCAGGTATTAGCTGCCGAGCTTGAAATGTTAGGCGAAATCGCAGGGCGAAATCTTCTAGGTGAGCTGAATGCTGAGCCTTTGTATTAGCCTTTGGAAACTTGTTCCCATGCGCCGTCTGCTTTGTCAGACTTCAGGCAGGCATCGATGAATGCTAAGCCCATGCGGCCATCGGCGATGTTAGCATATTTGCTACCGTCACATGACCATTCCTCACCATCTTTGTAGGAGCGGATGTCTTTTTCAAACTCACGGTGGAGTCTAGCATAGGCATCATGGAATGCTTCGCCGTGTCCAGCTGGAATGGTAGGCTCATCGAGCAGAAATTCAGGTACGTCCCCCAGGAAGCCATCGTTAGCTGATACAGCTCCACGCCAGTATGTGCGGTCTGGCTGGTCTTGGAGAAGGATAGTGACTTTCTCTGGGTCTTCTTGGCTCCACTTGAGAGCACCTTTGGTTCCTGCGACCATGATACCTAGATCATTTTTATGACCAATACATACTTGCGAGGCACGGACGAGACACTTCCCTCCATTGGAGAGCTCACCGTAGACTGTAAAGTGGTCATCGATAGTACGTCCTGGGACAAATTTATCCAGACGTGCTGACACG
Source organism: Akkermansiaceae bacterium (assembly GCA_023301765.1). Classification (GTDB taxonomy): domain Bacteria; phylum Verrucomicrobiota; class Verrucomicrobiia; order Verrucomicrobiales; family Akkermansiaceae; genus Oceaniferula. The sequence goes on along the minus strand of JALZUC010000012.1, from coordinate 3,777 downwards.
CGCTCCACGTCTTGTCCTGTGACAAAGCGGAGCTGCATAAGTGCATGGGTGCCAATGTCCCCACCACAGCCACTGCCACCAGCCTTTTTAGGATCGGTGCGCCATGCTGCCTGAGTTTGACCGGAGTCCTCTAGCTTATCTGCTAGCCATCCCTGCATGTAGTAGGAGTCTACCCAGCGGACCTCACCTAATAGATCGCTCTGCACGATGAAGCGGCTAAACCAGCTAGACCAGTGGCCTAGGTAGGTGTGTGCTACGGCGAAGGGTACATTCTTTTCTTTGGCTTTAGCTACGAGTATGTCTGCTTCCTCTAAGTTTACAGTGAGAGGCTTCTCACACATGACAGGGATACCTAGCTCTAGAGCCTTCATCGCTGGATCAAAGTGTACGAAGTTAGGCGTAACGATGAGCACGTAGTCGATACGGTCTTCCTCCGGAAGATCTGCCTGAGCTTCTAACATGGCGTCATATGACGGGTAGCCTTTTACAGGGTAAGGCCAGTTTGCTGCCTCCTCCATTGCGATGTCAGGATCTGCCCCTAGTGCTACGGAGTGGACTTTACGTGTGCCATCAAAGTGGATGGCTTTCTGGTGTGGATTTGCAATGAAGGCTCCAGAGCCTCCACCAATCATACCTACTTTAAGAGGTTTAGGTGACATAGGAAATCGGTGTTGAGTTTAAGTTATTGATTGTCGGTATCGAATGCTGAGTCAAAGAGACCGCCAGTATTACGTGGGAAATCAAGATTTTTTACAAAATTACAAGATTCAGTAGCACCGTGGATGCGATCCATGCGTGCGTCTTCCCACTCTACGGATAGGGGCCCCTCATAGCCAGTATCACTGAGGGCTACGATGATTTCCTCAAAGTTCACATCACCTCTGCCCACAGAGCGGAAGTCCCAGAAGCGACGAGGATCTGCAAAGTCAGTGTGACCGCCAAAGACACCTACAGTACCGTCACCGTGGCCCCACCATGCGTCTTTCATGTGCACGTGGTAGATGCGCTCTGAGAAGGTGCGGATGAACTTTACGTAATCCACACCTTGGTAGCCGAGGTGTGATGGATCATAGTTAAAGCCAAAGCGTTTGTGCCCCTTAACGGCCGCGATGGCGCGCTCTGTGGAAGCGATATCAAATGCGATTTCGGTAGGGTGGACTTCGAGGGCGAAGTTGACATCCACCTCATCGAAGACATCGAGGATGGGGGTAAAGCGTTTGGCAAAATCATCAAAGCCAGCTTGGAGGTATGCCTGAGAGGTTGGCGGGAATGAGTAGAGGGCGTGCCAGATGGATGATCCGGTAAAACCATTTACTGCAGGGGTGATAGGGTGCTCGCCAGCAGGGCGAGCGTCCATGAATTTACGGCAAGCGCGGGCAGCATTGGCCATGTGCTCAGCACTACGCTGGCGCACGCCTTCTGGATCTCCATCACCCCAGATTTTATCTGTGAGGATGGCTTTGTGGCGTTCATCGATATTATCGCAGATGGCTTGGCCAACGAGGTGGTTAGAGATAGCGTAGCAGTCTAGGCCATGGGAATTAAGAAGTTCCCATTTCTGGGTGACATAAGAGTCATCAGCAAGAGCTGCATCAACATCAAAGTGATCACCCCAGCAGGCGAGCTCGACACCATCATAGCCCATTTCTTTAACTTTGGGCAAAAGGTCAGCAAGAGAGAGATCGGCCCACTGGCCGGTGAATAGAGTGACAGGGCGAGACATGGATAAATGTTAAGTTATGTATTTTTAGTGGTGAATTAGTAAAATAAAAAAGCGGGGCTGAGGAGGTGAATCCTCTGCCCCGCTTGGTAAGACTTATATTTCAGTGTAAATATTTAGTGACCAGCTTCATCGCTGAGTTCGAGAGGCTTGTAGCCACCTCGGGTGATGAAGTATATGGCGATACAACCGAAGGCCAGAACGAGTATGCCAGGGAAGATAGCAGCAAATTTCAGAACATCGCGTCCTGATTTCTTTTTCATATCTCCATGACGGTCAATAATGTCATTGTGTGCAGTAATACCACCTTTAGCTGCCGCTGGGATACTGGCATCAAGTGCTACCTTGAGGTCTGCGTCTTTGCTAGCTGCTTTTGCTACTAGGTCATACATAGCAAGGGCCTGAAGGTTTGTGTCTTCATTGGGGGCAAGGTTAGCAAACTGCTCTTTAAGATCTTCATTACCGTCAATTACAGGCTGAAGGGCTGAGGCGATTGCTGGGCCTTGATCATTTAGTTTATCTGCGCCAAATGTGGAGACTTTAGATGGGTCGATAACATCGTTTTGCATCCACAGGAATGGAGACTTAGTGCTAGCGGACTCAATAAGTTCAGGAGCACTCTCTTGGCTTTGCTTATAGATTGATTTGTCTTGAGCAACTCCCAAGATGGGATTTCCGATCATTCCAAGTGATAGCAGACCCATAGCAGAAACAGTGTTTAGTGTTAATGCTCCACCTTTAGGGAAGCGTTCTGCTACAAAGCCTAGAATACATGGCCAGTAGTAGGTCTGACCTACCGCATAGATAGTAAATGCAACAAGGACGAGGACACCTGAAGCGCTGGCACCTAGCCAGTAGAGTGCACTTGCAGAGAGTATACCACTAACTGCCATGATGACAGGAGGACTAGCAATCTGGAGAATACTACCTGCAAATAGACGCAGCAGAAGCATAATTCCAGCTGAGAAAATAATAGCCCAGTTCGCATTGATACCTAGGTCACCTTCCATAACTGGGGTCATTAATTGCTTAATCCAGTTGTCTGTAGAAAGCTCTGCAGTGGCAACAGGAATCATGAGTAAACAGAGGAAGAAGAAGAGCGGCTTACCGAGTGACTTGGTAATTAATCCGAAAACAGTGCCTACTGCTACGCCTGCAATTAGGCATCCGAAGAACCATTTCTTAGGCTCTGGCTTCTCGTATAACCCGAATACATCGGCAAGAACTTCGCCGCCGATCTGGTAGATTAGCATGAAAGCGGCAAGGGTAGCTCCAAGGAAGCCAACTTGCTTAAGCATGTCCATGAATGGGATACCTGCTTTTACTCGCTCATCTACAGGGAACTTACAAGGGGCATACATGATACCATATGCAATGGCTGGAATGACGATCCATAAAGCGTGAATTCTCCAGCTGATACCACCAGTTGTGCCATCAATGATCATAATAAGAAGAGTGCCAGCTACGATTCCTGCAGGCCAAGCGGCGTGAAGAATGGTAAGCATCTTTGTTTTTTGCTTTGGGTAAACCGCAGCACATGCTGGGTTAATAACCGCTTCAATAATACCGTGGCCCAGGCCTGCGCAGATTGCAGCGGCGAGGAGTCCGCCGTAGCCAGTAGCCATACAGGTAGCAATACCCGAGATAGCCTGGAGGGCGGCAGCAATAAACATGGGGACTTTATATCCTGTTTTATCAACGACTAGGCTGAAAAGAATCATGGTGATGGCAATGGGCCAAAAACACGACCCTGCAATAGTGCCTACTTGTAGGCCCGTTAGAGCAAATTCTTCACCGTAGCTTCCCATATGAGCAATACGGAAAGCGAAGCCAAATCCAGCTGCTGCTAGTGATATGAAACTAGCCCAGAACAGGAGCTTCTTTTCTTTATTAGTTAATTCATTATTCATGTTGTTGTTTGTAGCGTTACTAACGGGGCAAATTTTTAGATTAATTTTTGAGCTTAGGCCAGATAATCATTCAGAATATTTTCTCGTATTTCTTGCCTTCCGCTTGACAGAGTGGGGGGCGGTATGTTTCGAGCGAAGGCGTAAATG
>JALZUC010000011.1 GCA_023301765.1 Akkermansiaceae bacterium | reverse complement strand
GATAGCCATAGCGCGGGTTATCATCGCTTTTGATCAGAATAGATTGCTCTAGCTCAATACTTCGAGTGCTCCGCTGGCTCGTTGTATAGAAACTCGAACGATTCAAATTCAGAGCTCTACACATGCTGCTAACATCATCTTTACCTTGTTCCATGAAGGTTTGGATAATATGGTCTTTCGCCTTCACGCTTACCACTTTTTTGAATTCACCTCCTTCAGAATATGCAATCTGGATGGACTGGTCGGCGACAATTCTTTTGAGCCGCGCATTCTCATCTTTTAGTGCACGTAGCTTTCGAGCCTCGTTTACGTCCATGTCACCGTATTTTCGTTTCCAGTTATAGAGGGTTTGCGTGCTTATATTGTTCTCATTACAGAGTTTTTTTCAAAGCTTTAGCTTCTGTATTATATAATCTAATCCTAGAGTTTAAGGCTGTCTAGTTTTGCGAAGTCAGGCCAATACCATAATTTTCATTAGCGAAAGCCGATTCACTTGACAGCCAGCCCAAGTAGTGGCAGGGAGCTATCATGTCACACATTCAGGATTTAAAAAATGATGATTTGACCTCTCGTAAGGAAACTATGGCAGAGGCCGATGTGCTTCTAATAGGTGGCGGGGTGATGAGTGCCACCCTAGGGGTGCTACTCCACCAGTTAGACCCTACATTGAAAATACAAATTGTAGAATCTCTAGCAGAAGTAGCACGTGAGAGTTCTAACCCATGGAACAACGCTGGTACCGGCCACGCCGCACTTTGTGAACTAAACTACACTAAACAGCTTGAAGATGGCTCAGTAGATATTTCCAAAGCAATTGAAATCAATGAAGCATTTCAGATGTCAAAGCAGTTCTGGGCATACTTAACAGAAAAAGGTATCCTCGATGACCCATCAAAATTCATCAATACCGTACCGCACATGAGCTTTGTCAGAGGAGTAAAAGATGTCGACTACCTGCAAAAGCGTTTTACAGAAATGCAGGGGCATCATTTTTTCCAAGACATGGAGTTTACTGAAGATCCTCAGAAAATCAAAGAATGGACCCCGCTAATCACTCAAGGCCGAAATCCTAATGAAAAAATAGCCGCTACTCGAGTACTAAGCGGTACTGATATTAACTTCGGGTCGCTCACTGAACAGCTAGTAGACTACCTCGAAGCCCAAGACAGCATTAAACTCGCTACTAACCATATCGTAAAAGATCTCAAACGTAAAAAAGACGGCTCATGGCAGATCAAAGTTCGCAACCTAAGTAAAGGTGTCAACCGTAAGATTAAAGCCCCCTTCGTCTTTATCGGAGCTGGTGGAGCCAGTCTACCTCTACTCCAAAAGTCAGGTATTCCAGAAGGTAAAGGATTTGGTGGTTTCCCAGTAAGTGGCCAATTCCTAGTATGTGATGACCCTCAGACAGTCAGTAAGCACGAAGCCAAAGTCTACGGTAAAGCAGCCGTAGGAGCTCCCCCCATGTCTGTACCCCACCTAGACACTCGTGTTATCGACGGGAAAAAATCTCTCCTCTTTGGCCCCTTTGCAGGGTTTTCTCCTAAATTTCTTAAAAGTGGATCACTACTAGATCTTCCTAGCTCAGTAAAAATTTCCAATCTTGTCCCCATGCTTGCTGTTGGAAAAGATAACATCGACCTTACTCGCTACCTTATCGAACAATGCATGCTCACTGACGAGGACCGCATAGACACCCTACGCGAGTTTTTCCCCGAGGCTGAGCTAAAAAACTGGAGACTGGAAATCGCAGGGCAGCGTGTACAAATCATTAAGAAGCATGAAACAAAAGGTGGAGTCCTTCAGTTTGGCACCGAGATCGTAACAGCAAAAGATGGATCCATAGCTGCACTGCTAGGGGCCAGTCCGGGTGCGTCATGTTCCGTTTCAGTCATGCTCGATATTATCAGCCAGTGCTTTCCTAACAAAATACCTCAGTGGCAGGAAAAGCTAACTAACATGGTTCCAGGCTTCAAAAAGGATATGAAGGAGGATGTTACCGCTTACCGCGAAGTACGCAAAAAGGCTAATGACATCTTAGGTATTTAACTCTCTGCTAATCTTCACACACAGTTAGGGCGCTAAGCGCTCTAACTGCCAGTCGCTATGCTTACGTGAGTAAACAAAGCGATCATGCACTCTCCCCTTCCCTCCTTGCCAGAACTCCATTCTTTCAGGCATCACACGGTAACCACCCCAGAATGGAGGCAAAGGCACATCCATACCACGAAATTTCGCTGTAAGCTCCTCTGTTTTTTTGATTAACACATCACGAGACGCAATAACCGTCGATTGAGCTGATACCCATGCACCTATCTGACTTCCACGTGGCCGGGACGAGAAATACTTCATTGACTCATCCTCACTCACTTTTTTCACCTTACCGGAAATATGCACCTGCCTCTCTAACAACAACCATGGAAATAAGAGTGCCGCCATTGGTGATGCCTCTAACTCTCTCGCCTTAGCACTGCCGTAATTAGTGTAAAATACAAACCCCCGCTCATCATAAGATTTCATAAGCACCGTGCGAGATGCAGGGCAACCATCAAGACCTATGGTAGATAGAGTCATAGCATTAGGTTCATGAAGCTTAACTCTACTAGCCTCAGTAAACCATAGCTCAAACTGATCAAGAGGGTCTTTGATAAGACCTTCACGCCGTAATTCACGGCTACCGTATTCCTCACGCATCGCTGCGATGTCATTATTGCTCATGGCCATGGTGCTTTCTAAACAGCTTCGTTAAAATTATGGAGGCTTTTTTATCTCAATCTCCAAACCTGCTGGCCTGAGGCCACAAGTTAGGCCGGTCTGGACTGTAATCTTGGGTAGGAT
>JALZUC010000010.1 GCA_023301765.1 Akkermansiaceae bacterium | reverse complement strand
CAAATCAAGGGCAAGGGTCTACCCGAACTTGCGCCAGACCACAAAATATCATCGGCTCCTCAAGTAGCAACATCACCAGACCTATCTGGCTCATCACTCCCAAGCGCCCGAGCAGAAACGGCACCAAATATAGACCCTAGTGCTAAGGCGGTAGACACGCGTAGTGTAATACTCCCGAAAACGGTAATTCCAAAGGCCAAAACTAAACCTAAGGGTGAATACGAGCCTGAAGAGAAACCTATTCGCTTATCGGTAGCTCCAGCGCAAAAGCCAATACGGTTACCTATAAAGCGCACTGATTCTGCGCCAGTTAGTAATAGAATACCAAAGCCTAGATCTGGCCCTCTTGATAAATCTAAGTATGAACCAGCGCCTACCGGAGGGAGGCCGCCTAAAGCGGATTCTATCGCTACTAAAGAGTCAGCTTATAAAGCGAGCACTTTAGTCGCTGGGAATAAGGCAGCACCTATTAAAGCTTTAGCTTATAAACCTGCCGCCATCGCAGAAACAGCTGTTAGCGATAAGCCCAAAAAGAAAACCTCACTTCCTCGCCTAAGTTCGATAAAGGTGATACTAGTAATAGCCGTAATTTTTGTGATATTGGCAATTATAGGTCTGGTGAATTTTTTTCAGAGTAAGCCTTCAGGTGATGTAGCTGTTAAACCACCAAAATCTGAAAAACAAATCGTGGTAGATCCTATTATACTACCTGAGCAAGATCTTGTAATGGAGCCAGAAGAAGAGCTTATCATTAAACCTACTCCTGAGCCATCTCCACCAGTAACAATTGATTTAGAGATACTACCTCCAGAGCCGGTGCCGGGAGAATTCCCGGATCTGATACCTCCAGTAATTAATAGAAAATCATCTAATAAGAATGATTCTTTCTCGCTACCACAAGATGATAGTCGAAAGTCTCTAGATGAACTCTAAAAAATATAATGTATGCTTGATAGGCTGTATTTGATTTAGTGCGGACTGATAATGATTATCTAAGTGATGTATTTTCACCGGTTTTTCAAACTGCTATAGTAGCGCTAGATATCATTACAGGGTGCCTGTATTAGCCATATAACTGAACGCTAATTTAAAGATTAGAAATTACGTCCATAGCTAGCAGACACACGTCATCAGAGAATTCGCCATTCTCAGAGTAGGCGCGTGCTTTATCCAGCACATGATCTAGAGTCTCCTCAAGGGCTGATTCTTTATTCTCCGTTAGCATATACTCCACTTGTTTGATTCCTAGCTGACGCCCAGCTGTATCTTCAACTTCGTGAAGACCATCAGTAAATATGAAAAGGCGATCCATGTTGTTTAATGAGACGGATTTTGCACTAAATGTACTGCCGGGGATAAGCCCCAGAGCTGGGTTTTTAGAATTACCATCTTCACCTAATTGACTCGCTACACCTGACCTAACAACTATCGGTGACGGATGCCCTGCACACGAATAGGACAGTGTCCCTTCTTTTAAATTCACCACACAGTAGATTGCGGTGGCGAAGAAAGTGACGCCGGCACGCTGAAGAATCGCAACGAGACCTTCATTGATGCCATATAGATAGCTTTCAGGATCTATGGCTACCTCACGCTCTTTTTCCATGAGGCCGCGTAACATGGACACTACAAGTGCCGCCCGCACTCCGTGACCCATGACATCACAGACTAAAAACCCAAAAGCATGTTCGGAAATAGGCAACACCTCGTAGAAATCACCTGCCATCTCAGAGGCCGGTGTATAACGACAACCAAAAGTGACTTTTCGAGAATATGCCTCTAGTGTTAATCCACCCAAGCTGCGAGGTAATAGAGCCTGCTGAATCTGGCGTGCTAATTTTAGCTCTTCATCTACTGCCGTGTAGCGTGACTGTAGCTCCTCTGCTACACTAGCTAACATTCGTTGTGTTCGGATAAGGTCTGTAACATCACTAGTAATGCCAAGAGTGCCTACAAGGTTACCTTTTTTATCCAACCAAGGCATCTTAGAGATTTCAGCCCAAGTATCCTCTTTTCCTTCCCAGGTCTCGCGCTGAATAATTTGAATCTGAGGTTTACGAGACTCCATGATTTCAAGTTCATTGGCACGTGCTATATTTGCATGTGTAATGTCAAAAAAATCATGGTCTGATTTCCCTAATAGATCCTCATATGACTCTACACCCATTTTGTGAGCAGTAGAGCTATTTGCTAGGACAAACTTAGAGTCTTCATCTTTGTAGTAAACATTTACGGGGATATTTTCGATGAGCTGGTAGAGGCGGTGACGTTCTTCTTCCAGTTCTGTTTCTGCAACTTTACGCTCTGTGATATCTATGATGGTACCTACAATTCTTTGCACATTACCCTTATTATCCCTAACTGCCACACCACGGACACGGAGCCAGTGCCATGTTTTATCTTGGTGCTGGTATCTACATTCAATCGCAAGTTTTTCCAATCCATTAGGACTGAGCATACGCTGTAGCGACTCTTGATATTCAGGGAAGTCATCGGGATGGAAACACTCTGCAGCTTTGGTGATGATGTTAGGTGCATCACCTCCTTCATACCCTAAAAAGCGATTCGCGCGTTCAGAATAATAAATATCGGGCTCTCCCACATACCACTCCCATACACCTTCATTAGATGCCTGAAGCGCTAGATTTAGACGATTTCCTGCAGGATCTTTCATAGAAAGTTTCTTATATCCTATTTCATTTAATCATGCAATCAGGAAGCGTCATTAGAAGTATTTTTCTAACCAATCAGAGATACTAACTGTTAGTTTACTATAATGATTTTCAAAAGAGTGTCCTGCGCCTTCTATCTCTAACAGGGCCGACGGGCGGCGTAATACCTTGAAGAGGTCTTCGCTATCTCTTGGGGGTATTATATCATCTGCGCTCCCATGGATGAGTAACCATGGGATACGTATCTCCTTAGCGGCCGCTAGTGTATCACCGATTTCTTCCAGATCCTCTACATATGCTTTCGAGAGAGTGCAGCCAGGCTCGTCCCACATGAGACCTTCATCCGGAATTATATCACCAAACTCACGTTTTACAAAATCAGCGGTGTAGACCATGCCTGCAAGTGATACCATTATCTTAACTCGCTCATCACGCGCTGCGAATAGTGCACCTACCGCACCGCCCATACTATGCCCTATGTAGGCAATACGTTTGCCACTCCCGACTTGATCAATAATAGCACTGAGGTCTGCCACCTCTTTAGTGATGTTAGACTCTGTAAAGGCTCCTTCAGACTCACCATTACCAGAATATGTAATACGCAAACACGGCCAACCATTTTCGGCTAGAGCATCAGCAAGTTCTACTAATAAGGACCGATCTTTATTGCCCGTTAGTCCGTGGCCTAGGATGACTAGGCAGTCTGATTTTTCTGCATTGTGAAATGAGACATCAAGCCTCTCTCCAGCTGTGTTTCTAATTGGTATCATATTTTAAAAATATAAATTTAACTTATTGTACGCCCCTTAAAGGTGAGCTCCGAGATGCCGGACTTGTCAAGCCCTCCTAGTCCCAGATCTTGCATTCGCTGGTATAGATCCTGTGTGGTGAGTGATAGCGAAAGGTTAAGTCCAGCGTCTTTAGCTAGAGTATTTGCGATTCCACTATCCTTTTCTGCATGGTCAATAGAGAACCAGCACTCATGGTCACGCCCGATCATATCCTCTGCGTCTGTCTCCAATACTCGTGAGTTTGCACCTGTCTGTGAGAAAATTTCACAGAGCATATTCAGGTCAATCCCTAGCGCGTCACCCAAGCCCAAACCCTCTGCTAGGGCGGCAGTATTAATATTCATTACCATATTTACTAAAGCCTTCACCTTAGCAGCTTCGCCAGCTTTACCTATAAATCTTAACCGAGTAGAAAGATGTTCAAGAACGTCTTTACAGCTATCAAAGACCTCCTCCTTGCCGCCAATCATAAGATATAGGCTTCCCTCGCGCGCCTGACTTATACTTGATGCCATACAGGCCTCCAGAGTATGTGCACCTGCCGCTTCCGCAGCGGACTCAATCTCTACATGAACCACGGGAGACACTGTAGCGCAGTTAATAAAGATCTTTCCGCCAGCGCTGGACAACAGATGATTCTCAGCTGTTAGGAAAATTTCACGCATGGCATCATCATCACTGACCACCGTGATTACCACCTCTGCCTGAGCAATACAATCGACCAGATTACTAGCTGCCTGGCAGTTTAGCTCATCTGCTAAGGGCGTAGTTAATGATTCATTTACATCATAGATAGCGGTGATGGTGTGGCCAGCATCCTTCAGACAGCGTGCCATATTTGCCCCCATTTTCCCTACACCTACAAATGCAATTCTTCTTCCGCTCGAACTCATACTTACATCATATAAAGTCTCACTTTGTAATGTAAAGCATCACAGTATTTACTTTACCTTTTCCTGCTTATCAAAAGTCAGACCACCATCTATGATTTTAACTTGTTTAAATAAATCAGGCCGATGAAAATCAGGTTCGCCTTCAGCGGCTGGTACAGCAGAGAGGAATCTCTGCTCTGGTGAATCTATGATAAATGTTACATTCATCCGGGTCTCAGAGCCAAAGCCAAAGCGTGCTTGCAATGCATCCAGAGGTATAGAAGCCGCTGCCAGCCATGAGCCATCTGCAGAGAGTTCACCATAGGTCTTTACCCCCGGCACAGGAAGATCTTCCTTATGAGCACGCACTTTTGGAGCCGTAAACTCTGCGCTCCACCATGCCCCATTAGCCGCTAAGTTAAATTCCAGATAGCGCCCAGTGCCTGGGTGACTGAGAAAGAACTCTGCACAATCATATTTCCAGAGCTCGGGGGTATACTGATTTGGCCTAGCTTTAGGGTGTAGCATAGCTGGAGCGCGGCGCGTAGCAACAAACCAAAAACTCCCGTGATCGATTGCCATACCAAATGCTGCTGGAGTTTCTACACTCTCACCATACCAGTCTTTATTAATAGCAAATAAACCAAGATCAAGCGCCCCCCAGTAGAGTGGTTTCTTTTTATGTTCTATCAGCATAGCTGGACTATATGTGACTAACCTAGGGATCATTGCCAGTGAAAATATTAATTTAAAACTCTAGCTTCCTTGTTTGAAAATGAGCTGATTTACTTACAAAAGCTTATTTGTAAGCACCAAGGTTATCAACACCTCTAGCCCTCAGTTTATAAAGTTAATGAACAAAAAGTCTATGCGAGCTCACGTGCTTGTTTATATATAAACTCCCCTCAAAGCACTAACTACCGATACCCTTAAACGGCTTCAGCTTTCCCATCATCATCTTCTGAAAATTTTAAGGTTAAATTTCACTGAAATCATGATTTAATACCACCACACCCATGGCAGAGATCGATATCAAACCTAAAGGCACGGCCCCCATCCAGTTCTCTGTGATGCTGAAAAACCGCTCCGGCGCACTTAGCTCACTCGTAAGACTACTCCGTAATGAAAATATACAAGTCATAGGTCTCAGTGTGCAGGACTCCAAGGATGCGGCAGTAGTCCGCCTAGTCGTCTCGGATCCAGATAATACCATGCGTATATTCATGGAAAAAGGTATACCACACACCACCTCAGAACTCTGTGTGGTAGCACTTACAGAAGCCGGAAATGGACTAGCAAGTGCATTGGAAACCCTCCGTGCAGCAGAGACCAACGTCGACTTCGCCTACTCACTCATGCCGCATCCAGAGGGGAAAACACTCATGGCTATGCACCTAGAGGATAGTCAGTTTGGCACGTCCGTACTCCATAATGCTGGATTTAAAGTTTTCTACGAAGAGGATCTTATTCGGTAAACTTGAAACTCCTACACTAGAAACCTTACACCTGACTCATGTCTGAATCTCTTTACCAACAGGCCAATGACGCGCCTGATACAGCCTTTGAGCAATCCTTACGCCCCCCTGGATTTGAGGACTTTAAAGGTCAGGAAAAAGTAACTGATCGCCTCATGCTGATGGTGCAAGCTGCGCAGCAGCGAGATGATGTCCTAGAGCACATCCTACTCTCTGGCCCTCCAGGACTGGGAAAAACTACACTAGCTAACATCATCGCGAATGCCACTGGCACTCAGCTTCACACCACATCCGGTCCACAGATAGAAAAAGCTGGAGACCTCGCCGGCATTCTTACTAATATCCAAAAGGGTGACATTCTCTTTATTGATGAGATACACCGTCTCCACCCAGCTATTGAAGAATACCTTTACCCAGCCATGGAGGACTACCGGCTAGATATCATCATCGACTCTGGCCCCTCTGCTCGCACCATTCAGCTAAACCTTCCCAAGTTCACTCTGGTAGGAGCTACTACGCGTTCCGGTATGCTTACGGCACCACTGCGCTCACGCTTTGGCCTCGTTAATCGCCTGGACTACTACGCTGCAGTAGAGCTTACCCACATCATTCTGCGCTCCGCGGGGCTACTTAATGTCTCTATTAAAAACGAGGGTGCAGAAGAAATTGCTGCCCGTTCGCGTGGCACACCACGTATCGCTAATAATCTTCTGCGTTGGGTGCGAGACTATGCGCAAGTCCGGGCAGACGGCACCATCACCGCACCCATAGCTAGCGACGCCCTCGCCATGATTGAGATTGATAGCGATGGCCTAGATGAAATGGATAAACGCATTCTCGAAGCCACTATCTATAAATTTAACGGTGGTCCAGTAGGCCTCTCTACATTAGCAGTTGCTATTGGTGAAGATGCCTCCACCCTAGAGGAAGTGCACGAGCCCTTTCTAATCATGCAGGGTTTTCTAAAGCGTACACCGCGTGGCCGTGTAGCCCTCCCTGCTGCATATAGCAAGATAGGGGCTACGTTCTCTGATAGCGGACAACAAGAGCTCCTCTAATTTTTCACCACTTCTCAAATGATCAAAAACTTAGATGAAATCATCGATCAATGCCGCCAGGAGGGGCTGCGTCGCACTAAAGCGCTCGAAGAACTTCTTATCACTTTATTAGAATTTAACCGCCCCATGACTCTCGCAGAGTTATCTGACTCTCCGCGTCTAGCTAACCAGTGTGATAAGGCCACCGTCTTTCGCCTTCTTCAGCGCTTAGCTGACAAAGGAATAGTACGGAGGTTGGGTCTCCACGAGCGCGCCGCTTACTTTGCCCTACTTATCCCTGGTCAGCACCGAGACTACCTCATTTGTACTGCCTGCGGTAACATTGATCCCGTTAAAGCCCCGTGTCCTGTGCACGATCTGGAGAAAGAAATTCAGTTCACTACTGGGTATAAAAATCTCTACCACGAGCTAGAATTTTTCGGCACCTGCCCGGACTGTGTGTAATGCCAGATATCCTTATATCTGCTATTAATATACTTCATGAGGGCTGAGCTGAGCCTCAAAATTAGGCACTATTCGGGGTAGTGCTGCCAAATTGCGTATAGGATACCGCCGCCGGATATGGCTGCAGTCTTGGCAATACAAAGGTATGTGAAGAATACCTCTTACATTTTGATGGGGGCTAGAAGCTTGCCAACCTGTAGCATGCCGATTTTGAGGTGTCTATGTGAATTAAAATTACGTTCCGTTAATTCAATTTAAACACATTTAGCACTGGGTACTAAAAAAGACATAAGACACGAACCATTGCTATAAATTATATAGCCGTAGTTTTTAGTGCCGTATGTCCTTAGTGAAATAGATAATTCTCAGAGGAGAATAATCAGTGAGGTAGTATAACTATCTCTTTTTACGTAAAATAAATATAGAAAGACCAAGAGCGGATAGCATAACTGCTGAAGGTTCAGGAACTATGGTAGCGCTGCTATCAAGCTGAATTCCGATAATTCTATTTGCACGCTGGTCGCTATCTTCGCCAGTTACTCCAAATATAAAAGTGTAATTACTTCTTTCCTGTAATCTGAAATCAGCACTGTAATCCAATAGGTTTTGACTTACAGATGTGCTGGCTGTTGGATTAGTAGGATTATGATTCCCGTCAGTAAAATCACCCAGTCTAGTGGAGGTGAAACCCGAACTAAAAGCTGTATCTTCAACCAGCTGACTAGTGCCTGAAAATTCGACTCTATCAAGATGAGTATTATCTACACCTACAAGATCTGAGTATATTGGGTTACTAGAGCTAGGGTTACTAGAGTCAACATCACTACTGAAGGCAAAGAGGTTTGATATACTGGCATCTGCACCTGTATCACTAAAGACGAAATTGATAGTGGTTTGAATAAAGGCGTCTTGTTGAGCAGTTTGCCCGTTTTCATTCTGGTTATTAAATTGGAAACCGATTCTGCCATCATCGAGCACTCTGTTAATTTGAGTAACGTTTGATGAGTCAATGACAAGAAAAGCGTTTACGGAGCGGCTTACGCCTCCAACATTAATGGTGCCTACATTAGTGTATTGATATTGTGTGCCTACTGGGGCTACGTCATTGATCCCACCGCCACCTAGGCGTGATACATTACTGAAATCTGGATTTAGTAGGGTAAGTGCCCCTACAGGCCCTGCAGAACATATTACTGCTGCAGTGAATAATAGATGTAGGTAGTTAAAACTTTTCATAAAAAATGTGCTTTTGCTTTAAGAAAAATTGAGTTACTTTGGTTGGTTTGGCTTGTCTAGTAAAATATGCATGTGATTTTAAAATTTACCCGCATGGCATGTAATTACACGTAAATATGCTTAAACATAGTCAGTTATGAAGAAGGTAAAGCGTTTCAAACTTTACTTGATAGCTCCCGATTAGAGTGACTTCGCCCCCTGAAGTTAAATATCACAAACTCTAGATAGCACCTGAAACATGTAAGTTCATCTCACTTATTGTTAAAAGTTGAAAATTATATCTCTATATGGGCATTCATAATATTGCCAAGTGCCACTAGGTTTCTATGCTGTGGCCACGCCATGCCAGATTCATTTGTTCATCTACACGTCCATACAGAGTACTCTACACTGGACTCCACCGTAAGGACCAAAGAGTTAGTAGCTCACGCAGCGAAATTAGGCATGCCCGCTGTGGCGATGAC
This sequence comes from Akkermansiaceae bacterium, assembly GCA_023301765.1. Lineage (GTDB taxonomy): Bacteria > Verrucomicrobiota > Verrucomicrobiia > Verrucomicrobiales > Akkermansiaceae > Oceaniferula. Next base: position 33,106 of record JALZUC010000010.1, on the reverse strand, counting down.
AGATCATGGTAATCTTTATGCAGCGGTAGAATTTTATCAAAATGCTACTAATGCCGGAATTAAACCTATTCTAGGTTGTGAAATCTACCTCTCTCCCGCCTCGCTATATGATAAGAAGGAAGTCCCCGGGCGTAAGAACTCTTCCCACCTTACCCTTTTAGCTAAGAATGAAACCGGCTGGAAAAACCTAGTAAAGCTCGTATCCGTAGGCCACCTAGATGGTGATTACCTGGGAGAGCCTAGAGTGGACCGTGAGCACCTTGCTAAGTTTGCCGATGGCCTGATCTGCCTTTCTGGCTGTATCAATGGTGCTGTTAATGAATGGCTAAAGAAAAACGATATCGAGGGCGCAAGAGATGAAATTACCTTCCTGAGTGACACCTTTGGGAAAGATGACTTTTATCTAGAACTTAATGATCAGCGGTTAGAGCAACAGCAGATCGCTAATGAGCAGCTTAAGAAATTCTCTGAAGAACTAGGCATCAAAATGGTAGCCACGAATGATGTGCACTTTCTTCACAAAGAAGATGCAGAGGCACACGATGTTCTCATCTGCATTGGCCAGAGTCGTTTGCTATTAGATGAAAATCGGAAAAGCTATCCGGCTGACCATTACTTTAAGGATGGGGCGGAGATGCGTGAGCTCTTTGCCGATTTCCCCGGTGCCTGTGATAATACCCTAGAAATTGCAGAGAAGTGTAATGTGGAGCTAGTGCTAGACCCCACAAGCTCTGAGAAATACCCACAGTTTGAGTCTCCAGATGGCTCACCGCGTGAGGAGTATTTTCGTAAGGTCTGCTTTGAGGGCTTGGCGTCACGATATGCCGATGGTCGGCTAGAGGCCCTCGCCAAAGGGCTCAATACCGGTGTGGAGGAAATGCAGAAAACGCTCGATGAACGTCTAGATTATGAGATTGGCACGATTAATGAGCTAGGCTTTGCCTCATACTTCCTAATTACTGCGGACTTTATCCAATGGGGGCGCGATAACGATATCCCCGTGGGCCCAGGCCGTGGTTCTGCCGCTGGTTCACTAGTAGCCTACACCATGGGCATCACCGATATATGCCCCATGCGTTTTGGGCTACTCTTTGAGCGATTTCTTAATCCAGAGCGTGTTAGTCCACCCGATGTCGATATTGACTTCTGTCAGACTCGTCGAGTGGAGGTGATTGAGTACGTCCGGCAGAAATACGGAGAGCGCTCTGTATCCCACATCATTACCTACGGAACACTGGGAGCAAAAAGTGTTATCCGTGATGTTTCACGCGTGATGGGTATCAGCTATGGCGATGCCGATATGCTGGCAAAAATGATCGAGGCCAAGCCTGGGGTAAAACTTCAAAAAGAATTTGATGATAAGCAGGAGCTACGAGACATCATTGAAAACAGTAGCACCTGGCAAGAACTCTGGGGCTATGCCACTAAGCTGGAAGGGCTAAACCGTAACACTGGTGTGCACGCCGCTGGAGTGGTGATAGGTGACCGAGCACTAGACGAGCACTGCGCTCTAACAAGAGGTAATGAAGGTGAGGTAGTCACCCAGTGTGATATGGGGGCTATCACGGAGCTAGGACTACTTAAGATGGATTTCCTGGGTCTGAAGAACATGACCGTCATACAAGACGCTGTGAATCACATCAAGGTACACACACCAGACTTTGACATTAATAACGTCTCACTAGATGACGCCTCTACATTAGCCCTATTAAACAGGGGGGAAACTATGGGAGTCTTCCAGCTGGAATCGGGCGGTATGGTAGAAACCTGTAAAAAATACGGGATCGATAAGATTGAAGACATCATTGACCTCCTTGCCCTCTATCGTCCGGGTGCCATGGATTTTATCGATCAGATGATCGAGGTGAAAAAAGGGATCAAACCTGTGCGCTACGAGCACCCACTACTAGAGCAGATCTCTGCAGATACCTACGGTGTTATGATCTATCAGGAGCAGGTGCAAAATGCCGCTAAGCTCGTAGCAGGATACACCCTAGGTGGGGCAGACCTTCTCCGCCGAGCCATGGGTAAGAAAGACCCTGCGAAGATGGCCAAAGAGAGGGAAAACTTCGTTAAAGGTGCTAAGGAGACCAATGACATTGAAAAAGATCTCGCTAACCAAATCTTCGATAAAATAGAGATGTTTGCTGGCTACGGATTTAATAAATCCCACTCTGCCTGCTACGGTCACATCTCATACTGGACGGCATACTTGAAGGCAAACTTCCCTGTGGAGTTCATGTCCGCCCTACTCTCTAACGAGCTTAATAATACTGATAAAATTGGTATCTTCATAAATGAATGCCACCGCATGGACATCGAAATCCTGCCACCTGATATTAATCAATCTAAACTTAAATTTGCACCAGAGCAGATCCCTTCTGGGAAAATGGCGATCCGCTACGGACTTGCTGCCATTAAGAATGTAGGAGAGGGTGCCATGCGCACTTCCATCACTGAGCGTGAGGAAAATGGTCAGTTTGAAGGTCTAGATGACTTTTCTAACCGGTTAGACTCACGTAGTGTTAATAAACGTATCCTAGAGAACTTAGCAAAAGCTGGAGCACTGGACTGGACAGGGGAGAGCCGTGCTGGAATGTTTGACCGTATAGAGCAAGTAGTAGCCTCAGCGAGCTCCGCTCAGCGAGATCGCGCACAGGGGCAAGTGTCTCTTTTTGATACTATGGACTTTGCAGGTGCTGCGCCTGCCCAAGAGCAAACTGGGGGTAGTAGCCCAGATATACCTGAGTGGACTAAGGATGAAAAGCTAGCTAATGAAAAAGAACTTCTAGGCTGCTACACCAGTGGTCATCCGCTGGATAAATACCGCAGCGTGATCGACTCGGATCGTTTTGAAAAAATAGGTCTGTTAGATGAATTAGATACTAAGAACAAGCGGGCCCGTTACCCCTTTGCCGGAATGGTCCGTCAGGTAGAGCATAAAGTTACCAAAAATGGTAAGCCGTTTGGGGTTCTTCACATAGAAGACTTTACCGGTAGCTGTGAAGTGGTTTGCTGGTCAGAAAGTTACACCCCTGCTCGCGAGGCCGGGCTACTTATGTCCGGTAGTGTCATCCGCCTTAAGGCAAACGTGCAGGCTGATGAGCGCACCGAAACCCTCCGTCTTACAGGCTCTGAAATCAAAGAACTCAAAGCGCGAGCACCTGGGAAAAATGGAGCTCTCCAGCTCACCCTCTGGGTAGCACGCCACAGTGAAGCAGACCTCTTAAAAATCCAGAAAACTCTCAAAGAGCATCCGGGTAATGATCCAGTAGAAATCCACCTGCAGAGCGGCACTGGGAAACGAGCCACCATCGAGGCGGGGCAGGCACTACACGTCAAAAAATCTGCTCAACTCAGTGAGAGCCTAGCGGAGTGGATGGAGTAAACAGATAGCTACTGGTGCCGGCGGCGCCGTATCACCAATGCCAGGGCGCCTATACCTAGTAGAGAAGTGGAGGACGGCTCAGGAACTACATTAAACTGTAGCTCATAAGCAGAAATCGTAGAAGTATTCTGAATATTAAAGGTGTAGGTACCCGGCCCTAGCTCACCAGCAGCGATGGTATTCCCAGTCTGGCTGCTAGTATCAAGTAGGTCTACGCCATCAACTTCACTAAATACAAATGTTCTACCAGTGAGTAGGTCCGCAGCTGCACCAGCTGTGGCTGGGTTTACCGATGCGGAACCCTCATCAATGTGATAAAAACCTCTATTACCAACGCCTCCTGTGGCTGGGTTATCATAAGACAGAAGGAATATACTTTCTAGTGTCTGACCAGCACTAAGAGTAAATGTGAAAGCATCACGAGTATCTCCATTATCAGTATCGACTTGTCCAGAAATGGTATTAGCTCCTGTCCCAAATGCTACCAGAGTGGGGGCTTCTGGCTCACCAAAATCGGTTGTCTCAGTTAAGGAGAGAACCGTTGCGTTTACTGAGCCAAGGGTGGCAAGTGATAGGCAGCCATAAAAAAGAGGGATTTTCATAAAATATAATATATTATGAGTAAGAGAGTTATCTACACCCTTTATTCCTCATAAAGTAATATACTTTAAAATCCAAACTGTTGTCACAGTGTTGTGTATACCAAAATCTATAACTGCTACCTCCCTAATGGTATAGTGTATACCTCACCACTGCTATGATGGCTAATAACTAGCTGTGAGGGGCGCACATCAGTAACGGTAAAGCGCTGGCCATCCGCGGTGCTGAAACTCTGACCTGCACGGACGGCGTAGTATTTCCCACTGCTTTTAGTCTGCATTACCGCCCATGGCTCTGAGGCAGTAGCTGGTATATTGGCAGTCATGGTACGGCGCTTACCGGTAAGAGTGTCTTCTATCTCTACTACGGAGACATCTGCAGGCTGCCCGTCTGTGACTTTAGAGTGATTAAGCAAACGGCTTATATTTACGATTTTAAAGCGGGTATTAGGAATTATATCACCCTCACGGACTGCTACTCGCTGCTGTGCACCAAAGAGCATTCTTACTTCTGCCTTACTGCCACCCTGAGATGATGCTGGGATAGTTTTCTCCAGCATCAGAGGTAGTGATTTTTCCTTATAGTCAACCATAGCTATATCCTGAGTCAGCACAGCAGGAACATCCCCCTTACTACTGATAGTAAGATTTGTGATAAATGGAAGACGTTGAGTAGACTTGGCAGCTATGTGGCTTTTACCTCTAGTGGTGCTGGCGTCTGGGGAGCTTTTTTCTACAGCAGTTATAGCAGTATTTCCTGCCGCTAGCTCAGAGAGCCTATTATTTGTCTCTGGGATATTCCAGTCTACACCTTGAGCCTCATCTAGCTCAGTGATTACCATGGTGTCACTAGCAGGGCCTTGGTTGAGTAAAGTAGCAATCTCGCCTTTCTCTGCTGCATTAGCCACTTGAGCTGCTGTTAAGCCCTGCTCATTGACAGCATATTGGTTAGCACCACTCTCTAGTAGAGCCTTCACAGTATCCATATGACCATGGTGAGCCGCTAACATAAGAGGTGTCATATCTCCATCATGACGGACATAAACGGAAGCTCCAAAGCTGGTCAGAGTATTAATCACCTGATGCTTACCTTTGAGAGCGGCAAAAAGTAGGGCGGTATCCAGCTGGCTACGTGTGTAAGGCGCCAGCTCTTCAACAGAGGACTTATCACCTCCTTCCACGGCAAGAATTAAAGCGCTACGCTTTTTATTATCTCTCAGTTCAGCTTTAGCACCCTGCTTAAGAAGGTAGCGCACTACCGTGCTATTACCCTCACGAGCCGCCAGCATCAATGGAGTTACACCATTCAGTCCGAGTATATCCACCTCAAGTCCAGATTCTAATAAAAAAGCCATGGACTCTTGCTTCTGCGCACTGGCCGCTAAGTGTAGAGCGCTCCACCCATTAGCGTCTTTCACGCTCAGATCCATCTCCTGTTCCACAAAGAGGCGTAGTGCTTTCACATCTCCATTTTCCGCTGCTCGTAGAAAGTCTGTGGGAGTCACCTGATAGCCGGAAGTTTCTAGCTCCTCGGCGGATTTCTCTTTTTTACCACCACAGGAATGAAGGAAGACCGTGCAGAGTGATAGCCCTAGTAAAGCGGAACAGGTAAAAATTTTCATAACTCGATCATACTTAGGAAAGCTTAAATATCAATCGGGAATAAAATTTAACAATCTAGCATGACCTAGTTAGGGTGTAATATGAAGGCGTGCTAATAAGCGAATAGTGAAACAGCATCTAGAGATCAAAGCTGGCGGAAATTGATGCCCTCGGCCATTGACGGTTGGGGGGGGGATCACTAGCGCTAGTTACTTCTTTTTTTTCTGTATGTAGACAAATGCCTGATGGCGCTGATAGCGCTTTATCTTAGCATCAGTATCTACCCGAATAACACCTAGGGTAGGGGAACTACTATCTACAGGGCTTACGGTAAGCTCATACTCCCAGCCCTCTCGGATAGTTTTTATAGTGTAGGGGAAGTTATTATTACTTCCGCTACTACCTATGATTTTTATAGGCTTATCATGGTGAACTTTGATTTTAAATGTCTGCGGCTCCCCAGCGCTGTATTGTTTCCAAACTAAACTTTTAGGTGAGACTTCAAATAGCTTAGGGATGGTAATCTTAACAGAGAGGACGGAGGAGGGCGTTTCTGCTGGATCATCTTTAGTCCAGAGGAGCACTGTTTTTTCCTGAGTTCCTGAAAAACTCCCGAGCTCAAAGTCGATGTGTATTTCACCTTTTTCACCAGGTTTATAAACCATTTTCCCATCTTTGATACGCGCACTAAGGCAGGAGCAGGCAGAGTCCCAGCGCGCGATGGTGATGGTGTCTTGCGAGGTATTGGTAAAGCTGTAGGGCACGGCGACGGTAAGATCACTAGGTTTAGTTTTTACCGCCTTACTCTCTGAGTCAAAAGTAAGCCCCAGCCCAGCGTAGAGAGTGATGGGGGCGAGGAGTGTGAGTAGTAAAATTAGTGTGCGTATCTGCATGGTATTATGATTTACTACTAAGTTCGATAAGTTCTACGGCGATGATTAGTCTACCACTACGCCATTTTGGCCCAAGGATGAATAGAGGTTTACCTTGATAAAGTAAGGGGTCACTCTTCATCACTTTACGTTTATGCTGCCAGAGTTCCAAGTCTAGCTTTAGGCCATTTTTTTCAGAGATACCACGGGACTCAAAACTTAGCATAATCTCTTCAGATGGCTTCAGTGGCGATGCCCAGTTCTCATATGTTCTGAGGACCGAGCGGGTATCGTGGCCTAGTTTACGGTAGTTTTTAAACCTTACTTTCTGGATTCCTTTTAGCTTTACGGTTTCGGCTGCGGTTAGTGAAGTGACTTTTTTGTTAGAGTCGGTAATATTTTCATTAGTGCCAAAGTAGATCGTGGTTTTTACCATACCAATTTTATCTTTACCGATGTCTTTAGCCGCATTTTGTGCACAGAGGGCACCTACACTAAGAAGGGCGATGATGATAGTGGTTGTGGCTTTACCGAATTTCATGAATAATTCTCTGTTTCAGGTTAGTAGAGTTAGAATGTGTGCTGAGTGTTGATCAGAGTATTGTTAGGGTCATCTTTATTCGGTATACCAGCTATTTCTAGATCATCAGGTATGTCTTGGAGCCCTTCGATAACGATCACCGTGGCGTTCTGTTCAGCGTTGATAAATATCTCTGCCTCTACGCCGCTGTCTGGGGTGTAGACTGTAGGCTTTATAATAGTAGTAGTGTAATGAGTAGTATTAGTCTTAAGTGCAGAGTTCTGCGTGCCGAGGTAGAAGCAAAGAGCCATGGCTCCAGCTGCTACTGGTATGGTTAGCCAGCGCCATAGTCCGCCTTTGCTCTGTGCGGATGTAGTAACTTGGTTCGCGCCATCCTCAGTGACGGCATTGAGAATACGTTGATTAAAGAAGTCCGGATAGGGTGGTTCTATACTGCTTGGGATGGAGGTTTGAAGACTCTGACTCATAGTCCGTATGGCATCTCGCTCTGCGAGTAGCTCTGGGTGAGCTTGTGCCCAGACTTCCATGTTCTGGAGTTCCTCGCCGTCTAGGAGGCCATCCATCCATAGGGTGAGTGTAGTTTCATCAGGTGCTTTGTTCATGGCAGGGTAAAGGTGATTTAAAAAATGAGGGGAAGTGGATTAGGTGGAGCTTAGTATGGCCTGAAGCTTCTTACGGGCGTAGTATAAGCGGCTCATCACCGTGCCGGTGGAGTTCTCAGTGACTTTGGCTATTTCCTTATAATCGAGTCCTTGGACTTCGCGTAGCAGGATAACTTCACGGTGCTCAGTTGAGAGTTTGGCAATCGCACTTGCTAGTTGATTACCTAGTTCTTTACGCTCGAGGGCTTGATCTGGGCGCGCGCTTTGATGCGGAGCTGTGGGGGCTGAGGTTGATATTTCCCCAAGGTCAAGAGTTTCATCATTGAGCTCGCCGTCACCCTGAATCTTACGCTTACGTGCCCAGTCATAAACTACGTTGTGTGTAATACGGAATAGCCATGTGGAAAAACGCGCTTTTCTCTCGAACTTGGGTAGCGCACGCCATGCTTTGATAAAGACCTCTTGGGCTAGATCCCAGGCATCGGCCTCGTTTTTAACCATATTTACGATCATAGCATAAATTTTCCCTCGGTGTATAATGACTAAAGAATCAAAGGCACGAGTGTCCCCCTCCTGCGCTTTGCGCACAAGTTCTGAGTCTTCATCGGTAGGTTTTCTAGCATTATTAATTGGGTGATCAATCTTAGTACTGGTGCCAGATGTGCTACTAAAGCGCGCACCCTCATTATTCCCACTAGCAGGCGCTGGGCCAATTGTAGGATCGGGCGGCATAGGCCCTTGTATTCCTTTGGACGTGAGGTAGCGAAATATATTCATCAAAGTATCCAGAATTTTTGGATCGGCAGAAGGATGAGGGTATGAATAAAGGATGACAAGACGAGGTTTGGTTAAATTCCAGCTAAAGGCCTATGAATTTACGTGTATATGCAGTCATTTAAAAAAAAATGCTCTATCGAGAGCTTTTCCTTTCGCATTTCCCCCGAGGGTGTCTAGGGTGCATATCAGCGATGCAATGTGACCACTGTGATAGCAAAGCCACGGTCTTTTTCACCCAAATTATCGGCGGCTCATCTAAGAAATCGGCTCTTTGTGAAAAGTGCGCGTCAGAAAATGGCGTGGCTGATCCGGAAAGCCTTGTATCAGATATCGAAGATGTTTCTTCAATATCTGAGCAGGCGGCTTCTGGTGTAGGTATTCCTCATGAATCGAGCTCCTCCCTTAAAGAAAAACCTAGAGGGGCAGATAGTCAGGAGTGCGCTGGCTGTGGTTTTACATTTGATGATTTAAAAAAGATAGGCCGCTTAGGCTGTAGTCAGTGCTATCAATCTTTCCGTGAAGAAATTAAGCTAAACCTTGAAGGTATGCACAAGGACACGTGTCATATAGGCTGTGCGCCTGATGGTATGATAGAGGCACTTGAGTATAGTCAGCAGCTAGAGAAGCTTGAGCAAGAAAAGGCTGCCGCCATCATCTCAGAAGATTTTGAGAGAGCCGCTGTTCTGCATGAAGAAATTGAAAAATTTACCACCAGCACAGCAGCGGATAACAACACTCCTGACACAGAAATCTAAGATGCCATGATGCGATTTTCGACATTAATTAAGCACCCTGCGGACTGGATGATCGGTGCGGACTCGGATAGCGCCGTAGTGCTTACCAGCCGTATTCGGCTTGCACGTAATATCAGTGAAACTCCTTTTCCCGGTTGGGCTCGGAAGTCAGAGCGTATAGACACCCTATCAGAGCTCCGGCCTGCTATCGAAGCGCTCCCAGAAATGAAAGATGCATTTTCCCACCAGCTTAGTGATCTGACATCGGTGCAGAAACAAGTATTGGTAGAGCGGCACCTCATCAGCAGGGAGCAGGCAGCACGCAGTGAGGGGAGTGCCACAATAGTAAATCGATCTCAGACACTAAGTGTTATGATTAATGAGGAGGATCATCTCCGGCTTCAGTCTATCCGCTCTGGGCTCCATCTCCAGGAGGCCTATGAACTGATTTCCACCGTGGATAAACAGCTGGAAAAAGATCTTCCCTACGCTTTTGATCATGAGCTTGGCTATCTAACGGCATGCCCTACTAACCTAGGCACAGGACTACGTGCTTCCGCTATGCTGCACTTACCGGGCCTCGTTATAAGCGATCATATAGGCCAGGTTATACAAGGGATAGGCAAGTTAGGCCTCGCAGTAAGGGGTATCTTTGGTGAAGGTACAGAATCACTTGGGCACCTATTCCAGATTTCTAATCAATCCACCCTCGGTGAGAGTGAGCAAATGATTATCAGCAGGCTAGAGCGAGTCATCGGTAAGGTGCGTGACCATGAGCGTAATGCTAGGCTTAAACTCATCGAGGATGATCCTCAGATGATTGCGGATAAGATTTCGCGTGCCTATGGCCTCCTTAAGTACGCTTACCTGATTGACTCTAAAGAAGCGCTGACTCATCTGTCCCTCGTTCGCTTAGGGGCAGATATGGACTGTTTCCCTAAGGGCACACTACAGCTCTGTGATGCGCTATTGATGGACATTGAGCCAGCACACCTTCAGCATCACGCTAAACGTAATCTTACGCCGGAGGAAAGAGACACCCAGCGCGCTGAAATCATACGTAGCAGGTTGCAAAATCTCTCTTCCCCTGCTATATCTTTTGTATAAAATTTAAATAACAATCAGTTAACCCTCTGTTTAATCATAAAATATCATGAATAATTTTACTCCAAGAGCTCAACAAGTTCTTGCGCTCGCTCGTAAGGAAGCGGACCGCTTTAACCACAATTATGTGGGCACCGAGCACATTCTATTAGGTTTAATCAAGCTAGGCCAAGGTGTGGCTGTTAGCGTGCTGCAGAACATGGGGCTGGACCTCGAGACAGTTCGCATGGAGGTTGAAAAACAGGTAGGTTCCGGACCAGAGCAGAAAATGTCAGGAAACATTCCCTACACCCCGCGTGTTAAAAAAGTGCTAGCCCTCTCGGATAAAGAAGCTCAGCAGTTAGAGCATTCCTACGTCGGTACAGAGCACCTATTGTTAGGTCTTCTCCGTGAGGGTGAGGGTGTAGCTGCCCGCGTGCTCGCCACTCTAGAAGTTGATATTAATCAGACTCGCCAAGAAATTCTCGCAGAGATTGATCCTAATTTCAGCCCAGAAGATTTAGAAGATGAGTTTGACGAATTTGATGATGATGGTGAGCCATCTGAGAACTCAGCGGGTGATGGTAAGTCTAAGACCCCTGCGCTAAAAGCATTCGGCCGTGATCTTACCAAACTTGCAGAAAAGAATAAACTAGACCCAGTAATCGGGCGTGAATCTGAGATTGAGCGTGTCATCCAGATCCTATGCCGCCGTACTAAGAATAACCCAGTTCTCATCGGTGAAGCCGGTGTGGGTAAGACGGCCATCATCGAGGGGCTCGCTCAAGAAATCACCAGTGGTAATGTGCCGGAACTTCTGCGTGACAAACGTGTAGTCACTCTAGACCTCGCCCTCATGGTCGCTGGCACAAAGTACCGTGGCCAGTTTGAAGAACGTATCAAAGCCGTTATGGATGAGATTCGTAAGGCAGGAAATGTGATTCTCTTTATTGATGAGCTACACACCATCGTGGGTGCAGGCTCAGCAGAAGGAGCGATGGACGCGTCTAACATTATTAAACCAGCACTCAGCCGTGCAGAGCTACAGTGTGTGGGAGCTACTACCATTAACGAGTATCGCAAGTTTATCGAGAAAGACTCTGCACTAGAGCGTAGATTCCAGAAAGTTAAGGTGGAAGAACCGTCAGAAGAAGACGCTGTTGCCATCCTACAGGGGCTCCGTTTTAAGTATGAAGAGCACCATAAGGCGAGCTACACACAGGAAGCACTTGAGGCATCTGTAAAACTATCATCACGCTATCTATCAGACCGTTATCTACCAGATAAAGCGATCGATGTAATAGACGAGGCAGGCTCACGCGCTCGCATTGGTCAGATGACACGCCCGCCTAACTTAAAAGACCTCGAGGCAAAAATTACTGAAATCCAAGAGGAAAAAGTCACCGCCATTAATGAGCAGAACTTCGAGCAAGCTGCATCCATGCGTGATGCTGAGAAAAAAGCTAAGGAAGAGCTGGAATCTCTCGTTTCCACATGGAAGGCAGAGAGTGAAGAGTCCATCGTGGAGGTTGGGGAAGATGAAATCATGGCCGTCATTTCTAAGTGGACAGGTGTGCCACTTCAGAGAATGGAGGAGAAGGAAGCTGCCAAACTCCTGCAGATGGAGGAGAAGCTTAAGGAGTCAGTCATCGGTCAGGATACCGCCGTAGTAACTATTTCCAAAGCCTTACGCCGCTCACGTGCAGACCTTAAAGACCCGCGCCGTCCTATTGGCTCATTCCTCTTTCTCGGACCTACTGGTGTGGGTAAAACTTACCTCGCACGGAACCTCGCACAATTTATGTTTGGTGATGCGGATAGCCTCATCCAGATTGATATGTCTGAGTATATGGAGAAGTTCTCAACCTCACGTTTGATCGGGTCACCTCCTGGTTACGTTGGTTATGAGGAAGGGGGTCAGCTCTCTGAGGCTGTCAGGCGCCGGCCATACTCAGTGGTTCTTTTTGATGAGATTGAAAAAGCGCATCCAGATGTGATGAACCTACTACTCCAGATTCTGGAAGAGGGTATGGTGACAGATTCATTTGGCCGTAAGATTGATTTTAGAAACACCATTATTATCCTTACATCTAATGTAGGAGCCTCCAGTATTAAACGCCAGACATCCCTAGGGTTTGGCGCCATGCAGGAAGATGAAGGTGACTTTGAAGGGATGAAGAGCAAAATCCTCGAAGAGGCAAAAAGGCACTTTAAACCAGAGTTTCTCAACCGCCTAGATGATACTGTGGTCTTCCACATGCTGGAGAAAAAGGCGCTTAATGTCATCGTAGATCTGGAGTGCTCTAAGCTCTTCGCACGTCTTGAAGATAAGGGCGTCACCCTTAAGCTGGAGAAAGCCGCCCGTGACCTACTCATGGAGCAAGGTTATGACCCTAATTATGGTGCCCGCCCAATGCGCCGTGCGGTAGAGCGCTACCTAGAAGATCCGCTAGCAGAAGCCCTGCTCCGTGCTGATATTAAGGAGGGTGATACCGTCAAGGTCTCTCGTAAGAAAGACGCTAAGGAACTTACCTTTAAGCCAGTGAAGCCTAAGGGTAAAGCCAAGGCCTAAGTTATCTAACTACTATTTCTACCAAGCCGCCCGTGAGGATCTTTCTCACGGGCGGCTTTTTTTGCCCACATTTCTAGTGAATAATAATGTTCCATAGAGGTGAGCTCTTGACCTCACACACCATCAGAGCAAAGCTCCCCCATGATCAAATTTCTCCACACCCGTATCCGTGTATCAGATCCAGCTGCAAGTATCGCATTTTACCAAAAAATCGGCTTCGAGCTAGGTGAACAGAAGACCTCACCGCAGGGTAATCAACTGGCATTTCTTCACCTGCCGGGTAATGAACATTTTCTTGAGCTTACCTACTCCCCAGATTTCGAGGTGAAGTTTCCTGAGGACCTTATGCACACCGCTGTGGGTGTAGAGGACATTATCGAATACTGTGATAAACTAGAAAACGATGGTATCGAAATCTGGCCATCTAAGTGGCGTGAAAAGTTCTCTTCTGGCGAAAGAAAAATGGCCTTTGTCACAGACCCAGATGGTTACGAGGTAGAGGTGTTAGAGCGTTCATAGGCGCGCCTGGTTCTGAAGTAAGGTCACTTCACTGAAGTGGGCCATCTATGACTTATCCAGTTTCCACCTCGCCGTCTTTAATTATGCGTAGCAGTTCTGGATTTTTCTCTAATAGAGGGTCATCAGCTAGTACCTTTTCCGCTAGCCTCCTTGCCTCACGGATTAGTTCTGTATCCGCTAGGTAATCGATGAATTTTAAATTTGTTAAGCCACTCTGTGCTGTGCCCAGCACATCACCAGGTCCGCGTATACGGAGGTCTGCCTCAGCTATTTTAAAGCCATCAGAGGTGTCTGCCATTACTTGCAGTTTCTCCACAGATCCATCTGATTTACCATCAGTCACCAGTACGCAGTAGCTCTTATGTTCTCCTCTACCTATACGGCCACGCAGCTGGTGCAGCTGCGCTAGACCAAAGCGCTCTGCATTATAGATGATCATGGTATTTGCATTAGGAACATCCACACCTACCTCGATCACAGTAGTAGCCACCAGCACCTGAAGCTCACCTTCGCGGAATGCGCTCATCACAGAATCTTTCTCCTCTGGCTTCATCTTCCCGTGTAGTAGACCTACCTTGTATTTGCTGAATCGCTTTACCCACTTTTCATACTCCACAGTAGCGGCTTCAGCCTTAAGTGCCTCACTCTCATCCACCAGTGGATATACGAGGTAAGCTTGACGCTCATTAGCCAGCTGCTCTTTGATAAACTTAGTGATATCAGTGACTTTAGGTTTTTTCCTAACAGCGGTAATTACCTCGCCTCTACCAGCTGGGCGTTCATCGAGGATAGAGACATCAAGCTCTCCGTAGATAGTAAGTGTGAGAGTGCGGGGGATAGGTGTAGCAGTCATTACTAAAACATCAGGCATCACCCCTTGTCGGATTAGTGAACTACGCTGGCCGACGCCAAATTTATGTTGTTCATCTATCACGATCAGTCCTAGATCCTGAAACTCTACGCCCTCATAGAGTAGCGCATGGGTGCCGATGATTATCTGCGCGTCACCCGCCATCTCCATATGGACATTCTCTTGGCGAGATCCAGTACGTAGAGAGATACGCACACCGAGGGGCTCTAACCATTTTCTAAATGTTAGGTAATGCTGTTCTGCTAAAATTTGAGTAGGTGCCATGAGTGCTGCCTGTACTCCGGAATCAATGGCTAGCAGCATAGAGCACATAGCCACAAAGGTCTTACCAGACCCTACATCTCCCTGCAGTAATCTACTCATAGGGAAGGGGGAGCGCATATCAGCCAGCACCTCTTTAATACTCCTTTTTTGTGCGTTGGTTAGATCAAAGGGTAGGCTGTGGTAGAGCTCTGTAAGTAGCCTTGTTTTTTTCCCTAGTACCCGTCCCTCATGCTCTCTCACCTGAGCTCTCTTCCACACCACACTGAGCTGAAGGGCGAAAAAATCCTCCAGCACGAAGTAGCGCTTGGCAGCATCCGCCTGCTCAGTTGATTCAGGAAAATGGGCCTCGCGTAGTGCTTCATGCCGGGGGTAGGAAGGGTCTAGATCATAGCATGCTTGAAAATCAGAGTGGTCTATCTTTTCTAACAAGTTGAATATATGCTCGCGGAGCCGGCGCTGAGGTATTCCGCTCACGCCTTTATAGACAGGTACTATTCGCTCAAGGTGTATAGAGGCGCCCTCGCTTTCCCCTACGATCTCAAAGTCCGGATGATCCATCACCATGCCGCCTTGGTATTCCTTGGGTCTGCCAAATAAGATCACCTCGTGACCCTCCGCAAGAGCGTTCTTCATCCACGGCATATTAAACCAGCGGCAGGTTATTTTGTTAGAATTAAGCGCATTACTACCACCTTCGAATACCACGGCCTGGTAGAACTGCTTTCTACCGCCAAAGCGCTTAACTTGTGTATCCACAACCATACCACGTAGGCACAGAGATACTCCGCCAGCCTGTGCCGGAAAGGCATCAAAGACACGGCGGTCCTCGTAACGCTTAGGTAATCGATCTAACAGATCTTCCACTGTCAGAACATTGGCAGTTCCGTATGCGAGCGCATCCTTTGCGCTGATAAAATCAACTGTTGTTAGCTGCTCTTCACGGCGATATTTAGTCATGCCACTTTTTTAATCAACCTTTTGATGTGCCCGGACGTCTTGTATGACGATCTGCAGGCTAGTGCGGCCACGGAAAACATTACGGTTAATCGTAAAGGCGATGTCCCATGGTTGCTCCGGTAGCTCACGCTGCGCAGCACTAAAGAACATAGCATTTTTCCAACATTCCTTTTGTTTAAATGAAAGCCGTAGATGATGGTTTTTTAGTTCCTGCGGAGGCTCAGTAAGCCAGACTTCACGAGACATAAATAGGGGCTCATGATTGTTAGAACCAAATGGCTGTAGCAGCTCATAGCTCTTTAGGAAATCGAGAGATAATTCTGGAAAATCAATTTCTGCATCTAGATGAAGTCTAGGTAAGCGGTCCTCTTCGCTGACATTACTGGTTACAAAATCGCCAAAGCCCATACGGAATTCTGTAATCTGATCTTCGTGCACACTGATACCCGCAGCCATGGCATGACCACCACCTGCTTCTAATAGATCGCGGTTAGCATTAATAGCATCCATAAGAGATACTCCTCCTATGCTACGGCCACTTCCCTTTCCTATACCTTTTTCGTCTATAGCGATGATGAAGGTGGGTTTATGAAAGCGGCGCATCATCCGTGAGGCTACTATACCCACTACGCCCGGATGCCAGTCGCGCGAGCCTAAGACGATCACTGGATCACTAGGATCACACTCATCTTCTAATTTCTTGAGCGCCTCCTTGTGAATGCGTAGCTCCTCTCCCTGGCGGTTTTTATTATGCCCATCGAGAGTATCGGCCATTGCAGCGGCTTCATCCGCATTTAGCGTAGCAAGTGTAGCAAGTGCATCCTCTGGGTGATCCATTCTACCGGCGGCATTGATCCTCGGGCCGATCCGGAAGCCTACGTCAGCACTGGTGAGCGGGCCCTTGACTTGCGCCACCTCCATGAGCGCTCGTAGCCCTTCATTTTTAGTTTCTGCCAGGTATTTGAGGCCATGCCGGACTAATAGACGGTTTTCACCCACCAGAGGAACGATATCTGCCACGGTAGCAAGCGCCACTAGATCTAGATATTCTCTTAGGTCAAAGCCCTCGATCTTCCGCGTTTTTAACAGCGCATGAGCCAGCTTAAAGACAACACCGGCAGCACAGAGGTAGTCAAAGGATGCGCCACTCTCATTAGTGGCACATTTAGGGTTCACCACGGCGATACAGTCAGGATTACCCTGAGGTGGTGGCTCATGGTGATCTACTACTATGACATCTATACCATCACTAGTTAGCGCAGCGATCTCCGTTGTGGAGGCCGTGCCACAGTCCACCGTGATCAGTAGATCAGGTTTAGCACCATCTTCCATACAGCGTTTGAGAGCAGCATCATTTAGTCCATAGCCCTCTGATCCACGGCGGGGGATAAAGCTGCGTGTAGAGACACCATAGGCACGTAGAACGCGGGTCAGTAAGGTTACTGACGTTATACCATCCACATCATAGTCACCGTACACACAGACCTGCTCACCTCTATCTACAGCTGCTAGCACACGGTCCACCGCAGGCTGCATGTCAGGCATAAGAAAAGGATCTTGTAGGTCTTGGAGCCGCGGGTGCAGGAATTTTTTCATCTGAGAGGTTTCCACCCCCCTCTGGCACATCATACGCCCCAGGATTTCCGGAATACCCGCATCTATATCGGGTGGGATCTCAGGCGTCTCCGCAAGAATCCATTGTGACTTTGGCTGACTCATAGATGGAAGTTAGTGATGCACTGCTATAACGACAAGGACAGAAAGGGGCTGAAACACCGCTGGAGCACACACATGATCTGTAAATCGGGGATATGATGGTAATATGTATGTTTACTGTGTCAGTTGGCTTTTGGGTATAAGTAAAGCCAGTGATCATTTAAGGAAGTCGAGCAGTAGACCCAAAGGTGAATCTTAATTTGAAATGGTGGCCACATACCGCCCTATTTCTAGTGGCTAAATTCGGGGGAGAATAAATTTTTAATCGCTTATTCTTCTTAGAAAAAATGGCTTCCAACTGGAAAAAAAGGCAGTTTTCAGCGTGTTTTAGCAAAACTTTTTAAAATCTTGGCTCAAATAAACTTTAGGGATCTAAATCATATTTTTTTCGAGCCCTAGAGATAGCGCTCTCGAAGAGAGACTACGTGTGCATCTAGCTGAAAAAACTTAGATTTCACTAGGGCTCGGTATTCTACAAGTTAAATTAGAGATTTTAATGAAATCATGAAAACCACAACATGTAGTATTGTGAATAATTTGTGGATACTATATGAGCAAAATTTAGATTGACCAAAACAGGATTTTCGAAGCAATGTCTCCGCAGTATATTTCCTTCGTGTGTGGAGTCAGATACACCAATTTGAATCCACATTTACCTCACAATTTCTTACTTTTCCCTAGTTTTTACCCCACTTATTATGGCCGATACCATCAGCATTACCCTTGGAGATCGTACATTTAACCTCGATCGTGAGAAAGCAGAGGAAGCTTACTCTGCAAAGAAGGTTCTGAATGGGCGTAACTCCATGTTTTTTAACATCCTGCCCCTTAAGTATAACTGGGCATATGAACTCTACAAAGAGATGAAAAACTGCCACTGGGAGCCTGCAGAGCTCTCAGTTAATGTAGATATTAAGCAGGTTAGCCTTCTTGATGAACCTTGCCAAAAGATCTTAAAAACAGCTCTCGGCGCCTTTGCCAAATCTCAGGAAATGTTTCAGTCCCACGGCGTCTATACGGTGCGAGACCTTGTCACTGCCCCTGAGCTGAAGCTTGTTTTTGGCCGTTTTGTCCATGAAGAGAACACTCGGAGTGATGTGCTCGTTCACCTCCATGGCTCGCTAGGGATAAATCCTATGGAGTGCGCAGTCCTCTCAGACATACCAGCCCTCACAGCCAAAAAGCAGTTCGTCGTTTCAAAGCTCAGCAGGCTAGACCGTAATCTTGATACCACCGTCACTGCCAATAAGCAGGCCATCGCACGGAACATCTTTCTGATGAATCAGTGTATGGAAGGCACTCAGTGCTTCTCCCTCTGGGCAGGAATCTTCTCCCTAGCCGCTCAAGGTAAACTCCCGGGTACTGGTAAGGTTTTTAATAAGCTCCTCGGTGATGTCACCTTCCGTCTCAGTCTCTTTGACCAGCTCCTTCAAGAAATGGTTAACGAGAATCCTGATATCTGGACAGACACCTTCAAAGATGAGCTCTGCGGCTATATGACCGATGCAGTAAACATGGAAAAAGATCTCATCGCCGTAATCCCTGTTGCTGATGCTGGTGTAGATCCAGAAACACTCTGCACCTACATCGAGTTCCTCGCAGATGAGCGCTTAGCCGCCTGTATGCTCCCTAGGCAGTATCACCACGCCTCCAGCCCATTCCCATGGCTTGATGAGCAGATCCACCTCAGCACCAAGCAGGCCGCCGCAGTATCATCCGCCACATTAGACACCTCCTTCGACGATGAGGATCTGTAACAAGCCCACAGTATGTAGTGATCTATGATCAGTGCATGATTAGTCACCACATACCTTTCCGAAAAACTATCCTTAGCAAAACACTGATCTCTGATCACATCTCACTACATACATCCTACCATGAACGCCACTCTTGATAACCACACCATCCCCCTAAATGCTGATAAAGCTGAAGCCATTCTCGCTAAGAAAAAGGTAATCGGCGGTGAGCATATCTCAGGCTTTGGTCTCACTCCCCTAAAGTATGAGTGGGCCTATGAGATATACTCAAACATGCGTGCAAACCACTGGGAGCCGGAGGACATCCCCATGCAGAAGGATGTAGAGCAATGGCGCTCAGATGAAATCTCAGACGTAGAGCGCTGGATTATCAAGATGGGTATCGGCTACTTCTCAGCCGCAGAAGGTATTGTAGGTGATAACATGATCCACGTGATCTGTGAGTTTGTTTCAGCCCCAGAGCTAGAGCTCGTTTTCCGCCGTCACGCCCATGAGGAAAACATCCATGCAGACTCCCTCGTCTACATGGTATCCTCCCTTGGTCTAAATCCGCACGAGTGCGAAGCCATCTTTGAAGGTGTTCAGACAGTGCAGGAGAAGACCGACTTCGTAGTAGCGAACTCCCGCTCCCTACGCCGTGATATGGACATGTCCCTCACGGAAAATAAACAAGCACTCGCGCGTAATATCTTTATCTTTGGCCAGTGCATGGAAGGCACTCAGTTCTACGGACTCTTTGGCATGATCCTGAGCCTCTACCGTCAGAATAAATTCCCAGGTATTGGCCAGATGTTCCGTTACACACTCCGTGATGAGTCTAACCACATCGAGCTCCTCCGTAATCTCCTGAACGAGATCCGCACAGAGAATCCAGAAATCTGGACAGATGAATTTAAAGAAGAACTCCGCCAGACCATGGCAGAAGCCGTAAAGTTAGAGAAAAACTTCATCCGCGACTGTCTCCCAGTTTCAGCCGTAGGTCTTAATATCGAAGACTTCCACCAGTACATCGACTTCATCGCAGACCGCCGTCTCATCACCTGTGGCCTAGAGCCACTCTTTGGTAACGTCGGTAATCCATTCCCATGGCTCGCTGAAATGATCGACATCAAGAAGGAGCAAAACTTCTTCGAAGGCCGAGTAACCGAATACCAAAAATCCACCGCCCTAGGAACGATTGATGATGATGACCTATAGGGAGTGGCTAGTGTGCGATGATCAGTGATCAGTGCATACCAAACCATTCCAAGCACAGCCACTGATCACTTCCTACTCAATACAATGATCCGAACCTTTGAAGACTCGGATGTTTGGAAAAGGTCATGTCAGCTAGCAGTTAACATTTACCAAGAATTTAAAACCTCCAAAGACTACGCACTTAAAGACCAGATGCAGCAAGCCGCAGTTTCCATTTCTTCTAATATAGCCGAAAGCGCGGAACGAAACAGCACACCAGACTACATTAAATTTTTAAGATACAGCAAAGGCTCATGCGGCGAACTCCGCACCCAACTCTATATTCACCAACGCATTCACACTAGCACAGATATCTCCACCCTCATTCAAGAGAGCAAAGAAATCTCCGCCATGCTACAGGCCCTAATAAAATCCCTCCAACGTAGAATCAGTAAGTGATTAGAAAGTGATCACTTCCCACTACCAAAAACCTCCCCAGCAAAACACTGATCACCCCACACTGATCACTGCCAACTTACCACTCCCCACTCTTTAGAAAAATGTATCGCTCCATATCTCTCGCCGAAGACCTAGCCCTTAAAAAAGTCATTACAGACCGTGCCGCAGCCCCTGAAGCTGAAGGCCGTTTTGATTGGCGTTCATCCATTGATAACACGGGCGCAGACCGCGTGCCTGAGATTATTGTTACCCATGGTAATGAGCGTGAGGAAGAACTCTCACTTGCTAAGGTAGCAGAGACCATCGGCTCAGCGCTTACTGACTTACTAGTCTCTCGCCAGCATAAAGAAGACAGCATCTACAGCGATGAGAACCGCACCTTTGTTTCTAATGTAGCTCAGAGTGTCTCTAAGTCCCTTATGGATCAGGTAGAGAACGTCGGCCAGATTCGTCTTACCCATAATGATCTGTGCCTTCTGATTGAAAAAGCACTTATCGAAAATGATGCACATGACGTTGCTAAGTCCCTCGTCTTCTCCCGTTCACTTGAGAAAAATGGAGAAGTGATCGTCTCTGAAGAGCCGCACACCATGCCAGTCCGTCTTATCCGCCGCAGTGGTAATGTAGTGCCATGGTCGCAGACCAAGATTGAGATTGCTGTTAGAAAGGCCTTTCTCTCCATTAAAGAAGATCCAGAAGCCGCTGTAAGAGTATCCACCGCCGTTACTGACACCATCAGAAATGGTGACTCCGCCTTTGCCCACATTGAAAATGTGCAAGACATCGTGCAGGAAGAACTCATGCGCCAAGGCCACTTTAAAGCAGCCGAGGCATACATCCTCTACCGCGCCCAGCGCGCCCAGATGCGTCTAGACGAGGAGCCAGCAGAAGACCCTAATCAAGAGTCCATGGTCGTTGTCACCATGCCTGGCGGTGACACCCAGTTCTGGGATGGCACAGAGCTAAAGAAGCGTATCGCCTTTGCCTCCATCGGCCTAGAGCTCTGCCTCAGTGAGCATGAGATCGAGCAAGAGCTCCGCCGCTCCATCGGTGCAGAGATCTCACGTGAAGACCTCACCGCCACCATCATTCTTAATGCCAAGTCCCTTATCGAGAAAGATGCAGACTTCGCCAAGTTTGCCGGACGCATCCTCCTCACATTCATCTATGAGGAAGTATTAGACTGGAATATCCTCACAGACGGTATCCGCACACTTAAAACCGCGCACCAGCAAGCATTTAAGAAATACCTCGCCTACGGGATTAAAATTAAGCGTATCTCACCAGACGTCGTCGCCCAGTATGATACTGATAAGCTCGCCGCCGCACTAGACCCCACAGCAGATCTAGACTTTGACTACCTTGGCGTTCAGACCCTCTATGATCGCTACCTCATCGTAGACAAAACTGGTGATAAGCAACGCCGCTTAGAGACCCCCCAGTTCTTCTGGATGCGTGTTTCCATGGGTCTCTTCCGCGCAGAGAAAGAGCAGCGTGATGACTGGGCCATCCGCCTATACAATCTCTACAAAGGCCGCCGCTTCTGCTCCAGCACACCCACACTCTTTAACTCCGGCACCCTCCACTCCCAGCTCTCCTCCTGCTATCTCTATAAGGTAGATGACTCCATTGAGTCCATCATGCAGCGCGGTATCGCAGAGAACGCCTACCTCAGTAAATGGGCCGGCGGACTCGGTGGATCATGGACAGCCGTTCGAGGCACAGGTGGCTACATTCAGGGCACCAATGGTGAGTCCCAGGGCATCATCCCATTCCTGAAATTACATAACGATCAACTAGTCGCAGTGAACCAAGGTGGAAAACGCCGTGGCTCCGGATGTGCCTACCTTGAGAGCTGGCACAACGACATCGAGGACTTCCTAGAGCTCCGTAAGAACACCGGAGACGAGCGCCGCCGCTGTCACGATATGAACACAGCGAACTGGATTCCAGACCTCTTCATGAAGCGTATGGAAGCCCGCCAAGACTGGTCACTCTTCCGCACGAATGAAGCACCAGACCTTCACGATCTCTACGGAAAGGCCTTCGAGCTCCGCTACGCAGAATACGAGACCATGGCTGCCGAGGGTAAAATATGGACGCGCAAAGTGCCAGCCATCGAACTCTGGAAAGGTATGCTCAAGATGATCTTTGAGACCGGCCACCCATGGATCACCTTTAAGGACCCATGTAACCTCCGCTCACCTCAGGATCACTGCGGCGTTATCCACTCATCAAACCTCTGCACAGAGATCACGCTTAATACCTCAGATGAGGAAACAGCCGTGTGTAACCTCGGTTCCGTGGTTCTAGATACCCACATCACCGCAGATGGATCACTCGATCAAGAGATGCTGAAGGAGACCATCACCGTAGCCATCCGCGCACTTGATAACGTCATCGATATTAACTTCTACCCCACAGAAGCTGCCAAGACGGCTAACAGCCGCCACCGCCCTATCGGCCTAGGCGTTATGGGACTCCAGAACGCACTCTACAAGAAAGGCCTCGCCTTTGCCTCAGACGCCGCCGTTGACTTTAATGACGAGTTTATGGAAGCCATCGCCTACTACGCGTATAATGCCTCTAGCGATCTAGCAGCAGAGCAGGGCACCTACTCCAGCTACAAAGGCTCTAAGTGGGACCGCGGCCTCATGCCACAAGACACTGTGGAAATCTTAGAAGAAGAGCGCGGAGTAAAGATCGATGTGCCACGCGGCGCAAAGATGGACTGGACACACCTGCGTGAGAAGATCGCTAAGCACGGTATGCGGAACTCTAATGTTCTCGCCATCGCACCCACAGCCACCATCTCTAACATCATGGGCACCACCCCATGTATCGAGCCGAACTATAAGAACCTCTACGTGAAGAGTAATCTCTCCGGAGACTTCATCGTGCTTAATCGCCACCTAGTAAATGACTTAAAGAAAGAAGGCCTCTGGAATCAAGAAATGCTAGATCAGCTGAAATACTTCGATGGCGAGCTCTCAGACATCGAGGACATCCCAGACCACCTCAAAGAGAAGCACCAGACCGTCTTCGGCGTAGGCTATAATGCCATCATCAATGCCGCCGCCAGACGCCAGAAGTGGATAGATCAGTCCCAGTCCGTGAACCTCTTCCTAGCAGAGCCAGACATGAAGACCCTCAGTCACATGTATCGCCACGCATGGCACACCGGCCTCAAGACCACCTACTACCTAAGAACTCTCCAAGCCTCCAACATCGAGAAATCAACCATCGATGTCAAACAAGGCAAAAAGCAATACACTCAAGCTGAGAAAAACGCCTGCTCAATCGAGGCCATGATGAACGGCGAAGAGTGCGAGGCTTGTCAGTAGGGTTTTTTATAGCTGTTGTTCATTTAAAGTTTTTTTACTTATCTTTTTTTAGATGAACGCCGATGAAATAAAGGCTGAAGATGAAAATGATGAGGCTCTCAGAGGGGAGCTTAGAAAATTCTGCTTGAATCAGTCGGAGATCAAGAGCATTGAGGTGGTGACAGTGCGCAACACGCGACTCCGATTTTCGGAAGCGAACCAGGTTGCGCCTTCTTTTTGTACTCAGCATACTTCTAATGGAAGTTATACCCAAACCTACAGAAGTAGTGTTGAAATTATAGCTGAACTTCGTAAACGAGGAATTACGATTGATGACAAAGCCTATGCACATAGGTATTTAGAAAAAATCGGTTATTATAGGATCAAGGGCTACGGTCTAAGTTTCAGGTTAGAAGATTCTAAGGGGGATCTTACGGAAAATTATCAAGAAGGAACAAGGTTTGAGGATCTTGCCGAGCTTTATGAATTTGACCGTCAATTAAGAGCTCTTATATTAGATGGGATTGAGTATGTTGAAGTTTCATTCCGTGCCCGATTAAATGAAAGTATGGGATTAAATCATGGTCCACATTGGCTCATGGAGAGTAGTCTTTTTAACGATAAGTTAAATCAAGAAGGTAAGCTGGTCTTTAATCATAAAGCTTTTATCCAAAAAACTTATGATGAGGCGCGCAGGAATAAAGAGTCGTTACCGATACGGCATTATTACAAAAAATACGGAGACCCTATTTTGCCTCCCTGTTGGATGCTTTCTGACGTGTTAAGTATGGGGTCGTGGTCAAAGGTTTATGGTATGTTGTCAGAGCGTGCCGATCAGAAGGCTGTAGCTGATAACTTCTGTGCTAGTCCTCCCGAATTAACCTCATGGATTCATGCATTAACAAACCTCCGTAATATCTGCGCTCATCATAATCGGTTGTGGGATAGGAAATTCGTTATTTGCCCATCCAAGAAGAAAAACTTGAAATCGATCGTTGATAAAAATGACAGCCTTTATGCTCAGATTGCAACTTTACTATATTGCCTTCTGACTATTGAACCCAAGTCTGAATGGTTGTCTGAACTAAAAGGCTTAGTTCATAAAAACTCTCAGTTAAAGCTAGAGAAGATGGGTTTTCCAAAAGATTGGGAAGATAAGTTGAAAATGATAGGTCTGAAACACTAATTAAAGGTGTAATGAGCACGTTAAATAATCAAAAAGTTACTGAGAATAAAGGGACAGACCTTTAGTAATAACGCGTTTGTGTCGCTCTTCAAGCGCGAACTCAGTCGCCCTACAAATTTGAGACTATAAATGACTATAAAGGGACAGATCCGCAGTAGCTGTAATTAGAAGGATAGGTTGATTAGGAAAGAGTAGGGTGAGTGAAAGGACCATCACTATGGCCTAATTGTGTGGGGCGCGCTTGTTTTGTCTGACTTTGTGGAAGGGTTGGAAAACCTGCCAGATTGCGTGCTTGTTATTTATTTACATGGATACAAAATCTTAGAAATTCACTTTCAGCGAACAAGTCTCTGTCTGACCGTTTGTTCTAAATCGCAATGCCATGTATGAACTAATTTATAATCGTCTACCGCCTTACAAAGATACTTTTGCGCTTATTGAACCTCTGCTTGATAAAACCAAACTCAACAAACCATGGTCGACAGCTGAACTACGCCTGAGTGACGAGCAGTTTCGATCTCTGAACCAATGGATCTCTGAGCTAAATGCATATGAATGGATGGATATCGAGCGTGCTAGAAAGGGCGATATTAAAAATGCCAATGACGCATCTGGTTTAAATGTGGTGGGCTTAATGTTTTTCATTATTTTTGCCCAGCAAGCTAAACGACACGCCAAAGAGAATCAATTATGGACGAGCATTAGCCGAATTCTACATGATAGTGAAGTGCGACAGCGATTCTTCATGAGTAATGGGCAACCTACTGTTTACCTCAAAAATCTTTTATCTGAGACAGCCTACCACTGGAACCTACGGCACCTGTTTGGCAATGAAGGACACCAACAATGGTTTTGCACAATCTATCTACAATTTGGATTTACCGACTGGGCAATAGATAAACGGCTTCCGGCTTGGCTTTCAGGCCATCAAGCTACCATCGCGGTGGAGCAACTGACTAAAAGCTCTGCTCTAGCTAGTGATACGTTCCAGAAAATCTGGAACGGTTTGATAAACTACCGCTATAATAAAATTTCCGAGCAGAAGTGCAAAGACCTTCTTCACGCTAGCCCATGGGTCGAAAGTGGACAAATTCCTATTCTGATCAAACAAGCACGCGAAAAGCTAGAACTTAACCAAATAGAGCATTATAACCGTAGATACGATGAGCTGCCTGAACCTCAAATCATTTCGGAACCAACACTAGTCTGGTCCAGTGGCTTAGCTGACCCAGTATTTGAATTATGCGTAGAAGCTGCTGATCAGTTTGAACTCACTGAAGAGCTCTATGAAGTTCAAGCTTATGGTGTGGATCATATAAGAATCCTCCGTGATGAACACGGCGAATATTCCGTTCTAGGTAATGGTGTTTTCACTCTACCATTCGAAAAAAGTGAGTATGAGTTTAAGCTTGTAGCATTAGATGCGAACCGAACGGAAACTGTCGTAGCCACTCAATCTATCACTTTATGGAATACTGAACACCCTGCTAGCCTTTATGAGCACAATGGGCAAAAGGTTACTAATCCAGATAAGCCAGGGTCATTGAATAAAGGGTGTTATCTGATCACATTAGGCTCACTCGCGATTAAACCAATTCCAATCAATACATATACGAATGATAAAAATTGGGCACTACATCACATACCTAACACTTTACTAAACGAATTCTCTATTTCGCATGAAGGGAACAAGATATGGTGGCCAGAAGAAAACGATATAGTAGAAGTAGCTAAACCCAAATTCCAAGCTAAATTCGAAAACCCCAAAGAATGGAGAAATAGCAAAGCAAACACCCCAAATATCTATTCTATTCGTCTCCGAGTATCAGATGAAGCCACTATCAACTGGGCAAGATATGGCGTAGATCCTGTTAATCTACAAAAAATCGATGAAAACTACTATTGTGCCGAGCTAGAAGTGAGCGCTGGAAAAATCTACTATGACAGTAAAATTACAGCTTCAATCCAATACAACGGCAAAGCCCATCGCTGTGAAGCAAATTTAGAGTTTTCTGGAAATCTAGCTTTGATGCTAAACTCTGGTAAAATCAGTGCTTATAAAGCCAGTAAAAATTTGAATACTAAGTTAGCGGCTAGTGCATTATTTAAATTACTACGAGAAAGTCATAGCCCTTATCTAGAGCAAGAAGGCCATAGGGACGACTACCTACTGGAAGGTTCGAAAGTAGTTTGTAGGCTTGGAACACGAGCCATCAATATTCCTAACCTTAAAGGTTATGGAGAGGAATTAAGCGTTTATCGTGGACTCTACAACACAGGCCCAGCTCTGTATACAGTTGTCGACCAAGTAGCTGACACAGGGTGTATTAAGAAGATTATCATTAATGCTGATGGAATAAACCTCAGAAATTTCAATCAAATAGAACTATCACCTGATCACAGTCTCTATGCATACAATTCTAATAAAGAACTTATAGAGCTGTCCTTAACTGAACACCCCGACCCTAATGGTGGTTTTGACTGGTTTGCTCCACACCCTCCCAAAGACCCTAACCTTAGTTACGGTATCAGCATTCATGGCTTCGGACTGTTCTATAAAAAAGAACGCATCGGTTCATGGATGGTTCTGACTACTTGGAGCACGCCCCTTAAGCATCCTATGTCACGAGAAGAAGCAATGCTTACAGCAGAGGTCTTACGTTGGTTCAAGGCCCCTATCGCAGCTAAACATCATCGAGGTAATGTAATTAATTTTCTTTACCATAACCTAGGAAGAATACTGCCTATCTGGCTAAGCCAAAATAATAGCCTAGAAGGTAATTTCACAGCCATGCCTATCGACGAATCATGGATCGATATTATTGGCGCACTAATATATGAAAGTAATGCAAGTAGCACCATTGATTTGTTAGTTGCTAGCCAAATCGTAGAAGGTGTTTACGAAGAATTCCGCCCCAACGCTTTAGTCGAGGATTTACCAGTCGCAATCTCAAGGCTTGGATCTATCAGCCCCTTCATTATTCAAGCTATAATAAAACCTTATCTTAGGAATGAAATAGATAATAGTAATCGGGCAGTTGCAGAGACTACAAAAGAAGCTCTTGTTAGGAATTACGCATATACAAGCCAGGAGGTCGATGACCTGTGTTTAACTATGGGGCTCGACAGAAATTTCTTAGAAAGCTGTCTCAAACAAATGTCATCTGCCCAACTAAACCCTACTGAACTAGAAAATCACAATCATGCCTTATTACTTAGTAATCCAGTCGTGCGTAGGATCTTAACATGCTGGCTAATCCAGCTTATAAAACTTTAATACTTCATTAAGAAAATCGGAATCACTCTATTATGTCACAACTCAACGCCATACACGCAACAGAATCTATTAAGGGTAGGCTCATAGACTTCTGTAGGTCAGATCACTTCGTTACTGACCCTCAACTTGACCAAATCAGCCAAGCCCTGTGGTCTAGAGGACCAGCTGAAGGTGGACTCTGTGGTGACTTATGGGTTGAAGCTGCATTTCCACCAAAAGCAAGTGGAGTGACTATGCAAGGATTTGTCGACACGAAGCTTATTTCAAATAAGCTCGCCAATTTACTTCATACCAATGAAGCCTTTGACAAGGAATGGCAATTACGTGATATCCAGTCGCAGAGCGTAAAGGCTGCGCGAGCATCTGATGGGAACAATGAAAAGCCAGCAATAGTTGTATCTGCTGGAACGGGCGCTGGTAAAACAGAGAGTTTTCTATTCCCTCTTCTAGACCAACTAATTCAATCAGAGAAGCGTCCTGGAGAAGGGGTCTCAGCCATTATCCTCTACCCAATGAATGCGCTCGTTACAGACCAGGTGGAAAGGCTTGAAAAATGGCTGAAAGGACAAAGTGACCTGAAAATTTTTCATTTCACAGGAGAAACACCAGAAGACCATAAAGTAGCTAACAAAGAAAACTATCCACTAACTGATCAGTGCAGAATGCGCACCCGTCAGCAGGCTAGAGGGCTTGAAGATGATAAAGGCAAGCGGATTGATATTGCTAATCGAGCTGAACAACCTGATATCATCGTTACGAACTATTCGATGTTAGAATACATGCTCTGTCGCCCTCAAGATGCTGTTTTCTTTGGAGAAAACCTTAGGCATATTGTTCTCGATGAAGCTCACTTATACAGCGGTAATCTAGCTGCCGAGATCACGATGCTACTCCGCAGAACCTGTGCCAAATCAACCGTTCATCCTAAATCAGTTTATCATTACGCTACTTCAGCGACACTCAGTGAAGGAAGCTTAGACGAACAAGTCACTACACTGAGAAAGTTTGGAGCTAATATTTTCAGTAAGTCAGAAGACCAAGTTGAGGTGATTCTAGGAGAAAAAGCTCCTCCTCAGGTTACAGCTTCCAAAGAAAATTTTACTCTACCTTCCGTGAATGGTATCGCCGCAGAGAATTGGCCAGATTTCACAGCGGTTCATGAGGAAAACGGTAAAGAATCGTTAGTCATTTCAAATGATGAAAAATGGGGTGAGCTACTGTCAGCTCTAAGTTTTTTAGACCTAAATAAGGGCTCTATTTTAGCAAAAGACCAATGCATTGCTACTTATTTAAATGAGCAGCTAAAGAAGTCACCACTTTTTCAGGAGCTTTATGAACTGATGTATCATGCTAAACTGAGCCCTCTACCATCCCTAGCACAACAATTATGGGGAATTGAGAATCAGGATACATTGGAAGCCACGAGAAGGCTACTTCAACTTGGAGCTGTAGCACGTAATACGGTCGACGAGACGCCCCTTCTACCAAATCGTATTCATTGGAGTATTAAAGCGCCAGATGGATTATTTTTCTCATTTGCTGTAGAGCATGCACCCAGCCCTGACCTCATTTTTGCTATTAATGGACAGCCAATTGGCTATTTCTATGCGCCAGGGTTTCAGACTAAACCTGAGGCCGATGAATCATTCCCACTATTAGTGCTACGTGATAAGTCCAATGGCAGTTGGTATTTAGGAGGCATAGAGCAAGGTAGCGGAATCAAGTGCCCGCCGACAGCGATGGCTAAAACTCAAGATCAGCATGAAACACTAATCCAGCGAATCAGCCTTTATTCACTGGAGCCAAATGTCAGTGGAACTTCTGCAAAATACTTCGACCATACTTCAGGCAAAATTGATACTTCTGGAATAACTCTATATCCAGTCGATGAAGAATCCACTTCAACCTCAAATCCAAAAAGAAGTAATCTAGCTGCGTTTGGTAGTGATAGTCGCCTTCAGTTAGCAGTAATAGCAGAAGCAGCCCTCAATGCTATGCCTGCATATTCCGGTGACAGTAAAAAATGGAAGCCTGCTCAGGGGAAGCAAATGTTGATCTTTTCCGATAGCAGATCCGAAGCCGCAAGATTAGGTCCTTTACTCACCAATAATCATGAGCGTCAACTATTCCGGGCAATGGTGGTAGAAGCGCTCGAACAAGAAGAAAATATTTCAATAGATGATATAAACCTTAACATTTCTGAACTTACCACTAATGCAGAAAATAGTCCTGAAATTGTTAAGAACGCATTGTTGATTGCAATAAATCGCTTAGAGGATCAAAAGGAGGGTTTATTATTAGGAGAGAGGCCTGCTGAATTTGTTAAAAAACTAGCTGAAACTGAGCGGCTGCAAGAATTCATTCATAGAGAAACTGCTAACAGGCACCAAAAGGACAGCTGGATCGAATATAAATTTAAAGACAATAAAAAAGCTGTCTTAGAAGACATCAGATTAAGATTTGCCAAAGAACTAGCTCGACGCACTAGCTGGCCAGACCTCGACCTAGAAACTACTGGTCTACTAGAAGTTGTATACCCCGGTATAGAGGGGCTTTCTCCATCCAATTCATTTATTGGAGCATTACCAACAGAGCAACTACGCCAATCCTTAGTTAAAGAGTTCCCTCAATTTATTACTACTGTTCTGGATAGAATTCGTGATCTTGGAGCCGTCTCAATTGGTAGCGATGAAGATAATAAAGAATATAGTTTTGGTGGTATTTATATCGGTAAATGGGCTAGTGAAAATAGCACTTATAGAAACTCGGTCATAAGCTTTATTCCTAAGACTGAGCGTTCTCAATTTTACAAGTTTGTAGCTCAATTCCTTACAGAAATAGGACACACCAAGGACAATCTCGAAATCACAGCCAAAGCACTACTAGAAGATGTCTATAGAACGCTGTGGGAAAAGGGCGAGAGCGGAAGGCTGAAGTGGCTTGAATGCGATCAGAAACAGACTGGCGATCAAATTTCTATGCCAGCGATACGTATTAAATTTTCCGAGCTTCGCATAAGAAAGCCTATCGAGCTATATCAATGCCGCGACACAGGGCAAGTATGGCCTCGTTCAGTTTGTGGACTTTATCTCCGCTCGGAGAAAGCAAGTTTAGAACCTGTCACTAATGAACAGCTCTCTCAGACGCCACGTATAGGCCGTGCCCGTCGTGAGTGGAAAGACTCTGATATTTTCCGCTACGGACTCTGGGCAGAAGAGCATAGCGCGCAAATCGGAGCTTCTGAAAACAGACGTATCCAGGATTTATTTAAATCTGGAATCAGAAATATTCTTAGCTCTACCACTACCTTGGAATTAGGTATTGATATTGGCGGCCTAAACGGAGTCTTAATGGGAAATATCCCTCCAGGTAAGGCAAATTATCTGCAACGCGCTGGTCGCGCTGGCCGTCGTGCAAATGGTTCATCTTTAGTGATCAGCTACGCTAGAAACTCACCTTATGAGCGTAAAGTTTTTGAAGACTTCCAAGCATACTTAACAGAGAAGCTACGTGGCCCTTCCATATTTTTAGATCGTGATGACATTATCAAACGCCACTTAAATGCGATGCTGTTCAGTTACTTCTTCAGCAAACTCTATTCAGATGGGGATCACACTGGAGCAATGAATGCTTTTGGAAAAATGGGCACGTTCACTAATATTCCACAAACTAGATACTGGGAAAACGGGCTTAAACCAGAGGCGGAGTCTCTGTATGGAGTAAACTCTAGCTCTGCTATTCCATGGAAACAACAAGGTTCGAGTTTGGCCGGTTGTTTCGATAT
Source organism: Akkermansiaceae bacterium (assembly GCA_023301765.1). GTDB lineage: Bacteria > Verrucomicrobiota > Verrucomicrobiia > Verrucomicrobiales > Akkermansiaceae > Oceaniferula. The sequence continues at coordinate 1,047 of JALZUC010000010.1, read as the reverse complement.
ATATTTAAATCATGTTATCGAAAAAGTGCCTAATGATTTGCAGGAACAAGCAAATTCATTACTAAAATCTACAGTGCTTGAAGACCACTTGCAATCAGGCTTTCACCTCTTAATTCAAGATGCACGCATCAAAGTTAGAGATGTAATTAAGACTTGGGAAGAGAGTTATACTGACCTTCTTAACCAATGGGAATCAATTCCTCCATCAGCTTCTAACGAAGAGAGATCCAGAGCTAATGCTGTCCACTATCAATTAAAGCAATTATACAACACATCTCTTATCGAATGCTTTAGTGATAAAATGGTGCTTCCGCGCTACGGTTTCCCTATTGGTCTGAGTGAGCTTAAAGTTCATAACAGCAAACAGACTACGTCTAATGACCATAACATCTCAGAATATCGACTAAATCGTTCTGCATCACAGGCTATCCGCGAATACGCCCCTGGAAGTAGAGTTCTAGTAGGTGGTAAGATAGTCAAATCCAAAGGCATTCTAAAGAGCTGGACCGGCCAAGATATACCCAATGAAGGTATGGGTTTAAGGGCTTGGTATAAATGGGACCAGACTTCACAGAGATTTGAATACAATTATAGTCCTAGCGAAGGACAGAATGAAAAAGAATTACTCTTTGTGAAACACGGCTTTGCAACCTCTGCGACTGAAGAGCCTTCATTTAATGGTTCTCCACACAGAATACGCCCTACAATAGAAGTTTATCTACAGCCCACAAATGCAGATGACCTAACTAAAATCGCAAGCTTTGGAGGAAAACCATCTCTATCTGCACAACTTCATATAGGAGGTGAACTATTAGCCATGAATAGTGGCGAATATGAATTAGGTTTTTCCGTCTGCACAAAATGCGGATATTCTGAGAGCGAGTTTAATCGTGAGGGAACTGGTTTGCTATACCTCAAGAGCGATTTTCTTTATCACCGCCCACTACACGACAAGAAGGCTAGCACACATTCTTGTATCAGCTCAGATTCACCTCATATTCTGCGGCATGTCCACCTAGCAGCTAAACAAATCACAGACTTTCTAAG
>JALZUC010000009.1 GCA_023301765.1 Akkermansiaceae bacterium | reverse complement strand
AGATTACAAGACCGCCAATGAGTTCGCCTCCTGCGAGTTGACTCTATTACGGGCTACGCCCTCCACTCGGTTAACACGCAGGAATACCTTGGTAATAAGTAGCAAGAGAAAAACAAGAATCCTACCCAAGATTACAGTCCAGACCGGCCTAACTTATGGCCTCAGACCCGGTTACTGGCTGTAGTAGCTGTGTGTTTTAAATGATTTAGAATTAAAGTAATGAGTTAGCCATCATTAGGGGGAATTATGCACTTTGCTGCCTATCAGTCTCCGATTAGGTTACGCGGTAACTCTGTTTTTAGGGTAGATTTTGGCTTCGATGAACTTACAGGTAAATTGTTAGAATGCTTGAAGGACTTTTTTGTAATTACTCAGTTTATAGCTAGTTTTGGTGAGTTGAGGCTTCAGGGGTAGAAGGGCCAGAGCTTTGGAATCATAAAGCTAGCTATTAGCCATAGGATTACGGCTAGTGGGAATCCAGCGCGGAAGAAATCGCTAAATTTATAGCCCCCAGCTCCGTAGACAAAGGTATTGGTCTGGTATCCGATGGGGGTGGAGAAGCTGGCAGATGAGCCAAACATTACAGCAATAACAAAGGGTATAGGGCTAACACCGAGTGTCTCTGCCACAACGATGACTAGTGGTGTGAGTAGGACGGCTACAGCATTGTTAGAAATGATTTCGGTCATGACGGCGGCTAATAGATACATCAGGGCTAGCATGATGTAGGGATCTTTAATACCTAGCCCATAGGTCATGCCGTCTGCAATTCTCTGAGCGAGCCCCGATTTATCAATAGCCATGCCGAGCCCTAGCATTCCAAAGATCATGAAGACTACTTTCCACTCGATGGCTTGGTAGGCTTCTTGTGGCTGGACGCAGCGAGTGATGAGGACCAGAAGCGCGCCTACAAGTGCGAGTAGTACGATGGGGACTTGTGGGATACCAAAATGCCCTCCTAGGGCGCCTACTACCATGAAGAGAAGGAGAGCACCAATGGCAATAGGTGCTTTGTTTCGGCGGAGGACAGTATGTTTAGGTTCGCTTAGGTTGATGAAGTCTTTTTGGCTGAATAACTGACGCATTTTTTGCGCTGGTCCTTGGACGAGTATGGTGTCTCCAAAGGTGAGTTTTTCATCTTCAAAGCGTTCACGGAGATTTCTGCCCCTGCGATGAACGGCTAGGATTAAGACTCCAAAGCGTTGTCTGAAATTCAGCTCTTTGAGGCTTTTACCTGTCATGGTGGAGTCTGGACCGATGATGCCTTCCATGAGTAACGCACTTTCGGTACGGATACCTTCTAGCCCTACAGAATCATTCCCTCTGAGGTCAATACCTTCTGTGTGCGATACGTCCATAACACCTTCTAGGACTCCTTTGAAAATAATCTCATCATTAGCTTCAAATATAATTTCATTTAGGGGGGTGCGTAGTTTATTTCCATCACGAAGTATTTCTAAGACGCGGGCTTTTTGCATCTTTGCTAAAGGGGTTTGAGAGAAATGTTTACCATTTAATTCACTGTCCTTACTTATGTATGCATGGGTGATAAATTCACGTGAGTTTTCATTATCTAGTAGGGTGGCTAGGGTAACTCTTGATGGTAAGAGCTTTTTACCTATGGTAAGCATGTAAAGAAATGCTGTGATTACAAAGATGATTCCGAGCGGAGTGATGGAGAACATACTGAAATTCTCGAGACCTTTTTTCTCTGCGATGCTAGTGGCAATGAGATTGGTGGATGTGCCGATGATAGTCATGGTCCCTCCTACGATGGCAGCGTAGGAAAGTGGTATAAGATACTTAGAGGCGGTATATTCACGCCTACGGCAAATACCAATAACGATGGGCATGAAGACTACGACCACTGGGGTATTATTAACAAAGCCAGATAGAGATGCTACTAAGAGCATCATAACTACTAACATTTTCTGAGGTGAGGAGCCGGCAAGTTTTTCAAACCATATACCGAGAGCTTCTATTACTCCTGTTTTTTCCAGTGCTACACTGAGGACAAACATGCAGGCCACGGTAATGGGAGCTGGGTGAGAGAATACTCTGAGTGCATTGTAAGGGTCTTCAGGATCTACGCTGAGGATACCGGTGAGGATACAGGCGACTAATGCTGATAGGGCTATCAGCTCTGCGGAAATCCATTCTTTAACAAATGAGATAAAGACCAATACCACAAGAATGGCGAGGAAGGCTTGTTGCCATGTTTCAAAGATTTGCATAGTCTGACGCAGTGTAGACTTATGCTGGGGAGTTTGACCAGAAATGATTAAGCTGGTTTTAGCTCAGCGCTTGATCCCAAATCTTTTCTTTAAATCCTACTAAGCTAATTCCTGAGCCGGTGAGAAAAGGTCTTTTTATCAAGTTGCCGTTTTCTGCTAGTTGGTTGATGGCTTCTTCCTCAGACATACCGGGTAATTTGTCCTTCATGTCTAGCTGGCGATAGTCTATACCAGAGGTGTTAAATAAGGGTTTTAGCCCATTGATCTGGAGAGCTTGTTTAAGCTCGTCCAGTGAGGGGGGAGTATCACGGATAGCTATTTCTTCAAAATTTACTGCACGCTGGTTTAGCCATTTACGTGCTTTTCGGCAGCTATCACAGCCTTTGTAAGCGTAAAAACGTAACATGAGACAGATTTTTTTAGAAGGGGGAGTGTACTTCCATGTGGGGCGCGTAGCCTGGTGAAATTAGCCTACACGGAAGACAATTCTTGCCTTGCTGGTATCATATGGTGACATTTCCATTTTCACCTTGTCGCCAACTACTAGACGGATGAAGCGCTTACGCATTTTACCAGAAATGTGAGCGAGGACTTCGTGGCCACTGGGGAGGGCTACTTTAAACATTGTTCCAGCTAAAACAGAGGAGATAGTGCCTTCTACTTCCACGGCTTTATCCTCACGACCGTCATCTTTTGGCTTACGTGGTCCGTAGTTGTGTCTATTTCGGCGTCTTCCGCCGCCTCCTCCTGGCCTTTTAGGTCTTCCTGCGATAGTGTGCTCCTTTGTTGGTTATATTACCTGAACGCTAGAACAGCGCGTAGGTGACAACTAATTAATCATAACTAGGTGTCTTATCGCAACCCTAAAGTCGAGAATTAGAGGCTTTCTCTATTTATAATTAGCTTTTCTGAGATGATTTTCTTGTAGGGCTTTTTTTTTGACAAATTATTACTTAGTATTAGGATGGCTTTTTAGATCATGATTTAGATATGGCACTAATAAATACAGTCCTTATAACATGAGCTATTACAATATATTATGAGTTTACATGCACAATTAACCCCAGAGGCTAAGAAGAGACTGAAAGCACAGAAACGAAATAGTACTATCAGTAGTATTGTTATCTCTATATTAATAGTTTTACTTATAGGTGTTTCTCTCACTTTATTGTTACTACCTAAAGTTGAAGTTTTTACTCCTGAGTTAGTTGCTTATAGTTCTGCTACCGAAGTGGAGGAGAAAGTCGTTAAAAAGAAGGTTACTCGACAGGTGCGGGCTAAACCATCTTCACCTTCATCGTCTATGGCTAGGGTGATTGCCGCTAATGTTGTTACTAATGTGGCAGTGCCAGTAATTGAGACCCCAGTGGATATTCCTCTGGATTTTGGTAATGGTGAAGGATTTAGTGAGGGCTGGGGAGATGGTGAGGAGTGGGGTTCTGGCGGTGGTGGTGCCGAGTTTTTCGGGCAGAAGGTAACAGCTAATCGGGTGTGTTACGTGATTGACTATTCTGAATCTATGAAGGGACGGCGTATTAAGCTTCTTAAGGAGGAACTGAAGAAATCTATCAAACTGATGAGCCCTGATATTCAATATCAGCTAATATTTTTTGCAGGTCCAGCATGGTTAGCTGGTGACAAAGTGCAGATGACGGATGCCAGGGATAGTGCATTTGTAACGAGTGGTGAAAAAAATTATGATTGGGAGCTAAGAGGTGGTTGGAAGACTAAGGGGGAAAAGCAGAATGTCCCATGGCTTCAAGCTACCAACAAGCAAGTGAATAAGAGTTTAAGGGCGGTAGAAAAAACACCTCTTGTCTGGGGGACGGCATGGAAAGATCCTCTTAATATGGCTATGAGTATGAAGCCTCTACCTCAAGTAATCTTTTTTATGACAGATGGTATAGCTGGTCGTGACTCCGATAAAGTCGCTATGGATGTGGCATTGAGAGCTAAAGCTGCCGGTGTCCAGATTAATACAGTAGCTATGATGGAGCCTAATGCTGAAGATGCTATGAAATCACTTTCTAAGTATCATGATGGTTCATTTACCCTTATCACAAAGGACGGTGAAGCTGTGAAGAAGTAAAAGGTGATTTTTTAACAGCTACTTTTGTTAGTGACGTGCTATTGAGCGCGCCTCTATTTATTTAGTCGATAAGCTCTGGGTAGCATCTGGCTGCGATGTTTGCAGAGAGTGCTGCGATGTGTGTGCTTTGGCTGGACTTGAGTGCTTCTTCTACCATGCTTGCGCATTCACTTTGAGAAAGGGAACGCACCGCTTTTTTAATACTGGGTAGGATGTGTGGGCCTACAGATAGCTCTTCAATACCTAAGCCTACCAGTAATGGTGTTATGGATAGCTGTCCGGCCATTTCTCCGCAGACTCCTGTCCAGATACCATTATCTTTAGCGGCTTGCACTGTCATGTGCATGAGGCGGATGACAGAAGGGTGGGTAGGTTTGTAAAGATGCGCTACGTGGGGGTTCACCCGGTCAACGGCCACACTGTACTGGATGAGGTCATTGGTGCCTATAGAGAAGAAGTCGACTTCTTTCGCTAGAGCATCTGCCATGAGTGCCGCGGATGGAATCTCTATCATTACTCCCACTTCAATGTCTGGATCAAATGGAACGCCTTCTTTATCCAGCTCGTCCATGGATTCTTTAAGTAGATCCTTGGCAGTATGGACTTGTGAAATACCTGAAATCATGGGGAACATAACGCCTATTTTACCAGCATTACTTGCTCTGAGGATGGCGCGAAGTTGTTCTTTGAAGAGGGCTGTGCGTGTCAGGGATACGCGGATACCGCGCCAGCCGAGAAATGGATTTGGCTCTGGCTGAGAGAGTGGTTCTGCTGGCAACTTATCGCCACCAGCATCTAGTGTTCTTATGATCGAGAGGTGAGGAGCTACTGATTGTACGACTTCAGTGTATACCTTTTCTTGTTGGTATTCATCTGGCATTTTTCCTGTGCCTAGTAGTAGAAACTCGGTTCTGAAGAGGCCAACGCCTTCTGCTCCAGATTGTGCTACCTGCGGTAGTTCATTGGTAAACTCGATGTTGGCAGATAGTGTTATATTGTGTCCGTCTGAAGTGGCTGTTTTCTCTTCTCTCAGGGTATCTAGCTCCTGTAGGGCGAGTTTCTTTTTGTCAGCTAGCGCACGGTATTTCTGCGTAGTTTCTTCTGTAGGATTGAGGATAAGAGCACCACTATACCCGTCTAGGATGGCTTCTGAGAGGGTTTTAATATCAATGACGGCACGATCTAAGCCCATGATAGATGGGATACCCATTGAGCGTGCTAGAATGGCGGTGTGTGAGTTTACACTACCCTGCTCTGTGGCAAAGCCGAGGACATGATTCCTGTCCATAGAGGCTGTATCACTGGGGCTAAGGTCATAGGCGATGAGGATATGGTGGTGATCTGGGCGATCGATGTGATCGGTGTCTGCGTCTTGGCTGAAGTTGCGTAGGACACGCTGGCAGACATCATCGAGGTCTGCGGCACGCTCCCGTAGGTAGGAGTCATTAATGCGGCGCATGGCTTCTAGAAACTTTTGCATCACTGCGTAGAATGCATATTCTGCGTTTTGCCTACGTTCGCGGATGGTTTTATTTACACGCGTTAGTAGTGCATTGTCTTCAAGCACCATGAGGTGGGCGTCAAAAATCTTACCTTCTTCTTCGCCAGAGAGATTTTCGATATGATTGCGTAGCTCGTCTAGCTGCTGCTTTGTGATTTCTAGAGCTTGTTCGAACCTGGCCTGTTCACGTTCAATGTGGTCTTCGCTTATTTCGTAAACATCAGGTGCAGAGAATCCACGTGCTATGACATGTATAGGCCCAAAGGAAATACCTGGGGAACCGGGGGTTCCTTGTATAATTATTTCCTCAGACTTTATTTGCATATGAGGTTACTGTGCACAAATGGGCGGGCTGGTCAAAGCCCAATCTTAGCTTGATGTTATCTGGTATGGATAACTTGCTCCCGGCATTATGATATCTAGGAATAATTAGATTTTCACCCTATCTATGTATTATTGCCTATGGGCTGAATGTTGAAAGAGGAAGAGATCTGAGGTGTAGCTTACAGTTTTGTTCGCTGGCATTGAGGACTTTGAAACTTTGGGGGACTCTTTGTCCGGAGAGCTCATTTTGTTGTTTTTATAGGTATTGGTTGCCAATTAGGGGCTTTCGATGACATGACTAGCTCGGGGAGATTGAGTGAGCGGTGGTTTTTTCAGAATTTTTCAAATGGCCTAGTGGAACTTTGATTACGGATACTTTGCGGGGGGTGTTTTCTGTAATTAATGACGTAGGGGGAGTATGGCAACATTTGAGCCGTTTCATTTTTTCTCGGGTGTGATGGAAGGGGGCTTGAGGGTTGGGCAACGAGGTGCGGCGCCAGTGTATTAAAATATTTCAGCTATGTTAACGGGGGGTGAGGACGAGGTAGTTACGCACGGTTTTGTTTAAAAAACCTCGGTGTGATTTACCTCCTCCTTGGATACGGCTACTGACCCAAAGATCAGATGATCTACCGCCGTCTAAGTTTACTGAGACTTTGATGGTTACTCCGGCAAGGTTACGCCCGGCAAGTGCCAGGGATAGATCGGCTAGTGTGCAGGAGCTGGCGTGACCGATCATCCAGTGATGCTGTCCATCCCATGCGATGAAACTACGAGGACGATTATTTGTTTTTGATAGACCGGAGATAGTTTGACCGTTTTCTGCGAGCATGGGGCCTGTCTGGAGGAGGTTGTAGGCATTCCAGTGGGTTTGTTTTTTTGTGTAGACTTCGCGTCGAATTATACTGGGGTTACCTTTGGGGGAAATAAATATACCAGATCCTAGAGAGGATTTATTGAGTGATCCACGCGGTGTTCCTGTCTCGATGAGCAGCCCCAGCGGTTTTCCTTGTGGGGTGAAAAACCCTCCGTTAATAGCTGCTAGAGCGCCATAGGTGGCGGCGGCTTGTTCCGCGGTTAGCCAGCGTGAGCCTGGGCCATTGGGTTGATCAGCGATGCGTAGCTGGTGAGCCCTATCATCATAGCTTACTGTGGAGATAATGATGCCGTTATGTGTGGTCTGGTGATAGGCTAGTGGGCTATGTCTCTGTGATGGAGTATTGGCTCTGGGTGTTACGGGTGATTTTAGTGGTGGTGTTGTGTTTTTTACGGTGGTTGGTGGCGAGGGCTTAATTATATTACTTGGCCTAGTGATGGGGGGGGAGGGAGGTCTAGGTGCTACATTCTTTATTTGGGGCTGTGGTGAACAGCTCGCTAGAGCGAGGACAGCTAGAAGCATGATGTGAGAATAGAGATTCATTTTTTTACTTATTTCTCAGCGGTGGCAAGTAGTGTCTGAAAATGTGGAGCTTCCGATTCTTTGTCTACGATGGTGGTTTCTATTTCTTTAAAACCTGCTTTTTTGATCATGTTATAGAGGTCTACCTCAGAGAAGCCTAGCCAAGTATCTGCGTAGAGATCACGGGCTTGTTCGAAGGTGTGCTGGAGAAGGTCCAGAATCACTAACTTACCTCCGGGGACCATGATTTTATAGGCTGAGTCTAATGCTTTTTGCGGATGTTCAGCGTGATGGAGCGCTTGGGAGAAAATAGCTAAGTCCACGGAGTTTATGTCAATGGGTGGTGACTCTATGTCACCTAGCCGATATTCTAGCTGCTTTAGTCCGTGTTGTTCTGCTAGCTGTTTACCGTGTTCTACCATGTTTGGTGAGTTATCAATGGCGATGACTTTTTCTGCGCGGGGGGCTAGTAGCTGAGCTAGCGTACCTTCACCTGCGCCGAGGTCGGCTACCACCTTGTAGTTGAGGATTTTCAAAACGGCCTCAGCTAGTGACTTCCATGATCTACCAGGCACGTAGCTTTTACCAAATTTACCGGCAAGATCATCGAAATAGGCACGTGTTTTATCCTTACGCTTACGGAGGATATGAGAGAGCGTCTGAGAGTCTGCTACTACCTCTGGGATCTCTGCAGTTGCTTGTCTAGCTACTTCCATGAGTGCATCAGATGCTGCAATGGCGTAGACATTATTTTTTCCAGATCTTGCGCTGGAGACCAGTCCTTCTTGCCTGAGTTGAGAAAGCTGAGTGGAGATTCTACTTTGGCCCATACCCAGGATTTCCTGTAGCTCCGCCACATTGAGTGATTCAGACTTTAGGAGTAGGAGGATTCTAATCCGTGTGGGGTCAGAAAGTAATTTTAGAGATTTAAGAATTGACGACATAGAAATATGGATTACATAGAACGCATCAACATATCGAGATTGATTGATATGTTATTTATTTGCTAAAAAAAGTCTAACCCTAAGTCCCTCTTATATTCCATGAGCAAAACATTTATTTTCTCCTCAGAGTCCGTAACCGAAGGTCATCCTGATAAAGTCTGTGATACCGTATCAGATGCCGTGCTCGATGCTTGCCTTGAGCAGGATCTTAACAGCCGTGTAGCTTGTGAGACATTTGTTAAAGATAACGTCGTAGGGCTAGCCGGAGAGATTACTACCCAGGCACAGTTTGACTACGGCACTGTGGTAAAAAACACTCTTAAGGAGATCGGCTACGATGAGGACTATGCCAAGGGCACTGATTTTTCTTACACTTGTAAGTTTGAAAAAGGTGCCTTTCTGATGAATATGCTGGGTCAGCAATCTCCAGACATCGCCCAGGGCGTCGATGCGGCATCTGCAGTTGATAAAGACACAGATGAGCAGGGCGCAGGTGATCAAGGTATCATGTTCGGCTATGCTACGACGGATACTGAGGCTCTCATGCCGGCTGCGATTCATTATTCTCATCTACTGGGACAGGAGCTAACTAAGCTGCGTAAGGAACGTAAACATACATGGCTTCGTCCAGATTCTAAGACTCAGGTAAGTATCGAATATGTTGATGGTAAGCCTAACCGTTTCACTTCAATTGTTATATCAACGATGCATGCGAAGGAAATTGCTACTCAGGAAATCCGAGAGCTACTTAAGAAAGATCTTATTGAAAAGCATCTTCCTGTTAATCTTTTGACCCCTGAGACTGATATTCTTATCAACCCTACAGGCCTTTTTGTTATCGGTGGTCCTGAGGGTGACGCTGGTCTGACAGGTCGTAAAATCATCGTAGATACCTATGGTGGTATGGGGCGTCACGGTGGTGGTGCTTTTTCAGGTAAAGATCCATCAAAGGTAGATCGCTCCGCTGCTTATATGTGCCGGTGGGTTGCCAAAAACATCGTTGCCGCAGGTCTTGCTACAGAGTGTGAACTCCAGCTTGCCTACGCGATCGGTCACCCGCACCCAGTTAGTGTAAATGTAAATACCTTTGGTACAGCCGAGGTGGAAGAGTCCAAGATTGAGGCTGCTGTAAACATGGTATTCTCCTTTAAGCCTGCTGACATTATTTCTCAAATGGACCTGCTCCGCCCTATTTATGGTAAGACTACGAATTACGGACACTTTGGCCGTGAGGATGCAGGTCTTCCTTGGGAAGAGACTAATAAAGTAGACGCGCTTAAAGCCGCCCTGTGAGATCTATGAGAGACATCAAATTTAACCAATAATCAAAATGAGTAATACAACAAACGACTATAAAGTAGCTGACATCAGCCTTGCGGATTTCGGACGTAAGGAAATCGACATCGCTGAGCACGAGATGCCTGGCCTCATGCAAACACGCGCCAAGTATGGTCCAGAGAAGCCACTGGAAGGTGTGCGTATCATGGGCTCTCTGCATATGACTATTCAGACGGCAGTTCTTATTGAGACTCTTGTAGATCTCGGTGCTGACGTGCGCTGGGTATCATGTAATATTTTCTCCACTCAAGACCACGCAGCGGCAGCTATTGCCAAGTCTGGTGTTCCTGTATTCGCCTGGAAGGGTGAGACACTTGAGGAATACTGGTGGTGCACATGGAAGGCGCTTCAGTTCCCAGGTCAGTCTGAGAGCGGACAGCCGCTCGGCCCTGAGCTTATTGTTGACGATGGTGGTGACGCCACACTTCTTATCCACAAAGGATATGAAATGGAAAACGGATCTGACTGGGTGAACGAGCCAGCTGGTTCTGAGGAAGAGCAGGTCATCAAGAATCTTCTTAAGAAGATTGGTGCTGAGCAGCCGGGTGTATTTGCTTCCTTCATGAAGGACTGGAAGGGTGTTTCTGAGGAGACAACTACTGGTGTTCACCGCCTTTATGAAATGGCTAAAAACGGCACACTTCTCGTGCCAGCTATCAATGTGAATGACTCTGTAACTAAGGCGAAGTTTGATAACCTTTACGGCTGCCGTGAGTCACTTGTTGACGGAATCAAGCGTGCTACTGACGTTATGATCTCTGGAAAAGTAGCCGTTGTTTGCGGATACGGTGACGTAGGTAAAGGCTGTGCTCAGGCACTCCGTGGTCAAGGTGCACAGGTTGTTGTTACTGAGATAGACCCTATTTGCGCACTTCAAGCTGCTATGGAAGGATACCGTGTTCTTACCGTGGAAGATACTCTTGGCTGGGGTGACATCTACGTTACCACTACAGGTAACTATGACATCATCCGCCTTGAGCACATGGAGAAGATGAAGGACCAGGCGATCGTCTGTAACATTGGCCACTTCGATAACGAGATCCAGATGGCTCAGCTTGATAATGCTGAAGGTGTCACCAGACTTAACATCAAGCCACAGGTAGATAGGTATACATTCCCTAGCGGCAATAGCCTCTATATGCTTGCTGAAGGCCGTCTTGTAAACCTTGGCTGTGCCACAGGTCACCCAAGCTTCGTGATGTCTAACAGCTTTGCGAACCAAACACTTGCCCAGATTGATCTTTGGAAAAACAAGGATAACTACAAGGCTGGTGAAGTGAAGGTTCTTCCTAAGCACCTCGATGAAGAGGTTGCTAGACTTCACCTTGAAAAGATTGGTTGTAAGCTCACTGTGCTCAGTGATGAGCAGGCGGCTTACATCGGAGTGAAACCAGAGGGCCCATACAAGCCTGAGCTATATCGTTACTAATAACGGTAGGGCTGTTACTCTGAAGCCGCCCCCGAGATTTCCCAAGCCCTCGTTGCTCAAAGCAGCGAGGGCTTTTATTTTGTCTGCCCCTTTCTAATAGAGGCTGTTATGATGAGGTTATGTTCCTATCTATTTGGCAGTTTTTTTCTTTGGGTGGTTTTGTTTTGGCTCCGGAGTGATACCTTGGTATTCTGGATTTACACATCTAGTACCCCAGAGCTGCAGAGTAGCGGCTAAGCCGGCATCGTCTTCTTTTAACTGTCCTTTATCGCCAGTTTCATTGATCCAATGATCGAGGATTTGGCGGTGCTCTGCAATGGCTTTGGCGTAGGCGGGGTCATTGATGAGATTGATCGTTTGGTGAGGGTCTTTAGTGGTATCGTAGAACTCCTCAGCTGCACGTTCGTCTGCCCAGAACCATGCTTGCTGCTCGTTTAACTTACCTGCTGTATACATTTTTTTAAGTATCTTAAAGACACCACTTTTATCACGGTATTGTGGCTGAGTAAATGAGCGGTCTACTAGGCCGTTACGGTTATAGCGAAATTTCTGTGAACGTACCGAGCGAATACGATCGATTGTGAAGTCACAGCGGTCACGAGCACTGATGACGTAGTCTCGCTTGAAGTCAGCAGCGAAGAGGTTTTTTCCTTCCATATGCTCCGGTATTGAAAGTCCTGCGAGGGCGAGGCTGGTGGCGGTAATATCTATACCGTTGACGAGATCTTTGCGTGGCGTTCCGGCTTTGATTGCCTCTGGGTTACCATACCAAGTGATGCTTAGTGGGACGTGGAGTCCACCATCGTAACAGAATTGCTTATCTCTCATTCCTTTATTGTAGCCGTGATCGGAGAAGACAAAGACGATGGTATTATTTAGTAAACCGTCTGTTTTTAGTTGTTCTACGAGTTCGCCGATCTCACGGTCCATGATGCGTGCTTGATCAAAGTGTCTGGCCCAGCTCCTACGGATAGAGGGAATGTCAGGGTAGTAGGGGAGCATAGTAATGGACGCTGGGTCGATAGGGTTATCTATCGCGGATTTGCTTTTCCCCCCTGCGAGCTGGATTTGACCGAAGAATGGCTGACCTTTTTTACGGTTTCTCCAGTCGGTGTGTAAGCCCTTGTGGCCCTGCACCCAGTCGATTTTAAATTTCCCAGCATAGAGATCTTCTCTGTTGTATTGAAAGTTGTAGTCATCCTTGCCTTTGTTGAAAGTGAAGTAGCCTGCTTCCTTAAAGATGACGGGGATAGGTTTGACTCCTTTTGGTAGCGGGATTTGAGAATTTACTGTGCGTGAACTACGGTGGTTATGGGTTCCGTGGGTGGTTTGCATAGCGCCGGTCATGAGTGCTGAGCGAGAGGCTGAGCAGACAGGAGCAGGCATGTAGGCTTGCTCAAAGAGAACGCCGTCTTTTGCTAGTTTATCGAATGCAGGAGTTGGGTTGTTTTTGTAGCCGTAAGAACTAAAAAGTGGACTTTGATCTTCTGCGTAAATCCAGAGAATATTAGGTTTAACTACAGAAGGTGGATCCTTTTTTTCAGCTTGTAAAAAACTAGTAAGAGCTAAAGAGGTGCAAGCGATAATTTTAATGGAGGAATGCATGTATTTATATGTGCTTAGGGGTGAGAAACATGGCGGTCTAATTAAGATGAATACGATACTTTAAAACGGAGCTTTCACATTACGTGTTTATATTTGAATCTACTGAGTAAACTTCCCCTATGGAGCGACGGGGGGGGAGCTTTTTTCACCAATCAAAGTTAAGCTGCCCTGAGTCAACGGGTTCTGTTTTTTTGATTTTAGCTGGAGAGGCTCCCTCATTTTTCCATTTTTGAAACTGTTCGAGAGGTAGTCGGTAGCGTGCGATGTTCCCTTCGTGTAGGCCTTTGAGTTCTTTTTCTACGATGTCGATAATCTTACCTTGTAGCTCTGCGGTAAAAAGTGTGTCTGCTTCTTGACGGAGGATATAGTTAGATTCGGTGGCATCTTTAGCACTAAGGATGACTAAACGAACTAGATCTTGTATCTCTACGCGGTATTTTAGGCGGAAAGGGTCTGGCTCACCAAGGTAGTCTCTGGCATTGGTGTAACGTGATGCTGAGCGCTGATAAGCCCAGACAAAGAGATCACGTAGGTAGTCTACACGATTAAGTTCATACACACCTTTGATGGCTTCATTGTAGTCACTTCTGGGGGCGTCAGCAAATGAGAGGGGGATGAGATTCTGGCGTGTTAGTGGGATGTTAGCCGCTAGCCGTGCTACGGTATTATTTAGATGCTCAAATGGCTGTAAGTAGGGTAGGTGAACAAGGGTGAAAAAAGCCTGCTCGAAGGGGTCTGAAATGGCTGAGACCTTGGTCAGTAATTGGGCAAAGCGAGAGTCTAGTAGGTGGGGCTGCTGGATGGGGGTATAAGTGGTGGCGGGGATGTTAAGCGACCTCTGACGGAGTCTACCGCAGGCAGCAGGATTGGTAAGGAGGTTATCAGCTATGATAGCGTGGAGGTTACAGATGGTGTGGTGATTAAAGTTTATGCATTCTGTCTGTGTGGCGAGCATCTCAATAGCGGATTGATGGTTTAGGATCATTTGATGCTCATCGGCGTTTTTACCTGCTGCAGGGTGTCCGGAGGATAGAAAATGTCTGGTTTCAGTCTGTGTGTAGCTGTTTCCCTCCAGTCGACTGGAGTTCCAGCCTAAATCTACTGAGATATTATTTATATTGTGCCTCAGGTAGGTTCCGGGCGGTGAATTCTGGGTGCCAAGATTCCCTAAGGAGGCGAGTTCTTGCCGCAGAGCTGAATTCAGGTAGGAAGATTGATTTGGCTGGTAATAGTCTAAGAACTCTACTTTGTGACCTACCTTTTTCCGGTGGGTTAGTGGGCGGGTGACTGAGGCTTTGATCTGAGTAGCCTCTGACGAGTATGGAATATCTGGTCTGTAGGGTTTGGTTGTATTTTGAGGCGCTTCTTGTGTGGATGATTTTGCCGTGGAATGAGTCTGCTCTTGGGGTAGGTATTTTAGCGCTCTAGCCTTACCTTGAGTATGTATTAGTCCAGCTATACACATGCTATCTAAGCGGCGCTGAAGGGTCCGCTTAGATATTCTTATATCTGGTAAGCGAAGAAGTTCAGAGATGGATACTCCTTCAGGGAATGCCTTTAGCAGTTTCTTAAGGTTTTCATATTCTGATTCTGGAATAACTCGTGGCATATCTAGATTTTTTATAGGACCCCTTTCATATTCATGCCATTAAAAACAGTTTATTAGGCATGAATAAT
>JALZUC010000008.1 GCA_023301765.1 Akkermansiaceae bacterium | reverse complement strand
TGTCATTCTCAATCACGCACTTCATGTTAGCTGCATGGTGAAAGCCGTGGTAGTAATCAAAGCCACGAGTAAGAGGCCCATCGGGGATGATACTTCCTATTGGCGCTAGATCTGAGCGCCCCGGTTTCTTTAGGTTTATTTTCGTAGTCGGGTCTTGGTAGTGAAAGTTCAGGTGCCACTTACCGACAATACCAGTGTGGTAGCCTTGCGCTTTCATAAAGCTAGCCACGGTTGGTCTGTCCTCAGCGATGAGGTTCGGTGCATAACCCTGAACCACACCGCTCTGTAACTTCGTGCGCCAGCTGTAGCGCCCCGTCATCAGCCCGTAGCGAGTAGGAGTGCAAACCGATGACCCAGTGTGAGCATCACTAAAGATCATGCCCTCAGCGGCAAGTGAGTCGACATGAGGAGTGAGCACCTTTCCTCCTTCAGGATTCAATGCCTGTATTTCGCCATAGCCGAGGTCATCACAGAGGATGAATACGATATTAGGCTTTTCTTCTGAGTATACTGAGGAACTCAGGGCTAGTAGACTTAAATACAAGGCTACTGATTTTTTTATTATCTTTTGCATGATGAGTATATCGAAGGTGTATTATTTCAATTATGCTTTGAGCCAAAACTACAGGCGATCTGATTATTTGTAAATTTTGATTTTTAGTTCGTGGGTGTAGGGAGAGTTAGCTGGGGGATATTACTTTATGCTGTAAACATAAATCGAGTAATATGCTGCTGGTCATCTGCTACCTCTGTAGGTAGTCTTGTTGGTGATAATTTTAGCTACTAATCACTACGACGGCAGAGAGTCTATGTGGTAGGTGACTAGACTATCGGTATTATACTAACTTACTTACCATGGCAAAATTTCTAAATACATCAGCAGCTAATTATTACTTAGAGGAGTTAATCAAGACAACTCGCGAACGATTGGTAATTATCAGTCCATTTTTAAAGATTAATGAGCGCACTAAGCAGCTCATCGAAGATTTAGACCGGATGAAGATAGATATTAGAATTGTCTATGGCAAAGTAGAACTGGCCCCCAAAGAGATGAAGTGGCTGTGCAGCTTAGTTTATGTGCGGACAAGTTATTGTGATAACCTTCATTCAAAGTGCTATCTAAATGAGAACTCAGCCATTATAACGAGTCTCAATTTATATGACTTCAGTCAGATCAATAATCATGAAATGGGAGTGTATTTTACCCGTGATGAGGATAGTGAATTGTTTTCCGATACTCATGAAGAGGCGATGCGCATTATACGGGTCAGTGATGAAGTTAAATTGAGTGCCGAAGTTGTAGAGGATGAAAAAGAGGTTGCGGCGCCATCTGAGGAGTCAATAGAGCTATTGAGTAGTAGTAAGCTGGCGAAGGCGAAGGGGATGAAGACTGATGATTTTTTAAAGAAAATGAAGAGCCTTGGTTTTCTTGAAGAGATTAACGGAGTGTCTAAATTGAGTGATAAAGGTGAGAAGGCAGGAGCTAAGCATGTTACTAAGAGTCGCTTTGGAGCATACTTTTTATGGCCAACACAAATGTTGGATGCGTAATCAAATAGTTTACATTAACTCGTCAGCAGGCCTGATGTGACACCTTTATTCACAGAAATTTAGATGGAGACTTAAAGCTTCAGATTTTATATTCGCAGCTGAATATGTTATCATTGTAACATCCTACTATTACAGTGTCAGAGCTTATTATTTGAGGTGATGTTTCTCACTACCAGTAGCTTTGATTACTCTGGAAATAGTGTAAGATCTAATTACGGGATCAGAGGAGAGATGTTTTTAGTGTCAAGCCAGCCGTTTTGATCATCTGTGGTGGTGATATAGCTCCATGGGCCGCGGGTGGCGTTTATTTTAATGAGGCTGGTAGGGGGGAGTTTTAACTGTGCCGTAGGGGTGCGGTGGGCATGCTCATAGAGTGGAGCTTCTTTGATGATGACGGCTTGTGCAGCTATTGGCGCGAAGCGGTGATCATCAGGGTAGTGGTGGGTGGCTAGCTTCGCGAGGATGGCTAGCGGGGGGCTGAGGACTAGGATGGTGATACAGGTGATTAGGGAGAGGCTATTGGGTCTGCGCACGATGAGGGTGAGGACGGTGAGGCCCGTTAGCCAGAGTGCGGTGTGGTAGAGTAGCTGGTAAATATGGGGAGGGAGGTGAAGGAGATGGCGCTGCCATGGCTGGTGCTTGGGGACTAGTGCGTTATTTTCTATTTCTACGAAGCGGAGATTTTGTCGGGCCTTTTGGTGCGTGGGGTCTATTACGAGTGCTTGCCTCCATGCTAGTGCTGCGTGTCCGGGCTGGTGTAGCCTGTGGTGGGAGTTACCGATGTTAAATAGGATATCTGCCGGTGTGTTTGCAGGCTCCGGGTAGGTGCTACGGTAGAGGTCAATAGCTTCTTGGTAGTTACCAGATTTCCAAGCATCCTCGGCGGTGCGGCTGGGTGCTGAGGTTGAAGTATCTTGTGCAGTTACTTCAGGAAGTAAGGTGAGTGTGAGTAGGAGGATGAGTGTAAGCTTAGAGCAGCGTTTGAGGAGGGTGATGATCTCTGTTCTGCGCTCTTTAGTTACTGCTGCTACTTCTTGATTTTCTGGTGTAAAGCAGATGGTGTCACGTTCTTGAATGATTTTTTCTAATTCTGGGTTCATGGTGAGCCATAGCTCGATGAAGCGGCCTGCGCGGCGGTAGAATGTGCGTGTGTCTGAGTCTTGGGCGATTTTTGTGAGAGCTGCGTTTTTCTTATCGGTGTCTGGGTGTTTTGTGCGTGCGGTGGATATTTTTTTGCGAATCAGGGGGAGGAAGATAATGAGGGCGATGGCGGCTGGTATGATGTGCCAGAGCTTGATGTTTTGAGTGTTAAATTTTGATTTTTTAGTAGATGGGCGGTCTATAAAGCCGAGGATGGTGCGCATTTCCTCTGGTGGTGTGCCTAGCTTTTCTGGTGCTATACTGGTGGTGCCAGTTGATGTGGGTGAGGGGAGTATGGTGATTGGGATGGGGGCAGTGGTTTTGGTCTGGTAGATTTTTTGCTCAGGGTCAAAGTAGGAGAATGTATAGGGTGGGATGTTCTTGGCATCTGGCTTTGATTGATTCTGAAGTTTGATGATTTGGCGGAATGTGACTATGCCGTGGATGGAGCGGCGCTCTTCACCCCGGGTGACCTTGGAGGTGTCGATAATTTTCCAGTGGTCATTTGTTAGGACGGGGGATTTGATAGTGGTGAGGTTACCGGTACCTCCGATGCGGAGGATAACCTCTGTGGGGTCTGCGGCTGTGAAGGTGGTTTTTTCTGTGTAGGCGTCTATTTCAAAGTTTCCGACGGCGCCGTTAAAGTGTGCTGGTGCACCACCGGGTAGGGGGATGATGTTAAAGTTGAGCGTGGGGAGCGGGATTTCAATGGGGGTGTCTTTGGTAATGAAGCCTCGCGTGGGGGAGATGACAGCGGTACGGTGGTAGAGCTCTAGTTTTGATGGGCCGAGTGTGGCGGTGCCGGGCTGGATACCACTGAGTGTGGTGGAGTAGGTGACTACCTTGTGGGTGGTATTGTTAAGTGATACTTGGCTGGTGCTGTGGTCTGATGGGGACGCGAAGCGCCATGCTAGGCAGTTTACTTTAGTAGCCTCTGGGAAACTCCAGTTTACTATGTTTACGGTTTCTGGAATGTAGAGCTTAAGGTAAAGGCGGCATTGTTCTCCTTGGTAGAGTGATGTTTTGGCGGGGTACCATGCGGCTTTTATTTGTTCTTGGTGATTTGCTATCGGGTAGCTGGTAAGCTTTTCTATGGGGTGTACGGTGAAGGGGATGGCGGTTGTTTTAAGCGCTCCTTTTGCGGTGGGGATGTGGATGGGGGGGATGGTGTAGCTACCGGGGTTTAACGGGGTGAGGCGAAATACGTATGCGTAACCTAGGCGCCGCTGGGCGTCTATTTGTGTCTGAGTGCGGACGTAGTTTAGCGCAACACCTTTGATTTCGGGTGCTACTGGGCGATTATTGGGCTGTATACCCGAGACGCGGATGACGAGGGTGACTTGTTCTCCAGAGAGGATGTCTTGGCTGCCTAGGGCGGCGTCTGCGTATACGTCTGTGGCGGGGGTGCTCTGGGCAGCTGTATTTACTATAATACAGAGGCTGAGGAGTAGGGTGATGACCGTTTTTGTGATGATGGTGCGCGTGGTAAGGGTAGTTCGCTTACCAGTCTTTGTTTGGTCGGCGTAGGCGTAGGAGGCGGCGCTGGACAGGGCGAGTTTCTGCATCTGAGTTTTCTTTTAGGACGCGAGCTGCGTAGGATTCTTTAGTTTCGCCTTGTTGGCGTTCTGAGTTTCTAGGCTGTGGATTATTAGCTAGATCGTTTTGATCTGAGTTTGGATTTTCTCCCTGCTGGTTTTCAGGTGGCTTTTGATCGTTTTGCTCTTGGTCTCCTTGGCCGTTTTTTGGTTTTGCGTTGGGGTCTTGTTTTGGTTGGCCGTTTTGATTTGGTTGGTCGCCTGGTTTTTCACCTTGGCCTTTATCTTGCTGTTTTGGGTCGCCTTTGTCGGGGGTCTCTCCTTTGTCATCGCCTTTATCTTTATTATCGCCTTGTTGCTGCTCCTGTTGCTCCTGCTGTTTTTGTTCTTGTTTGAGTTGTTGGAGGAGTTTCTTGGCTTCGTCGAGGTTGTGGGTAGCGCTTTTGTGTTCTGGGTCCAGGGCAAGGCTGGCTTGGTAGTGGCTGATGGAGTCTTCTAGGGCAGTGATGGCGGAGGGGAGGCTTTCTACTTGGTAGCTTTGTTTACCATCTGAGGATGGTTGTTGGGTGGTGTCTTGGGCGGGTTTAAATTGACTCCAGCTGGTCATGAAGAGTGAGTTACCAAGGTTGTAGTGTGTTTGTGTTTGTAG
>JALZUC010000007.1 GCA_023301765.1 Akkermansiaceae bacterium | reverse complement strand
GAACGACCAAAGAAGTCACGAATCACAGCACTTAGTGCCTTAGGGTTGATCAGTTTCTGTGGGGTCATACCCTCTAAGTTAACGTCAAAGAGAGTCATACGCTCTTTAACAAGACGCTCGGTACGAGCCAGACCTACGCGGCACTGGTTACCAAGTAGCTCACCTACAGCACGAACACGACGTGATCCAAGGTGGTCAATATCATCTAGCACACCCTCACCCTTTTTCAGGCGGAGAAGATACTTCACAGCGCCTAGGAAATCCTCAGGAACCATGATGCGTGCGTAAGAGTCCACATCAAGCTTAAGCTTCTGGTTTATCTTATAACGGCCTACACGTGTAAGGTCATAGCGCTTCTCGTCGAAAAATAGACGATTAAGTAGTGCCTTAGAGTTTGTAGTTGTAGGTGGATCACCAGGGCGAAGCTTACGGTAAATATCCTTAAGAGCAGACTCTTCATCGTGTGCAGGGTCTTTCTTAAGAGACTTAAGAAGAATTTCATCTTCGCGTGAGTCAATAACGTCTACGCTCTTGTGGCCTAGCTCGATGAGCTGGTTCACATTACCAATGGTCATTGGCTCGTAGGCTTTTACGATGACTACTTCGCCATCAAGAATGTCTTCGAAGGTAACCTTCTGAGCAAGTTCCTCTTCGTCATTTGATTTGAGGATCTTCTTAAGGTCGAGTTTTTCGATGTTGTAGAACTGCTCGCAAAGATCGCGATCCGTAGGCCAGCCCATGGCACGTAGGAAAGTGGTAGCGAGGAATTTACGACGACGGCGGCGGCGGTCGAGGTAAACATAGAGAAGGTCATTGGTATCAAACTGCGTTTCAAGCCATGATCCACGATCTGGAATGATGCGGAAAGAGTGCAGAAGTTTACCATTAAGGTGAGTGGATGTCTCAAAACAGATACCAGGTGAGCGGTGTAGCTGAGATACGATAACACGCTCAGCTCCGTTGATGACAAATGTGCCACGACGAGTCATCATAGGCATTTCACCCATGTAAACACGCTCTTTCTTAGTGCCGGTTTCGTCCTTTAATTTGAAAGTAACATAGAGTGCTGCGCTAAAGGTCTCTCCGGTCTGTAGGGACTGGAGCGCAGTGGCCTTAGGCTCTTCCATATCATAGGAAATGAACTCTAGGGTGATTGCGTCATCGTAGCTTTTGATCGGGAAAATCTCACGGAAGACGGCCTGAAGTCCGCTATCCTCGCGCTGTGATGCGGGGATGCCTTCTTGCAAAAAGTCCTCATAGGATTTGCTCTGAACCTCAATCAAGTTCGGGGGTTCGATAACTTCCTCAATTGTTCCGTAGTAGCGTCTGTCGGCCATAATAGTTAGTGGGTATGAGCTGGGTGTTTGGCTTGTATTTTAACAGCGTGAATTACTTAATTTCTACGTTTAGCCGAAAGGCAGATTTGCCCGCACTGTTTCCAGTCCGGGCTTCGTAGTTAGCTTAGTGCTTCAGTTTGTTATGTGTTTGAGTGAATTTCCGGGGAACGTCTTCCCTGGCGATTCACGAGCGGGCTTCAGATATATCTGCGGTGGTATTGCCGCCATGGTAGACCATTACAGTCATATCTGAATACCGCGCGTGGGTGCGGTTATTGTTTTTTTTCTGAAAATAATGGCTGACTTGTGTATGGTGCGTGCTGGGCAGTGGCACCATACACAAAGAAAGCCTTATTGTTTGCTTAGAACTAGTCTAGGCAGATTGAGTAAGTAGTAGACTACTTGATCTCGATCTTGGCACCAGCTTCTTCAAGCTTGGCCTTAGCTGCATCAGCGTCGTCCTTAGATGCACCTTCAAGTACGGGAACTGGAGCGCTCTCGACAAGTTTCTTGGCATCAGCAAGACCGAGTCCACTAGCAACTTCACGAACTGCCTTAATGACAGCGATCTTGTTACCACCGGCTTCAGCGAGCACGACGTCGAATTCAGTTTTTTCCTCAGCAGCACCTGCATCACCACCACCGGCGGCAACTGCAACTGCAGCAGGAGCGGCGGCGGATACGCCCCACTCTTCTTCGAGGGATTTTACAAGCTCAGCGGCTTCAAGCACGGTGAGTTTGCCTAGTTCTTCAGCTATTTTAGTTAAGTCAGCCATTTTATTTTTCTCCTTTTTGTTGGTTACGTCGCGCCCGGAGCTTCCGGACATTTCAGCTCTTATGCCTAAGATCCGACGTGGGAACCTTAATGTTTAATCAGGCGCGTCCCTGGAGAGGGATACGCCATCCGTTCAGATTTGTTTTTTGCGTGTAGCTTACTCTGCATTTTTCGCCTGAATGACGCGTGCGAGAGATGTTGCTGGTTCGTTGAGGACGCGTGCAAGCTGTGTAGCTGGTGCATTGATAACAGCAAGAAGCTGTCCAAGAAGAACTTCGCGTGATGGAAGGTCTGCAAGGGCGTTAATTTGGGCACCGTCAAGCACGTCACCATCAAGAATACCGGTTTTGATCTCGGGCTTCTGGAACTCTTTAACAAAGTTTTTGATGGTCTTAGCTGCACCACAGACATCAGCTTCACCAGTGACGAAAGCTGTTTGTCCAAGAAGCTGCTCACTGATGTCTGGAAGATTTGCATTTTCCAGCGCTTTACGCATGTAAGTATTCTTTGCTACGTGACACTCTGAGCCATTTTCGCTGAGGCGATTACGGAGCTCATTAAACTCTGGCACTGTCATGCCAGTGTAGTCAACCACGAGGACGAATGGTGAACTGTCAACGCGCTCAAAGAGCTCGTCGATGATGTATTTTTTATCAGGATTCATGGGTTCGTTTCTCCTTGGTTGATTAGTTGATTGCGTAGAGGGATGATTCAAGAGCAACACCTGGGCACATGCTGGCAGTTAGTGTCACGTTCTCGATGTAGTTACCCTTAGCTGATGCAGGCTTAGCCTTCACCACACTGTCGAGTAACGCTTGTGTGTTTTCTTTAAGCTGCTCTTCAGAGAAGGAAGCTTTTCCGACTGCTGCGGATACGTTACCATTTTTATCGAGCTTGTAGTCGATACGGCCTGCCTTAACAGCATTAACGGCTGTGGCAGTGTCTTCAGTAACAGTGCCTGTCTTAGGATTAGGCATAAGGCCACGTGGTCCGAGAACACGCGCGATCTTACGAACTTCAAGCATAGCGTCAGGAGTAGCGATAGCAGCGTCAAAGTCAGTGTAGCCTTCTTGAACTTTCTTAATGAGGTCAGCCATGCCAACTTCATCAGCACCTGCGGCCTCAGCAGCCTTGGCAGCGTCACCGGAGGCGAATACAACTACGCGGACATTCTTACCGGTGCCGTGTGGAAGAGCTACAGAACCACGGACCATCTGGTCGCTTTTACGTGGATCAATACCTAGTTTAAATGAAAGTGTGACGGTGGCGTCAAACTTAGGGGCAGGAAACTTTTTAATAATTCCTACTGCGTCGTCTAGGCCGTATTGCTTGTCAATCTCGACAAGTTCGGCCGCCTTCTGGTAGCGTTTGCTTCTTTTACTCATGTTATTTTTTTGCAGTGCGGGCAAATTGCTATAGCTAGCTATTCTCCTGCGGTTTACCAAGTTTACACTTGGATTAGTCGCTGTGTAGTTAGCAAGGTTACCTGCTTACTACACAACAAGATTAATTTACATACCTGTGATCTCGAGGCCCATCTGACGGGCTGTGCCAGCAAGAATTTTTGCTGCTAGCTCAGGATCATTGGTATTCAGGTCAGCAATTTTAAGATCTACCACTTCCATTAGCTGCTTCTTGGTAATGGTGCCGCACTTAGTTGTGTTTGGCTCACCAGAACCAGATGCAATCTTGGCAGCTTTCTTAAGAAGAACTGCTGCTGGTGGCTGTTTGGTAATGAAAGTGAAGGAAGCATCTTTAAATACAGTAATAACTGTAGGAAGGAGATCACCTGCTTGCTTTTGTGTAGCGGCATTAAAGTCCTTACAGAATTGCATGATATTCACCCCTGCCTGACCGAGTGCTGGACCGACTGGTGGTGATGGATTTGCTTGACCTGCTTGAATTTGCAGTTTGAGGACAGATTTGACTTCTTTGGCCATGATTTTGGTTTGTTAGTTTGTTATGGTTAAATGATTCCGTTATTCACGGCTACATTAAGAAAATTATAATGGGCTGTAGGTGACTTCTATCCTACTTCAACCTGCCAAGCTTCTAGCTCAACAGGGGTGGCTCGTCCGAATATAGTAACTGAAACTAGTAATTTACCTGTTTCGTGATCGATTTCTTCGATTATACCGTTTTGACCTTCGAATGGTCCGTCGCCAACTTTAACGGTGTCACCCACTTCAAAGCTGATGGCAGGACGGATATTTTCTTCACGCTCCTTGATCTGGCCAAGCATGCCGTCCACTTCACGCTGGCGCATGGGGATGGGCTTATCCTTAGTTCCAGCAAAGCCGATAACACCGTCCATCTCTTTGATGAAGTACCATGTTTTCTCAACTAGGCTGCTATCTTCAGCAAATAGCTTCATATTTACTATGATGTAACCTGGAAAGAACTTGCGCTTGGTTTCGATCTTTTTGCCTTTGCGGTTCTCTTCAACTCGCTCTTGTGGAACGAGGACTTCAAAGATGTAGTCACCCATTTCTTCGGACTCGACTTGGCGTTCAATACGGTTACGCACCCTCTGCTCCTGGCCGGAGAGAACGTGAACAACAAACCACTGCTTGCGGGCTTCTGGGATGGCTGGCATAATTATAGAGTGGGAAAGTGGGTAATAATGTGGGAAAGTTAAACAACCAAGCTTATTTGCTGGGTTGTAATGATAATCTAGTGACCAAGACCTGTGAGGAGACCAATGACTTTGGTGGCAATGACGTCAAATAGTGAGACGTAGCCAGCTAAGAGGATCATTGCGATCAGCACTACGATGGTGGAATCTACCAGTTCCTTATATTTAGGAAATCCTTTGGCTTTGGGGTCATTATCCCAAGGCCAGGAGGCCTTACGGAGTTCTGCTTTGACTTCGTGAATGAAGGTGGCGATTTTCCTAAACATGCTTTTGGTATAGATGAAAAACCTTTGTGAGGTTTTAAGTGGTTTTTGCGGAGTTATTTAAAAAAGCTGGCAGGACAGACAGGACTCGAACCTGCAACATTCGGTTTTGGAAACCGACGCTCTACCAATTGAACTACTGTCCTTTGTATGCTTTGCTTTTTGAGAAAGAAGTTATCAGCGGCAATGCTGATCTCTTCTGTTAGAACCTTTAGGCTATTGAGGGGCACATCGGAATGTTTCCGAAGTGCCCCTGAAAACCAGCCTTTCGGCAACCTAACTACCTCGAGGAGAGATAGTCAGATTTAATTGAACTAGTCAAGGATGTCACCGACACGACCTGCACCAACGGTGCGGCCACCCTCACGGATAGCAAAGCGCATGGTTTTTTCCATGGCGATAGGTGTGATAAGTGTTACTTCGAGCTCGACGTTATCGCCAGGCATAACCATTTCAACGCCGTCTGGAAGCTTGATGCTACCAGTTACGTCTGTGGTACGGAAGTAGAACTGTGGACGGTAGTTAGAGAAGAATGGTGTGTGACGACCACCTTCATCCTTGGAGAGAACGTAGATCTCACCTTTGAATTTTGTGTGTGGAGTTACGCTGCCTTTTTTGGCGATAACCTGACCACGCTCGAGGTCGTCTTTCTTAAGACCACGCATGAGGAGGCCCACGTTGTCACCTGCACGACCTTCGTCGAGAAGCTTACGGAACATCTCGATGTCAGTAACGGTAGTGATCTGTGTGTCACGGATACCGACGATCTCGACTTCTTCCATTTTCTTAACGATACCACGCTCAACACGACCTGTAGCAACTGTACCACGACCTTCAATTGAGAATACGTCCTCAATTGGCATGAGGAAGTCAAGATCTACTGGACGCTCTGGCTCTGGGATATATGTGTCAACAGCTTCCATTAGCTTTAGGATGTTTGCCTTATGGTCGGCATCACCTTCGAGAGCTTTAAGGGCAGAACCTTTGATAACAGGAATGTCATCACCAGGGAATTCATAAGCGCCGAGGAGCTCACGGATTTCCATTTCAACGAGTTCGAGGAGTTCCTCGTCGTCAACTTGGTCTGTCTTGTTCATGAATACAACGAGAGCTGGAACACCAACCTGACGCGCAAGAAGGATGTGCTCACGAGTCTGTGGCATTGGGCCATCAGCAGCTGAACATACAAGAATACCACCGTCCATTTGAGCGGCGCCGGTAATCATGTTCTTTACGTAGTCAGCGTGACCTGGACAGTCAACGTGTGCGTAGTGACGGTTATCTGTTTCGTACTCAACGTGTGCAGTGGAAATGGTGATACCGCGCTCACGCTCCTCAGGAGCTGCGTCAATATCAGCATATGCCATTGCCTCACTACCGTTTGCTTCTGCAAGAACGGTGGTGATAGCTGCTGTAAGAGTAGTTTTGCCGTGGTCAACGTGGCCGATTGTGCCGACGTTAACGTGTGGCTTGGTTCTTTCGAATGCTTCTTTAGCCATGGTATTTTATGTGGTTTATGTGCCCTAGCGGGCTGCTGGTTTTCTTAGTGGGTGATGCGCCCACTAAGTTAGCGGACGAATCGGTGATTTTTCTCTATGGATGGAGCTCTTGAGCGGATTTGAACCGCCGACCTCGTCCTTACCAAGGACGCGCTCTACCACTGAGCTACAAGAGCTTTCGCCCTAGGCGCTTTCCTTAAATTCCGCTATCAAAACCGGTTAATTATCTCATTTTTTAGCAGATAAGCACCATTGATTCCAACTACGTTACCGTGGGAAAGCGGGCGGCAAGCTAGCAGAGCCCACACTTCTGTCAAAAAAAAACTCTTCCTTTTCTATTTTTTTTATCATCTCCAGAGAAATAAACAGTTTTTGCACTATTTATTAAGTTTTCTTAAAAAATATCCCTGTTGGATTAAACATCGCTGAGAGGCTTATTTTTTTGCCGCAAGTTTCTCTGTAACAGTGATCAAGGCGATACCTCCTACGAGCCATGCAACGGCGATCCACGTGGAATTAAGCTGCCAGTCTGGCAAGTGACGGTCCCACGAAATCACTTTGAGCTTGTCATTTATAGTGACGGATTCTGCTATTTTTTTCCAAGGCCAGATAATCACGAGTGATCCTGCTACAAACCCAGTAATAAGAGCTACTGCTGAATCATAGAATTTCTTGAATAACCAGCTGAGCACACGAGATAATATCACGAGACCCAGTATTGCCCCTACGCCAACAGGTATAATAATGGGTAACGCCTCAGCAAACTTAAAGGCTCTAAGGTCATTGACTGCCCCGAGGACAATTAGGCGGTAGTTCCCCATCAGAAGCAGGATGAAGGAACCTGATACACCAGGGATAATCATACTGCACATACCAGCCACACCACAGAGCAGCAGGTAAGCTGTGTTTTTATTCTCACCCGCAGGCTCTAGAAAAGCGAGTGAGACAGCGGCAGCAAGCCCTATGAGCAATGTTACAATCTGCGCTGTCTGCCATTTCTTAACCATCCTACCTACTGAGAAAATCGAGGCTAAAATAAGACCAAAGAAAAAGGCGTCTACTAGTACCGCGTCGGTAGCGTAGGCCTCCTTGAGCACTTTGGCTAAAGTTAGTATACTCGTCAGGACACCAAGGCTGAGTGATAATAAAAAACCAAAATCTACATGCTTGGCAAAACCGCCGAAGTTAAATTTCAATAAGAACTTGAGCGCGTCGATATCGAAGGACTTTAAGGCATTTAATAACCTTTGGTATATGCCTGTGATAAATGCAATAGTTCCTCCGGAAACACCAGGCACAACATTGGCGGCCCCCATGGCAAACCCTTTCAAAAAAGTAAATAAGTGTTCCATCTTGTATAAGAATATCAGGCTGAAAAAAGGTGTCTACCAGCTCTTGAGATTTCTCAAAAGCTGCTGACACCTAGTATTCTGAAAGCCCATCTATTGGGGCTAATAAATCCCTTATTTACATCTCTAACATCAGGCGGCCTGGGTTTTCCAAGCAGTCTTTGATGCGGATGAGGAAGGTTACAGCCTCTTTACCATCTACTAAGCGGTGATCATAACTCATTGCTAGATACATCATAGGGCGGATAACCACCTCACCGTTTTCAGCCACTGGGCGTTGCTGAATGGTGTGCATACCCAGAATACCACTTTGTGGAGGGTTCAGAATAGGGGTGCTAAGTAGTGAGCCGTAAACACCTCCATTAGAAATGGTAAATACACCACCTTGGAGATCAGCCAGCTCTATTTTACCTTCTTTTGCTTTTAGCGCGTAATCCAGAATATCTTGTTCGATTTCAGCGAAGCTCTTCTTATCACAGTCACGTAGCACTGGTACTACAAGTCCCTTTTCCGTACCAATGGCCACACCGACATCATAAAAGTTGTTTTGGATAATCTCGTTACCGTCGATACGGCCATTAATACCCGGAACATCTTTGAGTGCTTGCACGGTAGCTTTTACAAAAAAGGACATAAAGCCCAGTTTACAGCCATATTTACTAACAAATCCGTCTTGCACTTCTTTACGAAGCTTCATAACCGCAGTCATGTCCACTTCATTGAAGGTGGTAAGAATAGCAGCTGTCTGCTGTGCATTCACCAGATGACTGGCGATCTTACGCCTGAGCATGGACATTTTTTTACGCGTGGTTCGCCCACCCTCTTCGCTCTGTGTCTCGCCGGCACGCTGTGGTGCGGTAGGCGTAATAGACATATCAGGCTTTACCTTCTGCTCTGTCGCTACAGTCTGAACTGTTGCAGGCACGGGCTTTTGCGGCGCTGGCACTGGAGCAGATGATGGAGCTGCCTTAGTAGGTGCTACTGTGACAGCAGGTGCTGCACCTACTGTTAGAGTGGCAATCACCGCTCCAATTCCTACCTCTTCACCCTCAGGGGTGATGATATTGAGAATGCCGTTATCATCGGCTTCTAACTCATTAGATACCTTGTCTGTTTCTAGAGTTACCAGAACATCCCCTTTGGCGACGCTGGCTCCAGTGGCGATGTGCCATTGGCCGATATTTGCAGAAGTAATGGACTCCCCTGCTGCTGGCACTTTTATCTCAATAACCTTACCCTCAGATGCTGATGAATTCTTAGCTGCTAATGGCTCAGCCTGAGTTACCGGTGTCTCTTCTTCCTGCGGTTCTGCACTACCTTCTTCAATCGTGGCTACTACACTACCGATTGCTACCTCATCTCCTTCTTGGGCGAGAATCTTTAGTATACCGGAAACATCAGCCTCCAGATCATTAGAGACTTTATCAGTTTCAATGGTGAGGACGGTTTCGCCTTTTGATACGAACTCTCCGTCTTGCTTATGCCAACGGGCGACATTTGCGGAGGTAATGGATTCTCCGACGTTAGGAATTTTGACTTCAGTAGCCATAAGAATAATATTTGTTAGGTGTGATAGTGAATGATTAAACTTCAAATGCTTGCTCAATAAGCATTTGCTGCTCGCGCTTATGCATCGCCTTAGACCCAGCGGCTGGGCTAGATGATGGCTTACGTCCTGCGTAGCGGATATGAGAATTAAGAAGGTCTTGCAGACGCGGTGATATATACGTCCACGCTCCCATGTTTTTAGGCTCTTCTTGTGCCCAAACCCATTTGCTTACCTTAGGGTAGCGGCTGAGGATCTGCTGTAACATCTCGCTATTAAATGGATAAAGCTGCTCGATACGGACAATAGCTGTATTATCGATCTCATTATCCTTACGGTGCTGAACAAGATCATAGAAGACTTTACCGGTGCAGAATACCACGCGCTCGACATCATCTGGATTATTGAACTCCATGATATCTGGAAGCATCTCCTGGAAACAAGAACCCTCTAGGAAGTCTGATTCTTGAGAAACTGCCTCTGGTCGCGTCAGCAGACTCTTAGGAGTCATGAGAACAAGAGGTTTCCGGAAGTCCCGCCTCTTCTGGCGGCGAAGAATATGGAAATACTGTGCTGGTGTCGTGAGGTTTGCCACCTGAATATTTTTCTCAGCACAGAGCTGAAGGAAACGTTCCAGACGTGCACTCGAGTGCTCTGGCCCCATACCTTCGTAGCCGTGCGGCAGGAGCATCACCATACTACTTGGTGTCTGCCACTTAGATTCGGCAGAAGAAATAAACTGATCAATAATGACCTGCGCACCATTGGCAAAATCGCCAAACTGACCTTCCCACATGATTAACATATTGGTGCAGCCTAATGAGTAACCATAGTCAAAGCCTAACACTGCAGCCTCTGAGAGCAGACTGTTGTAGACGCAAAACTTCGCCTGATTATCAGCAAGATGTGTAAGCGGAATGTAGCGCTCTCGGGTCTCTGAATCATAAAAAACAGCATGCCTATGACTAAAAGTGCCTCGGCGAACATCCTGCCCAGAGAGCCGGACAGGATTACCCTCCATAAGCAGTGACCCCCATGCTAATGATTCAGCAAAGGCCCAATCAAATGGCGCTCCATTTTCCAGAGCGTCCTTACGGCGTGGAATAAAACGTTTTGCTAGCGTATTGTGTAGATTAAACCCTTCTGGGATATCCGTTAACACCTTACCAACGTGCTGCAGCGCCTCGCGAGTGATACCTGTCGGCACTGGTGTATGTGAGTATGATGGCTGCGGCTCAGCAGTAGAACCACTAAAGACCGTGCGGTGCCCTGCCTCCATGTGCTGCACCATCCTATCATAACCAGCCTCTAGATTCCCTTCGATTTCACTCTGAACTGCATCCGCATCTGCCTGACTGACTGCACCTTCCTCGACAATACGTGCCTTATAAAGATCCCCAATAGGTTTACGTGCATTCACCTTCTTATAAATATGTGGCTGGGTAAATGCCGCTTGGTCTGCCTCGTTGTGACCGTGACGACGGTAACAATACATATCAATAACTATATCTCGGCCAAATTTCTGGCGAAACTCTAATGCCGTAAGAGCAGCCCATACTAGCTCGATTGGCTCCTCTCCGTTAACATGAATAATTGGCGCTTCGATCATTTTTGCTACATCCGTGGCGTAGTCAGATGAGCGCGCATCCTCCGGCATCGTAGTGAAGCCAATTTGGTTATTAATAATAAGATGGATAGTTCCACCAGTCCGGTAACCCGGTAGCTGAGAAAGGTTTAACACCTCTGCCACTGGACCTTGGCCAGCAAAGGCAGCATCACCATGTAATAATATAGGGAGTATCTTAGTGCGATCACTCTTAACGCCATCATCTCCGATGATACGTTGACGTGCGCGCGCCTTCCCCTCCACTACAGCATTTACCGCTTCTAGGTGACTTGGGTTTGCCGCTAGGCTGACGCGAACATTGCCATCCTCTAACTCACGCACTCCCTCATAACCTAGATGATACTTCACATCACCATCACCAGCTACAAGGTCTGGCACATAGTTCGGCGTAAATTCATATAGTAATGTTGTTAGCGATTTACGGAGGAAGTTACGCAGAATATTCAGGCGTCCACGGTGAGCCATACCCATTTCGATCTCCAACACACCTGAGGATGGGCATATTCCTAAAATAGTATTGAGCACCACTACAGCCGCTTCGCCTCCTTCCAGAGAAAAACGTTTCTCACCAAGGAATTTCTTAGCTATGAAAGATTCGAAAAGCTGCGACTCAAGAAGCCAACGAAGAATCTGAGACTTATCCACATCCATACTTGGCTGCGTTTTAAAGCGATTCTCAATACGGTTCCGAATCCAGTTACGCACTTCAGTATTGTGGATGTGCATAAATTCAAAACCAATGAAGCCGGAGTAAGTTTCCTCCAGAGCCTGCACCATATCGCGCAGTTTCATCTGCTGCCCATTGCGGAAAAATTGTGTGGATACATCGCGATCTAGATCACTCTCCTCCAGCCCAAACTGGGCTAGCTCTAGTCGAGGATTACGTGCACCACTCTCGTCTAAGGGATTTAAGTGGGCCTGAGTGTGCCCTAAAGTTCTATAGTTGTAGACTAGACTTACAACTTTACCGCGAAGGTTAAGTGAACTTTCATCAATCAGAGCGCCAGCACCGGAAGTAGCTGACTCTGCCGCTGCATTACGTTTTTCCAGTTGCGCATTACCTAGTTCAAAACCTTCAAAAAAGGCGCACCAATCATCCTCAACGGACTGAGGGTCTTCACACCATAGGTCATACTTTTGCTCCAGTAGGTCGGTATTCAAGCGGGCGGATACAGAGGATTTCATAGTTAAGAAAAAATGGGACTTTCTGAGTGCCAGCTAGTTTTCGTGCTTGGTGCGCGCTGGAACTTGGGTCTAATTAATGGCACACCATCCGAGAGTCAACGCACAAGGCATTTTTTTCTCACTAATTTTTCAAACCCCACCCTTTTCCATACTTAATGATTAACGTCCAAAATCTCAGTAAACGCTACGGCAGGTATACCGCTGTCAATCAACTTTCCTTCGAAGTGGGCACAGGGAAAATAGTAGGTTTCCTAGGCCCCAACGGTGCTGGCAAGACTACTACTCTCCGTATGCTTACCGGCTACTTGCCCCCCAGCTCCGGCAGCGCTAGCATTGCAGGGTATGATATTTTCCGCCAATCACTCCAAGCTAGACGGAAAATAGGCTATATGCCTGAGAACGTACCTCTCTATGACGAGATGCGTGTCAAAGAATACCTACGCTACCGAGCTACCCTCAAAGGCCTGAAGGGTAGAAATGCACGCGATCACATCACCGAGGCCATGGATCTCTGCGGGCTCACCCACGTCCGCAGAAAGATGATCAAAACTCTTTCCAAGGGCTACCGTCAGCGTGTAGGCCTTGCAGACGCTCTGGTTCATAAGCCTGACCTTCTGATACTTGATGAACCCACTAATGGACTGGACCCTAACCAAATCCGCTCTATCAGGAACCTCATCAAGCGGCTAGGTGAAACCCACACCATCCTCGTCTCCACACACATTCTACACGAAGTAGAAATGACCTGTGACCACGTCATCATCATCGATGAAGGTAAAATCAAGGCAAGCGGCTCCCCTAAAGAGTTAATCAACAACATGCGGGCAGCAGGAAAAATAAGTATCGAGCTCCAGGCTGATTCTAAAACCGCAGCAGGAGCCATTTCACGTCTCGAGCAGGTAAAAAAAGTCATCGTAGAGCACTCCGAGGGAGATTGGACGAAATTCTCAGTTCTAGTGGACTCGGGGACAGACACACGCGAGCGCATTGCAAACCTTGCAGGCCAGTACGGATGGCCAATACGCTCCTTGCACCGCCATCAGGCCACCCTCGAAGATGTCTTTGTAGAACTTACACGTAAGGATTAAAAAAAGCCGGTATCCTGATTTGTCAGGATACCGGCCACACACATAAGACGATAGGATTTTACTCCATATGGTCTACTACTAGATGACACACAACTGTCACTCACTAGTTTTACGCCATCACAGCATAAAGTCTACAGGCTCTTAGAGCCTAAAATTTTAGGCGGGCGTTGGCAGCTCAATAGTGCCGCCAGCGTCTTGGTGTCCCTCCTCAGAGGCACTACGAGCGCGTTCTTGCACCTTCTCGGCAGCACCGCGGCCAGCAGCGGCTCCTTTAGCCACACCATCTTTCACCGCCTGAGGGATAAATTCATTAGCAAAGGCGGAGGCAAAGAACGTGCCATAGGCAGCGCCGTAAGCCATGTCAAAGACCGCATCAGCGATTGCTCCCTTTATCTTAGGTGCCGCCTCCTTAGCCTTATCGGTAGCATCCTGTCTCGCGTTTTTAAAAGCGTCTGCACAAGACTCAAAGCTGCGTTTTTCCTCTTCAGTGTAATTTGTATTATTTGTATCCATAGTTTTATTCTTAGATTGTTAATGTTTATTTCGAACATCACCAATAAAGCATAAAAATACAGAACTCATCGTTATAATCCCCCCTTTTCATTATAACGACCTCTGTAAACCAGCCCCCTCTAGCAGAACTACTACCCCCCTAGGTAGGCACCCCTTGCTGGACTCCCTCATTTCAATACGCGTAAGAATCATAATTCCCTTAGCATGCTGCTCACTAGCTATAAGCAGTCGGGACTCTCCTCTAGCAAGATCCCAGTTACTATCATCTGAAAGAATCTCCCAATCATCTTGAGAGAATAACTCTAACACATCAAAACGTGATACCCCTTCCCCCTCACTCCACCAACGAGCCTCATACTCATTTACCCTCACTAAGTGATCAATAAGGAGGAAATCCTCCTCACCCATACCGTTGGTATACGTTAGATTCGCCTGCCATTTTCTGCCATACCACTTACGCGCCCACCTTCTTACCAGCGGCTGAAGCACCTGAGTCAAGGCCAGCTTACCCTTAGCCACCGCCCCATCAAAACCCACAGGGAGAGGCCGCTGCGGCTGCATAACTGTAGAAATTTGCTGATACCCGGCCGTCCCCATAGCACCATGATAAATAACATCACCACGCCCTACAGAGAGCGCCCCACCAGTATAAACAATACCAGACCACCTAGCCCCACCGCCGCGGCTAAACTTCTCTGGATGATCGCGCATCAGTAAAGCCTCCGCCTTACCATAGCCAAGCTGCTGCTTAAAATACCTCCACAGCGAAGTCCGCCTGCGGTGCCAGACAAATGCCGCGCCACAGAAACCCAGTTGATAGCCAGCATCCTGTATTCGCCAGCAGAAATCCACATCATCACCCGCCACACGATAGTCACTTCTAAAGCCACCCACTTGATCAAACACAACCTTTCTAACAGCAATATTACACCCCGGTAAATGCTCTGCATTCTGATCAGTCAGTAGCACATGTGATGGTGCCCCTGGAGCCGAGGCAACCACAGCCTCATCCACATCATTAGCATCTTCTGGTAGAGGTGGTAAATTGGGCCCTCCACAGACATGCCAGCCATTTTTGATAAACGCATCTGCCAGCCAGAAAAGCCACGCAGCATCAGGCTGACAATCATCATCTGTATACGCAAGAAACTCCCCCTCAGCTGCTACCGCACCTCGGTTTCTAGCCACGCTTAGCCCACCATGATTTAGACTCACAAGTTTCACCTCAGGATACCCCCTAACCACATCCACAAGATGATCCGTAGACCCATCATCCACCACAATCACCTCATAGTTAGGGTACCCCATCTTGAATAGCGCACTCAGACAGGCATCCATCCTATTCGCACCATTATAAGTACATACAATAACTGAAAACATAGGCCACTCATGTTCTGTTAGAGCAGCCTCGGGAGATGAGACCGCCCTCAGCTCATCAGTCACTACATTCAGAGCCATTTTCCCTACACCTGATCTATCGTTAAGGCCAAAGGACCAGTCCGTCACCACCTTCCCTCCAGATAGCCACCAGTCTGACCACGCATAGAGCGTTACCCCAGCCATACCTTGCAGTAATGACTCCCTCACCGACCAGCCTAACACCTCAGCCTGAGCCTCCACACCATTACGCTCAGAGTCATAGCCCACCTCACTAAGTAGCACCGGCCGATCTCCTGCCACATTATGAAGTCTAGGTAGATAAGCTATAAATTCCTCCCTCTGCTCAAGGTAAACATTCATTGCCGTAAAATCAGCATTATTGGGCTCAAGATACTCCGTAGTTGGGAAATTAGAATACGCAAAGAGGAGCTCCGGCCGCAGCATTCTACCCAGTGAAATAAGATCCTCTAACACAGCACGCACCTTCATCACCCCCATCCACCTAACCATATCCCCGGGGATCTCATTCGCCACAAACACACCGGCAAGAGCACGGTGTCCACCCACAGCGGATAGCGCAGTATCCAGCTGTAGCTTCGCCGCAGAGACCCTCCCCCGCTGAGTTACAAAATCAAAACCATACTCCCAGCATAGCCCCGCAAAAACCCAAAGCCCGCACTCCGCTGCCGTATCAAGAAACTCTACCGACGGCATCTCATAGACCCGTAGCGCATTAAATCCAGCTGCGGCCACCCTCTCCATTTCCTCCCGCTCACTAGCCAGCTGCTCAGGCCGCGGCTTAGGAAACGGGCCATAAGTCACCATTTTCAGAAAAACACGCCGCCCTCCAGACCGGAAAAACTTCCCATCCACACACAACCGTTCAATTTCCTCCCTAGGCACGGAATAACTATATCCGCAGACTCCAGACTTGAAACTGAATTCTGAAAACTTGACACTACCCCCGTGCTTAAAACTACTGACTTCGATTACCACCTCCCTGATGAACTCATCGCAGACCGCCCACTAGACGATCGGGCCTCCTCTAGAATGATTGTCATTCACCGAGATTCTGGAAAGATCGAACACCGTATGTTCACCGACATTCAGGACTACATTCAGCCAGATGACCTTCTAATCCTCAATGACACTAAAGTTACTCCAGCTAGATTTTTCTCCAATGATGGTAAAATTGAACTCGTCTGCACTCAAAAATTCTCCCCTACCAAGTGGGAGTGCCTTGTTAGACCTGGGAAAAAAATGAAACCAGGCCGCACCGTAGCAGTAGGTGATGCCATCGGCACCGTTGACAGTATATTAGAAAATGGTAACCGGATCATCCACTGGGATCGAGAGGTAGATGAGGAAACACACGGTAGACTAGCACTCCCCCACTACATGAATCGCGAAAGTGATGTAGCAGACAGAGATCGCTACCAGACCACCTTCGCCCGTGAGGAAGGTGCCATCGCCGCCCCCACCGCAGGCCTCCACTTTACTCCCGAGATACTCTCTAATATTAATCACACCTTCCTCACCCTACACGTCGGCGTAGGCACATTCCGCCCAGTAAAGGCAGAGCTCATTAAGGACCACGAGATGCACTCAGAGCGCTACCACCTCTCCGGGGAAACAGCCACCCGTATCAACACCACCAAGGCCAATGGTGGACGTATCATCTCCACCGGCACCACCTGCACCCGAGTCCTAGAAAGCATCGCACGTGATACCACCACCTCCGAGCTCAACTCCGCCACTGGTGAGACAGATATTTTTATCAATCCACCCTATGACTTTAAAGCCGTGGACGCACTACTAACTAACTTCCACCTCCCTCAGAGCACTCTCATCATGCTTGTCTCAGCCTTTGCCAGCAGAGAGCTTATCCTAGACGCCTACGCAGAAGCTGTTAGAGAGAAATACCGCTTCTTCTCCTACGGAGACTGCATGCTCATTCTCTAAGCATCCAGACCTGGCACCTTCTCAGCCTGACGGACTGCCAGCTTATCATTAAGGTAGAGAAGACCTGCAGGATCATCACCTATACGCTCTAACAGAGCGATGATATCCTCCACACTTTTTTCCTCTTCCACCTGCTCATCTATGAACCACTGTAAGTGACTCTTGGTAGCGTGATCATTCAGCTTTGTAGCTAGTTCATACAAGTCATTAATAGACTCGGTATTCTTCTGCTCCTGCTGTAGTGAGGTTTTAAAAATAGTTAGAGGACACTCAAACTCCATCTGTGGTGATGGGAGAGCACCCAGCTCCACCTTACCACCACGATCTTGTAGATAGCGTAGTAAACGTAGCCCATGAGCCTGCTCCTCCTCAAACTGCTTCTGCATCCAGTGGGCAAAACCTTCCAGATTTTGAGTATCAAAGTAAGTCGCCATACCGAGGTAGTTATACGCCGCAGTAAATTCCTGATTAATCTGTTGGTTAATAGCTGTCTGAAGGTCTTGGTGCATCATACTATAATTGTCACCCCATTTACTAAGCTGTCAAGAATCTCCCATTTCATTCTATTTTCACGAGTATTTCATCAGCTTTTCACAAGGTATTCATCACCTTTTCATTGATCTACTCCATGCTCCACAGCGTCATGAATGATAAAAACACAGCCCCCACCCACCTGAACATCATTATCACCCTAGGCCTAGCGCTTACCGGACTTGTCGTTATAGCGGTATCTACCATCGCGTGGTTACTCTCAGGAGATGGCTGGTTACCCGGTATTGGACTACTTACTGGAGGTATGCTTCTTACCTCCGCCACCGCCCTATGCCTTGGGCAGATGAGCCATACTTGTGATACCCTTTACCTGAACCTTAGTCAGAAAAGAATGATCCAAACTACCTAACCCATAGGCCAATACCTAATTAGCGGTAGAAAACCACTTGCAATATTTACCTCAGGCATTATGAAACCTGCGCTGTCAGGGCTATGGAGTGCCGGCAGATGAATTTGGTCAGGACCGAAAGGTAGCAGCCACAGTTTGTCCGTCATTGCCGTAGTTCCTGGCAGTATTTTTTTAACTTCGTATTTGGTGTTTCAGATTTGGGCACTAGAGTCAGCGCATGGCCAACGACGACATCCGCGCTCAGCTAAAATCCATCCTTCTTGAAAAATCCGTCCGCACTGGGGAGTTCACCCTCGCCTCCGGAAAAACTTCTGACCTCTACATTGATTGCCGAGTTACGGCCATGGATGCTGTAGGTGCTAATCTCATCGGTAAACTCGGCTGGGATACAGTTAAAGAGGAGTTAACAAAACGCGGTATAGATGCCCAGTCCATCGGAGGTATGACCCTAGGAGCAGACCCTATTTCTCTCGCCGTAGGTATGACCTCCGCAGGAGATGAAAAACAACTACAGGTCTTTACCGTCCGCAAGGAACCTAAGGGACACGGTAAGGGTAAACAAATTGAAGGTAACTTCACTGAGGGGGATACCATTGTCATTGTAGATGACGTTATCACCACAGGAGGATCCACACTTAAGGCTGCTGATGTGTTAGAGGCATCAGGTGCTAAGATTGCCTTTGCCCTCGTTCTCGTAGATCGTGAGGAAGGTGGCCGGGAAGCCATTGAAGCACGCGGCATACCCGTAGTCTCACTCTTCTCCAGAAGCACTTTACTCTAAATTCCTCCATGCGCATCGAGATCATTAACACCGGTAGCGAGCTGCTACTAGGCACTACACTAAACACCCACGGAGCATGGATGGGCCTAGAGCTGTTAGATTTAGGCATGCGCGTAGAACGTCAAGTAACTGTACCTGATGGTGACGCCATCATCTCTGCCCTTGAGGAAGCTATGGGCCGAAGTGACGCCGTCATCGTTACCGGCGGTATAGGCCCCACCAGTGATGATATTTCTCGTGAAGCTGCTGCACAGGTTCTAGGAGTAGATCTTATCTATGATGAGGCTGCACTACGCTCACTGGAGGCCTTTTTCGAAGCCCTTGGTAAACCCATGGCTGAGGCAAATAAAAAGCAGGCACTTAATCCAGTGGGAGCTGACATTTTACCCAATCCACACGGCACTGCCCCCGGCATCTACGCACCACCTAGAATGAGTGGTGACCGCCTCTGTGCCCTCTTTTTACTACCTGGCCCTCCTAGCGAGATGAAACCTATGTTCCGGGCAGAGGTATTACCCAGACTACGCTCACTAGGTGGGGTAGAGGGAGACTACCAGATGGAACTACTACGCTTCACAGGTATTGGTGAAAGTGATTTCCACGCCCAGATTGATGTAGAGTTAGAGAAAATTAATGATCTAGAGGTAGGCTACTGCGCACGCCCCTCAGAAGTAGATCTACGTCTTATCGGTAGCCAGTCCGCCATCTCACAAGGTAAAGAGATAGCTCTGGCATCATTTTCAGAAGAATGCTTTTCAATAGACGGGGAAGACCTAGAAGCCGTAGTTGTTAGACTCCTCACTGAGCAGGGTAAAAAACTCGCTCTTGCTGAAAGCTGCACTGGCGGCCGCATAGCAAGTAGAGTCACTGACGTCTCTGGATCATCAGCCGTATTTACTCACGGCTTTACCACTTACGCAGATGAGGCAAAGATAAGTATGTTAGATATCCCCAGCGAGCTACTTAAAAGCCACGGCGCGGTGAGCGAGGAAGTAGCACTGGCGATGGCAGAAGGAGCTTTAATAAAATCTGGTGCAGACATCGCAGCATCTGTCACAGGGATCGCCGGCCCCACCGGAGGCACAGATGATAAACCTGTAGGCACAGTATGGATCGCTATAGCAACTACTGAGAAAAGCTTTGCCGTGCAGCGCTGCTATAAACGTGGCCGTGAGCTCTTTAAGCAAATGACCAGCCAGACAGCCTTAAACTTACTGCGCAAATCACTCTCATAATAGTAGCCACAGCATTACCAATGCTGCAGCACTCATCACCAGCCACGTCAGTATCCCCACGGCCATGGCACGGACACCCGTTTTTAACATCGGCTTTAATTGCACCTGTAGGCCTATCGCGGCCATTGAGATAGCAAGTAACCACTTAGCAATGGCTGGTAAGAGCTCACTCATAGAAATTCTTACCATCCCATCTGCCTGGTTATTAAACTCGAACACTGGGAGCCACCCCATAGAGCGCAAACAAAGTAGAGCCATAAACCCCCACACAAACCAAGGTAAGTGGGCTAAAAGGCTCTTTTTCTTTTTACTTACACCTGCACCACTGGCTCTGCGAGAAACCCATAAAGCGGTTACTAACACCAGTGGAGCTAATAGGGTAACACGTGTCAGCTTCACCAGAGTAGCCATCGTTACCGCATCCGTGCTGTGACTCTCAGCAGCCGCAATAACCTGCGGAACGGCATGGATGGTAACACCAGCCCATGCACCAAAGATCTCTGCGTTCAGTGGTATAAACCAGAGAGTAGCTGCACAGGTAAACATAGCTAACAGCCCCACAAGATTTACCACACCCACACTAACCACTACATCCTCATCATCAGCACCACTCACTGGTGATACTGCCAGAATGGCACTACTCCCGCAAACTGCTGTTCCTACACCTAATAAATAAGATGACTTAGCACTCATACCAAACGCTCTCCCCAGACCATAAGCCACCCCCATAGCCAATAGCATCATCACAATAATCACACCAAATAGCTTCCAGCCAATTTCTCCCAGAGCGGTAAGATTTACCCCAGCACCTAGCAGTACTACCGCTATAGGGATACCCCAGCGCGTCACCCACTTACAGCCCACTAACAATGGCCCCACAGATGCCACATTAGCGACCAGTATCCCTAGTAAAATCGCCAAAATAGAAACCCCTATCGGGTGCTCTAACTCCGCCCCCTCAATAGTAAAGGGAGCAAAGGGTAACTGATGTATCCACCAGGCCAAAGCCGTCACTACCAATGACACTAGAAGACCCCACCACAAAGCTGATTTTTTTTGCTTACTCACTACACTACATTACTCAACACACATTTATTTCATAGGCTCCGGCGAGGTTAAATCACCCACTAAATACCAGAACCATCAATGAGAACTTCATTCACCGGCGTGTATACCTCCGTCTTACGTGAATCTATAGAATAGGTCTTCATAGAGCGGAGGGGAGGAGAATATATATGTAGTGTCACTAATTGCT
Source organism: Akkermansiaceae bacterium (assembly GCA_023301765.1). Classification (GTDB taxonomy): domain Bacteria; phylum Verrucomicrobiota; class Verrucomicrobiia; order Verrucomicrobiales; family Akkermansiaceae; genus Oceaniferula. The sequence goes on along the minus strand of JALZUC010000007.1, from coordinate 8,172 downwards.
GGCCCTCAGCCTGTAGATTAGAAATCTGATGAGTGTCACTATCCTCTGAGACCATCACTAGTCTCTCCTCATAATCAGTAGACCCCATCGCTTTAATATACCCACTAGGAGTTTTTTCAAAAACTGTCTCCGTCCCTACGCCATCGAGTATCATCACCCCACAAGCGGAGTTTGCGTGATCATGAATAGGACTACGCTGACCACTCTTCCAGCAAAGGCATAGTAACTCTACAGCATCATTTTCAAACACTCTATTCCTACGGTAACTACCCTCATTAAAGTGCACAAAATCCGCCATATCTTCCACGTTTACGCTGATATTCAGCATGCGCTCACGCAGTTCAGACAATTCCGGCCTGGATTTCAAAGATGCTAAATACTCGATAAATTCTTCGAGTTTTTCTGGGTAAGTAGTCGTCATTGGCTTTATCTATAAAGTTATACAAAGGTCTACCTCAGACCGTCAAAATACAAGTCTTAATCTCGCGCAAATCACCCCCACTGAGGAGCTAACCTACTAGGGTGAAATGCGGCTATCTAAGTTAAAAACCTGCCCAGACGTGTGTGCCATCTGGTGATGGATACAAGTAACAAAATCAGCTACCGTCTCCGGTGTATTAAATCTACCTAGCGTATGCCTTTTTAGCACATTCGCTCTCACTTCAGGGGAAAGGTCCGCCGTCATTTTAGTTTCCATAAACCCAGGAAGGATAGCATTTACCCTTACATTTCTCGGGCCTAGCTCTAGCGCCATAGACTTCATCATACCCAAGAGCGCAGCCTTAGCCGCCGTATAATTCGCCTGCCCAGCAGGAGGCTGCAGAGCGGAAAAGCTGGATATAAAAAGAATATGCCCACTACGCCTTTTCACCATCCCACGGCTCGCCTCCCGGGCGCATAGAAAAGCTCCACGTAGGTTGACAGCCATCACTTCATCCCAGTCAGCCTCTTGCATTTTCAGCAAAGCTCCATCTATAGTTAAGCCCGCATTAGCAATCAAAAGATCCACCTCTCCTACCTGACTAATAGCCTCCTTCACCGACTCCAGCACAGTAACATCAAGCTCAGTGCGCCCGGGCGCTGAGACCTCCATCCCCGCTGCCTCCAGCACCCCTGTAAGCATCCGGCCCAGTCCCCCCTCACCACCAGTGATAAGAACCTTCTGTCTAACAGACTCCACACTCATACCCACTATCGTTTAAAGGTAATCTCCCGTACCACGTCACCCTTTACACTATGGTATCTAAGCTGTGCTAGTGGCTTCTCACCTGAGCTAATAGCAACAGATAAAAAACCGCCCTTGAGACGAAAGTATGTCTGCCATGGCACCCGGTCCTTTTCTCTAAAACCCTGCGCATGCTCATCAGTAGCCGGACCACAGCCAAACTCCTGTAGCCCTGTCACCGGATCTTTAGAGTGATACTGCCAGTGCCTATCTCCACAGATCACAAAGCAGCCCGGCTGCGAGGCTAAATACTTACGCAGCTTATCCCCCTCATACTTAAACCCCGCATTAGCGTGGTTATCTTTTTTCTTCTTTCTATCTGGCCCCACCACAGGAGTAGCTGAGATGTAAATGCGGTAAGTCGCATCGGAATCAGCCATCGTCTCGCGTAGCCACTGCCACTGAGCCTCACCAAGAATTGTTTTATTAGGGCCATCAGCCGTTTTGTTAGAGCTGCGGAACTCACGCCCCTCCACTAGCCAGACCTGCACATGTTTACCCCAGCGAAACGTGCGGTAGGACTTAGAGCTCATAGGTAACTGCTCACGCCACACCTTCAGCCCCTGCTCCCAAGTGAGGTTTCCGTATTGCTGCCCCGGCCAGCAATCATCCTTTAGCATATCATGGTCATCTTTGAGCCAGTAGCTGGGAGTCTGCCTGTGGAAATCACGAAAGTTAGGCAGAGCATACATTCGGTTCCACTTCACGCGCGCTGAGGTAATATCCTTAGCCAGCGGCTCCCTGTCATAATAGACCGCATCACCAGTTTGCACAAAAAAATCAGCATCTACTCCCAGCATAGATTTATAGATCTGGTGCCCATTCACAGGATCATCCATCTCCCGGAAACACTGGCAGGTACTCACCATAAATGTCACCGGGCTATCACCCCCAGCAGCTGGAGCAGTGCGGAACACACCACTCAGAGTGATCGGCACATCACTGAGAGCCTTACGCCCCTCCACCTCAATACTGTATTTAGTATTAGGCTCCAGTTTATCTAACTCATACTGGAAAGTGAAGTCATCTGCCTCACTCACGTTTCTGTGACTCTGGCTGTGCGGCTTATCAGTGACGCCATCCTTCCAGACCACCACCGTGATAAAACCAGGCGCACCAGGCACAGCCCCACCATTAATTTTATCAAACTTCTCCTGCCTGTCCTCCTCAGTGAGGCGTGTCCATATAGTAGCCGAAGTAGAGTCCACCTCACCTATTTTTAAACCATTGGCAAAGCCAATAGCAAAAAGCTGAGAAGTCAGTAGATAAGTAACTAGGAGCCAGCGCATGGCTAGAGTAAACTTAACCACCTTCGATTACACCAGCATCAATGCAGGATTCTCGATAAGCTTTTTAACCTCATTAAGGAACTGAGCACCTACAGCACCATCCACCACGCGGTGATCACAGCTAAGGCCTATGTTCATACGCTGACCAGGAACGATCGCGCCATCCTTAACCACCGGCTTTTGGACAATAGCACCAATACTTAGGATAGCTGCCTGTGGTGGGTTAATAATAGCATCAAAGCTCTCGATACCCCATGCCCCGAGGTTAGAAACAGTAATAGTCCCACCGTCAAAATCATTAGGCTTAAGCTTCTTATCACGTGCGCGGACGGCAAGATCTTTAACCTCTTGGGAAATTTGTAGCATCGACTTATTAGCAGCATCCTTAACCACAGGAGTAACAAGTCCATCATCAACAGCCACCGCCACTGACACACCAATTTTTGCAAACTGGATGATGTTATCACCATTATATGAGGCATTTACCTCCGGCACCACCTGCAGGGCATTAATCACAGCCTTAAGCACAAAGTCATTCACACTATACTTATTACCATGTGTCTGCTCTGCCTGATTGTTGATCTGCTTGCGCAATGTCATAAGCGGAGCTGTATCTGCCTCCACATGAAGGTAGAAATGAGGAATAGTAGTCTTAGAAGTTAACAGCCGATCAGCAATAATACGGCGCATAGAACTAAGCTCGATAGCCTGATCTTCAGCCGCCACAGTAGGCATAATAGCTGCAGCTTGGGTTACAGGTGCTGATACAGCAGCTGGCTGAGTAGCTTGATTCCTAGCAGATGCCGCAAGAGCCTTAGCGGCACTCGCTAAAGGTGACTGAGCAGATCCAGATTTTGATGCTGCAGAAGCAGAGGCACCCTCGATATCAGCTTTTACAATACGGCCAGCAGGCCCACTACCCTTGATAGTAGTTAGGTCCACACCCTTGGCAGCAGCCATTTTACGGGCTAGAGGAGACACCTTGATACGCTCACCTGCCGCCGAGGCAGGAACTACAGCTGGCACACCGTCTGGCGTAGCTGCAAATACTGAAGCTGGCGCTACTACGTTAGCAGCAGTCTCAGTGGAAGCAGCAGCAGTGGTGTTAGCGGGAGCAGCAGTGCTACCAGCCTCTTCACCCTCCTCTAGTAATACGCCCAGCGCAGAACCTACAGGAGCCTTTTCACCAGCTTGTATAAATATTTCAGAAAGCACCCCCTCATCAAAAGCCTCCATCTCCATAGTCGCCTTATCAGTTTCAACTTCGGCGATAACATCCCCGATTTCGATTGTATCACCAACTTGCTTGTTCCACTTCACGAGAGTTCCCTCCGTCATTGTGTCGGAGAGTTTGGGCATTTCAATATTAATAGGCATAGGTAGAAAATCTTAGTAGCTCAGAGACTAATCGGTGAAACTTGCCCATTGGGCAAGCTGATTTATGAAGAATCATCACCATAAACCTTAAAAAGCTCTCACTACAGCAAGCAGCGCTCCCAGCGCAATAATCGCCAAAAAGCCCGCGGGGGATATCCTCCAGAGAGGAAGCAACTGCCAATTAACCAATATCCCGCCATCTCTACGGGACAAAAAAAAGCCACCACTCATATAGAGTGATGGCCTTAAGGTAAAATAATCAGCTCTATGATTACTCAGCAAGAGTCTTCATAGTAGGGATAAGTCCGATGTGTGGCTCACCATTACCACCCTGAGCAGTAGCACGAGAAAGCACTGATTTACTCACAACATCACAGCAGCCACGCTTAGGGCTGAACTTAGAACCACACTTCGTGCAGCGCTTAGAGACTTTAACTTTTTTGGTATGAGGAACACGGTCTGTTACAGTGTGAGAAGACTTACCTGTATAAACCGTGCGCTCTTTTTCTGTGTAAGTAGTTACATTTTTGTATGTAGCATTAGAACCTCCACATGGAAATATGCTACAGCATGATGAGAATACTAGAGAGATAAGAGCCAGAGCTAAGAGTTGGAACGTAGTTTTCATGATCTGGTGACACTCTAAAGATTAAGTGCGGGGGCTGGCAATAAAAAAGAATTAGCAAAAATAAAGTAAACTAAAAATAGCCCCACCAGTCATCACACACACCACCCTACGGCCCATTCCCCAATCACACAGCTCCCTCTATAAGAAAAAAAGCGCGGTGAATACCAGGCTGGCATCATCGCACTTTTTATATACGCAAGGCAGAGCGCCTAATTATAGCTACTTAGTGTTAAGCTCCATAAGCTCCCTCACCCTATCCGCACTAGTTGTAGATAATTGATCTAATTTCACCTTGATCGACTTACCCTTGGCCGTTTTAAAAATACAAACTTGCCCCTTCTCCACACTCATCAGCTTTGCCTGAAGAGTAGTATCACTAGAGGAAATCCACTGCTCCGTAGCTGGACTTACAATCACAATCGTCTGCCCCTCCGTTGAGGTTTTCGTTATAGTATCCGTCTTACTCTCGGTCTCCTTAGACTCACCAGTGCCAGCGCTAGTTACAGAACTTAAACGGCCAGCCTTTTTAGCTTCTCTAATTTTCTTTTTAGCCTCTCTGAAAATTTTAACATAATCACCTCCCGATAAGTGTTTATGACTATAACCTGCGAATTTCTCCGTGGTATCAGGCGTTGTTAGCACCACATAAGGAACGTGATTCTTATTCTTGTTGATATATGTTTGTACAACTTTAGGCATCTCATTCCAATCTGACGCTGGTTTAGACTTAACTTTAGCCTGACAGAATACCACCACACCTATCGACTTTAACTTCTTCATGACTGCCACACTGACAGATCCACTACAAGTTGCTCATGTCGGTTTAAGGGATTCTATCGTGTAAACAAAGCAAAGAGGCTTCTCCTCCTTAGCGGCCAAAGCACGCGCCTCATCTAATTTATCAATACGGAATGCACTACTAGGGACTTCCAGCGCATAGCTGGAGACACTCAGCGCCAATGAAAGTAAAACAATAATTTTTTTCATGTTAGTATAATATGTGGTAACTGATTCATAAAACTAATAGTTAGCTCATATCAAAGATACAAGATTTAAGTTAGAGATCACCTAACAGTCAGAGTGAGTAACCAAGGGTAGACACGAATACTCGCAAACAGGAATCAAGGTCTACCGGGCCAGATCACCCAGCATCTATATCCCGCTATTCACCTAAGATCACACGCACCAGCTGAACAATATTTGATATAACAAACTTACTGCCGCCTACCTTCTATAAAAAGACTTTCATCGCTTATACTACCGTCCTCCCCATACCTCACAGCCTTTCCGTCCAGCTGCCCGTCCTTATGCCCCGCGGTAAAACTAGGAGTCCCATCTACATAGAAACCCTCCGCCTTACCCTCCATTCTATGATTCTTCATAGGCACTCTCCGTGCTAATGAACCATCCTTATGATAGGTTAACCACAGCCACTCACCATCACCTAAAAACTCAAGCACCTCATTACCGCGTTTATAACGTCCCTTCGGGGGCGATTTGATACTCAATGGCTCCTTACCACCCTCTAAGAAATAGTAGAACCGTCCCACTTCTTTTCCTCCTTTTGATAAAACGGTAAGATTCTCCATCGACACCTGACCATACGATGGCTCCTCACCACCTGAATTTACATTCGCAAAATTGCTAGCATGAGTCACTACCTGCTCTACCGTTTGTTTAGGGTTATCTTTTTTAACTACAAAGCCAAAATAATCGTAGTAATAGGTAATCATATTAGAATCAGCATCTACGCTACCACCGGCGTGATCTGCCACAGTATTGCTCTCCTCTCCGGCACGGATAAAATCAGGCTCTCCATGACGTTTACGGATCTCTGAGAAAGAAGGGAAAGTGTGGCAAGGTGGCACAGACATTTTCATCGTAATAAATACACCACTTCTCATCCTCGTGGTTCTTCTAATACTAGTAAAAACGCTATTAATACGGTTCTTGGCATAGCCGGCATCAAAAAACTCCTTATCTAGCAGGATTTTACCACCATTTGAGTTAAGCGCCTTCACCTGCACTGAGATAGGCTGAGGCTTTAGTTTCAGTGCCTTTTCAATATCTTGATAGTCCTTTTTCTCATTGGATTTAGCGAATAAAATACGTCCGGTAACAGGGCTATCATCATCCCCCATTCTTCGAAACCACATGATATATTCATGCCCAGCCTTTAAGTGCCCAGCACTCAGCTTCTGTAGGATTCGCGTGCGGTTTAGCGCATCAGGTTGATCAAAATCCTCATAAATTTTATCAGCGTCTAGCCAAGAGCTAAAACTCTGTTCAAATGCCCCTTCTACAGGACACAAATACCAATGCGCCCATTTAGTTGGCGTATTAAAATACCATAAAAAATCACATTCATCGGCACCCTTAGGAACCTTAAATCTAAACCCATCAAACTTATCGCCATTATCTAAAGTTAAAACTGACTTACCTAAGTTCACTTTAAAGTCAGTTTCTTGCCCCACATTATTTAACTTAAGCGGTTCAAAAACTTCTACATTTTTCTGCAAAGCCTCTATTAATAACTCCTGTGTCACCTGCTGAGCATTTACACTCACCGGGAGTAACGCCGTCAGACTTATTGATACAATGAAGGCTATAGACTTTAATTTCATAATAAGAGTTAAACTATGTTAGGCCACCCCCTAAACAAGGATAAAGCGTAATAATAGTTAGAGATACATCCAGCTAGCGAGTGAGGGGATATACGCTATCACTTGAACCACAGATAGACACTAATACTCGCAAACAGGAATTATGGTCTACCGCCCCATATCACCCAGCCTCTATCCTTGCCAGTATTCTCAATAATGATAAAAGAATTCTGGCACTCAGGATAACATGAACGAAAAAGATAAAAAAGAACTCAGCGAGATCGACATCTGTGATCTTTTCATCACTCCCGCTATCCTTGATGCAGGGTGGGATCGGTTTCTTCAAATTCGCCGTGAAGTCACGCTCACCACACACTTAAAATCGACATGTTAGATATACACTCGTATGAAAATCTCACGTATCAAAGTCGAAAACTATCGCTCTATCCGTTCCGCTGAAATCCAAGTAGCAGATTTGAATGTGCTCGCGGGTCAGAATAATCATGGTAAGACCAACTTCTTTGACGCTATCAAGTGGTTCTATACACCAAGGGGGAACTTGGAATCCCTGAAAAATTCTTTAGCAGGAGTGGATGAGCATATCTCTATTGAAATTGAGTTTACTGGGGTTCAGGAAGGATTAGAACAAATATCAAATGCTACTAATAAAACCAAACTTCAAAAGATCCTAGGAGACTCTGACACTCTTCTCAAGAAGCTAAAGAATTAAGAAAATACAGATAACCGAAAATCAAAATTTCCCAAAACGGGAACTATTAATTGACAAATTGACAATCTAGGAGAACTTATGAGAATAATCAGCCGGAAGCCACTCCATGATTTTGCAAAAAATCACCCACATGCCAAAGCTCCCTTGGACGCTTGGTATGATGAAGTGAAAAAGGCAATATGGACAATGCCTGCTGATATCAAAGCCAAATACAACTCTGCCGATGTGGTTGCTGATAATCGCATGATCTTCAACATTGGTGGGAACAAATACCGCCTGATCGTATCGATCGCCTATCAAGTAGGCATTGTTTACATCAA
>JALZUC010000006.1 GCA_023301765.1 Akkermansiaceae bacterium | reverse complement strand
CATCATCGTCTTCCTCCAGGTCAGCATGGTCGGGGTGATCTTCATCTTCGAAGTCGTGATCTTCTGCAACATGGTCATCACCGAAGTCGTATGTGCCGGTGTCTTCCTCATCACCTTCGCCCTCACCGTGATGATGGAAGTCTGTATCTTGCTCATCAAGATCATAGTCTTCATCCTCATCATAGCTGGCCGTCATAGGTGGAGCTGCTAAGAGCCTTTCTCTGAGTTCTTTTTCTTCTGCGATCTCTGCTTCACGTTGTTTACGTTTGTAGAAAAAGGCGAGCCAGATACAGATCTCGTAGAGAATGATCATGGGGCCAGCTAGTAGGAAGAGGGTAAGGGCGTCTGGCGTAGGTGTTATAACCGCGGCGATAATAATGATGGCAAGGATGGCGTAAGAGCGGGTGTTACGCATTATCTCATAGTTAAGAATACCTAGACGGACCATGGTCATAACCACCACGGGTAGTTCGAAACCAAGGCCAAAGATAAGTGTGAACTGGGTAGCAAAAGAAATATAGTAGCCGATTCGCCATTCATTGGTGACGCCCATATCTTGACTGTAGGTGTAAAAGAAATCTAGCACCTTAGGTAGGACAAAGAAGTAGGAGAAGAGTACGCCTCCGATGAAGAGGCCAAAGCCGATCAGGAGGGCTGGCCAGAGGGCTCGTTTTTCGTTATTTTTAAGACCGGGTAGAATGAACTGAAGAAGGAAATATAGCAGGAGAGGGAAGGAGATGATAATACCCGCAAATAGAGAGAGCTTGATGGAGAGCATAAACCCCTCAGTAGGATTAAGCGCCTGCATAAGAACGAGTTTTCCTTTAGCGTCTAGGGCTGCATCAGGGCGATTCTCCTCATCCATCAGAGCCAGTAACTGCGCCTCTAGTTCTGGAGAGATCTCAGGTAGGTTTTTTATAAATTCATTACCCTTACCATTGGTATTTTCCATTCCAATGGCAGCGCGGTAGTAGATTACACTTTCACCGTGGAACTTGAGTTTTTTCAAGCCGTCTGGATCCAGCAGATTATAGTAATGGTCGCGCTGAGCTGGGGAGAAGCCAGTGGTTTCATGGGCTGCTTTTTTAGCTGTTTCCCATGTTTCGAGGTCTAGTTTAATACTACCCTCTGGAATTTTATGATTTTGGCTAATTTTCCAGACTTGCTCCACAGGGCGGCGGATTATCTCCATCAGCTCATTGCGAAAGATAAAGCAAAACGCCATGGCGATGAGGAGTGTTAGCACGACTCGAGTGATTACCACGCGGAGATCCTCTAGATGCTCTAGAAAAGGTTTCTCCTCCTCTTGATGCGTTTTATCACGCAATTGGAATATTTTTTTCAGCACATACATATGATGACGGCCAAGTCTTTAGCCTATCAGAGCATGATAGCGAAGCAGAATTCCTGTGGAAAATACTATATGCAGAGTAAAACCACTTTGGAGAGTGAAGCTTCATGAAGCTGCCCAAGATTACTTTGTCCTATTGGCAGTGAGTTAATTATGTTCAATCACTTGAATAATTACATTGAAGTGCTACGCTTCTAAATCGAATATTGTATGTCCGTAGATAGTAAATCAGCGAATATTGTTAAGATCCATTCAGCTGGCTCTATAGCTGACTCTGCGTCAGAGATGCAAGATTCACCTGTGGGTGGCTATGCATGGGACACTTGGTTAGCGGAACACGGCCCTAGGTTGTTACTCTTTGCTAGGCAGCAAACTCGGAGTATTGAAGATGCGCAAGATATACTCCAAGGCGCGCTGGTAAAGCTAGCGAGCAAGATTGATGAGGGGGTGTTCGATGGTGGACAGGCAGCTTGGAAACCTTACCTTTACACAGCTATTCGCCGTCTTTCCATCGATTTAGGTCGTAAAAATGATCGCCGCTCCAACCGTGAAGATAAATTTGAGGCAGATCGACGGGGTGAGACTGGTGGCGTTACTGACCCTTGGTTTGATCACGTAGGTACTAATAGTGAAACTAAGCAATTACTTGAAAGTGGCCTTAGACTACTTCCTGAAAAATTTTCAGAAGTTATCGTGATGAAGATCTGGGGAGAAAACACCTTTGCCGAAATTGGTGAGATTCTTGATGTTTCTCTAAACACAGTGGCCTCACGGTATCGCTACGGACTTGACCGACTCAGGAAGAACTTAGAAACTGTTCGTAAAAACGATGATATTTAATTATTTTATTACCATCTCGTACTTTTTGTTACCCCCAGCCCTTAAATGAACATGCCAGATAATATGGATTACCAACTTGATAGTGAACTATTAGCGCTAGAAGCCCAGCTTACAGAGTTAGTGCCCTGTGTTGTGCCTGCTGAGCTTGCTGCCGCAGTTTCCTCGGGTGTAAATCACGCGCTTATAGATACTTCTCAAGATATTCATAAAGAGGAACTTAACGAATTGGAAAATCATCTAGAGCTGCTCTCCCCAGCCGGGCTATCTCAGGATGTTCTTTCGCGTATGACTGAGGCTATGGATCGTTGGCATGAGCATGTGCCGGTGGATGATAAGGTCTTACTGTTTGAGCAACCTGCATCTGTGCCCGCACCAGTTCAGAAGCCTAAGGAGGTAGCTAAATCTGGTTCTAATATGTATGCCGCAGTTGCAGCAGTAGCCCTTTTAGGTGCCGCTGCTGCTCTTATGGTGCCTAAGTTAGACCAAACATCGACTTCAGCTGTAGCATCTGGAAACACAACTATTCAGCCACTGCTAGGCCTTAGTTCTGATGCGGTCACTAACATGGATATAGTGGAGGATACTCTGTCAAATACCAGTGATGTATGGCTAGTACCTGATTCACTCAGTCATAACGTTACTAACACCAGTGATGCGGGTGTTCTGATGTCACGTGATAACGTTCCTCACCGTAGGATCCGTATTGATTATGTGGACCGCGTCACGGTGTTAAATAAGGAAGGCCGTGAGATAGAAATTAATAGACCGGGTATTCAGTATATGCTGATTCCTGTGCCGACAAACTAGTGGTAAAATAATTTGTTAAGACAAAAAGCTCAAGGTTTCCGCTCTTTATTTAGACTGTATGATGCAGAACGTTTGTAAAACGATAGATGCTTAAAATATGAGCTTACAAAGCCAACATTGATAACCTATGAAAATAACAACTAAACTTTCCTCATGCCTGAGTGCCCTCATCGTGACTACACCTCTCATTTTGAGCCCGTCACTTTATGCTCTTGAGAAGCCATCTAAGGAAATAGATCCTGTTAAAGAGAATGGTAGAGAGGCTGAAATGGCTGAAAAGAAAGCTCCGGCTCCTGCGCGTAAAATAGCGATGTTAGGAGTAGGTGGGAATCCTGCATCAGATATCCTCTCACTGCATCTTGGGTTAGCTGAAAATACAGGACTCACTCTCTATCATGTTGTTCCAGGATCTGCAGCGGCTGAAGCAGGAATTAAAAATGATGATATTATCACCGCGATTAATGATGTAGCTATCGGCTCTCAGGAAGATCTTAGGGAGGCAGTCATATCTCACAAACCTGGTGATGAAGTGACTGTTAAATTAGTCCAGCGAGGTAAAGCTGTAGAAAAAAAAGTCACGCTAGGTGGACGTGCTTTACCGGGCCGCGGTATGGGAGTTCCTGAAAGGGGGATTCATGAGGCTAATGGACTACTGAAGATGTTCCGTGGTATGGGGGGCAATGTTCCTGAAGCAGACCGCAAGCGTGCAGAAGCTGAAATGCAGAAACGTATGGACGAAATTCGTAAGCAGTTTAAAAACGGTGATAGGCTTCAATTTGGAGATGCTATCCCAATGAATTTAGGTGCGCTAAAAATGGGGAAAGGTATTCAAATGCTAGGGGGGAGCACTGCTATTATCCAGGATAATGATGGTAGTATAACGATGAAAAGCGTTAATGGAAAAAAGGAAGTTATAGTTAAAGATAAAGCTGGTGAAACTGTTTTTGAGGGGCCGTATGATACAGAACAAGATAAGGCTGCTGTGCCAGATGATATTGCACACCGTATTAAGCGCGTAGATATCGATATGGGTGGTAATAACCGCGATCTTGAGCTAGAGCTGAAAGTAAAGTAATAGACGGTCTTACAGTTTTGATATTTATTTTCGCGGAGTTTTTATTTTGAATTAATGGTGAGTTAGGTATCTGAAGCTTAACCTTTAGAAATACTAGACTCTTAATGAGATTACCTCCTACGAGTAAACTCCAGTATATCTAGCCCTCTATGCCGTCAACTCACAGAAATATTGTGCTAAGAAGTAACAATATAAGAAAAATAAGCCTATACGAGATTGTAGCTTAGACTTGTCCAAGTTAGGGAGCCTAGCCAGAGGGGAGGCATAACAGCTATGAAGAACTTACGTCTAATAGGAGGACGATCTCACCTTTAGGGGGGTGTTGTTTAAAGTATTCCCAGAGTGCAGCCGCACCATCACGGTGATAGGTTTCAAACTTTTTACTGAGTTCGCGAGCGACGCAGACCCTTATTTGAGGATCGATATCTGTGAGGATCTCTAAGGTGGATAGTAGCCGGTGAGGTGATTCGAAGAAGATGGCCGTTTTTCCTGCTGTTATGGCTAATTCTATAGCTTTACGGCGTTTACCTTTTTTAACAGGAAGAAATCCATCGAAGCTAAATGCATGGCAGGGGAAGCCTGAGCCGGCGAGGGCTGTTAATACGGCAGAAGGGCCAGGTAGAACAGTGTAGGTAATGTCCTCTGCTATACAGGCCTGCATGAGCCGGTAACCTGGGTCTGAGATCAGAGGCATACCTGCGTCTGATATGACGGCTATATGTAATCCTGATTGTGCTTTTTCTATGAGTTCAGGGAGACGGCGAGCCTCATTATGGTCGTGCAGGGAAACGAGGGGTTTATCTATTTCAAAGTGCTTTAGTAAGGGGCGTGAGTGACGTGTGTCTTCACAGGCTATGATATCGACTTCTTTTAAGACTGTAAGTGCCCGTAGGGTCATATCCCCACGATTGCCAATGGGTGTGGGGACAAAGGTAAACATGATTTTTTAAGCTAAATGTGAATCTAGGATTAGGAACTGGGAGGGATATTAGAATCCATCAGCTAAGCGCATGGTCATGGCTTCAGTGGCACGGCGTAGAGCATCAGGAAGAGCATTAGTACGTGCAATATTTAGGTTTCCTCTGGCAAAAAATCTGGTGGTACCTTCTGACTTTCCTTGCTCGAGAATACGTGAGGGATCATTGGCGTCTTTGAGTATCCAGTCGATGGTGACTGTCATACCTAGTTCTTCAGAAGCGAGTGTGTCTGTTCTTGTGGAACTAACTTGAGAGAACTTCACTCTAGAGACACGGCCTAGAAGTATTGCGTCAGCGGTATGAGGAGTAGCTATTTTATAGGTGCCATCACGAATGATGGCGTCTACGGCACTGTTGGTAGCGTATGCATCAGCTCTGATGAGGAGCGTATCATTAATAAAAAGGGGAACATTGACACTCTTAATATGCTGAAGATGACTGGGCTTTACTCCACCTAGCTGATAACCAGCACAAGAGGCTAGTATGAGGGGGAGGCAGACTACGAGGCTGAGGAGTTTCACGAGGATGATCTTTGGGTAGATTGATAAACCGCATTAGCGCGCGCCAAGTTCAGCCATACGTTGCTTCGCTTTGTTGTAGAGATCACCGCTTTTTGTTTTTCTTAGCACCTCGCGGTAGTAGAAAATAGCAGATGGATTTTGACCCTTGGTCCTATAGAATTCGGCAACATTGTAGCTTCTCTGAATGTCTTGATTTCCTAATAAGTTTAGGCGTTTTCGGGAGTCGGCAGCGCGTTTATGGCTAGGGAAACGTTGTAAGACCTCTTCGTAGACGTTACGTGCGAGGTTGACATTTGCCTTATTTTGATTTCCGTGTTCAGATTTGAGGACGAGAATTTCGCCAGTCTGGTAGAGTGCCTCTGGTGCATAGCCGGTGGAGCCGTAGTTTAAGTCTACTTTTTTGTAAGCAGCTATGGATTTAGCAGCACTACCTTGTTCCTGCCATAATTTACCGACTGTGTACTGAGCCTTGGCAGCACTGGGTGCTTGAGGTGCGTTATCACGGACAGTATTAAGCATGGTTTCAATTCGATTAGTGCTGATTTTGGTTTTTAAACCGAGAAAGTTATTCCGGATTACACCGTCAGCCGCAGAATGAGCGATTTCTTCCTGACGCTTGACGGCAACACGGTAGTGGCTGCTTCCCTGATGTTTGGATACGATTTCTTGATATGCGTCAAATGCGTCAAATAGGTCACCTCGACTGTCTAAAATTTGTGCTTTGGCAAAGCTTGCTGTTCCTGATGATGGGGAATGAGGATATTTTTTATTAACTGCAGCATAGGTGGCTAGTGCTTTTCTAGTTTTTCCTGTATTCTGGTAGGTCCGACCTTGATTGAGTAGGTTAAGGGCTGCTGTAGAAGCGCTTGTAGAAGTATTACCTCTTGTCCCTGCAGTTTTGGGGATTCCTCTATTATTGGCACCACAGGATACAAGGGCAATCAGGCCGAGGGATAGACTGGCTGATATGCCGAACTGGCGTGCCAATGAGGGGAAGGAGTCAATCATACGCATGGACGTGAAACTAGTGGCCTCCCACTGGTTTGCCAAGAAGAATGCCGTGAATTTCAACTTATCCTCAGTAAGCTGGTTGAGTAGCTTTGAGCCTTTTTTTCTAGAGGTTGTATACAGAGATATATCGTGAAGTTAATATCTAGATTTCTTAATTAAATAGACAATGAATTAAAACCATGTCATAGGTATCTTTATGATTTTTAAATTATTTTCATTAGTTTTTTCTATAGGACTACCGTTGCTGGCTTCTTGTTCTAGTCAGCTTACTTCAGGGCAGCCGGGGGTAAAGGTAAGCTCCAGAGTATCAGGGGCTGAACGTGCTATCGCCGAACGTATTTTTAATCGGGTTAATGCGGAGAGAGCTAGATCTGGGAGACGGGCGACACAAGGTAATGCAGGTCTTAATGAGCTTGCTCAAAAACAGGCAAATCACCTAGCGGTGAACGGGAGTAATGGGCATGCTAATACGGTAGGTTCTGGAGCACGCGCACAGTTTGCACAATTAAGGTATAATATTTCCAATGTCACGGAGTTAGCAAACGCTTCCAGTTCTAGTAGTCCTGGATTAGATACCGTGAATGCATGGAGTAATAGTCCCGAGCATCGGGAAATAATGTTACAAGCTTGGAACAGAATGGGCGTAGGTGTCAGTAAATCTGCTGATGGGAATACTTATGTTACAATGTTATTAGGTGCGAATGTATCAGGTGCACCTCGTTTTGTGAACTCAGGAGGTTTTTAATTAGTTCCGATGCCTGATCTAGATCTTGAACTTGAGAGAATCAGCTCTGGTTATAAAATAGTCGCCGGTGTTGATGAAGCTGGAAGAGGCCCCTTAGCTGGGCCAGTGTCTGCAGCGGCTGTTATTTTACCGACTAGGTTTGAGCATGATTTGTTAGACGATTCTAAAAAACTGACGGAGAAACGGAGGGAGCTACTATATGATGAGTTAACATCGCGTGATGATATCATCTGGGCACATTCTTATGCTGAAGTGGATGAGATATCTGACATTAATATTTTAAAAGCTACTCATGCGGCGATGGCTAGAGCTGTGCTGTCACTGAGTGTAGTGCCAGGTTTTTGTCTTATAGACGGGCTGCCGGTAGCCGACTTTCCAGTTAAGTCAGCTGGCATCGTGAAAGGAGATGGTAAGAGTCTCTCGATTGCTGCTGCTAGTATTATTGCGAAAGTGAAGCGTGATCGGTTGATGATTCAGCTAGCTGAGAAGTATCCTGAGTATGGTTTTGAAAAACACAAAGGGTATGGCACCAAGATACATATGGCGGCATTACGAGAGTATGGTCCATGCCCGATACATAGGAGGACATTTGCTCCTGTAGCACAGCTGCTTTTACCAATTACTGAGTAGGTGTGGTAGTAGTTGCTCAGAGGTTTAATATTGAGCTAGTGGATTTAGTAACCAAGTTTTTTTCGCTGCTCGGGTGTTAGATACTGTAGTGCTTTTTTGAAGTCACCGCGGGCAAAAGCGTTGACTTTAGTAGCTTGTTCTAGACTGAGGTTAAGTTTGGCGAAGGCAGTGCCTTGAATTTGTTTTTTTTGATCGTGTGCTGGTGCTCGGCGGTAGGAAGTAATTTTTTTTGAACCTGCTAATTGTGAGGTGTCATCGAGATAGATGGCCGTTGCCACACCGTCAGCCTTAGCTTGTTTAAGGATTTTCTCTAGGGTAGTTACCTTAGGGTCATAGTTAACGAGTGTAACCTCACGACCTCCTATAAATCCGGCCTCTGTGGTGATAACCCCGTCAATGGCACCGATTTTTAGTTCACCAGTCCAGAAGCAGTATTGGCAGAGGGCCACTCTTTGAGTTTTTATCTCAGCTTTAGGTGCTGCATGACAGGCGGTAAAAAATGTTAAAAAGGATAATAGAAGGAGAGGTTTCATAATATAGTTAGAGTGGGTGATAATGAATCTATTCCACTGTATTTATTGAAAATATAATTTTCACGTTCGGATCGCTGTTGCTTTTTTAATGTGAAGAGTCAGATTACCTGTAGTTCTACTTACTAGGATATGAAATTATTTTCCCTCTTATCGTTTTTTGTTCTATCTGCCTTGCTACTTAGTTCTTGTGTAAACTGGATAGTGCAGAGACCTGTTTATCAAAAGACGTATCAAGATTTCCGTGGTGAACAGAAGAGTTTTACTAGTAGGCAGGGTAAGATCAAATATATGGATCAAGGCCAGCGGCATGGTGAACCGATCCTTCTGTTACATGGAGTGCCTACTTCAGGGTGGCTGTATCGTAATATCTCAGAAAATCTAGCAGAACGAGGCTACCGTGTAATTACTCCAGATATGTTAGGGTTTGGCTCTAGTGATAATCCAAGCGGCTATGATATCTATAGTGAAAAATATCATGCTTCTCGTTTACTAGCTCTGATGAATCATTTGGGTATTAAACGCTGGCATCACGTCTGCCATGACGCGGGCGGCCTGTGGACTCAGGCATTAGCAGAGAAGGCTCCTGAACGCCTAAAAAGCCTTACTTTACTTAACTCTGTGCTTTTGGAAGATGGCTTTAAGCCTCCTATACGTATGGATGTGGGCCTGAAAGCCAAGATTGCGATGAAGGGCTACCGCAGTAGTGTTACTAATACTTTAATGACAGGCGTGCTTTTCCGGCAGGGGCTAGAGGACTGTAGACATCTGACCGATCAGGATAAAGAGGGGATTCGCCGCCCTTTACTTGAGGGGAAAACCAATAGCCTTTATTATTTCTTTTCTCAGACATGTAATCAGCTACCTGATTATCGTCATGCTTTCAAAGCGCTGGCTAAGAATAACTGTCGCACTCAAGTCATCTGGGGGACTAGTGATGATATGCTACTTTGGGAACCTCAGGCAGACGAGGTGAAGAGCCTGCTAAATATCCGGGACTCAGATGTGCATCTTCTTCAGTCTAATCACTTTTTACAAGAAGAGCAGCCAGTAAAACTGAGCAGGCTGATTGATAGCTTTGTAGCCAGTCAGCAGGTGAAGTAGGCGTAGAGTAGGTAGTTTTTTTTATGTCGAACTAATAAAAAAGGCTCAGGGGTAAACCTGAGCCTTTTTAAAATGGTGGAGGCGACGGGAGTTGAACCCGTGTCCTAGATGTCTTCTACTTGAGTGTCTACATGTTTAGCTGGATGATAGGGTTTTAAGAGGGCGGTTGCTCACCAGCGGCTAACGCTCTCCGATTGTCCTGTTTAGTCTTACCATTGACCCGGTCACCCGATCTCTGGCCAGTCCACTGTTTTGTCGCCTTCTACCCTAGTGGACGTCGGGTAAATAGACGTTACTGTCAATTAAGCAGCAAGTGCGAGCTCGTTAGAGTCTGCAATTAGTTTGTTTGAACGGCTTTTTAAAGAGGCCAACCGATCAACCTCTACATGCAACCCATGTTTTCAACATCCAGTCGAAACCATGACGCCCCCTAAAGTAATTACCTCATTGGAGATGTTAGGAATGTGGGTTAGATTTGGCGATTTGCAAGAGTAATTTTATGGGCAAGCTGAGGAATATTCCCTGAAACGGAACCAAACTTTAGTGGTAAATATTAAATAGGCCAAGTCAGGGTAATTAATCTGTAAATAGGCCCTAATGAGTAAATAAAATATGACAGGCCTGAGTGTTAAATTAAAAAAACTAGCGATGCCTAGTATGCAATTGGAAATAAAAACGAGATTCAAAAAATAGCCACATACCAGAATATAGCTCAGATGCAGTTCAGTGTATGGAGGTAGGTAATCAAGAGTTATATATGCTAAATTTAAGCGCGTGAAAACGTATGTAAGAAAGCTCGGGTAAACTCAGATATGAACTTCAAGTGTTGGGTCATCGCGTCGGAACTAGCTGGATCTTTCGTCTCATAAAATAATGGATACAGAAGTTCTTTGTCCCCAGCTGTCGCGAAAACGCCTATACCAGCTCATAAGATATATGACTGCTCATCTCTTAGATTTTAAAGTGACTGCGGTGGATCAAATGTGATGCTCAGACATGACCTGCATCTCGGGGCCCTGAGAGATATTATCTTGTTACGATGATAGGCTGGTGTAGCCAAACATTACTTTCAGGAGATGTCAGTAACACAAAAGGGTATAGGATTTATTCTCAGAATGGATTGCGTAAAATGAGTTCAATCTGAGCGCAATGAATTATAACGTTGGTAATTTTTGACTTTATAAAACTTTTATGTTAGACTTATAGGGATTTGAGCTTTTTCTCTAGCCCTTTCTAATAATTAACAATAATAATGAAACTAATATTAATATTCATGACTATACCTTTAATGCTTTGTGAAGCTCAAGAAGCCAAGAAGCCGGATCTTGGTATGTGGGTGTGGGCTCAGGCAGCTTTTAATAGTGCGGAGGCCCGTAAGGAGTTGTTTGCATTTTGTGAGCAAGAAAAAATCACTCAACTGGATCAGCATATTGGTGTGAATATAGAGAAAGGGCGTGATGCTATACTTAATGGAGAATCCTTCAGCAAATTAGTGATTGAGGCTGGGCAGAAAGGTATCAGAGTGAATGCGTTGAAGGGGATGCCTAGTATGTTTTTTGAGCGTAATCATAGTAGGGTTCTTGATGATCTCCGTGCTATCATTGCATTTGATAAGCGGTTACCTGAGGGGACTCAGTTAGCTGGAATCAAATATGACGTGGAGCCTTATGGTACTAAAGAGTGGGTTGCTGGCGGTGAAGAGCGAATCAAAGTTATGATTGATTACCTTTCTTACCTGGAAATGGCAAATGCGTTACTTAACAAGGAAGCTCCACACTTGACCTTGTCTGTGGATGTTCCGTTGTGGTGGGATAATCCTAAATTTAATGTGAAGTATAAAGGTGTTGAAAAAGCTTTAGTCGAACATGTACAGGATTTGACAGATTACATTGGAATCATGTCTTACCGGTCTAATTCGAAAGAGACCCTTGATTGTGTGCAGCATGAATTAGCCTATGCTAAAGACATTGGTAAAAGTATCTGCCCAGCATTGGAGACTAAAGAATTAGAGGGGGCCGAAAAACGGATTTCCTTCTATGAGAAATCCCCTTCAGAATTTCGTCAGGCATTGGCAGACATTCAACAGGAGCTTGCTGGTAACAAAGCCATAAAGTGTATTATGATTCACCATTACAAAAGTTTCGTTAAATATCTTGATGGGGAGAAGAATAAGCCGGCTGCTGAGTAATGGGAAATAACACTGTTGAGAGCTCATTTTAAAGCTTGTACGTGACAAGCTGCATAGGACTCATTCATACTATCTATATGATCATTGAAATTGAATATTGCGAGCAGTGAAACTACAGGCCGGAGGCCGACCGTGTGTCAGCTGAAATCAAAAAATCGATTGGTCATGATGTTGTCTTAATTGGTGGTGATGGTGGTATTTTTGAGATTCGTAAAGATGGTGAGTTACTCTGGAAAAAAGTCCGCGGTGGTTCATTCCCTGCGGATGGCGAAGGTGCGGCTTTGTTTACAGGCTAACTTTAGAGTCTGACGTAAATATGAAATTAATCCGTCATGGCAAAGTAGGATATGAATTACCAGGTGTCCTATTAGAAGATGGTAATTTAGTGGATGCTTCGGGTAAATTTGAAGACTATGGAGAGAAGTTTTTTGATTCTGGTGGACTAGCTAGATTAAGGTCATGGGTAGATAGTGGCTGTATTGGTGGACAGCGTCTTAGCTTAGATGTAAGACTGGCTGCACCTGTGGCAAGGCCGTCTAAGCTTGTATGTGTAGGGAAAAACTACAGAGATCACGCTAAGGAGTTTGACGGTGAAGTTCCAGATGAGCCTGTGATTTTTATGAAAGCTAGCAGCGCATGTTGTGGTCCTTGTGATGAGGTTATTATTCCTCCTAATAGTGAGAAGCTAGACTACGAAGTAGAGCTTGCTGTGGTGATAGCAAAAACGGCTAAGAATATAGTAGAGTCTGATGCCCTAAACTATGTAGCTGGATACACTGTGATCTGTGACTATAGTGAGCGTGCGTGGCAGAAGGAGCACTGTGGACAGTGGGTTAAGGGTAAGAGCTGTGATACGTTTGCCCCTATGGGGCCGTGTATGGTCACTACATGCGAGCTAACAGATACAGCAGATCTAGAGCTAAGCACTACCGTCAATGGTGAGCAGAGGCAGAATGGCTGGAGTGGAAATATGGTATTCAGCGTAAGCTACTTGGTAAGCTATATATCTCAGTTTATGACCTTGTTACCTGGAGATGTGATTGCTACGGGCACTCCTGCAGGAGTGGGGATGGGGTACTCGCCACCGCGCTATCTAGTGCCAGGTGATGAGGTGAAGCTTAGTATCGAAGGTATTGGGAGTATTTGCCAGCGAGTGGTATCTACTGGTGCTTAGGCTTAAGGGACCGGGACACGAGCAAGGATACGGTCGATCAATATATCGGTGGTAATGTCTTCAGCTTCTGCTTCGTAACTAGGAAGAATACGGTGGCGTAGTATATCGTGTGCTAGATCTTTAATATCCTGTGGAGTGACAAAGGAGCGGCCTGCCATAAATGCTTTTGCCCGTGATGCTAATGCGAGGTTGATGGTGGCACGTGGAGACGCTCCTGAGCGAATAAGGTTTTTTAGTCCTGTGTCTACTTTGGCCGGAAAGCGTGTGGTGTGCACGAGATCTACAATGTATTTTCGCACTGCAGGGTCTATGTATATAGAGTTTACTAGCTGAATACTCTGGGCGATGGTGGCATCATCAACTACTGGTGATGTTTCATAGATGGGTTCTGAGGTAGCCATACGGTCTAAGATGGTGAGTTCATCTTCAGGGCTAGGGTAGGAGACGGTGACTTTGAGTAGAAAACGGTCTAGCTGCGCTTCAGGTAGTTGATAGGTGCCTTCCTGATCTATGGGGTTTTGTGTAGCAAGAACGAGGAAGGGATCAGGTAATTTATAGGTGGTATCCCCAATAGTGACTTGCCGTTCTTGCATGGCCTCGAGCAGGGCGGATTGAACTTTTGCTGGAGCACGGTTAATCTCATCTGCTAGGACGATGTTACTAAAAATAGGGCCCAAGTTTGCAGAGAATGTAGCCTCTCGTGGGTTATAGATCATCGTGCCTATGAGGTCTGAGGGCAGTAAGTCAGGTGTGAATTGAACGCGGGAGAAATTTGATTGTAGGCACCCTGAGAGAGCTTTGATGGCAAGTGTTTTGGCTAGACCGGGCACACCTTCTAGCAATATATGACTTTTACAAAGTAGCCCTACTATGAGCCTGTCAACCAGAGTGTCTTGTCCTACTAGCACTTTACCCATTTCCTTCTTTACTAAAGGGATCCATTGGCAGGATGAGGCGATATTGTCTGAAAGTTCTTGGTTATTCATTGTGTGTTATAGTTATTCTTCAGAGAAAGCGGTCTCGTGCAACGGTGAATGCAGAATAAAAGTGAAGATTAAAGAATCTTTTATATTTCGTTCTTGGATAGGGTTTGAAAAGCTTTTATCAATGTGTCTATGACATTAAGCTACTTTTTTAAAATTAGATATACTGCATTTGTTTTAGCAGTATTGACATTTTCATTACTAACTAGTGGTGAGGGAGTGGCACAGCGGTTACCAGGTATGAATGAGTCACCATGGTTTGGTTTTTTCTCAGGGTATATAAAACGTGATTTTGATATGGGTATAGATGATACTGGTAAGTTATGGATTTACCTAAAGACTAACCAAAAAGAGCGTGTAGGCAGATCGCGCTGGATTAAGAGTAGTTTCGCAATTCGTGCAGAGGATGAGGGCGGAAAGCGTATTGTCAGGAATTTCAAGCAAGGTGATGTCTTTGAGAGTTCACAGAAAGCAGGCTTGGATCATGAAGAGGTAAAGTATACAGCTGAAACTGCAGGAGGGGCAAAAGTAGAAATGTCAGTTAAATATACGAGAAAGGGCGTGATTCTGGATGGAAAGATTTTAGATGGTGGGGAGCTGAGTAATAAGGGAAAACTTACTCTAGTTATTAGCGTAGTGGTGCCCGCTATGTATGGACCAGTTTACAATGATGATGATGATAAGGCTAAAGAACGAATGAGCGATGATGAGCTTGTATTTAAGCGCGCTAGTGATAATAAGAGGGTAAAACTAAAAACTTACATTGATGTAGATTTGGCATCTGAGAAAAACGCTAAGGACGGCATTACTGAGTTAAAAGTTGAGATGGTGTCCATGGAGGAAAAGACTCTTGAATTTAGCTCTGAAGGCGACGGTGGAATCATTTATTTAGAGAACCCTAAAGCAGGAGTGAAAAGTAAGCTTTGGAAGGGCTATAATGTTATATGGGAGAAAGAAATGTCAGCCGATAAAGAGAATCCATTTGTAATCGAGGTAGGGTAGTGGAAATGTGTAGTAATTTACACTGATGAGGTAGCCAGTTAAAGGACTCTTTATATCGAATGCCTCTCTTGCTCTTGTAGGGCTTTAAGGCGCACTAGCATAGGTGGGTGCGAGTAGTCCAGAAAGACTGGTAATGCATGTGGTGTAAGATTAGATAAATTGTCTGCCGAGAGTTTTTTTAATGCTGTGATAAGGTGCTCAGGGGTTTCTTGGATTTCTGCTGCGTAGGCATCAGCCTCGAACTCATGCTTACGACTAGACATATTACCAAATACAGAAAGAATTTTACTCACTGGGGAGAATAGGAGCATAAAAAATACTAATCCTGCGTAGGTGGAGATCTCAGCTACTCCAAATGCGTTAAAGAGACTTCGGGCAAAGCTGCTGGCCTGATCAGTGACGAGTCCGAGTAGAAAAAATACTGCGGCTGTCTGGATAATGGAGAAAATCATACGTTGGATGATGTGTTTTTTCTTAAAATGTCCTATTTCATGGGCGAGCACACCTAAGAGTTCATCCGTACCGTGGTTAGCAATCAAGGTGTCAAAGAGTGCTATTTTCTTGCGTTTGCCAAATCCTGTAAAGAAGGCATTGGACTTTGTAGAGCGTTTGGATCCATCCATGACGTGAATTTCTGTGAGGGGAAAGTCACATTTCTTGGACATTGCTTGTATGCGTGACTTTAGCTCGCCGTCTTCCATAGGCTCGAATTTATTAAATAAAGGTAAGATGTAGGTGGGAGCGAGGTAGGTCATCAGGAGCTGGAAGGCGGTAAATGCAAGCCATGCCCAGAGCCATGCATGATCTACCGTGCCGAATATCCATAAAACCATAGCGAGCAGTGGGATACCGAGGGCGGCACCGAGTATTAGGCCTTTGGCTTGATCGATGACAAATGTCTTTGGGGTGGTTTTATTAAATCCAAAGCGCTCTTCGATGACAAAGGTATCATAGATCTGGAAGGGGATAGTTAGTAGTGTATTACCAATAAATAAAATCCCGATAAATGCCAGGCCTGTGAGTATCTCACTCATACCTAGACTGCGTAATGATGAATCAAGGAAGCCAAATCCTCCTGCAAACCAGAATACTAATAGTAGGGTGAGACTATAGGTGCTTGTGAGAATGCCGTAGCGCTCAGAGACACGGGTGTATTCCTGAGATTTAGCATATTTCTCGTCGTCATAGACACCTTTAAAGTCTTCGGGTAATGTGGGGCTGAGTGCCTTGATATTAAGAACAGAAGAAATGAAGTCTATTTTCCAGAGAGCGAAAAGAGAAATGACGATAAAGATAGCAGTTGGGTTATCCATAAATCGATGGTCTTTAGCTTAGCAAAATTAGTCAATGGCCAATGGTGGCTAATAAGAGACTAAGATACAAATTATGTTTTGATCGTATTTGAAGAATACGACTGACGATGAAAAAGGAAGGTAAACCACATAGGGTGCGGAAATGATTTCCCAGCGATTTCAGCAATATATAAGAGTTGCTGGGGCTAGCTCTTAAGCGCTTCACGTTCAGGGTAATGAAATTCATTAAAGGAAGAATAAAGCGGTCTTGTGAGAGTGTTCTAACTCAGCATTGAGTGATTAAGAAGTGGGCGGTGATGATACAGGTCGGGGGGCGGTGTATGAGGGCGTCTCGGCAACGAGCTTGGCAACAAATTATCGGACCTAATAAGAACTAACCTGATCTATTGGTATTTAAATGGCTCTTGTGTGATGGCTAAAGATTATAGAGCTTTCGTGTGAACGTTATTTATTTTTCTACTTTAGGGGCGTAGCGCGTAATTAATAAAAAACCCCTCGTTCTGTGAGGAACGAGGGGTTTGTGTAGATTTTACTGTGTAAGTTTTACTTATGTGGATGCTCTTTAAGTAGTTCCTCTGCATTGAGGAGGCCTACCTGCTTTTTCATAGCAGCACGTACCTCGGACACTGTTACTGGAGAGATTATACCAGATTTGTTGCCGAAGCTGTTTTTCACGTATGTGAGAACTTCTGCGACTTCGCGATCACTGAGTAAGCCTTCAAATGGGGTCATTGCTCCATTAAATTTCTTACCGTTCACTTCAATTGGCCCCATGAGTCCTTTGAGGGTGATTTTGATTAGGCGTTCTGGATCTTCATTAACCCACTTAGTATTAGCGATAGGTGGGAAGCCCGCTGCTGGGAGGCCCTTGCCATCTGCCTGGTGGCATGTGGCACAGTGTGCATCACGGTGGTAGATTTTTTTACCGCTATTGTAGAAGCCCGCAGCTCTTCCTTTCAGCCATTTAGGTGCTGTAGATTTGTTTTTAGGCTTTGGTGCTTTGATACCAGTAATTGTAGTATCAGCCATCTGTAATGAACCTTTTATCCAGTCGTCCACAGGTTGCTCTTTAGCAATGGCAAGAATACTAAGTGCGTCAGCATCAGCTAACCAAGATGCTGCAGTGATAGCTTCTAGGCGAACACGCCCATGCTTATCTGTAGCGGCTTTTTTCATAAGATCGACATGATTAGTGATCTGATGCACATTGTAACGAACGGCACGCACGGCGGCAGAACGAACCTTGTGATCATTAGATACTAGTAGTTGATTTAGTAGATCTTGATCTATCTTATTGTGACCCCATGTGACCCAGAGAGCTTCTAGGAGCTGGTGCTCGTATCCAGTAGCATTCTTATCTAGACCAGCCACCCACTTTTTAGTGGCGGTGAGGACCTGATCAGTATCACGGCCACGGAGTTCACGGCGTGTACGGTAGCGAGCACGGTCTTCATGAAGTTTAAGGTTTTCTAGAAGTTGCTCAATGGATGCGCCGGCAATCTTGGGAGCTTTTACAAGAGGGCGTGATGGGTATGTGATACGGTAAATACGGCCGTGAACGTGGTCACGTTGAGGATCACGTGCACTGTGCTGCATGTGGCCAATGAGAACATTACTCCAGTCAATAACGTAGAGTGAACCGTCAGGTGCAAACTCAAGATCTACAGGGCGGAAGTTTCCTTCATCAGATCTTATAAGGTCTTGTCTGTATGTAAGTTTGTAGCCCGTGCTATTTTCCTCTTTGTTGTGTTGTTTGATACCTAAGAAGCCAATGTTGTTACAGAGAAGTATATCTCCCTGAACTTCATCTGGGAAATGACTACTGGAGACAACTTCTAAGCCTGAGGTAGGGCGAACTTTATTTGTACTAATGAGGTCTCTACTTGCGATCATCTGGTGTGCATATCTGGCTTTTACTGTTCCAGGCATCATCCACTCTAACTTTGTTCCTGATGTATTGAGGAAGAAGTTTTGCCCCCACTTGTCGAAGGCAGTTCCCCATGGGTTAGGTATTTTTAGCTGAGCTGTCAGCTCTAGGTGGCGACGCTTAGGGTTGTAGCGGAAGAAGCCACCATTAGCCCCACGATGAGTTCCGTATACATTCTCCACGTTGGAGCGAAGGAAAACACCTTCACCCATGTAGATAGCTCCAGAGGGGTCTGTGGTGAATGCTGAGATTGCGTGGTGTGTATCGTGGTCATCGAAGCCACTGAGTAGATATTCTTTAACATCCGCTTTATCATCACCGTTTGTGTCAGTGAGTAGAATTAATGAGTCTGCTTGAGAAACATAGACACCTTCTGCTGATAGCTCGAAGCCTATGGTGAGGTGTAGTTTGTCATAGAAAACAGTTTGTTTATCTGCTTTGCCGTCATTGTTAGTATCTTCGAAGATAAGAATCTTATCTTGTGGACGTGGGTCACCAGGCTTCCAGTGTGGGTATGAGGGCATACATGCTACCCAGAGACGGCCTTTGTTATCAAAGGACATTTGCACTGGGTTAGCTAGATCAGGGAACATTTTTTCATCAGCGAAAAGTTCGATCTTGTAGTTTTCTGGTATATTAAGTTTCTCAATGGTTTGTTTACCCGTGAGGTAGTCTGTATTACCATTTTTAACTGATGGCTGGTAGTTCGTCTTAACTTCAGGTAGCTTTGATGTAGCTGCATCTGCTTTAGCAAGATCGTATGTTTGGCCTTTGTTAGCTTGCCAGATCGCTTGATCGCGGACTGCTGCCATTTCTGTGAGCTTTGTAAGCTCGAAGGGGTAGTTACCAGGGCCATATGGTTTGAAGCGACGACCGTAGACGTGAACACCGTTAGGGATTTTGTATAGATTATGCCATACCCAGTTCTTTTCAGCTACAGCAGCGTAAACGCTTTTTTTGTGCTGAGTGTTAGGTGCTGCTTTACCAAAGATGTCATTAGCCAGCTGACCAGCAAACCACTCATAGCCTTTGCTGGTGAGTAGTGCACCATCTATAGTGAGAGCTTCTTTAGTATTGTTAAAAAGCGTCTTGGATGAAGTAAATACGTCTATAAAAAGTATGCCTTTAGATGCACAGACTTCCTGCATAGCGGCAGTGTATAGTGCTAGGTTCTTATTTTGAATCTCACCGGTAGGAGTATGGTGTGTGGCGGAGAGGTTCTGAATGGCAGTAGGGGAAACAATGACGAGTTGTGGTGCTGTTTCACCATTGTATTTATTACTTAGTGTATGATCGATGAACATA
Organism: Akkermansiaceae bacterium; assembly: GCA_023301765.1. Classification (GTDB taxonomy): domain Bacteria; phylum Verrucomicrobiota; class Verrucomicrobiia; order Verrucomicrobiales; family Akkermansiaceae; genus Oceaniferula. The sequence continues at coordinate 218 of JALZUC010000006.1, read as the reverse complement.
CCTAGTTCTTTTTTGTATAGCTCAAGGCCAGTCTCACCACGGAAGGATGAGCTATGTCCAAAGAAGGCTATGATGGTGTCAGCTTTTAGTCTGGTGATCCACCTATCGGGGGTCTCGAAGTGACCAGCTCCTGCTCCGCCATTATTTTCTTTATATAGGTCTTCTGCACCAGGGAACGCAAACTGATTGCTTCGTCCCGGGTGAGGACGGAATGACGG
>JALZUC010000005.1 GCA_023301765.1 Akkermansiaceae bacterium | reverse complement strand
GGGGGGCGCTATGTGAGCTGCGCTAGATGGTGAATGATCTATTTACGCAGATATTTTGTCTGATTTTCAGAGGAGCGCTTAATCGTGTCGATGTTGTTTATCCCATAAGGCGTGGCTGGGATAAGCAGAGGAAGTATTTTTACAATATGATGCTTTTTGTGATGCCTTGCCTTGGAAAAATCTTGACAATAAATAAGGGCGGATCATCTTTGTAGGATGAAATTAGAGCAATTAGTGGTAGTTATAGCTTTCATTATTTTACTGACTCCCTTTGCCTATGGATGAGGTGGATGAAAACTTACGAATCCACCAGTTGGTGAAATTGCAGAAAAAGGGGCATTAAATCTTACTCTTGATTACACTTTTCGTCATAGCGATGAAATCTACCGAGGGAGTAAGAAGGTTCGGAATATTACAGGAGTTTCGACTACGTTTCATAGAGTAACGTTAAGTGGGTCTTACCGTTTTAACGATCAATTTGGCTTAAGTGTAGCAGTGCCCTTTGTGGATGCTGTGCGAGAGGAAAATGGGCTTTCTGATACGCGATTAAATGGAGTGGGTGATGCGACGGTAAATTTACTGTGGCGTCCATTCTATGAGCCAGAGCATCAGCTAAACGGGCTTATCTTGGAGGCTGGTATTACTTTTCCTACAGGAGATGAAGAAGATCAGCCTCTCGTTGGTTTAGGTAATCCAGAGGTGTTCCAAGAAGGAACAGGGGCGTATCAGCTGAATTTGGGGATCGGTTACAGTAAATTGGTTGGGGAGTGGAATTATAAATTTAATGCCAGTATGACTACGGCATTGAATGAAAGTGACCAAGGCTATGAGCCAGCAGATTTTTATTTTGCTAATGTGAGTGTGGGTAGAGCTTTAAATGATGTATTAAGTTTCGATGTGGGTCTACTTTATAGCCATGGAGATGACGACAGATTTCAGGGGGCGAGGTTGATTACAGGTTATGAGCAGCTTGCTTTGAAGACGGGTTTGGTTTGGCAGATTGATGATGCCTATTCGGTCTCAACTTCGGTTGAGCTACCTCTTTATACGAATGTGAATGAGACGCAGATTGGGGCGGGGACTTTATTTCGATTCGGAGTAAGTCGGAGCTTCTAAAAAACGGCATTACTAAAAAACTCAAAGGGATTTTAGAGCTGATACCTTTTGTGTGGGGTTAGGGTTTGACAGGCCTACATGGAACTTAAGTGGTTTTTTTCTAAATAGGTTATGAGAGCTAACAAGGGGGCATACACACTTGCCTATTTACAATGTAGCCGTGATCTTTTAGCACTTGTGCATGTCCGAATCACGTCGCCCATTTTCCTCTCAAGTATTTGATGGCCCTGATCGCGCGCCCAGCCGTGCGATGATGCATGCCACAGGTTTTAAAAGTGAAGACTTTGATAAACCGCAGATCGGTGTGGCCTCCACATGGAGCCAGGTCACTCCATGTAACATGCATATTGACCGCTTAGCGAACGAGTCTGCAAAGGGTGTAGATGCTGCAGGTGGTAAGTCAGTCATCTTTAATACCATCACCATTTCGGATGGCATTTCCATGGGGACGGAAGGGATGAAGTATTCCTTGGTTTCCCGCGAAGTTATTTCTGATTCCATTGAAACAGTGATCGGCTGTGAGGGAATGGATGGTGTTGTGACTATTGGAGGTTGTGACAAGAACATGCCAGCGTGTATCATTGCTCTGGCGCGTTTGAATCGCCCTGGAATTTTTGTTTATGGAGGAACGATTCTTCCTGGCTGTGCAAGTATTCAGGGTGAGGAAAAGGATCTCGATATCGTTTCTGTATTTGAGGCTGTAGGCAAGCATGCATCTGGTGAGTATTCTGATGAGGACTTACTGAAGGTAGAGCAGTCTGCTATCCCAGGTGAGGGTTCATGTGGCGGAATGTATACCGCGAATACGATGGCTTCTGCCATTGAGGCCTTAGGAATGTCTCTGCCTAACAGCTCTGCACAAGCGGCTGTGGGTGATGATAAGATGATCGATTGCTTTGATGCAGGTGCTGCAGTTTTAAATATGATCGATAAGGGTATCCGCCCGCTTGATATTCTTACTCGTAAGTCTTTTGAAAATGCGATTACAGTGGTGATTGCTCTTGGTGGTTCTACCAATGCGGTGCTTCACTTGCTAGCGATGGCTCACTCTGCAGGAGTTGAGCTGAACATCGATGACTTTACTGAGATTGGTAAAAAGGTGCCAATGCTGGCAGACCTTAAGCCGAGTGGTAAGTATGTGATGGCGGATCTCGTAAACATCGGTGGAACAGTACCGCTAATGAGAATTCTCCTAGAAGCAGGCCTTCTCCACGGTGACTGCATGACAGTGACTGGTAAGACCATGGCTGAGAACTTAGCGAACTCACCAATTCACTACCCTGAAGATCAGCAAATCATCCGCCCGCTGGATAATCCAATCAAGAAGGATAGCCACCTCCGTGTCCTATACGGAAACCTCGCACCAGAGGGCGCTGTGGCAAAAATCACTGGTAAAGAAGGTAATAGCTTCACCGGAAGTGCTAAGGTGTTTGACTGTGAGGAGGACGCTATGAAGGCTATTCTTGATGGCAAAATCGTTGATGGTGACGTGATCGTCATCCGCCGTGAGGGGCCTAAAGGTGGTCCAGGTATGCGTGAGATGTTAGGGCCCACATCCGCTGTGATGGGTAGAGGTCTTGGTGATACTGTTGCGCTGATCACGGATGGAAGATTCTCCGGTGGTAGTCACGGCTTTGTAGTCGGGCACATCACACCAGAAGCTCATGTCGGTGGTCCTATTGGGTTACTTAGAGATGGCGATGAGATCACCATCGATGCCGTAGGTAACCAAATTAGCGTTGATCTAAGTGACGAAGAGCTAGAGAGCCGTCGTGCGGACTGGAAGCCATATGAAGCTCGCTACACTCGCGGTGTGCTTGCTAAATATGCTCACTCAGTGACATCAGCCTCTACAGGTGCGGTGACTGATAAGTTTTAAGAAATCAGCTGATAAGCCTATTTCGTATGGGGTAGGTAGGATGATATCCTGCTTACCCCAATTTTTTTTCTAGCTTCTCGATTTCGCTGGTTACCTCTTCCCAGCGGGAGAAGGTTTTTTCGAGTTTTTCCCCTAGAGCTTGGAAGGCGGATGATGATTGCTGCATTTGGTCAGCGTCACCTGAAATTTCAGGGGCAGACATGTGGGTAGTGAGGGCTGCTTGCGCGGCTTCATACTCAGCGATGTTTTTTTCTAGTTCTACGAGTTCTTTTTGTAGCGGTTTCAGCACACCATTGCGTAGTTTTCTCTGCTCAGCTTCTATTTTCCGTTGCTCTTTACGGTTTACTCCGGGCACAGACTGTTTGCTAGTAGTTGGTTTAGCCGATGCTGTTTTTTTGGAGGCATTTTTTTCCTCCTCTATTTTCTCCAGATAGTAAGTGATATTGCCTGCAAAGGTGCGCGGCGGGTGGCCTTGGCGGAATTCTAGAGTCTTGGTAACGATGGGGTCTAGGAAGGATCGGTTGTGGGATACGATCATGTAGGAGCCTGGGTAATCCTGGAGCGCATTTTGTAGTACCTCCTGAGATTGAATATCGAGGTGGTTGGTCGGTTCATCGAGAATCAAGAAGTTTGCAGGGCGAAGTAACATACAGACCAGTGCCACACGTGATCTCTCACCACCGGAAAGAACTCCGATTTTTTTAAACACGTCATCGCCACGGAAGAGGAAACATCCTAACAGGTTTCGTGCCAGCGGAGCATTCTCACGGGACGCCGCACTCTCTGCGCATTCTAATACGGTAATCTCTGGGTCCAGTTCATCAGCGTGGTTCTGAGAGAAAAAGGAGACGGCGGCCTTATGCCCGAATTCATGGCTGCCGCTGTCTGGTTCTTCTTGACCAGTGATGAGGCGACAAAAGGTAGATTTGCCCGCACCATTGGGCCCGACGATCGCTAGTCGCTCGCCACGGGTGACTTCGAAGTTAAACTCTTGAAAGATGTTTATCTTACCATAAGCTTTACTGGCTTTTTCTAAAGCCGCGACGGACTGACCTGATGCTGGAGGATTAGGGAATTTGAAACTCATCACAGCGTCTTCTTCTTCTAGCTCGATGACTTCGATTTTTTCCAGTTGTTTGATCCGGCTCTGAACCTGCTTGGCCTTGGATGCCGTGGCTCGGAATCGATTGATGAAGTCCTTAGTTTGCTTAATCTCGCGCTGTTGAGATTTGTAGAGCTTGAGCTGAATTTCTTTTCGTAGAACGGATTCTTTGACGTAAAACGAGTAATTACCAGCATACTCCTCGGCACGCCCATGGTGGAAGGCCATGGTCCTAGTAGTCAGCATATCGAGAAGTGCCAGATCGTGGGAGATGATCAGTATAGCGCCTGGGTAATTAACCAGATAGCTTTCCATCCAATTCTGGGAATCGATATCTAGGTGGTTGGTAGGTTCGTCTAAGAGGAGGACTGCTGGCTGCTGGAGCAGGAGTTTTGCCAGAGCGATCCGCATTTGCCATCCGCCTGAGAATTCACCGCAGTCGCGAGTAAAGTCAGAGCGTTTAAAGCCGAGGCCCGTCAGCACGGATTCCATGCGAGGCTTGATTGTACCAAGATCGGAATCATGGAGTATAAGCTCCAGTTCACCGATCTGATTCAGGAGATCTGAGAAGGGAGCGGAGCGAGGATCTAGACCATGGAGTTTATCCGACATCGTATCGATGTCTTTTTGTAAAGCTTTGGTCTTAGCAAAGGCAGATTCCACCTCGTCCCAGAGTGTGATGCCGTGGATGTGGATGCCTTCTTGGGGTAGATAGCCGATGTCGCAGTGTTTGGGTTTTGCTAGTTTACCACCGTTGGGCTTGAGAATGCCGGCGATACATTTCATGAGGGTGGATTTACCTGCACCGTTATGCCCAGCAAATGCAATACGCTCTTTGGCGTGCACAGTAAACGAAAGGTTTTTGAAGATCACCCTTGGACCGAACTCGATATGAAGATTTTGAATAGCCAGCATCGTGGGCAGTTTTCTGCCAGAATTGCGGTAATTAACAACGGTATTCTGAGGATAATGTGCAGGTTCTACAGAATGAGGCATTGTCATTTTTATTCATCGAGCCAATGATATTGCTATGGAAACGTTTTCATCAGTTACGAGTGAGCTCATTGATCTAGCTCTTAAAGAGGATATTGGCGCAGGGGATGTTACATCCGAATACTTTGTACCTGAGGGGCAGGTATCCAGCGGCTATATTTATGCGAAAGCGGATGGCTATCTAGCGGGGGTTGATGTGGCGGCCGAGGTGTTTCGTAGGGTTGATAAAAATATTAAATTAAAGGCGCTAAAGCCTGATGGTGCTGAGGTGAAGTATGGTGATCATGTGCTGGAGCTCGATGGTAATTCACGCTCGATTCTGACAGCGGAGCGTACGGCGCTTAATTTCCTCCAGAGGCTCTCAGGTGTAGCTACGAATACGAGTAAGTATGTAAAGCTCACTGAGGGGACTAAGGCAAAAATTCTGGATACTAGAAAGACTACTCCTGGATGGCGTGAGCTGGAAAAGCTGGCGGTGGTAGCCGGTGGCGGTAAGAATCACCGCATGGGGCTCTATGATAGGGCTATGGTGAAGGATAATCACATAGTGGCTCAGGATAAACTTGAGGCGATGCAGCAGGCGATCAGTCAGCTAAGGCAAGATCACCCGAGGGTGGAAGTAGAGCTTGAGGCTGATACTCTGGAGCAGGTAGATTATTTCCTACGATTAGAAGGTGTGGACTATATTTTGTTAGATAATATGGATAATCACCAGCTGGAAAAAGCCGTGGCTATGCGAGGTGCTAGCGGGGCGCTTCTGGAGGCGAGTGGAGGCGTAAATCTCACGACGGTGGCAGACATCGCCCATACAGGTGTAGATTTTATCTCTGTGGGTGCGCTTACACATTCTGCAGTGGCTCTGGATCTGTCACTGGAATTTAGAGTGTAATTTCGTGAGGTTGCATTCTAAGAAGATGAAGTTAGCATAGGCTATGATGATGAGAGTATTTTTTGAGCAGACGGGAGTTTATGGTAAACGGCTGCTGTGCTGTGGCTGTATGCTGTTAATGGGGGCTGATGTGTCCGCTCAAGTGGCACCTAAGGTTGAGCTTGAAAATATGGGCTCCGAGGATTTTAAGATCAGAGAGCAGGGGTATGCTGGTATTAAAAAGTGGGCGTATGATAATATTCAAGTTTCACCAGAGATACTTTATGATACGTGGCGTAGTCTAAAAGACCCTGAGGTGAAAACGCGGTGTTATTCCGTAATGAAGGCTACGGTGATTCAACGTAAGTTTGGGCGTGGACCAGGGTTTGTAGGTGTAACAATGATTGATACAGATCTACCTGGTGCAGGGGCTGGTGGCGCTAGGATTCGCGCTGTTAGGTTGACGTTAATAATACCTAACACTCCTGCTGCTAGAGCAGGGCTTAGTGTAGGGGATGCGATCTTGAAAATAGATCATGTGGACTTTAATAAGGCGTTCGCTGACGATGGAGTTAACATTACGGCAACGGAAATTTTTATTCGTTATATTAAGTCTAAGAAACCAGGAGATGTGATCACCATGCAGGTAATGCGAGCAGGGAAAAAACTGGATTTTAATATTACGCTGATGCTCCGTCCTAATGCCCCTAATGTAGGTAGACCTCAGCTGTGGGGTGGGCGAAAACCGTTGACTAGAAAGCAACAGGGTGAGCTTTTTTTTGCTGAGTGGCTTAAAAAGATGTCGCGTTAGAGGGTTTAATACAGAGTTTTTTGTGACGGCTGCATTAGCGGTCTATTTACTGAATTTCTCGTAGTATTTAATTACGGTATTATAGGCCGGCTTCTCAATGAGGCCTGCTCTGGATAGTTGCTGCGCGAGGTTTTTGGCACGGGTTATATCAAACTCTGTCAGCTTAAATGTTCTTCTCTGATCTTTGTTTCTAAATGGCGGGGTGATTATCATATTAGGTAGGAGCTTTTCTGCGCCCGGGAGAGCTCTTGAGGAGATGACGTTAAGAATGATTACTTTCTCACCTTCGGAGGGTCCACTGTTGATGGTGGGGAGTTCGCCTTGCGAGAGGGCTTTGAGATTTAGGCGGTCTTCAAATATACCGAGCTTGAGACAGTGATTATAGTTATTGATTAATGCGTCACGAATGAGCTCTTTACGGAGGGGGAGCTTCTCTGGTTCTTCTGAGGAGAACCATTCTTTTTCGTCTGCCGCCATTACTTCATTGATGATTTCGGTAGGGGTCTTACCCGTGGATACACCGTTGTGTAAATGATACATGGCTTGAAGGATGTTTTCATGCGCATCTTCTTGATAGAATTGCTCATATGAGGCGGATTCACTGGTGTGTATCGATAGTGCGGCGAGCAGGTCTTTTTTAGCCTGAAATTTTTGGTAGCTTTTAAATCCAAAGATACAGACGGCGAGTACGATGGTGATTTGAATACCTTTAGTAATATAGTGGGATGCAGGGAGTGATGTATTTGACATAATATTAATACTGGGGTGAGAGTTGTTATGATGAGGCTCTGAATCGTTTACGATCGCGACAGTGGAGGAGAGCTTCTTCTTGGGTGATTTGACCAGTATGGACTAGTTGATCAAGTGATTCGTCAATGGTGTGCATACCATCGCGATGGCCAATTTCCATAAGGCCAACAATTTGTTCTATTTTTCGTTCACGGATACAGGTGCGTAGACCGTGGTTCATGATCATGACCTCAGTGGCGAGTGCTCGACCTTTGCCATCTGGGCGTGTGACTAGTCGCTGTGATACGATGGCTTCACAGGCATTGGCTAGCTGAGAGGTAATCTGCTGTTGTTGTTCTGGTGGGAAAACATCGACTAGTCGGTCCACACTCTGTGGCGCGTCCATGGTGTGTAGTGTGGCTATGACTAGGTGGCCTGTTTCCGCTGCTGTTAGGGCGATTTGTATAGTTTCTAGATCCCGTAGTTCGGAGATAACTATGACATCTGGGTCTTGGCGTAATGCTTGGCGGAGTGCTCTGGGGAATGTTTTTGTGTCTGTGCCTACTTCTCGTTGTTTGACGAGGCATGATGCGTGCGGGTAGATATACTCGATAGGGTCTTCAACGGTGACGATTACTCCGGAGCGTGTTTCTGAAATACGCTTAACGATGGATGCCATGGTGGTGGATTTCCCTGAGCCGGTGACTCCTGTAACGAGAACGAGGCCGCGGCGAAGCTGGCAGATTTGCTCGATGATGGGGTAGTGTCCGAGGGAGGCTAGAGCTGGGATATCGGTGGAGATATAGCGGAATGATGCTTCTATATTGCCTTTACTGTAGTGTATATTTCCCCGGAAGCGTCCTACATTTTCTACTTGTATGGCGTAGTCTAGTTCCCAGTTAGATTCTAATTCGGAGCGCTGAGCCTCGGTGAGAGTTCCCATGATAAGGGACTTACAGGCTTTCTCAGTTAGTCTAAACTTTTCCAGAGATCTGAGTTTACCGTGAACACGAGCTGCCGGTGGTGCGTCATTTGAGAGGTGTAGATCAGACCCTCCGTGTGCCACGGTCATTCGGAGATAGTCTGTTACTTTTTGAACTTCACTCATGTAGATAAAGGGTGCTGGTTAGGTGATGCCACTGAGGAGTCTGTCAAAATCTTGGGCGTTGGGCGCGGCGCGGCGTGCAGTTTGGGTGTCTATATGGCCTTGTTGTGCTGCGGCTATAAGGTGGCGAACGAAGGAGCAGTTGGCGGGGTTATCTGATCGGTTAATGTGGTCTGCTATTTCTGCTAGGTTATTTTCATTAATCCAGTTACGGGTGGCGGCTTCATTCTGGAGGTGTTCTACTACGAGTAGTAGCCCGCCGTCAGTGCGCGGGAGTAGAAGCTGGGTGAGTATACCTACTAGGTGCTGTGAGAGTAGCTTTAAAAGTACCCGGCGCATATCAGGGGAGAAGAGATTGGTGATACGCTCTAGGCTATCTGTAACTCCAGAACTGTGTAGTGTAGCAATTACGAGGTGTCCTGTTTCAGCTGCTTGTAGACAGATTTTGGCAGTTTCTTCATCGCGGATTTCACCTAGGAAAATGATGTCAGGGCTTTGGCGTAATGAGGCTCTGAGGGCTGATGTAAAGGAGGGGGTATCTGCGTGTAATTCACGCTGGGAAAAGTAGCTTTGGTTGTTTTCAAATAGATATTCGATGGGGTCTTCAATGGTGACTATGTGGCGGGAGTGATGGTCATTAAGCCATTGGAGTGTAGAGGCAACTGTAGTGGACTTTCCTGAGCCTGTGGAGCCGGTAATGAGTAGTAGTCCTGAGGGGCGTGTTACCCAGGTGGTGAGTAGTGCTTCAGGGGCTCCAAGTTCGTGAAGGGTGGGGATATTACTCTTAATAGGGCGTAGGACAGCTGCAAGTTTGCCCATAGATTTATAAAGATTAACTCTGAGGCGTTGCCCTTCTGGGGTGGTGTGACTGGTGTCTAACTCTTGCGTGTGTTCCGGGTCTGCACCGCAGCCCTGCCAGAAGTTTTCCATTTCTGCACGAGTAAAAATATCTTCTGTCGTGCTAGTTATTTGGTCGCTTATTCGGACCCTTGGTGTCTGGTCTTCATGTAGGAATAGATCAGTAGCTCTGGCTTGAAAGGCTACATCAGCTAGCTTGTTGACTCTGCTACTCATTGTTTTGAGGTGGTTCTGATGTAACTGTTGGGGGGGGGCGAAGTGCTGAGATAAGTTCTATGTAGCGTGTACCGGCTTTACTCAGTGTAGCACGGTAGCCGGTGCCGTTTAGGATACCTTTGGTATGGTATTCATGCTGGGATAGGCATTTGACAACGGAGGTGATTCTGGGGGCTGAGACTTGGCGCATACTTGGTGCTACTGATACAGGTAGACCGGATGCGGTGAAGGAGAGTTCCCATGAGGGGGTAATTCTTTTGGGGCTACCTTTAAGGAGCCAGGGGTAACGATCTAGCAGTGCTAAAGGTCCGTTACGAGGGATGGTGACTTGGTAATAGATTTTTTGAGATTTTACGAAGCGGGGGATAGTGAGGGTTGCATCGCGGTTTTGTGCGATGTAAAAAGTGCCGATATTGAGGCCTGACATATTAAGGCCATTATAGTTACCGTGGAGGTTTTTGCTTCCCTTGAAGTGTTTGTCATACCATGAGTCAAAACTGGTGGAGAGAAGTAGGTTAAGTTCAAGGTGTAGGTGTGAGCGAGCGCGTTTAAGTCCTGCGCCTGTGTAGCCCATAATACCGATTTTTAACCCTTTGGTAACTGTATCGCCGGCTTGAACGCTGATTTCAGCTAAATGAGCGTAGAGGCTGTAGATTGGGCCGCTGTCCCAGTTATGCTCTATGACGATGTATTTGCCGTAGGTGCTCTTGTTTGAGGAGCTATTGACGTAGGCGACGGTGCCGTTATCAATAGAGTATATTTCGTCTAGTGCTCGATTTGATTTATCTCTCTCCAGGGGGGCTATGTCGATACCTTCATGAAACTTGGTTCCGATGACACCATCTTTGGTGCGTTTAAGGTCTCTAACAAAGCCGTATTTCCCCGCTGACCATGATTGTGAGTATTTGCCTTCGAATGATCTATTTACATACATGTAAAATTTCGAGCGCTCACCTTTAAAGATGTAGTCGTTGTTAGTAGGAAGGGTGGGTGCTGCGGGTGTAGCAAGCAGAGGACTAGCGAGCAGGAGTAGTAGATACAGCCGTATGATGTGGCTGGTGTCTGCGGCGAAGGGCATTATTTTTTAGCTTTCTTTTTTTCTGCCTTGAGGCGTGCCTTCCACTCTTTTTCAGTTTCGCCAATACGTGGTAGGGCTTTATCATAGAGCTTAATTTCCTGGAGCTGAATACCGCTCCATATCACTAGGATGCCATCTTTGATAGGTCTGTCGATATTGACGACGCCGCGAGCTTGGCCGTTGATGAGTGCGATTAGGAGTTTGCCTTGGTGGAGATTGGAGAGGGAGTGTAGGCGGCGGGTTGCTTTATCATTAAGTTTAAAAACAAGACCGTAAGTAGCTTTGTCATCTGCCGGGAAGGGGTTAAATGAGATAATATCCTTGGTGCTGACTTCTGGTACAACACGGAAGTACTTTTCACCTGCGATGGTTTTAACTAGACGTGCGAATTTGGGCGCTTCAGCGGCTTCTCCTTCTAGGTGAAATGAGATGGCTGTTTTTGGTGTTTTTTGGCCATTGGCGAGAATGGCACTGGGTAATAACAGAAAAATGAGAAGAATGTGCTTCATGAAAATATATTAGAATTAATGAGAGATCCTGAAAGGAAAAAAACGTAGTAATGAAAAAGGTGTCATGCTAGTTACCATCGAATGATGATTGAACTTTAACTTTGTGGCGTATTATTCTTAAGCTTTCTGTTTTGCCAGTCTGAGGTCATTGGTCTTGATGGCTTCCACGCCCAGAATGGCAGCGGTGCCGAGGAGGGCCTCTTCTGAGACAGTTCTTGAGACTTGTGCTGCTGGGCGGCTGATGCCCATGATGAGCTGTCCATAGCCACTCGCTCCTGCTAGTTGTTCGAGTAATTTAAGGGCTATATGCCCGGCGTCGAGATTTGGATAAACGAGGACATCTGCTGGTTCTTGGGCACGGGCGTCTAGTAACTTTATCTCAGCTGTGGAACTGTCTAGTGCTACGTCAGCTTGTATTTCCCCGTCTAGGTCAATGTCTAACATGTCAGCGTGGATGCGCTGGCGTGCGAGCTCAGTGGCGGCAATGACTTTTTTGGCAGAGGTAGTTTGTGCGCTGCCGTGGGTGGAGTGGCTGAGCATGGCGACACGTGGGCGGCGGCCAAGGAAGTGGTGTGCGAGTTTACCCGTTTCTACTGCAATGGATGCGAGCTGTTTTACATCTGGGTCTGGAATGACTCCACAGTCTGCCATGAATAGTATACGATTACGGCCAAAGTTCGTGTTTTGTGGTGCCGTGAGAACGGTGGCTCCAAATACCTGAGGAACTTTGGGGACAGGCTTAATCATGGAGATCGCAGCACGAAAGACGGCCGCAGGTAGGGACTGGTTACCAGCAATCATGGCGTCAGCATGGCCGTATTGAATCATCATTGCGGCGAAGTTGTGAGGGCGGGAGACGGTGTTATGAGGGTCTGAGATTTCTTTCCCACGGTAGCGGCTTACTTTTTGTAATCGGTTACAGAAGAGTTTAATGTCAGAGCTGGTAGTAGGATCAATGACGCTGATGTATTTCATTGAGGTGGAGTCCTTAATGGCTAGCAGGTGGATGATCTCGCGGTTGCCTATGAGGATGGGCGCGGCGATCTCCATAGCTACCATTCTGGCTGCTACCCGGATCACCCTAATGTCTTCGCCGTCTGCAAAAACAATCCTTTTAGGGTGACGTTTGAGCGTCTGGAAGAGGTTGTTAATTACAGGATTAGAGTGATGTTCTTGTGACATTATTAGAGCAAAGTGGTGTGTGGTAGTGGGATTATCCCTCTATGGGGAGTCTTAAACAGGAAGTTTAATGGTGCAAGAGAGATTATTATGCATCAAAGAAAGGTGGCGAATTTTTTAAAGGCCAGAGGTGTGTTCTTCAGTGCATGGGTGGGCGCGATATGACCTCGGTTATGAACGAGGGTATAACTCAGAGTAATTCAGGCTCTTTGTGAGATACGTCTGTGCCGTGCTTTGAAGATGTGGGGGTGAGCTACTTTAATATACCTGTTGGTAATGTATTGGGCGGAGGGGGCTTTACTTTTATGATGCCCAATAACCCGTAGGTGGTGAGCATTGAGGTGTGTAAGGCTTTATAATATTTAATTTTCCAGGTTATATTTTTTTACTTTAGTTAAGTTAAATAATTAGTTACAATTTGGGTAACGAGATTTTTGTAATGGCTAAAAACAGGCGAAATAAAAGCAGGATGCAGCGCCGTGACGGCGGCTACAACAAAATGCGTGCCCGTACTGACCGGATCAATGTAGGTGTGCGCTTGGCGCTATGTGGATTAGTGTTTACAGCGTGTAGTGCTTTTCTTGTAGCGGCATTACCCCACCAGAATAAGCTGGCTAAATTACGTGTAGATCTGGATGAGGTTCTCACTGATGAGGCTGCAGTGATTGACCGTAAGGATGCTAAAGAGAGAGAGTTACGGGCGATTGAGGGTGACGCTGATTACTTAGAGCTTATAGCCCGTGATCGGCTCAATTATTATAAGCCTGGTGAGTATGTTTTCCGGATTGAGAGATAGCATGAGTGGTGTGTGTATTAGCTATTTCCAATTAGTTTTTTTGAGGTAGTCTAGGGTCATGAAACCTGGAGGGACTGAAGGAGGATCTGGTATATTTTTACTAGGTGGAGGGCTTGTGCTGATGGCACTGGGAATGTATCTTTTTCTTGATTCTGTGAGGGTGCAAACTGGGCATTATGGATGGATGTCAGGTATGATTGGTAGAGGGAGTCAGGGGATGGAAACGACTTCTATGGGGATTGTATTTTTGCCATTTTTGATTGGGGTGGGGGTTTTGTTTTTTGATGCAGCTAGGAAGTGGGCATGGTGGGTGTCTGGGCTAGGGTTGGCTGTTATAGCTATTGAGATCCTTAGCCGTATTCGGTTTGTACTAGATATGAAGACTACTCATTTACTGATGATTCTGTGTATGGTGGCGGCTGGTGCAGGAATGGCGTTAAAGGCGTTTGTGGCAGATGCTAGGCAGAAAAAAGGTGATGACACTGAGTAGTTATTGAATCATTTTTATCTGCGTTATATGAACTGCCTGTATATAGATTGACGCTTGCACTTGTAGGGTGTTTTGGTAGTGTTCTGTCTGTAGAGTGAGTATGAAAAATGCATTACCTCACCTATGAGATAACCTTTTTCCATAATGAAATTTTTCACAATGACTAATCTATTTCGAAATACGCTAATTGTTGCATGTGTGACGATAAGCTCGGCTACTGCAGCGTCTAAGGCTCCGGATGTATTGGCCCCTTACTTGGAGGTGGGTAAGACTGTTAAGGGTGAGGTGGGGACGATCGTGCCTCCGAAAGAAATTAGGAAATACATCACTAAAGTTGAGGCTGCAGCTAAGCTTAATCCTGAGTGGCATAAAAAGTTTGCCAAAGATGCTAAGCCTGGAGTGCCGCTTCCATGGCATGAAAATTTAGGGCTTACAAAGGACGAGTATGAAGCTTACCTTAAGCTCTGGGATCAACGCCAGTTTAAGGTGGTGCAGCAAGTGGTGATTAGGCTGGAAGAGCCAAAGCTAAACGAGTGGATGATCCGTGTTAGTGGTGTAGGTATGCAGGTTTCATTACTGCGGTATTCGCCAGCAGGTGATCATTTTAAATCACCTAATGGAGAGTTGACGCGACTAGAGGATATTAGTGCTGAGAAACGGAGTATTCTTGGTGAATGGAATGGGCATGAGTGGCGTTATGAAAACAAGAGTGAATTTATTTCTACTAAAGAGAATATTGCGATTGGTAAGATGGCAGATGGGAAGTATTGCCTATTAATTTACCGTATTCATGAAAGTACTTCTGGGCACCGCTTAGCGGATAAAAGTTTAGTGATTAGATTTATTCCTCCGGCTAAGTAATAAGAGATGAGGAGGCTGCTACCGAGATGCAAAGACGATAGTTGTGTGGCTGGTTGGCGTTTTCGATTGATCAGGGCTAGTATACTCCTGTCTATTTTACCCTTAATCCTCCTAGGGATTTCTAATCTGTGGTTAGGATCATCATGGGGCATGGGTATGGCTGAAGATAAGCTTAAGGGGCTTACAGGTATGGACTGGCGACTTCATGGTATGAGCTGGTCACCATGGGGGGGAGTGAATATCAAGGGGGGAGAAGTGCTTCAGCCTACGGGTATGCGAGAGTATGTTGAACAGCCATTAGTGGAGGTAAATAGGGTTAATATTAGACCTTACTGGGGTAGATTACTACGTGGTGAAATGAAGCTGCGTGAAGTGACAGTGGAGTCTCCTCATGTCACGATCTCGGCACAGATGTTAGCGAGGATGACTGCTAAGCCACCTCCACCAGAGGTGGTTATAGTTCAGCCGGCGATACTTGAGCCGAAGCTTCCAAAGGTGAGTGCCCCTGTAGAGAATAAGCCGGAACCGCAGAGCGGGGAAGCCCTGAGTGATAAGGCTCCGGGTGAGCGAGCGGTAGCTGGATTACCTTTCAGGGTAATAGTTAGAAATGCTAACATTGAGGTTATTTCAGCAGTAAAAGAAGAGGGGGTCTTCGGAGTTTTAGGTGTTGATTTTGATTTGCCTCTGTCAGGTGATGATGCTGCGGGCTATGTGCAACTGAGTGAGTTAAAGATATTGGGAGAAGATAGTGTATGTGATTTTAGACAAGAGGTGGTCTGGAAGCGCCCTTTTCTGAAAGTAGAGGAGTGGGGTTTTGATATTGGTGGGGTTTTAGCTAGAGGTACTGCGCAACTAGGGGTGCAGCGAGGTTTTCCGTTTTCGATTAATTTGATTGTAGACCCTCAAGAGGTGGAAAACTTTGAAATGTTAGGTGCTGTGGCTCTTGATGTGAAAGCAAGGCAGCTCAATGGTGAGGCTAGATTTAAAGGTTCATTAAGAAACCCTTTGTCGTGGCAATCTTTGATGCGGGTGCAATCTAGTGGTTTTACGGTGGTAGAGAAGCATGGGGGGCACGAGTTGTATTTTGATGAGTTATCTATCCCTGTTACTTTTCAGGCAGGCACTCTGTATTGGGCCTCGGCTAGAGTCATGGGGGAGGATGTTTCCTTATTAGCAAATGGACGTTTATCAGTATATGAGGGTATAACCTCAGTAACTAGAATTGTAGCTGAACCTGAACTATCGCAAAAAATGCTACAAGCAATGGTGGGAGCCGGGCTTACTGAGCAAGGTGCCTGGTGGGATGACCTAGAAACTCCAGATCGTAAATATAGAGATATTCATGTGATGGGGCCTTTGATGGACCCTAGTATTGATATTGGCAGAAAACATGCTGATCTTCCTCTTTGGCAGTCTTTGTCATCGGTATTAAATTTTATACGTGTAGAAATGAAAGAAGAAGGTGTAGATCTCAGGCCCATAACAAGTAATAATATTTTGAACCCTAGTAAACGATGAGAATTATTAGCGGTAGGGCAGGTAGTCGGAGTATTGCGGTGCCTAGCTCCGTAGCAAGGCCAAGTACGGATAGGTTAAGAGAGGCTCTATTTTCTATTCTTGGTGAGAGGTTGGTGGGCGCGCGTGTGCTGGATCTTTTTTCGGGGTCAGGGGCACTTGGTCTGGAGTCTTTAAGCCGTGGTGCGCATAGCTGTCATTTTATAGATGATAGTCGCGAGTCCACGGCTGTTATTAGAAAAAACCTGAAGTCGCTGAAGCTCGAAAACGGTAAGATAGTCCATCAAGATGTCTTTCGTTTTCTGAATGGAGTGGCGCAGGATTCTTATGATATAGTATTTGCGGATCCGCCTTATTTTAAAAATTTATCTGACCATGATTATGTTGCTGATATACTGGCGCATGAGAAGTTACCTTCTGCCTTAGCAGCAAATGCCCTACTTGTTATAGAAGAGCCGAAAAGAAATAAGAGTGAGAATACTAATGGGTGGGAATTATTAGATAGCCGGAGCTATGGTGGCTGCGGAATTCTGTTTTATCGACGGAGGGTGTAGGGTGATTTACTGTTAACTATTTGATCATGTCTCATTTTTTTCTATTAGTTTTGTATAACTGCTTGTTGCCGGTGTTTTTCATTGTGGCATTCCCTATGTGGTTGATTAAAATGTGGCGACGTGGTGGCTATGGTAGTGGTTTGTTTGAGAGATTGGGTAAATTTAAAGGAGATAAATCAGCTGAGCCGCAAGGGGTGGTGTATATCCATGCGGTTAGTGTAGGCGAGGTGCTTATCGCACAGAAGTTAATCTTGGAATGGCTCAAAAAACATGAGGGGGAGAGAATTGTGCTGGCGGCTACTACATCTACAGGGCATGCAGTTGCCAGGGAGAAGTCACCTGAAGGTGTCCGTGTGATTTATAGCCCAGTAGATTTTGGGTTTTCTGTTAGGGCAGTTTTTCGACGTTTCACACCTCGCCAGGTTATATTAATAGAGTCCGAGGCATGGCCGAATTTACTAAATATTGCGAGAAAACGAGGGGTGCCCGTAGCTATGGTAAATGCGCGTTTATCGCAGCGGTCCGAGGCTCGCTTTCATAAATTGGCAGGGTTAGTGCAGCCAGTCTTTGAGATGGTGGATACCTTTGCAGTACAGAACGAAGGGGATGCTAAGCGTTTTGAAAAACTGGGTATCCCTGCTGAGAAGATTAGCGTTACTGGGAGTATTAAATTTGACCCTAGCGGTGGATCGGTACCGGAATGTCGGGCAGAGTTTGCGAGTGTTATTAATGATTTTGGTAAGGCAAGACCGGTGATCCTTGCTGCTAGTACCCATAGTGGTGAGGAAAAACTTATTGGTGATGCGTTAATGAAATCTGGAATAGATGCACTCTACCTCGTTGTGCCACGTCATGCTGAGCGGAGGGCTACGGTGAAGTCAGATCTGGAGTCTCTTGGGTATGAAGTCTGCTTACGGAGTGTTTATAAGAGTCCTCGGACACCTAGTAAGGCGTGTTTAGTGGCAGACACTACAGGGGAGTTGCGAGATTGGACCGCGCATGCGGATGTAGTTATCGTTGGGAAAAGCTGGTTAGGTAAGGGAGGGCAGAGCCCTGCAGAGGCGATTATGGGTGGTAAACCTGTCATCTGTGGTCCGAATATGGCAAATTTTGAGCCGCTTATGACGATGCTACGTGAGAGTGGCGGCGTGCATATGCTAGATTCCACACACGAGCTGGCAGAGATGGTGAGTTCTCTGCTAATAGATTCATCAATACGAGAAACTACGACAACTGCGGCTAAAGAAGTGCTTTTTATCCATGATGGAGCTGTTGAAAGAACAGTAGATCTTGTCTATTTGAATGCTTTTGTTAGTTAGCAGAACGTGCCACACTACCCATGCCCATGAATGATAAAGAATCATCCCCAGACGCAAATTTGCCTAAATTAGAAAATTCAGGTAAAACTTCTGCTGCTAGAAAATCTACTGTAACGCCCAAGCGGCCCAAAAAAGAGGACACAAAAGAGGCCCCGCTAGCTGATCTCAGTGCGTTAAGTTTCGCTCCTGCGTGGGCGAAGGAGAAGTCGAACAAGGATCGTAAGCCGGCTCCGCGTCGTTCAGATTCTGATCGTAGTGAGAAGCGTGCCCCAGGAGGTCGCAAGGCTGGGGCTAGAAATGAAGATAGAGGAAATAGAAGAGATCAACGTCAAGGTGGTAGAGGGAGACCGCGTGAACAGAGAGAGCGTGTTCCTGAGGTTACTTTGCCAGAAGGGGTTAAGGCCCGTATTATGCCGGTAGAGGAGGGGCTTGATGCTCTTGCTAAGCAAATTTCTGACACAGGAAGAACACATTCAGTTTTTGATTTAGCGTGGGTGGTATTAGGTGGTCTTGAGCGATTTCATGTGGTTTTTGAAAGGGAGGAAGGGCTCTTATACCGTAGCGCTAAGGATAGCTCATTATGGCTGACTCAGGAAGAGTGCCTGAGTCACTTCTGGGTAAGCGGAGCTCTTGAAAGGCATTATGACACAGAGGTCTGTGATGTGGATGCCCCAAGTGGTAATTTTCAATCAGTAGCACGCTGTGGTATCAGCGGTGCTTTTATTGGCCCGCCTAACCATCATGCTTATCAGCAGAATTTACTAGATTTACACCGAGCAAAATTCTCTAACATGTCGCTGGAAAAATATAAACAGCGAATTACTATGGCGAGTGGTGAGGAGGTCGTGCAGGAGTGGCTGGAGAGTATGAAGAAACAGACTCATTGGAGCCCTAAGGCTAAAGCTGCTGGTGGAGGTTCACCTGCTGATAAATCTACTGCAGATACGGCGACTGAGGCTGACCCTCCGAGTGAGGAGATTATTAGCCTCAAGAGCCGCCGCGAGTTAGAACAGCATTTTCTTAAATATGTTTTTGCTGAAGAATATGAGAGTGGAGCTACACTTTCTGCACCTGCAAATATAGCACCTAAGCTTCTCAGCCCCGGGCTATTTGCTGTGCAAAAGAATTTGATTACTGAGAGTAGGAGATACCCTGGTGATCTAGCCTCTATTTTATGCCGTCAGATGAGTGGTAGGCATCTAGCTGTTTTTAAATGGAAAAAACGTCTGCACTGCGGGCCGGCGCGACCTAAGCATGTGCCTGATGATCTAGTTATGGCAGAGCGCCTCACCGCGCTATTTAAATGGGTCACGGAGCATCCTGCGGGTAGCATAGATGTTATGTGGAAGGACCTTTTACCTGTAGATATAGACGGCGAAGCTAAAAAGCTATGGTACCATGATCTCCATTGGTTAATTAATGAGGGTTTCTTACTACTGTTTTCTGATGGTAAATTACATGCTGCTAAAGAGCTTGATAAGCCTGAGTCAGTAGTTGCTAAAAAGAAGACGAAAAAGAAAAAAGCTGATATGAAATCAGCAGTGGATACAGAGAGACCTCAAGATTCAGACAAGTAATCTAAATACAGAGTGAAAAATACTAGGTAAATGGGTATAGCTACGAGATTTGGCTGACTCATCTGACATTATCTTTTTCGCAGGTCACTTGGACATGATGGGAGGGGGCTTTAGACAGTATTTACTAGAATCCCATGGCGTCCATGTCAAAGACTACCGTGACATCCTCAGGTGCTGGGGTCTGTTTGAGAATATTTTGCACGTGAAGTGATAGCATACGTGCAGAGCTACCTAACAGCATCATTTGAAAGCGAAACTGACCATGAGCTTTGGTCAGTGGAGAGGGTAGCGGCTCACCTAACTTTATTCCCGTTGGGAGCTCCACCGCAAGGCGTTTATGGAGATTTTGGAGGGTGAATTCTGCGCGGCGCTCATGAGTAGAACGTGTTCCCAGTACCGCGCAGTGAGTGTACGGTGGGTAGCCAAACTGTTCTCTAAATTCTAGTTCCTGGTCAGCGTAGCCGGGGAAATCATGGTGGCGTGCATACTGAATGGATGGTGAGTGAGGGGTGTATGTTTGTACAATAACTTCGCCCTCTAGTTCGCCTCGGCCTGCTCTTCCGGCTACTTGTGTAAGAAGCTGGAAGGTGCGTTCTCCTGCACGGAAATCTGGGACATGGAGCCCGAGGTCTGCGTTTAGTACCCCTACGAGGGTAACGTTAGGAAAGTGTAGACCCTTGGCTATCATCTGGGTGCCTATGATGATGTCTATCTTACGCTGGTGAAAGGCACGCAGGGTATCTCGTAGGGCATTTTTACGCCTCATGCTATCTGCGTCTATGCGTGCCATTCTGGCTTGAGGGAATACCTTTTTTAGAATACCCTCTACCTGCTCTGTACCGTAGCCTTGAAAGCGGATAGATGGGTCTCCACACTCAGGGCATTTTTTAGGTGTAATGGATTGATGGCCGCAGATGTGGCAGATCAGACGTTCTTCGGAGCGGTGGTATGTAAGTGGTAGTGCACAATGGCGGCACTCGCAGACGTGGCCGCAGCTGCCACATTGTAAGGACCTAGCAAAGCCCCGCCGATTGAGAAAAAGGATGATCTGTTCACCCTCTGCGAGTTTTTTTTCCATATGGCCACGAAGAGGATCTGAGAGGATGTTAGGCGCGCCTTTGTGCTTACGTCCTTCCACGCGCATATCAATTACACGAATGATGGGCATTGACTGACTGTCAGCTCGTTCGGTGAGATTGAGTAGTTTGTATTTACCACTTTGGGTATTTTGATATGACTCAAGAGATGGGGTAGCGGATCCTAGTAGGACAGCACATTTTTCTAAATGCCCACGAAGCACAGCGATATCACGGCCGTGATAGCGAGGGGAGGTTTCTTGTTTGTAGGAGTTCTCGTGTTCTTCATCTACTATGATGATACCCACATCAGTTAGAGGGGCGAAAACAGCACTGCGCGCCCCGATGACTACGCGTGCTTTACCGGAGCGGATGCGGTGCCATTCATCAAACCGCTCGCCCTGAGAAAGGTGTGAGTGTAGCACTGCTACCTGATCCTGGATGGCGGCAAAGCGAGACTTAAAACGCTGCACGGTCTGCGGTGTTAGAGAGATTTCAGGGAGAAGAACTAATACGCTTTTCCCTTGGTCGATGCAGCGTTGTGCTGCTTGTAGGTAGATTTCAGTTTTTCCAGAACCTGTAACACCGTGGAGGAGCATGGGTTTTTCCGGGGTGTTAATTTGCTGAAGCACGGACTCCATGGCTACGGCCTGCTCAGAGTTTAATGTGAGAGGTTTGTCCTCTAGGAACTCTTCGCCCTCGTCTGGATCACGGCGAACGGCTTCTTCCTCTACTTTGACGTAGCCATTTTTAGCGAGGGATTTTATTGATCCTGTCACTGAACCGCCACCGAGATCAGTCATAGCCATACGCCCACCTGCTGCATCTAAGAGGGCTAAGATAAGATGTTGGCGAGGTGCACGCTTAGATAGTTTTTCTAAGCTTTCATCGTCAGGTTTTTGATCGATACAGACTACTTTTCGTGTTTTTTCAGAATGGCTTTCTTGTCTTACCGCTTCAGGTAGAAGAGAGCGCATGACCTGTTCCATGGGCGCGTTATAGTAATTGGCTATCCATTTACCTAGCTCCATGAGCTTAGGGGTGATGAGTGGCTCAGGGTCTATCAGCTTGGTAATCTCACGTAGGGCGAAATCTGTGGGTATCTGTTCGCTGAGCTCAAGAATAGTGCCGGTGGATGATCTATCCCGTAGTGGGATCTTTACACGGCAGCCGGTCACGGCATCCATTCCCTCGGGAATGGCGTAGTCAAAGACAAGCTCGGATGGGCCGTCAATTAGTATGCGGGCTGCTGGCACCCGCCTTTCTTAAACGCGAGACCTCCCATACCAAATACCAAACTTTACATTTTTTCCAAAAATAATGTCACCTTTGCTGGTGCTCACGACAAGAGGGGGTGAAGATGATGCAAGCTTTTAAAAAACCGATGACGCAAAAAGAAAAAATAGACCGTAAATCTTTTTCCATACTGGTAAAGGAACACCATCGCAGCCTCATAGCTTATGCTACGGCCCTGACTAAGGAATCTCACACCTCACGTGATATTGTTCAGGATGCCTTTGTAGTAGCGTGGAATAACTTGGATACCTTTGATGTTACTCGTAACTTTGGTTCATGGATGCGTGGTATTGTAAGGAATAAATGGCGGGAGTCACTCAGGAAGAACTCCAGACAGATAGCGCTGGATGAGGAAACTCTAGAGTGCCTGGAGGCAGACGCAAGGGAGTGGGATGTTCTCCCTGATCAGGGCGGTGTGTTCGCTAAATTAGAGGGCTGTCTGAAAAAGCTGCCCGATAGACTCTCAGAGGCAGTAAAGGCCTTTTACTATGAAGGTCATAGTGGAGATGAGGCTGCGGCAGCTCTGGACCTACAGAGCGCAACACTCCGTAAACGCCTAGAACGTGCACGCTCCGGACTCCGTGAATGCCTGCAATCTTAATGAAAAGAGCTTAGAAATTTAAAATCAAGAATTACGATGAAAAAAGAAAACCAAATGATCGACGCTCTACTTAGCGAGCACGCTCGTAAAGGAGCTGGAGTTGATACTGACTTTCTAGAGTCTCTGGAAAAGCGTCTGGATACAGAGTCTCCTGTTATAAAAATTGTCACTGCGCAGGTAGATACTCAGCGCAGCAGAATTCCCACCATAGGCATAGGTATAGCGGCAGCTCTGACTGTGGCAGCCGTCGGTTACTATGGCTGGAAGGATATGGGTAAAAGTGACCTAGCGATCAATGATACTCAGAGCAGTGAGGAGCAGGTGGAAAAGCTACTAGTGGATAGAAGTAAGAAAGGTCAGTCTCTACGAAGCGAGAGTGTGGCCTCGTATAAGCCTCGCAAGGGTAAAGATGCTACTGTTGGCATAGCTGCAGATGAGGCTAATGAGCTACTGTATTTACCTGACTCCAAGGTCTATAAATCTAAACTAGCAGGATTAAGGGCTGAAGCTAAGCCGGGTGAAGCTTTAACTAGTAATGTAGACACAGGGGATTCCTTTAGAAGCCATGCTTTGAGAGTGGTCCCGGTCAGGCAGGATATTGGGCGGTCAAAGCTTGATGCTGGAGGTGATCGCTATGGTAAACTTGCAGATAATGTATTTTCATCCCCATGGGAGAGTCCGCTTTCCACCTTTTCCGTGGATGTGGATACTGCTTCCTACACGAATATGAGGAGAATGATCCAGAGTGGTCAGTCTGTACCTGCAGATGCGGTTAGAATAGAAGAAATGGTGAATTACTTTAACTACAGCTATCCTCAGCCAGAGGGTGAGCATCCCTTTAGTGTGAATGTGGAAACGGCATCATGCCCATGGAATACTGAGCATCGTCTAGTAAAGGTAGGATTACAGGGTAAGGACGTCATTCGTGAGCAGCGTCCTGCGGCGAATCTCGTCTTTCTGCTGGATGTATCAGGCTCTATGAATAGTGATGATAAGCTACCTCTGTTAGTGGACTCTGTGAAGATTCTTCTTAAGGAGCTGAATGCTGATGATTCCGTGAGCTTGGTAGTCTACGCTGGGCGGCAAGGTTTAGCACTGCCCCCTACCTACGTGGATGATGAGGGGCGTAAAACTATTTTAGAAAAACTCAGTAGCTTCCGCTCTGGTGGCTCTACTAATGGAGGCTCTGGTATCACGCTCGCTTACAAGATGGCTAAAAAGCACTTTGTTAAAGGTGGTGTAAACCGTGTGATTCTGGGCACAGACGGTGACTTTAATGTAGGGCTCACAGACCGTAAGGCCCTAGTCTCCATGGTGGAGCGTGAGGCTAAGAGCGGGGTCTACCTCTCCGTGCTAGGATTAGGCAGTGGGAATCTAAATGATGCCATGCTGGAGGATATTACTAACAAAGGAAATGGCAACTATTCCTATATCGACTCCCTTCGTGAGGGACGCAAGGTCTTCCTTGATGATATGATGGGGAACTTAGTAACCATCGCTAAGGATGTGAAAATCCAGGTGGAGTTTAATCCTGCGAAAGTGGAGAGCTACCGCCTGATCGGCTATGCTAATAGACTTCTTAAGCCAGAGGACTTCAAAAATAAAAAGATAGATGCCGGTGAGATAGGCGCTGGGCATACAGTGACGGCTCTTTACGAAATCGTGCCAGGCAATGCGAAGGATGCAGCGGCAGCGGTGGATGATCTGGAGTATCAGAAAAATAAGGTAAACCTTAAACCCGTAAAGCGTGCTGTGGTGGATAGCCCTAATATGCTGACGGTAAAACTGGCCTACAAGGGGCCTGAGGCGAACAAGGAGACCGAAAGCACTTATTTCAAAACACGTATCAAAGACTCAGAGTCAGCCTGGAGTGATGCAAGTGATGATTTTAAATTTGCCTCCGGCGTGGCACTCTTCGGTATGCTTCAGCGTGGTAGCGAGCATGTGGGTGAGGGGACATACCAGCTAGTCCGTGATCTAGCGGAGAAGGGGCGTGGTAAGGATGAAAAAAGCCACCGCACGGAGTTCTCAGACCTTGTCCGTAAAGTCGCTAAATAATTAAGTATAGTGACCTTTTAGGCCATAATCACATCCAGTAACACTGGTGAGATTATGGCCTAGATTTTTTTTACAGCTAGAGTCTTCTGATGAGAAGGCAGCCTAGCTTAGCTAGGACGAGCCGCCACCATGGGCGAATACCTTCCCACTGATTAGTCACGCGCTCTGAGAGTGCTAGATCATTACTCCACTGCTGATTTAATTCGGCAGTGATGCGTTCATCAAAAACCACGAGGGCTACCTCTCTATTCATCACCACAGATAGAATATCAAAGTTTGTGGAGCCCACGATGGCAATTTGATCATCCACGGTCATCGTTTTAGCATGAAGTATGGGGCCTAGGTATTCTCGTAGGGTGATACCCCAGCGCAGCATCTCTGGGTAGAGACCTTCACGGAGCCAATCCACTACCTTTACATCTGAGTCTCTGGGTAAAAGGATATGGATATCTATACCGCGCTGCTTGGCTTTTCTGAGGGCTGTGCGTAGTCGCCTAGGTGGGACGAAGTAGGGCATGGTCATCTTAATAGAGTGTGTAGCTCTGGCTAGATTTACTGAGAATAGGCGTCTAATTTCCTTACTGGTGCGCAGACCTAGACTACCTACTACAACGCAGCGGCTCTGGGTGCCTGACTGGGTGCTCTGGTAGCCATCCATATGTGGAATATGTTCATCCTCATGAAGTGGTAGGGGTGCTGGACGGTGGAATATTTTTTCCTCAGTCGCGTATCGCCAGGAGTCGATAAATAGCTGGTTCAGATCATGGGCGGCTGGCCCGATGACGCGGCACTGGGTATCCCTCCACGCGCTATCCCCCTGACTCTGAGCCGACCATACATCGGTAAGATTCATTCCACCAGTAAAGGCGAGAGCACCATCGATCACGAGATTCTTTCTGTGGTTCCTGCCGATGATACCACTTCGTTTCCTCCAAAATGCCACGGGCCGATATTCCACCACGCTAACCCCTGCATCACGCATATCAGCCCATTGCATCTTATCCGCCTCCATAGAGCCGATGGCATCATAGAGGACGCGTACTGGGACTCCCTCACGGGCTTTATCACTCAGTGTGGTAGCAAACTTCTGGCCCACAGCGTCTGAGGCAAACATATACATCTCCAGGTGCACGTAGTGAGTGGCCTGGCTGATGGCTTTGAGCATGGATTCAAATGCCTCATCGCCATCAAAGTATAGCCGCACGCTATTCCCCTCACTAGTGCCTCCAGTTTGTCCACCGGAAAGCTCGCGAGCGATTCGTGTCTTCCAGAGGTTGATTTTAGCAGAGACACGCGCTTTCACACTGCTTTTAAGATGGGTAGATACCTCTGGGGTGGAATTGCTCATGGGATGACTTCTACAGGGAAGATACACGGTGAGTTCTCCTTGCCAAGGTTCTCAGCTATGCTATTTCACCCTCCGTATGAGACTGAAACTATTCCCTCTTTGGTTACTATTATTTGCTATGGTAATACCGGCTGTAAGTGCTGCCGCTGATTACCCGATACCTGAATTTACTGAGCGTATGCAGCAGTTCCCCGCTGAGGAAGCTGCCGCTGGGAAGGATGGTATATGGGATAAACTTAGTTACCGAGCGTCTCAGCAGCCGTTCCTCCTAGTAGCTACGATTATTTTTGTGCTCGCGATTCTGCATACCTTTGTGGCGGTGCCGCTGACCAAATACTCGCACAGGCTACAGCACGATCATGATGCGATGATCAGAAAGCAAAAGGAAGCCGCAGGAGAATCCGCCACGGCGAAGGATATGGTTAGCTTTAAGGCTACGTTTTTCCACTTCCTCGGTGAGATTGAGGCTATTTTTGGTATCTGGGTGCTAGTTCTGATAGCGGCAATTATAGGGTTCTATGACGTTACTACCATGAAGAGCTACATCACAGGTGTGAATTTTACTGAGCCACTCTTTGTAGTTATTATCATGGCCCTGGCGTCCACTCGTCCAGTGTTACGTTTTGCAGAAAGCGCGCTTGGGTTTTTTGCAAAATGGGGGAAAGAGACACCGTCTGCGTGGTGGCTATCTATTCTCGTGGTAGCACCTATTCTAGGTTCATTTATTACTGAGCCGGGTGCTATGACTATTGCAGCCATGCTACTAGCGAAGAAGTTCTACAGACTGAAGCCTAGTGTGAAACTTGCATACGGCACGCTTGGGTTACTTTTTGTAAATATTTCCGTAGGTGGCGTATTGACTAACTTTGCAGCACCTCCAGTCCTCATGGTGGCTAAGAAGTGGGGCCTTTCGACTCCAGAGATGTTCCTCCACTACGGAGGTAAAGCGGTCATTGGTATCTTCCTCTGCACTGCGCTCTACTATGTAGTTTTTCGTAAAGAGCTAAAAAGCCTAGGTTCAAGTCTTGATGACCACGATGGTGATGGGAAGGGTGATTTACAAGATGATCATAGCCGCACCATTCCACTCTGGATTACGGTAACACACCTCTTTTTTATGGCGTGGACAGTTCTCTTTGCGCATTACCCACCGCTATTTATCGGAGGTTTCCTCTTCTTCCTCGCATTCCAGCAGGGCACTGCACACCACCAGTTTGATATGAAATTGAAGGGCCCTATTTTGGTAGGATTCTTCCTAGCAGGTCTCGTGATCCACGGTGGCCTACAGGGCTGGTGGCTGGAGCCGATTATTAGCTCACTAGACAAGTGGCCACTCTTTGTAGGCTCTGTTGTACTTACCTCTTTCAATGATAATGCGGCCATTACCTTCCTCGCAAGCCAGGTAAGTGGCCTGAGTGCAGAGGTGAAATACGCCGTACTCGCAGGTGCCGTCTGTGGTGGTGGCCTCACTGTGATTGCCAATGCTCCTAACCCAGCAGGTCAAGCGCTCTTGAGCCGCTTCTTTGGTGATGGCGTATCTCCGGGTAAACTACTGATGGGAGCTTTCATTCCCACTGTAATTGTTTCACTCGTGGTGATGCTGGTACCTGACCCAACAGCAGGGGATATCTTTGACCCAGAAAAGCCCGCTATCGAAAAACCGGTAATTTCCACTGAGGCAGAAGCTCCTACTGCAGAGTAGTCACATCTTGCTCTTTTACTAATGTTTACCGGACTTATAGAAGCCACAGGCAAAGTTCTCTCTCTCGAATCGCAGGGAGAGCAAGCACGCCTAACACTGGAACTACCATTTGCCAGTGAACTAGCAGACGGCGAGTCTGTGGCGGTAAATGGCTGCTGTCTTACTGTAGTGGCTAAGGACACTCAGACGGCTAGCTTTGATATACTCACTCAGACGTTATCTGTTACCTCATTAGGAGGGCTGAAGGTAGGGTCATTGGTAAATCTTGAGCGTGCTATGCTGGCGGGAGGTCGCTTCGGTGGCCACTTTGTACAGGGTCACGTAGATGCTACTGGTGAGATTTTAGATTTTTCACCACACGGGAATGATCACCGTCTAGAAATAGCCCTGCCACCTGAGATTCGTAAATTATGTATCGATAAAGGATCACTAGCTATCGATGGTATATCGCTCACCATAGCAGAGCTTACAGAGAGTGGTGCTGTGCTCTGGATCATCCCTCACACTATACAGGAAACGCACCTCCAGCAGGCAGCAGCTGGCCAAAAGGTAAACCTAGAAGCAGATGTCATCGCTAAGCACGTGGCAAAGCTTCTGGAAAACTGCTAACGGCTATACCGTCTGAGCTCAAAGGTCTCATACTTTTCCTCAACGACCATGTGAGGGAACTCGCTCTCGAACTCTGTTAGCCTAGTGTCACCCTTGTGATTCTCATAAATATAGGAGAGTAGGATCTCATCCAGTGAGTTCATAAAGATCTCATATACTTGGGCACCACCGATGATGTAGACCTCATCATTGATGAGCTTCAGAGTTGTTAAATCTGCTGGCGAGTGGATGGCCTCAGCCCCATCAGCGGACCATTCAGTATCACGCGTGAGTACTATATTCTGTCGCTTTGGTAATGGTTTACCAATAGAGTCCCAAGTCTTACGCCCCATGACAATCGGGTGGCCCGTGGTGTATTTACGGAAAGTTTTTAGATCCTCCGGTAGGTGCCATGGTAAGCCTCCATCCTTGCCGATCACGCGCTCTGGTGTCATAGCAACCATGGCGATAAGTTTACGAGTAGTAATCATGAGTTAGAGGTTAGCTATGGAGCTTTTTTCTTTTCTAAGTCGCTGAGGTTGATGAGTGGCGTAGCATCATCACCTAACATGACACGAGGTAGAGCGCCGTTCCACTTTTCAACGGTTCGGAGCTGAATAA
Organism: Akkermansiaceae bacterium; assembly: GCA_023301765.1. Lineage (GTDB taxonomy): Bacteria > Verrucomicrobiota > Verrucomicrobiia > Verrucomicrobiales > Akkermansiaceae > Oceaniferula. The sequence goes on along the minus strand of JALZUC010000005.1, from coordinate 17,923 downwards.
TTTCAGGGTTCTTGCGTAGAGCCTCACCTTCCGTATGAATAGCTTCCGCCTGAGCCTTTGCTTGAGCTGTAGTTTCGTAGGCTTTGGCGTCTGCAAGTGCACGGCGTTTTTGAGCCTCTTCAATGGCAGCTAATTTTTCAGCTTTTGCCTGAACTTGCTTTTGCTCCTGTTCGGTGGTGAAACGCTTAAGCTCTTCAATCTGTCTCTCAGCTAGTTGCTTCTGCCGTTTCTTGTCCTCTACACCTTGCACAATCATGCGCGGAAGGTCAAAGCGGCGTAGTAGTACTTCTTCTACGAGAATTCCTTTTTGTGCGAGGCTATCTAGCCCTTCTAAAATGCGAACCTGCATAGATACCTGAATCTCATCTTGGTAGAAGTCTTCGGCATTTTTAATGCCCTTACCAGCTTCGCGTATTAGTGAGCGTAGTTTAGGAGTGAGGTGAACGCTTTCTAGAACTCCAGCATCACCTGTGTCCTGCACAGCTTCTGCGGCGAGATTACGGTCAACACGCCATTTTACAGTAACGTCGACATCTGTGGTTAGCTGATCTTGCGAGGGGACTCCTACGTCCTTCAAGGTGAGCTCTTTGTTCCGGCAATCGATTTTTTGAACCTTTTTTAGAGGGTTGATGATGTGAAAGCCCTCGTTGAGTTCTTGGGTATCTACTTTTCCAAACAGAGAGGCAACGCCCACGTGTCCAGCTGGTATAGTGGTAAACGGTGTTAGTATGGCAAGTAGAACGAGGAAAAAAGCAAAGGGTATCAGAATGCTAGCTATGCGCTTGGCGTTGGTTATGGCCTTTGGGCTGATTTCAATGGTATTGTTGGACATGGTTTTGGATTAGGAGGGGGGTTAAACAGAGACTTGGGCTTTAATATGAGGGTCTGGCTCATAGTCTTGGAGTTCAAAGTCATCGCCAGTAAAGCTGAGGATGTCTGTGACATCAGGATTGATCCACATGGTAGGTAGCTTCTTCGGCTTACGTTTAAGCTGTAGTTGTGCTTGATCTAGATGATTCTGGTAGAGGTGGAGATCTCCGAAGGAGTGGACAAAGTTACGGGCTTCATAGCCGCATACTTGAGCTACCATCATGGTAAGTAGCGCGTAGGAGGCGATATTAAAGGGGACACCTAGAAAGAGGTCTGCACTACGCTGGTAGAGCTGACATGAGAGACCTGGTTTTTCTGAGTCTATATCATGCACGTAGAACTGAAATAGCATGTGGCAGGGCGGGAGTGCCATTTTATCCACCTTACCTACATTCCATGCGGAGACGAGGTGCCGGCGTGAATGAGGGTTGTTTTTCAGGCTATCTATGAGACGTGAGATCTGGTCAATGACTTCACCATCGTCACCCTCCCAGCTGCGCCACTGCTGGCCATACACGGGGCCAAGTTCACCATTTTCATCAGCCCATTCGTCCCAGATACGGACTTTGTTCTCCTTGAGGTAGGCAATATTGGTATCACCTTTTAGAAACCATAGAAGCTCATGAATGATGGAGCGGAGATGAAGCTTTTTAGTGGTGATACAGGGGAATCCTTCACGGAGGTCATAACATGACTGGCGGCCAAATACAGAGAGTGTACCTGTGCCTGTGCGATCAGTGCGTGATTCACCGTTTTCGAGCACATCGGTGAGAAGGTCATGATACTGCTGCATGGGACTAAGGGTGGAGAAATAGAGACAATTAGGCAAGGAAATCAGTAGCGCTACGCGAAATAGATCTGTGTGGCGTGTAATAGGAATGAGCTTGCCAAACGGATAGAGAACTGCGAAATCAACTGGAGTGTCCTGAGATGTGAATTCAGCCGTGTTTTTGTATTCTCTTGTGGCATGCTATATACCCGCACAATGAGAATTCACCGACACTGTTGTTATGCCTGATAAGAAGGATTTCCATCTAGCTCAAGAGGAAGCTTTTTCTGGATCACAGAAGTATAGATTGGTAAATTTACCAGCTCCTAGCAGCATCGATTTTGAATTTTTTAGAGAGGGAGCTAAGGGGATATGTCCACTTCTTTACGATCTGTCAGCGGAGTCTTCTGAGACGGCCCCCCGTGTTATTTCAAACCGTGCTATGGGGGTAGGGGTAGCTGTTCCTGATAATACAGTAGCCTGCGCCAGAGTGCTGGAGCTAATCAATGAGCTTGGAGTTAAGAGTGTGAGGCTAGATTTAACTTATACGCATGACTTAGCTCGTGCGGATGAGCTAGTGGATGGTCTACGTGATATGGAAGTAGGAGTGCTACTACACCTTATTCAGCCGCTTTCGGAGGCAGAGAAAATGCCAGCGCCAGCAGCTCTGGGTGACTGGGTGAATTTTGTAAAACAGAGTCTAGATCATTTTTTAACACGTATTGAGGCAGTAGAGATTGGTTCTACGATTAATCGTGCAAAATGGACGCGGTATACTCTGGATGGATTCTTTGCGGCATGGGAATCTGCATATAAAGAGGTGCGAGAGAGAGGTGTTACTCTGGTAGGGCCTAATGTCACAGATTTTGAGCCGATTTATAATGCCGCGTTGTTAGGAATGCTCAAAAATCGCAATGTTTTACCGGATATTCACTCGAATAACCTTTTTGCAGAGCGTGCTAGTGAGCCTGAAAATCTAGATACTAAGATTCTAGGTAAGAGATTTAAAAAACTGCATGGGTATGATCTAAAGAAAAAAATTCGTTTACTAGGAGCCATAGCAGAGAGCTTTGAAGTGAAAAAAAACTGGTCTACGAGCGCATTTTGGACTCTCCCTCGTATTCGGCGATATAGTGATGATGTAGAAGAGCAAATGGCAGATTATATCCCTCGCTATTTTACGATCAGCTTTAGTCAACGCGCATTTGAACGAGTTTACTGGGGGCCGCTTATTAGTGCCCGTGAAGGTCTGTTAGATGATGGTACTGGCGTGGTTCCCAAGTCTTCTGAGCTGGATATCGTAGCACTACATGACCATATCCCAGGATCTCCTGAAAGCTGGAGAATAAGGCCCGCTTTTTATGTTTTTAAAGCTATTAATTCTTTTCTGAGTGGAGCTCAGTTTGAAGCTGTTCGCTGTGCTAAGGAAGGGGTAGAAATTCACGAGTTTTTAAAAGACGGGCAGATCATCCACATTGGCTGGACGAAGAACAGCCAGTTGGCGAGAGTGACTGACTGTTATTCTGTTAGGGATTTAGAGGCGCTCTCAGAAGTGTATACCCAGACGGGTGAACTTGATGAAGAAAGACCAGATTTCCTATCACAGTCTGTGGCCATTTTTGTATGGAAAGAGAATCATCGCCCGGCGGTGAGTCATACTGCAGGTATTGTGCCTAATCTAGTGGCAACGCCTATGTTAGACGGCTACCGGCACTATGATTATAATACAGATAAATGGCGCGGGGTAATTCGTGCTCGTTCGCGTAAAGAGGCTAATGTGCTGGCTAATAATCTAGGCCCTGAGGCTATCGCTCAAAATAAAGAACAGGCAAGCCTGCGGAAGTCACGTAACGCTGTCTGGAAGGTGATTGATCCACGTGATATCAACCGATTTTTAGTGGTTAAAAAACCTCGCCGCTTAGCATTTAATAAAAAAATTCTCGATAGAAATAAACCCTCCAAATCTCTAAGAAGCTGGAATGGTACTGCGGAACTAATGAGGCGTAGCATAGGGACGCCAGGCTGTGTAGCCTACTTCGAGAGCAAAAAATCTTCAGACATGATGAGCAATTGGTTTATCTGTGACCATGTGTCAGATGAGTTTTCCACTAAGAAATTTTTCAACCAATACTCGCAGGGGCACACAGAGGTAGAGGGAGTTTCCTTTGATTCGTTTTCAGATCAGTTAGTAGAGTTTTTACTACGCCTGCATGGCAAGGGCTGCTGCTTTAGAGATCTCTCAGTGGGGAATCTTCTAGTAGAGAGTTGTAAGGACGGTAAGGTAGGTTTCTCACTCATTGATACGGCCCGCATGCGATGTGGGAGAAAAGGTCTGGCTATCAATCAGCGCATGGCAGATCTAAAGCGCCTTATCTTGAAGTTAGATCAACCTCTACAGGAGATCGTGATGACCAAATACATGGGGCGGCTTAAGAAGAAATTTACCCTTTTTCAGCGGCTGTCTCTGAAGCTTTATAAGGTGAAGACAGATCTAAAGAGGCAGAAGCGCAGAGTGCGCAAAAACTTTACTAAGTCGATATAGCTAGTTCTAGCGTGTTAGTCGTTTTTACCAGGGGGCTTACGGAGATTTTTCTTGTCCGCCTGTTTTGTTTTGTCATCGAGCATACGGTTTTTGGATCGTCTAGACCGGCGGCGTTTCTGACGGCGGATTTTTTCATGAGCTTGCTGTCGAGCAGACTTTTTACCATCGCGGATTTCTTCCAGTCGCTCGCAGAGCTCACGTCTAGCGATAAAGCGGTTTAGCTCCCGTGAGCGCTGCTGCTGGCATTTGACTTCGATGCCGCTGATGCTGTGTTTTAGGTAAACACAGGAGGCGGTTTTATTAACTTTTTGACCGCCGCTGCCGCTGCCTTGAATGAATTTTTCAGTAAGAGTATCCTCTGTGATGCCTAAGCCTGCCATCCTTGCTTCCAGAGCAGCTATTTTATCTGGGGACGGCATGGTGAGCGGGGAGAGTTAAACGCTTTTTATGTATTCACGGGCGGCGCGAGTAATCTCTCCGGCTATATCAGCACGTTGAGTAGCAAAGGGAGGAACAAACCATGGATAAGAGCCTACGATGTCCGTGATTACGGCAACCTCACCATCACATGTTTGCTCTCCGGCTTTAGCTCTGCAGCCGATCCCTATGGTGGGGATACTCAGTGTGCTAGTGACTTTCTCAGCTAGGCTGGGGATGACGCTTTCTAGTACGATGGCGAAGCAGCCAGCCTCTTGTAGTGCGAGAGCGCCTTTGATGATAGCTTCAGATTCTGCCTCGGTTTTGCCTTTTTTCTTATAGCCGCCTTCTTCTAGAACTCGCTGTGGCAGCATGCCATGGTGCCCCATGACGGGGATACCGGCGGAGACGATTGCTTTGACCTTTTCTACCTGACTAATGCCTCCTTCTAGCTTCACTACATCAGCACCAGCTTTAACAAGTGCCTGAGCTGTGTGCGTGGCCTGCTCTGGAGTGTTGTAGCTGTGGATGGGCATGTCACCAACGATGAGTGCGTTTTTTACACCTCTGGCAACAGCCGCAGTATGATGCAACATCATGTCTAGGGTGACATGAGTGGTGTCAGGGAAGCCTAGGACAACCATGCCAAGGGAGTCACCGACGAGGAGGATATCGATCTGAGCTTCATCTAACAGTCTTGCTGTAGGGTAGTCATAGGCCGTTAGCATAGTTATGTTACGGTGGCCTTTGAGCTTGGAGATAGTATTGGATTTTTCGTTAGAGTTCACTGTGTGAGGGGGTTACCAGTCTGACTGAACCATAGATAGTGCTGGTTCGTCAGAGTCTAAATAGTGGAGGTGCTCAGATATAGTGGCGGTGTCACCGGGGAGAATTAGCTGAGGTCTAATGTCTGTCAGTGGCTGTAGGACAAAGCGACGATTTGTGATCTCTAGGTGTGGTATATTAAGGACGGTCTCTTTGATTATTTCGTTACCAAAGTAGAGGATGTCGAGGTCGATTATACGTGGGGCATTATACTGGTGGACAATACTTCGGCCACAGTGAAATTCAATACCTTGGGTGTGTTCTAACAACTCATAGGGAGTGCCTATGTAATCAATTTCTAGAACGGTATTAAAGAAATCAGGTGAATCATCAGGGCAGTCTACTGGCTCGGACTGGTAGATAGGAGCTTGTGCGTAGGCGGTGTCTTCAGGTACGAGCTGACGTAGGAGGTCTCTAGCGTGCTGGAGGTTCCGGAGCCGGTTGCCAATATTTGAGCCGAGGGCGATACCTACGCGTTGAGCCATGAGATGGTGATAGATTTACTTAAGATCTAGTACGTCTTGCATGTCATAGAGTCCAGCAGGCTGGTCTTGTAGCCATACGGCTGCGCGGACAGCTCCAGAGGCAAAGGTCATGCGGCTAGATGCCTTGTGGGTGAGCTCTATACGTTCCCCGTCAGCGGCAAACATGACAGTGTGATCCCCAACGACATCACCTCCGCGGAGTGTGTGCATACCAATTTCTTGGCTGGCTCTGGCTCCGATATTTCCCACTCTGCCGTGGGCGATGTCATCTTCATAGCTGGTGTTTGTTTCCTCATTGAGGATTTCTAACAATCTACGGGCGGTGCCAGATGGTGCATCGATCTTATGCCGGTGATGCATTTCTGTGACCTCGATGTCAAAGCGGTCGTTCCCTAGGATCTGCGCAGCTTTTCTAGTGAGGTAGAAGAGGGTGTTTACTCCCACTGAGAAGTTTGGCGCAAAGACGATGGGGAGTGTCTTAGATGCTTCCGTGATGCGTGCGCGCTCTTCGTCAGTGTGGCCAGTGGTGCCGATGACTAAGGGTGTGTTAGACGCGATAGCAGCATCAAGCACTTCTCCAGTGAAGTGGTGGACGGTGAAGTCAATACAGGCATTTATATTTTCAAAAGAAGCGGTGAGGTCATCACCGGCATCATGAGTGCTGGTGACTTCCGTATCTGGATTTTCCTTGCCAGCTTGGATGAGAGTTTCTCCCATGCGGCCGCTGCGGCCTGTGATTAGAAGGTTAGTCATGATATCTACTATGTTCTAGGGTGAAGAGCGTTAGATGAGGCCGTAGTCACTGAGGGTTCCTTTCAGTGAACTCTCATTCTCTTGGCTTAAGTTGACTAGTGGCAGGCGTAGCTCATTGGTGCAGTGGCCTTGAAGGGCGACGGCGCTTTTGATTGGCACTGGGTTGGTATCCAGAGACATGAGGGATTTGAAGAGAGGCTCATATTCAGCTTGGATAGCCTCAGCGTCAGCGGTACGGCCTTCGTTCATGGCTTTAACAATTTTTGCCATCACTTCAGGGATAATATTGGTAGCTACCGAGACAAGTCCCACAGCGCCACGCTTCATGAACTCGATGGTAAGTGGATCATCACCAGAGAGGATCTGGAAGTCATCAGGGAGTGCGGCTCGGATCTGAGTAACACGCTCTGGGTCTCCGCCAGCTTCTTTATTAGCAATGATAGTGGGGCAGTCTGCTGCAAGGCGTGCGATGGTATCTACGGCGATTTCGATGACGGAGCGGCCGGGGATGCTATAAAGCATGATAGGGAGGTCTGTAGCTGCTGCGATGGCCTTATAGTGTTGATAGAGGCCCTCTTGAGATGGCTTATTATAGTATGGGCATACCTGAAGGCTGCCATCTACACCAATGCGCTTCGCCTGAGTAGTGAGCTCGATAGCCTCCTCAGTGGAGTTAGCTCCGGTGCCTGCCACTACCTTAACACGGCCTGCTGCAAATTTAACGGCAAGCTCGATTACACGCAGGTGCTCTACGCGTGCGAGCGTGGGGGACTCGCCAGTGGTGCCACAGGGCACGATGCCATCTACACCAGCCGCTACTTGGCGTTCGATAAGTGCGCTAAATGCATCCGTATCGATTTCGCCGTTACGGAAAGGGGTGATAAGCGCGGTAAAAGTTCCTTGAAACATAATTTAATGGGTATGAGTGGGTTTTAAAATAAAAAGTTAAATGGAGATGCTGCCTTCAAAGACAAAGTCGGCAGGTCCGGTCAGGGTGACGTCTGCAAACGTATTGTTATCACCGGGGGTAAAGCCGATCTGGAGGGTTTCCCCTCCTTGCACATCGACATTGATAGGTGAACTTGCACCGGTGAGTAAATGGTGGATTAAGGCTGCCGCTGTCATGCCGGTGCCACAAGCAAGAGTTTCGCCCTCCACACCTCGCTCATAGGTTCGTATCGCAATGTGTGATTCACCCACAATACCTGCAAAGTTCACATTTGTACCAGATGGTGAAAAGTGGTCATGGTAGCGTAGTGCTGCGCCATGTTTAAGGACATCGATATTTTCTAGATCAGCTACAAAGGCAACTGCGTGTGGCACACCAGTATTGATGATGTGAGTGGTGGCATCAAGATCATCTACAGAGATGTCTGTATTCATGGCGAGGTCAAAGGGCTGAGACATGGCGATTTTCACATCATCACCTATGAGCTCAGCACTTAGGGTGCCGGCGATGGTTTCAAAAGTGACCATAGTAGTACCCTCGCTCATGAGTGCGGCAGTATACCTACCAAAGCAGCGAGCACCATTTCCGCACATCTCAGCTTCTCCGCCGTCCGCATTGTAGTAGCGAAATTTAAAATCCGCACCGTTTTCTCCTGGCTCAACAGCGAGGAGGCCGTCTGCGCCTACACCACGCTGGCGATCACAGAGACGCGCGATTTGCCCGCGATCAAGGTTGGTGTCGAGTTCACGGTTATCAATAACAACGAAGTCGTTACCCGCACCGTTCATTTTATGGAATTGAAGTTGCATAGTATTAGGTAGCTTTGGAGGCTTGGATAAGAGGGGTAGCAAAATCTGTAATGACTTGAGCTAGCTGGGGATTAGAGGTGTTTTGTGCGACTTGGTTAACTATTGCAGAACCTACGACTACACCGTCAGAAACACTGGCGACGGCACAGGCTTGCTCTGGTGTATTGATGCCGAATCCTACGCACACGGGGGTATCTGTGTGCTGTTTGATGGTTTTGACTAGTTCGTCAATACCCTCAGATGGCGCAGCTTGTGCACCGGTCACGCCCATGCGTGAGAGAGCATAGATGAATCCTTCAGACTGTTCTGCCAGCATCTTCATGCGCTGAGGTGGCGTGGAAGGTGAGATCAGAGTGATGTGCTTTAAGCCCGCAGAGGAGGTTAGCTCCTTGTTGTTCTTAATTTCGTCAGGTGGGAGGTCTAAGAGCAGTATTCCATCTGCGCCGGCTGCTGCGGCATCTGCATGGAATTTTTCATAACCATAAGCATAAACAGGATTCAGGTAAGTAAAGAGCACGATCGGCGTTTCGTGAGTTTTTCTGAAACTCTCAATAAGTGTCATTAGCTTCGGTACAGACATACCAGCCTCCAGTGCGCGTTCAGCAGCAAGCTGATTTACAATGCCATCTGCCTGTGGGTCTGAGAAGGGGACTCCAAGTTCAATGATGTCTGCCCCGGAGTCCGCTAAAGCACGGATTACCTCAAGTGAGGAGTCAGTGCTCGGGTCGCCAGCGCTCACATAGGCCACGAATGCGGCCTCTCCTCTGGTCGCTAAATTTTGGAAGGTGCTATCGATGCGATTACTCATGATTCTTTTACAGGGCTCAGATAGACTGAAATCATGAAAAAGGGAATGCTGAATACACGAGAAGGTAAATTTTCTTTGTTGTGCAATATGTAGCAATAAGCGGCAGCTCCACTTGGATGCTGTCTGTCTGGTGCGCTACGTTTATCTGGCATGGCGATGTCGTGAAATTTTATAAAAAACCATAATTAAAAAGATGTAGTAGATGATGTATCTTCATTATTGTGAGTTGTTTACGGTTTTTATCTGTATGCTTCTAAAGCTTGAATTTTTAAAGTCACGGTTATCGAGATTGTTAAACAATCTTTATAAAATACTTTCATTAATTATTGACCGTGAGTGTATCAGAGTGTACTGATTTTCTCTATACAAGAGCCTCTGGTGTATTGATGAGTATTAAAAGTTACAGACTGACTGGGTCTAGCCCTTATAAAATGGACGCGAAATGCCGCGTATCCATTCCGGGTGACTGGCGCAATCAAATAGGTAATGAAGAGCTGCAGCTCCTGCAGTCCTCTAATGAAGGAGTGCCAACTCTACGTGTCCTTACGGAATTTGAATTTGAAAAAATGCAGTCTGAGGTAGAGCAGAGCGATCTTACCCCCGCAGAGAAGCGTGCCATTCTTGGGGCCCTCTTTGAGCGCTGCCATAAGGCCTTTATTAATGAGCAGGGGAAGCTGAATGTTCCCAGAGCCCTGCTTGATCATCCGGGGCTCGAGGCAGGAGGTGCACTCCAGCTCTGTGGTCGCGGTGACTATATCGAAATTCTGAATGAAGAGAACTACTCCAAACTACGTGCGGCTACTCAGCCTGCAATTGAAAAACTAGATTCGCGATTTGGCTTCTTTTAAATCCTTTTTACTGACTCATCTCCACCCAATATTCTTGTGATATACGTCGATAAGCAAACGCCAACATCGCTGTTTACTCAGCAAGAAGGTGCTTGTGCAGAGGTTGGTATGACTGGGGCGAGTTCTAGAGCTAGTGCAGTTACCTTGCTGAAACATAAATCAATGAAAGCCACTGAATCCTCACAGAGTGATTATCACACTCCGGTATTGCTCTCGGAAGTTTTACAATACATGGCTCCTGTCAAAGGGAAGGTGCTAGTAGATGGAACGCTTGGAGGTGGCGGACATACTGAAGCCATGCTTAGTGCGGGTGCTCACGTTATTGGAATAGATCAAGATGAGCAGGCTCTCCATCACGCCAAGGCTAGGTTGGTGCCTTTTGAGGATCGCTTTACCTCACTCCAGGGTAATTTTTCTGACATGCCCGCATTACTTAATGAGGCTGGTTATGATCAGGTAGACGGTATCCTTGTTGATATCGGAGTGTCATCATGGCAGTTAGATGAGGCTGATAGGGGCTTTTCTTTTGGTAAGGATGGTCCTCTTGATATGCGCATGGATCGTGGTTCAGGGCAGACCGCCGCAGATCTCGTGAATTATGCCTCAGAAGAGGAATTGAGAACGATTTTCTTTGAGTATGGTGAGGAGCGTGCCTCTAGAAAAATAGCCAGCCGTATCGTAGAACATAGAGAGACTAAGTTATTTGTTACCACTTTGGATTTGGCCGATTTTATATCCTCTATAATACCACGTGGTGGCAAATCCCACCCCGCTACCCGTATTTTCCAGGCTTTACGAATAGCTGTAAATGATGAGTTAGGAGTTCTTAAAGAGTTGTTAATAAGAGCGTCCAGTATGTTGCGTCCAGGCGGGCGACTAGGTGTGATTACTTTTCATAGTCTTGAAGATCGTATTGTGAAGCAGTTTTTTAAGCATGCATCACAACCGGAGATTGATCGTAAAGAGTGGTCTGAGGCACGGCCTAATCCTGATTACTGTTATAAATTACTCACACGACGCCCCATTACAGCGAGTGATGAAGAGCTTAAGATTAACCGAAGATCCCGCAGTGCAAAGCTACGTGTGGTAGAAAAAATCAACCTACAAACCCTATGAATAAAACGAAAAAAAATCATCGTGGATTCAGTTGGTTAGAAATACCTACCCTGATTCTATCTGCCGTTGTGCTGATGACAGCAGGGGTGTTACATGCGTGGCTTAAAAATAGTCAGGTAGAGGTAGTGCGGGAGGTTGATCGTACGCAACGCCGTATCAGTGATCACGATGATTCGATAAATAGCCTACAGGTGAAAATCGATAAAAAGCTGAATATATATCAACTCCGTGATGATCTTAATCGCAGGACATCAGCGCTAGAAGTAGTGCCTGTGAGCGCGATCGAAAAAATAAAACCTTACTCGCGAGAGCAACACTCAGCTAATGCTGATGCTCTAGCTCACAGAAGAAATCCATAATGAACCCTGTCGCTTCACGCCGCCGTTGCCTACTTCTTTGCCTAGTCTTTGTGACTGGGCTTAGTGGTTTGTCGGCTAGGCTTATCTACCTTCAGGTAGTGAAGTCTGCAGATTACGCTAAAAAAGCAGATCGGGTATCGGTAAGGAAAGAGATTTTAAAGGCAAATCGAGGATGTGTTGTTGATGCGAACAATCAGTTGGTCGCGCGAAATATTCCACGAGCTCGTTTAGCACTGGATAAGAAACTTCTCCAAGACATTGGCCCAGCGACTATAGCGCTTGCTAATAAAGAGCTGCGCGAAACTCCAGAGTGGCATAGCTGGGATGCAGCCACCCGGAAGCGTAGTATCCGCTCAGCAGCGTCCACTATGAAGAATGAAATGAAGGCAGATGTCATCATTCAAAAATACATAGCCCACGTAATCGACCTCTTTGCCCGCCCGCTTGGTATGCATCGTCCCGAACTGAGAAAGAAAATGAATCTTTCTAACAAGAGGCAGAAATATGTCGTTCTTAAAAAGGATGTATCAGAGGATGATGTAGCTAAGCTAAAAGCTCTCACTATAGAGTATAGTATTCTGCACGCATTTGTTTTTGAGGAAACTCAGAAGCGGTGGTATGTGATGCCTGAGATGGCGGCTCACATCATAGGCTTTGTGAGTCATCTAGGTGAGGGGAAAGCGGGGATAGAGAGTCAGATGGATTCCTACATGTCTGGTAAGGATGGTTATGTGAAAAACCACCGTGATAAATTTGATCTGTTAGCAGTAGCTAAGCCTCAAGAGATTCGACCTCCTATCCACGGCTTAAATATTCAGCTTACTATTGATATGGGATTACAGGCAATTCTCGAAGAAGAGCTGACTGATGGGCTTGCTGAGTATGAGGCGCAAAAGGGGACTATCATATTGATGGACCCCCAGACAGGAGCAGTACTCGCAATGGCTAGTCGGCCTACATTTAATTTAAATACACGTGAGGATATTGCTAAAAATGGTTATGACTTTGCTACACAGGCTATCTATGAGCCTGGCTCTACTTTTAAAGTGATAGCCACTGCAGCAGCTATAGATCATGGGTTAGTGACTCCTAAAACACTGATTAATTGCCATTATGGAACGTATAAGAATGGTTCGGTAACCGTGCCGGATCATCACCCATACGGTATGTTAAGTGTGGAGGAGGTGTTGGCTAAATCGAGTAATATTGGGGTCTATAAAATGGCTCTTCAACTGGGAAGAAATAGATTCTACGATTCTGTGAAAGCATTTGGCTTTGGCAAAAAAACATCCATCCGTATGGCGGGTGAAAGTAATGGTGTGGTGCGGAGAACAGGTAACCCCACTGACTTTTCTCGCATATCCTACGGCTATGCAGTGAGTGTTACTCCCTTACAGGTCGCGTGTGCATACTCAGCCATCGCTAATGGTGGAACGCTGATGAAGCCACTACTGGTAAAATCGATCATGGCGAATAATGGCACTCAGGTAATGGACTACGAGCCTGTGCCAGTGCGCCGAGTCATTAAAGAAAGGACGGCTCGTAAGATGAGAGACGCTCTAGCCACCGTCGTCGATAAAAAAGGCACTGCTTGGAGAGCCTCTGTAGAAGGTTACCAAGTAGCCGGTAAGACGGGGACGACAAAAAAAATTAATCCCAAGGGTGGCTATCTAGACGGGCGTTATACGGTATCTTTTGCGGGTATGATGCCCGCGAAAAACCCTGCATTTGTATGTGTGGTCGTCGTTGATGATCCGCAGACAAAAAAAGTCAAACGCTACGGAGGAACCATAGCAGCACCCATCTTTGCCAAAGTGGCATCACGCGTATCTAACCGTATGGGGCTTGAGCCTACCGAGCTGATCGTCCCAACGCAACCGCTAGCTCAGCACACCGAGCACTAACCTATTTTACAAATGCAATTACGTTCTCTTATAAAAGCACTTCCCAAGGCTACCGTATCAGGTGACCTTGATGTAGAAGTTACTGGTATTACATCTGACTCCCGTGAGGTTGTTCAGGGGAGTATCTTCGTGGCCATCCAAGGCACAGATGTAGACGGACAGAAGTTTATCCCCCAAGCACTGGAAAAAGGTGCTTCTGCGATTGTTTCAGAGGTTGCTCCTGCTGCCAGTCAGAAGCTTTGTTGGGCGCATGTTCCAGATGCCAGAGCAGCCGTAGCAGCATTAGCCTGTACATGGAATGAACAGCCTTCTGCAAATCTAAAAGTAGTGGGTATTACAGGGACTAACGGTAAAACTACTACTGCCTTTATTACACACGCTGTGATGAAAAGTGTCTGGCGTCGCGCAGGGCTACTGGGAACAGTACAAATAGACGATGGTGAAGAGGTCTATGAGTCCACTCACACTACCCCTGGTGCAATTGAACTACAGAAAATTTTCCGTAACATGGCTGATAATGACTGCCGAGGAGTAGCGATGGAGGTTTCATCTCATGCTCTGGATCAGCAGCGCACAGACGGATTACTTCTTGATGTAGCAGTATTTACAAATCTTAGCCAAGATCATCTTGATTACCATGGTAACATGGATGATTACTTTGCTGCTAAGCGTAGATTATTTGAACTTCTTGAATCACAGACAGGTAATAAAAAAACCACGGCTGTAATTAATATAGACGACCCTTATGGACAGCGCTTAGTCGAGGAGTTTAAAGGCCGTCTCTACCTCCTGACTTATGGTCATGGTGTACATGCCGATATGCGCATAGGTCGCGAAGTGCAGACTGTTAGAGGGACTGAGTTTGATATTAAATTTAAAGATCGTGATTACCGGGTGTGCACTCCGTATATTGGTAAATTTAATATTGATAACTGCACTGCCGCACTAGCAGCTTGCTGTGCCGCAGGGATAAAACTACGTGACGCAGTCCGCGCGCTAGCAGATGCCCCACAAGTTCCTGGCCGTATGCAGAATATAGGCTCTCGTGATGGGGCCACCTTATTTGTAGACTACGCTCATACACCAGATGCCTTAGCGAAAGCTTGTTCTGCTGTTCGTGAGCTAAGAGCCAAGAGAATTATTACCGTATTTGGCTGTGGTGGTGATCGTGACCGGACGAAACGCCCGATGATGGGTAAAGCCGCTGCTGCAGGTAGTGATCTATGTATCATCACATCTGATAATCCACGGAGTGAAGTTCCTGCGAGGATCATAGAAGATATCGAAAAAGGTATGAAAGGCGCGCGTTACGAAAGTATCCCTGATCGTATGGAGGCTATCCAAACTGCAGTGAATATCTCTGAAGAGGGAGATGTCATTCTAGTGGCAGGTAAGGGGCATGAGACATATCAGGAAGTTTCTGGAAATAAAATCGACTTTGATGACCGCCGCGCTGGTTACAAAGCTCTTAATCTTAAGAAAAAAACAGTAGAAGAATGAAGCCGATCTCCATCAATGAAATCGTAACCGCCACTGGCGGTGAGCTGATTGGTAAAAGTAATGATCTTGTCGTGACTGTGGTTTCTACAGATACACGAAACCTCGGTGAGGGGTCATTATTTGTAGCATTGCGTGGAGATAATTTTGACGGGCATGCGTTTGCAGCTAAGGCGGTAGGCAATGGTGCAGAGTGCTTACTACTGGATACCCTTCCCGAAGACGTGAAAGATCTGGGAGTGCCTGTGATCTTGGTGAAAAATTCACTTTATGGACTTCAGCGCCTAGCGAAGTGGTATAGAAGTAAACTAGGAATCAAAGTAGTAGGATTAACAGGTTCTAATGGTAAGACATCTACTAAAGATTTTACAGCTGCGATACTAAGGAAAGCGTTCAAAGTGAATGCCACTGAAGGTAACTTGAATAATCACATAGGCTTACCACTAAGCGTCTTATCTACTGAGGAAGATGATGAAGTATGTGTTCTGGAAATGGGAATGAATAATGCTGGTGAAATTGCACCATTATGTGACATTGCAGCACCAGATATCGGTATCATTACCAATGTTGGGACGGCACATATTGAGAATCTAGGTTCACGTGAAGGAATAGCTGAAGAGAAATCTGCACTTGCGCGTGCCCTTCCTGCAGAAGGCACACTGGTGGTTAATGCCGGGTGTGATTTTGCGGATTACTTCATGGAAAGAAGTGTCTCTAGAGTTTTAGTAACAGGGAATGGCCGTGGTGCGATAAGGGCTGAAAACCTGAAGATTAAATCTTCCGGCTCGAGCTTTGACCTTTGTATTGATGGTCAAGATTCTGTGCCTGTTGAGCTTGGTGTATGTGGTAAACATATGGTTGATAATGCGCTCCTTGCTGCAGGAGCAGCTGTAGTATTAGGTATGAAAGCTGCGTCTATAGCGGCTGGACTTAATGAGGCAGTGCTGACATCTGGGCGCTTACGTCAGTTTGAAAGTAGTGGTGTCACCATTATTGATGATACCTATAATGCTAATCCTGATTCAGTGATAGCCGCGATTGAAACTCTAACAGATCTACCTGTAGCTGCTGAAGGGCGCCGCATAGTAGTACTAGGAGTGATGGCAGAGTTAGGTATACATGCTGACCCTGAACATAAGCGAATAGGGGAATTTGCCGCTAATCTCGGACTGAAAGTAGTTAGTGTAGGTGAGCAAGCCGTGAAGATAAACGAAGGTGCACGTGGGTTATCTGATACTGCACTACACTTTAATGATACGGATAAGGCTGCACAGTGGCTGAAAGAATTTTGTAAAAACGGTGATACGGTTCTCTTTAAAGGGAGCCGAATGGCAAGAATGGAAAATGTCATGAACGAAGCCTTTACTAGTAACTAAAATAAATACTTATTATGCTCTATTGGATCTACGAAATCTGGGAACAAGCCAACAGCGAAAACGCTAATTGGGCGCACAATCTGCGTTTCCTTAATCTATTACAATATATAACCATCCGTGCAGGTTTAGCATGTATGATGACGTTTCTAGCCTGTGTATGTGGTGGTCCGTGGCTGATACGTAAGCTGGTATCATTAAAGGTAGGTCAACCTATTCGGACAGCTGAGGAAGTCCATAAACTCAATGAGCTGCATGGTGGTAAAGCCGGCACACCCACCATGGGTGGTGTTATGATTTTAGGATCTGTGCTGGTAGCTGTTCTAGTCTGCGGTCGTGCTCTAAATCCATTTGTAGCGGTCACTACCTGTGTGATGCTTGCATTAGGTCTGCTTGGGTTTATTGACGATTATGCAAAGGTGAAACTTAAAAATTCAGATGGTGTCAGTGGGAAAACAAAGCTTTTGTGGCAGTTTACCATTGGGGGTATAGCAGCTACCTTTCTCTATTTTAAAACCCAGAGTATGGGATATATGCTTCTGAATGAGCCTATACAGATCAGTCAAATCACCTTCCCTCTATTTAAAGCGCCTATCATTGATCTGGGTATTTTATGTATTCCATTTTTTGCTATTATTGTAGTGGGATGTTCGAATGCAGTGAATCTAACTGATGGTCTTGATGGTTTAGCTACTGGCTGCACGATCACAGTGGCTCTTGCTTACGGTGTGATTGCCTATCTAGCCGGCCATTTCTATATGGCTAATGAGTATCTTTATATTCCATTTAATCCGCATGCACAGGAACTTGGAGTTTTCCTTTTAGCACTGGTGGGTGCTAGTTTTGGCTTTCTTTGGCATAACTGTCACCCCGCGAAGGTTTTCATGGGGGATACAGGTTCACTCGCTATAGGAGGTGCGTTAGCTACAGCAGCGATCTGTACTAAACAGGAGTTGCTCTTAGTAATCATCGGGTGGGTATTTGTAATGGAGGCTCTCTCCGTGATTTTACAGGTCGGT
Source organism: Akkermansiaceae bacterium (assembly GCA_023301765.1). GTDB lineage: Bacteria > Verrucomicrobiota > Verrucomicrobiia > Verrucomicrobiales > Akkermansiaceae > Oceaniferula. Next base: position 580 of record JALZUC010000005.1, on the reverse strand, counting down.
AGCTTTAAACTTAGAGGGAAGCGCATCTTTGCCATGTCTCCTATTCATCATCACTTCGAGTTACGTGGCTGGCATGAAAGCCAGGTAATTATTCGCTTTTGGATCATCTCTATATTCGGAGCGCTAATCGGTCTAGCACTATTAAAAATAGTCTAACATGAATTTAAAAAACAAACATATCATCATTCTTGGTGCTGGCCGTAGTGGGCGAGCTGCCGCCGCACTCGCGTTGCGGGAGGGTGCTGTTGTGTCTGTACATGATACTGCTGCAGAGGTGGCAAGTCTCTCAGATCAGATTAACGTCATCACAAATGCTAATGTAGAGACTGGTAAACAAAGTCAGTGTGACATGCTAGTGCTGTCACCCGGTATTGATGGTGAGACTGACTTTGTCCGAGCTTATGCTAAGAATGCAGGAGAGCTAATTGGTGAAGTAGAGCTAGCCGCGAGATTTTACAATGGTCGCATTGTGGCTATTACCGGAACTAATGGAAAGACCACTACTACAGAAATAGTTCAGAGAATGCTTTCTCAAAGTGGTATGAAATGTGTGGCATGCGGGAACTATGGTATGCCTTTT
>JALZUC010000004.1 GCA_023301765.1 Akkermansiaceae bacterium | reverse complement strand
AGTATCTTGTTTTGGAACGAGAGAATCAGCGTTCAAACAACAGAGTAAACGATAACTGGAGTAAAAACCCATACTAACCGAAAGTAATAGGATCATATCCTTAAAATTCCCTACTAACAAGTGGGAGACAGCCCCACAAAGGAAAAAATATCGAAAGAAGTGGTGCACCTGCCAAACTACCCGTGCATCGAGTGGATGTGCTGAAAAGTGAGGCAATATCCATTTACCCTTGTGAGGAGTTAATGAAGCTTTCGCTGTGCCGTATAAAAGCGCCCCAATAAATACAAAAATAAAGGAAACAACAGAAAGAGCCAAACCCCCGAACCAAGTAAATTCAGAGGAATCCTCAGAAAATACTATTAAAATCGTAGAAAGCAAAATCGCTATAATCCTTAAACAACGCCACATCATAATACTCGCAGAACAATAATGCCTAGCACCCTACAAACAAGCGAAAACGTATGACTGCACCTAGACGCAGTCACCCAGTCGAATGACCAGCATTACTAGTAAGGTCTTGTACTCCCCCGTAAAACCTTTATTTCTTAGGCATCTTTGGCATAAAAAACACGCTAACCGAACCTGTAAAACACCAAGATGGTAAAGCACCGGCATCCGCTACCGAGTGCGCGCATCAACGAAGTGAGTAAAGCTCTACTTTAGACTCGAGGGCGTTTCTACTTCTTCTTTTTAAGAAGCGTCTTACCGGTCATTTCTGGAGACGGCTTCACGTTCATGATATCTAGTAAAGTAGGTGCGACATCAGCTAAGATACCGTCTCTAACTTCGTATTCTTCATGATCATTAGACACGTAGATCGCGTGTACTAGGTTAGTAGTATGCGCTGTGTGTGGAGAGCCATCAGCATTAATGAGTTTTTCACAATTACCATGATCAGCTGTGATGATAAGCTTTCCTCCTAGGCGTAGAGTTTCCTCTGTGACCCGGCGGCATCCCTCATCAATGACCTCACAGGCTTTTACCGCAGCTTCTACAATACCAGTGTGCCCTACCATATCTGGGTTCGCAAAGTTTAGAATCACCATGTCGTAATCCTTCAGTTTCTCCACCACAGTATCCATGACTGCGGGAGCACTCATCTCTGGCTGCAGATCATAGGTGGCAACCTTAGGAGATGGCTCAATAAAGCGATCCTCTCCTTTGTTAGGTTTTTCCTCACCTCCGTTAAAGAAATAAGTAACATGTGGATACTTCTCTGTTTCGGCAATGCGCATTTGAGTTTTCCCAGCCTTCGCCACCACTTCTCCTAAAACGTTTTTGAGTTTCTCAGGTTCAAAAACAACAGGCACCTTATACGTCTCATCATACTCAGTGAGAGTTACATAGTGAACCTTAGGGCGGCGGCCTGTATTAAATCCAGAGAATCGTGGCTTGGTTAAAAATGCTTCAGAAAGCTGGCGCGCACGGTCTGCACGGAAGTTAAACCAGAGAACCACATCACCATCATTTACGCGCTTAGTATTGTGTTTAAAAAAGGTCATCGGCAGGAGAAACTCATCAGTCTTTTCCTGTTCATACATTTCAGCCACGGCCTCGCTAGCAAGAATATTTTTCTTAGTCCCCTTACCGTGCACGATAGCATCCCATGCAATCTTTGTGCGTTCCCAGCGCTTATCACGGTCCATCGCATAGTAACGGCCTATCACTGTGACGATCCGTGCACCGTACTTCGCAAGTTCATCCTCCACGTAGCTGAGGTAACCAACACCTCCTGTAGGCGATGTATCACGCCCATCAGTAATCGCGTGTACGTAAATTTCCTCCACGCCACTATCGCGCGCCAGTTTTACCATAGCGATGAGCTGATCTTGATGAGAGTGCACACCTCCATCTGAAACAAGGCCTATGAAGTGTAGGACTTTACCTTTCTTCGCCTTATTGAAAGCGGTCTTTAGCACAAGATTCTCGGTAATATCACCATCCGCGATTGATTTATTAATTCGAGTAAGATCTTGGTAGACAATACGGCCTGCACCTAAGTTCAAGTGGCCCACCTCAGAGTTCCCCATCTGTCCATCGGGTAGACCTACATCTTCACCAGAAGCACTCACAAAACCCTTAGGATAAGTCTTTAATATTTCGTCATGGAATGGAGTTTTTGCTAAAATAGTGCAATCACCGTCTTTTTTAGCCGTTTTTTCTCCTCCTGGGTTTACGCCCCAGCCGTCGCGAATGATGAGCACTGTTGGTTTTTTATCTGCCATGACGCAAATGTTTTAACGTAGCTTGGAAAGATTCCAATGACGAATCCTTGAAAAAAACTATCATCATTGTTTTACTCCTTAAATATGCCGCAGGAAATGATGATCTGGTGCCTAGCCGCCGTTGCTGCATTCTGTATTGGCGTATCCAAAGCGGGATTCTCTGGCATTTCTCTAATCTCTGTATTTATCCTAGCAGACATCTTTGGAGCTAAAGAGTCTCTGGGCTTTGCCCTGCCTATGTTAATCATGGCAGACCTCATGGTTTATCCAGCATTTAGAAAATATGCCTCATGGAAATCAGTCTGGCTACTCACTTGGCCAGCCCTACTCGGTATGGCGCTAGGCGTTTATATTTTAGACTCTGTGGATAATTTCACCATGCGTAAAATCATTGGCTCTATCATTATCCTCATGGTTTCCCTACAAATCGTAGGTAGGTTTAATCCAGAAGGGTTCTATAAACTCGCATGCACCAGAAAGTTTGGCTTCTTCTTTGGCTCCACTGGCGGTCTAGCCACTATACTAGCCAATGCCGCTGGACCTATCCTCCAGATTTATATGCTCTCCAGAAGAATGGAAAAAATGGAACTCATCGGTGTAGGTGCCAGATTTTTCCTAGTAATCAATTTTATCAAACTCCCCTTAGGAGCCGGTATGAACTTAATTAATACGCAAACATTACTCGCCAATCTGATGCTGGCACCAGCTATTGCACTAGGTGTCTTTGGTGGTAAAAAAATACTCACCAAAATCCCTCAAAAAGCCTTTGAAATAACGGTCATCAGTTTTGCTATAATTGCCGGTATTAAACTCTGCTTCTTTTAATTCTTAATCACCTCAAATTTACTGAAAAACCTCGTAAAGGCATCAGGAAACAATCGGCGTAATTCCGCAGCATATGCCTCTGGGCTATCCAGTATGATAGTTAACCCACCAGGATCAGTGATCCGCTCTAACACAACATCCTCTGGCACTCGCGCATCCCAGTAGTTTGACCACGAGAAATTAGCCTGGTAACCATCACGCCGCAGAATCATCGTCTCCCCCGTCTGCCCTGCGTAAGCAGTGGCTGCGATCTGGGTATGAGACTCTAATTCCCCTAACAGACTTCTACCGACCATCTTACCATTTACCTCAGAAGGTGCAGCTAACATATCTAAAAGCGTAGGCATAACATCTAAGTGGCTAGCCTCCGCATGAGCTGGCCCACGCCCCATAGCGGCAGGCCACTTAATGAGCAGTGGTACTTCTATTTGCTCCGGCTCCAGGGATGAACAGTGGCACCAGCTCCCTTGTTCCTGAAACTCCTCACCATGATCCCCCGTGATAATAATCACTGAATTTTCATAGCGACCTTCCTTTTTCAAAAACTCACAAAACTCGCCCACCTGATGGTCCACCCAGGCCACAGAGTTCCAATAACGGCGCTTATAGCGCATGATTTCTTCTTCACTCGGATTAAAAGGAAACTGAATATTTTCCTCATAATCATCATACGGAGGAGTATAACTATCATGCCAATAATAATTATAATGAGGGGAATCCAGAGCCGTGAAAAAGAAAGCCCCCCCCTCGCTACGCTCCATCACCGCCTTCCGTAGATTTCTGAAAGTAATCACCTCACGCCCTGATATTTGATTATTATCAAAGTCGACACCCCTTTGCGTATCCTGCCAGACATCCACCAGAGACAAGCCACCACCAAAATTCAGCAAGCCAAAATCCTTATACCCTAGGTCACAAACAGCGCGCACTTGTAAATCATATCCAGACTTCTTCATCCACTGTAAAGCCGGTGATCCCAGATAGGTATCACGCTCAGAGATAGCCTCTAAAGTATCACGCCAGAATACCGGCACCTGACTGTGAAAAAATCCATACCATGACAGATGCGTAGCATTAGAGCTAGACCATGTCCTTCCCAGCTGCTGACACTCAGCTTCCATCATCTTCCAAAGGTAAGGCGAAGTTTTCTTACTCAGAGCGTCTGCGCGTAAACTCTCGACCATGATGATGTGAATATCTGGATGCACTGCAGCAGCACTTACAGCCGCACTCTCCAGCCCTAACTGCGGTGGGTAGAAACTCACCGTGTATTGCCCCACACCTCTTGGCGGGCTAAAAACACCAATATTAAGATCAAACAACTTATGCTCAGCCTGCCAAGCAGCCTTACTCTTCCAGTGTGCGCCTATACCCTGTTCTATCACCCCACCAGCCCACGACACCAGAGCCACCGTCAAAGCTACCCCCATGGAAAGCTTCATTTTCAAATATTTAGAAAAAATCCACGCTCCCCACGCCAGAGTTAAGCCACACCCTAGCACTCCTGCCATCAGCAGCTTCGCTCCCATTGGCCCTACGTCCACACCACTCGCGGCAAGCTCCACAGCGGGATCAAAACTCCCAGAAGACGTTAAGCTATTTACAAATTCAATAAACCTACGGCCTAGTGCCACCCCCATCCACTGATCACCTATTACCACCAGAGGTGCCATGCTCAGAGCCAGCCATGGTATCCAGCGGAAATACTTAGGTGCCGCTCGCATAGTTAATTCACATAATAAGTAAAGCACTCCTACCACCGCCAGACTCATAAGCCACCTACCTATAATAGCGCTGCCCCTCTCCCTCACTGTTACATCCAGTTCCAGTAACAACAAAGTATTACTCAGTCCCATTACAAGAAAAAGTAAGATGTAAAACACTCCATTAAGTTGGCTAGGTGTACGCAGCCAATAAATAAAATCGACAAATATCAGACCCTCTCTTGATGCTTTATCTCTATAAACTAAAGCACAGATAACACCTAAAATAACTACGCCAGAAATCAGGTAGAAAAATAATCCATGTAGCGATTTACTCATTAGCCCAGTAACGCCAAGAGCTAGCAATATAAGTGATAAAGTCGTGAGTAAATAATCCTTTCCACCAATTAACCACTTACAAAACCTCCACCAATACCCACCAATCACCCCACCTAGCATACACAGCCCAGTAGCTATCAAAATATTGAAACCAAAGTTCCCTGAACCAAATCTCATAGGAATCTTCATTGTTCCTATTTCCCAAAAACCTACAAAGGGCACCATAGCACAGAGAATACCAGCTACCCAGGCCAACAGATGCTGCCAGTAAAAAGTCTTCTTACCTCGCTTTGAATCGCCAATGTACATTGCATAACGGCCTTAACAAGAGCCACCTTGCTTGGCAAGCCCTGCCTGAACATGATATACATTGCTTTACATCCGATTTATACAAATAGATCTCGGCATCTGCCTATTCTTTGGCAATTGTATATGGAGCATTTTACTACTGTTTCTCATATGAAAAAATCACACCACCCTCTTTACTCGTTATTATTTTTTCTATTTATTAGCCTGCCACTAGCAGCTCAAAACGCTCCGTCTATGGCAACTAAGGCATCTGAAGCTGCAGAGCTCATCCGAGCGAGGGATTACCCAGCTGCGTTAAATATCCTCAACGGTAATTTAGCTGCCTTGGCTGATAAAGCCCCAGCCTTCACCGAGGACTACCTTATTTTCATGAAGGCACGCGCGCTGCACTTAAATAAAGACCACCAAGATGCAGAAGTCACCTGTGACGCATTGATCAAGCAGTTCCCAGACAGCACATGGAAGCACAAAGCCACATTTCTTAAAGCTCACACCCGTGCCGCACGCGGTAACTACGAAGCTGCCTTAGAGATCTACGAGGCACAGTCCTCTCGTCTATTTTCAGAAAAGCGTAAGAATGAGGTCGCCACCAGCCTCATGGAGTTCGCAGATCTCTTTGCCAAGATCCCGGCACCAGAGGATCTAGATGCTCCTAAGCCAGACTTCGCCAAAGCCTACAAACTCTACCAAGAGGTGTTAGACCTCGAATGCTCTCCTCAGCTCAAAGAGCAGGCTCACTACTCCATGATCCGCATGTCAGGCCACCTCAGCTCCTGGGCTAAAGTCACCACAGATAGTATAAGTTACTTAAAGAAATATGATCCCTCATGGCGTGGTGAAATGTCTAGCCAGCAGAGACTTACCTTTCAGAAAAAAACGCACAAAACACCTCAACCCAGTGGCCCACGCCGTATGGAAGTACGCTACCGTATGGCTGAGTCACTCCACCGTAATAACCAGCGCCCACTCGCCGTGCGCTACCTCGATGAGCTGACCACTCTTACCAGCAAAGACGGAGCTAACCCTCCCGTTGGCCTTAAGGCAGATACCGCATGGCTCAAGCTCATGGCCATGCGCCAGAGAGGTGGCACTATTACAGATGTAGCGCTGTGGGTGAAAACAGCACGCACTTATCTCCAGACATACCCTACGCACCTACACGCCAGCTACACCGCCTACCTGATCCCCGGCATGCTTGCCCGCCACGGCAAGGAGGAACTCGCGATTACAGCCTATCAAGAATTTCTCACAAGCCCCATCACAGTAGCGGAAAATCCAAACACCCTTGAAAAAGAAACCAAAACTGAGTTTCTCAAACGTCAGGAAACAGCACAGAGAAACCGTGAGGAAGCAAGTTACCAGATCGGCCGCATGCACCTGAAGATTAAGCAATTTACCAAAGCACGCACCGCCTGGAATCAGACCACCAAGGACTTCCCTAACGGCTCTCGATGGGCAGACAGCCAGAAGGGCCTAGTGAACATTGACTACCAAGAGGCCATGCAAGCCATCCGTGAGATCCACAGCAGAAAGGATAAGTCCACTGCCGCCAAGAGAGCATCAGACTTACTTTCCAAGTTTCTCACCCAGCACCCACTTTCTGAAAAAGCCTCTAACATCCTATTTTTGTTAGGCCGCATCCCACACCAGCTCGCCGTAAACATGGATGAAATCGAGACTCCTGATAAAGATCAAAAGGAACAACAGGCCAAACTCTTCAAAGAAGCCATCACCGTCTGGGATGAATTACTCTCTAAATATCCTGACTCTACACACGCCATCAACGCGCGTGAGCACATCGGTGCCATTTATGAACACCGCTTAGGCGATATGGAAAAAGCCCTCGCCACGTATCGCGCTACTAACAGCGCCGCAGCTAAGACCAGTGTAAGTCTCCTAACATCAAAGCGTCTCATCGCCTCTAGTCCTAAAGTTTTCCGCACAGATGAGGAACCTACCGTTAGTCTAAACCTCAGAAACATCGAAAAAGTTACCATCCGCCAATATTGGTTAGATCTAGACTCCTACTTCCGTAAGGCACGTAAGCTCAGTAACATCAGTGAGCTTGATGTAGACCTCGTAGAGCCGGATAAACAATGGGATGTCACCATTTCCGACTTTCAGAAATACCTTCCCTTAGACAGAAAGATCTCCGTTCCCTTTGCGGAAAATCGCCCAGGCGTCTGCGTAGTTAAGGTAGAGGGTGGAGGCTTCCTCTCCACCACTGTCATCGTTCGTAGTGATATTGATATCGCCGTGCGCTCCAGTAAGGATGAACTACTAGCATTTGCTACTAACTGGCGAAGCGGCGGTAAGCCCACCGCCGGAGTAAACGTCTTAGTCGCAGATGGAGGTAAAGTAGTCGCCACTGGTAAAACGGGTAAAGACGGCGTTCTCCATCTGAAGTCAGATAAAATATCAGCTATCAAGGACCTCCGCGTCCTCGCCACATCATCCGTAGGCTCAGCTACCTGTGATCTGGACCTAAACCGCCTCATCGCCCCACCCATCTTACTTGAGCAGGCATGGTTTAACACCCCACAGCAGTGGTATCGCCCCGGCGATAATGTGCAGCTCTCAGGCCTCCTCCGCGTACCAAATAAAGGTATCTACCAAGTCCCCGCTGGTGACAAACGTTCATGGACATTAAAGTGTATTGAAATGACTGGTGGCAAACTCATCCATGAGGCAGCCATCACCCTGAACGATCACGGTAGTTTCAGCACAGAGTTTAAAGTCCCAGCAAACATGCCTAAGGGAAAAATTACCGCCACCATTAGCCGTAAGGAAAACAGTGACAGCATCGAGTTCAACACTCAAATCACCATAAAAAATGAAGTGCGTGACCGTGTATTAATCACTCTCGATTTCCCCAGAACTTGGACTACCCCAGGTGAGAAGATCACCGGCACCGTCACTGCCAATTACCATTGGGGTGCACCTGTCAGTGATAGAGAATTAGAAATCACCCTACCAAACAACATCACTCACAAGGTAACCACAGATAGCCAAGGCTCAGCCACCTTTAATTATGATACCAGCATGCTATCCTCCGGCAGCATCGCTACTTTCACCGTTAAAATGCCCAGTGAAACATCTCAGCCAGTGCGCAAGATTCTGGCTATTGACCCTCTAGGTTTCAGTGTAGAGGCAGAGCTATCTCACGGCACCATCGCTTCTGGAGAAGCCTTTGAGATCGTTGCCAAAACTATTCTCCCTGATGGTCAGCCTACCACGCGCGGGCTCACACTTGAAGTCGTGCAGCAGTCTGTGGAAAAAGCAGACCCCATACTCGGCTCTGATTTCACTTCAGGGATACCAAACAACATCCAGACAAGACAGCAAACTCCCATATCTGAAAAGATCACAGAAACCATCGTGCAGACACATCAGCTCACTACGGATGCAGAAACAGGACTTACCAAGCAGCAGGTTACACTCAAGGAAGGCGGCAGATTTATCCTCAGAATCCGTGCCACAGACGCACGCGGGAGACTCGTGTTTGCAGAATCATTTATCGAAGTCTACGGAAATGATAGCGGGCAGAAGATACGCCTATTAGTGGATAAAAATAAACTCCACGAGGGTGGCGAGGCTAAGATAGATGCCTGGTCACGACTAAACTCCCCCACCCACGCGCTACTCAGTATCGAGGCAGATTCCCTCGTAGAATACCGTGTAGTAAATTTAGCACCCGGGAAAAACACCATCAGCTTAAAGCTCAGCCAGCGCCACGCGCCCGTATTTCGCGCAGCCATGATGGTGATGCATCAGCGGAAGTTCTACTCCAGTGATGAGATTCTACCGGTAGAAAGAAACCTCAAAGTAGTCACTAAGATCACAGGCCTCAGCGAGAACGGCGAAATAGCCCCCGGCGGTAAGCTCAAGGTGAATGTAAAACTACTGGATGGAAATGATCAGCCACAGAGTGGTGAGATCTCGCTCGCCCTCATCGATCAGCGTGATGACCATAGTATCATTAGCAAACATCACTTTCTCCGCAGTCACCGCCTCGTAGGCTTTGCCATGGGCACTAGCTGCGGACTCCAGCACCATGGCTCACAGTCCCGTGTAAACTTAGCCCTGCGCGCAGAGGAACAGCGCTCTCTCAACACACCTAACAGACTAGCACGCCGTGCAGAACTAGAGGGCCTAAACGCAGCCCCCAGATTGCTGGCTCGAAATACAGAACAAGTCCGCAGGCACATCTACTTGGGAGAAGGCTACTACAACCTCGGAAAGTATGATTTAGCCCAGGCGGAGTTCCAGAAAGTCCTCGTGGCAGATAAATATAATAAATCCGCCCGCCGCTGGCTAGAGCGTGTGGCCGCCACACAATCAGACTACTACCGCTCCACTTACGACCAGACCCGTTCACTGCTGCTTAGTGAAGTGGACCGAGCATGGGAAATCAGCGATGAGGACCAACTCTCAGACCCCTTTGGTGGCGGCCCTGGCGAGGGAGGTGGAGGTCGCGTGAGTAATATCGCCACAGCAGGTCTTAGATCTGGAGATTTTGCAACCACCAGCAACAGCATAGATTCGCTTCTAAATAACCCTAACAGAAGTAGTATCGGTACCGTTATTGACAACCGTAATGGTCGAGGCTTCCGAAATAACTCAGGTAACACAACCTGGGCGAATTATAACCACCGTCAGAATACTCTAGAAAGCTCCAGCCTCTTTTCTGACGTAGCCGGCTCTGCGAGCACACTAGTCCATACCCACGCCCCCACTCTCATCTGGGCGCTCTCCCATCAGACACTCACAGAAGAAGGCACTGATATAGAGCTACCACTACCTGAGAAATCCGGCTCATGGAAACTCCTCAGCTACGGTTCTACCCGCAGTGGCAGCATCGGCCAGAAAGTGGATGAAATCCGCACCGTGCTCCCCTATGATCTGCATCTGCAGCTTCCTTCATCAGTTGTTGAAGGAGATCAGCTAGCACCCACCATCATACTCACTCGGAAAAACTCAGAGGCAGCAGAGAGCATCAAGCTCAACTACGCAGCTCAGGAGGATGAGAATACACTTAACAGCGAGGACTATACCGTAGACTTCGCCGCTGGTGAATCTAGTCAGACAATCAATACCAAAGCATTTCTTGTCCCAGCAGCTAGAGCTCTAACAATTTCAGTAACAGGAGATAAAAACCTTAAAACAAACCAGACTCTCAGCATCCGTCCATGGGGGCTACCTGTAGCAGACCGTAGCAGTCAGGTTCTAACACTCGGGAAAAAATCAATCACCCTCGAGTTACCAGTAAACACCAAGCAGAAGGCACTAAAGCTAAGGCTCACTCCTAACTTATCAGAAGCGCTCCAGAACTTAGCACTCCAGCCTCAGGCATCATGGTGCGGATACAACATCCCCTTTCACCAGTCGCACGCATCTGGTCAGCTCTTAGCCATCGCCTCTGTTATTGATCATCACCGCGCCAACGGTCTAGGAGATGGGCAAATACAGCACCTTCTCAGCAGAGCTAATCAACTCTCCGCAGGGCTTGCAGTGAGTAGGAACAACGACGGCAGCTGGTCAGCAGTCCGCGGCCGCAGTGGCAGTGATATCAGCCACAGCGCCATGGCCTTTGAAGCTCTTACTCTTGCTAAAAAGTTAGGCATCACCGTGGACGAACCCACCCTAAGCGTGGCACACCTATGGCTAGAGAAGCAGCAATCAAGCCTTGCCTCCACAGAGGTAGACGCCCGCTCCCTAGTTCAGTATGCACTCTCATGTGCAGGCTCCGCAGACTTCTCTACCTGTAATCGCCTATTCCGTGAACGCGGCAAACTAAGCGACTCCGGCAAGGCCTTACTCGCTGCCGCCTTTGTTAATCTGGAGCGCCCAGATAACGCCAAGACACTTCTAACAGCAATGGCAGCACCAGAGCGGTGGCAGAATAAAAGCACACGCATTCTATGCACCCCTACCTACATCGCAGGGCGCGCACTCAGTGCCGCATCCGCAGTAGCGGCCAATGGTGAGCTCACCGTCAACTTACGTGATATGATACTAGCAGGCTCAGGTGCTAGTGGCTTCACCTCAGACCTTGAGCGTGGCGCGGCACTCGTGGGCCTGACTCAATTCGGAAAAAACGAGGACGCTACTGATGCCACACTCACCATCACACTGAATGGCCAAGCCATCGGAGAGTTTACCACAGATAAGCCAGAGCTCATGGCGGATATCGATATCGACCCTAAGTTATTAGCAGATGGTAAGAATACCCTGACTTTTGCGATGGAAGGAAAAGGCAGTCTGCTAGCGGCCGCCACCATCCACGGCTTTGCACCTGTGCCTGATAAAAAAATAAACGATGAGAAGTTCTCCATCTCTGATCACCGCTACTACAGAGAAGGTCTCAGCCATCAAGGTATGCCTCTTAAAGCACGCGGCACATCCCCTGCTAAAACGGTTAACAAAGGTGAGCGCGTGCAGGTGCAGTTCACCCTGAATCACCAGCGCACCACTGCGCGTGAATCTGTGCTTATAGAGCGTATCCCAGCAGGCTTCACCTATGAGACTGGCACGCTCAGGGGCAACCACAGCGGAGCTCGCATAGAGGGAGACCACCTCGTGATCACCTTTGATGGTTACTTTAAGAACCGCACATTTACCTACAGCATGATTGCGCGTCACCCCGGTATATGGAGACAGCCACACACCATGCTCTTACCAGTCCACCACCCTACACAGTCTACTTATGGCGAAACTGGTAGCCTCACAGTCATTGACTCCAAGGAGCAGAATCCTGACAGCTACAAGATGAATTACAGCGAGCACAATGAACTCGCCGCACTGCACTTCAAACAAGGTAATCATGAACAAGCACGTAAGCACATCATGGCCGTTAGGCAAAAGTATCCAGACTGGGAGCTCACTGAGAACTCACGTATGCTGCTCTGGATCGAGAGCAGCCGCGAGACACCAGATCCGAAGCTCTTTGTAGAATCCTTTGAAATTCTCAACGAACGCTCACCTGATCTTTTAATCCCCTTTGAAATCATCACCAAAGTGGGCAAAGCCTACCAGACTCTCAAGGAGTATGAACGCGGCATGGATGTCTTTACCGCCACCATCGCAGCCGGCTTTGCCAAGGACTCCTACGTGGGCGTGGCACTAGAAGATCAAGGGCGCTACCTTGACGCTCTGGATTACCAGAAAGATCTATGGCTGCACTACCCTGACGAGGGTGCGGTCTCCAGCGCATGGTTTGCCCTCGCCCAGCAGGTCTATGAAGTCTCTAGCAAGGCAAAAACACTAAAGGCACGCAGAGACCAAGAGAAAGCACCTACCGAGGTAGAACTCATTGGTGAGGCAGCAGAGCTCTTTGCCACCTTCCTGTTAGTAAATCCAGAGAGCCCACTCGCAGATGATGCTGCATTCACGCAAGCCAATGTGCTATTCTCCCTAAAGAAGTTTAAAGAAGTAGTCTCCCATGCTAATGCCTGTGTCACCCGCTACCCAGACAGCAAACACGCTGGCAGCTTCCGCTACATGACCGCACTCGGCAGCTTCTGGCTGCGCGACTATGATGCCGCCCTCAGGGCCGCATCCGAAGTAGCAGAGGGCTCATCTGAGGATAAGAACCTAGCCTCCTACATCACCGCTCAGGTCTACCACGCTAAAGGCCAGCCCATAAAGGCCACAGAGTGGTATGATCGGGTGAAGTCCATCTACCCAGATGCACTCGAGTCTATCGCCTACTTCGAGCAGAAAATGGTGCGCCTAGATGAGGTGAAGGTAATGAAGTCCGGAGAAAAAGCAGAACTCACACTCCACTTCCGTAATATTAAAGAAGCTCACCTCCAGATCTATCGCGTAGATCTCATGAAGCTCTACCTACGTGAAAAGAGCCTCAGCAATGTAGCCAACGTGAATCTAGCAGGTATAGCGCCCAAGCATGAAATAACTATCAAGTTAGGCGCTGGAGAAGATTTTCAAGATAAGGAAAAGAAGATCACTCTACCCATGAAGGCAGATGGTGCCTACCTCGTTATCTGCCGTGGCGACTATCTCTACACCTCTGGCCTTATCCTTGTCACCCCGCTAAAGATGGAAGTGCAGGAAAACCTAGCAGCCCGCTCACTACGTGTGAACATAAGTGATCAAGGCACAGGGAAATATCTGGATAACGTGCATGTAAAAGCTATTGGTGTCAGAGACAGCAACTTCAAATCTGGTGAGACAGATTTACGTGGTGTTTGGAAGGCTGAGAACATTACCAGCCGCCCCACCATCATCGCACGTGACACCAATGGAAGGTATGCCTTTTACCGTAGCAAGAGCACATACAGCGCACTACCTCAGTCCCGGCCAGCCACACCTAAACCCTCCCAAAAACTCGACTTTAAAGGTAACCTCAACCTGAAACAGCAGAAGCTCAATGATTACAATAAAAAATCCTATAATGAACTACGCCGCAGTAAAGGTAAGGGAGTAAAAGCTAAAGAAGCACTTAAAAAATAAGCTGGCACCCGCCGGAAAAGATCACTTTTAAAATCTAGCTCCTCAGATAATTAAAATCAGAGTAACACCAATAATAGCCCACAGAGCTACTCGCCATGAGCATGCTCTAGACACCTAACGGTCAGCTCACCGTTAGGCCCAACAATAGCACTATACCCTCCGACCGCTGGGCAAACAGGCAGAAAACCTAGTCTCTCTTCAAAATCAGGCTCCTGCGCGTAGTCAATTCCTGGTTCAAGTCTTTGGCCACCAATATTAGCCTGACTAATCAATACTTTACGAATTACATCCTGAAGTACTACACATGAAGCCTCATTAGCGCGCTCCGCATAAATTCGTGAACCCACAATACCCGTTGCCATCAAACTCAGTAATACTAACAAGATCACTGTAATTTCTAAAAAGGTGAATCCGGCAGAGCGATTGAAGGTTTCTTTATATGTTTTCACGTTATTTTAGAATGAGTATGGTGATAATTATCTATTACTATACATAAAAAATAACATCCTATTTTTCAAGGTTTTAATTACTATACCCCGGAATTGTATTGCTTTGATAGTAAGCTATCCGAAACCAAAAGCCCTGCCCATAAGTCAGAGGTGGAGCGTAGCCGAACTTAAAACCTATAGACCCTAACCTCATAAATATAATTATAGCTGCTTACAAATGACTTTAATCCTGAATTGGTAAAACAAGCAGCTACCTCCGTCAGGAGCCAGTAACATCAAAATTCTAATCCAAGCGCACAAAGCTACATCACCCAGGCACCCCTCCAATAAATAATAGCTAATCCTTTTTTCAGCAAAAAATCATAGCCTACTGTTATAAATAAATTGTTGTTTAGCCCTTAACCTGTGTAAGCAAAATCTTAGAAAAACCCCCATCATTACATTTTATTAGTCACTTTCCTGTTTCCCATATTAAGAAAAACACCCATTATCTAAGTCATGCGTCTATTACTTCTCAGCCTCATCCTACTTACCTTTACAAATACTTACGCAAAGGAATGGCTCCCTCAGTCCAGCACCTTCAAAGGACAGGAAAAATTCTACCAAATCGTAAAAAAAGCCGTGAATGAGCGCTGGGGGAAACTCCCTATTGGCACACGTATGGTCAAAGTTGCCAAGGAATTAGAAGGACTTCCTTATAAATCCTACACATTAGAAATTCATAACCGCACCGAGAGCCCATCTGTCAATTTTACTGGTATGGACTGCTGGACCTTCTTCGAAACCTGCCTCGCATTCTCGCGTATGTTAGAAACCAATAAAAAAACTTACACTACACAAGATCTGCTGCAGCAGATCGAGTGGACACGCTACCGGGGCGGTCAATGTAATGGCAATTATCTCGATAGAATCCATTACCTAGCTGAATGGTATACTGATAACCATAAACGCCGTAACATCTACGATATCACCAAGCAATTCCCCACAAAAAAAATGAGCAACAAGTGTCAAGAAATGACCATCCTCTGGAAAAGCTACCGCTATCTCAAGCATAACCCAGACCTACGCTCAGGTATGGCTCAGCATGAATCTAGACTGACCCGAATGCCCGTCTACATGATACCTAAACACAAAGTAGCAGGAATCGAATCTCAACTTCAGGACGGAGACATCATAGGTATCGCTAGCAACCATGATGGCAGCTACTGTTCGCACGTCGGTATTATCATTAAAGACTCCAAAGGCCTTACTAGATTCATGCACGCTTCCACCACTTACAAAAAAGTCGTCATAGATAGCACTATCTCGGGCTACCTAAAGAAATTTAAGAAACATGGCGGTATCCTCGTTGCACGACCTCGATAGGAGCCGCCCTTTACTCATACCCAAATAGCCCAGTAATATAATAGCTATTTTTAGCGTTTAATCAGAGGCTGCACAGATAGCCTCTGCTACATCTCTTGCTGACTTATCCGCCGTGATGAGAGTATTTAAATCCTTAGCCTGCTGTACCTCATGGCGCGCCATTACCTCACTCACCGTATTAGAAATATCTAGATAAGTAATCCTCCCGGCACAGAATGCTGACACAGCCACTTCATTAGCTGCATTATAGACTGCCGGAAGCGTACCACCCACATCCCCCGCTCTGCGTGCCAGATTTAATGCAGGGAAATCATCATAACGAGGAGCCTCAAAATCTAATCTTGCTAACTCTGCAAAATTAAGTGGCTTTAGCCCCCCAGCCACGCGGTCTGGCCAGGTCACTGCATACTGGATAGGGAAACACATATCTGTATTACTCATCTGGGCAATCACGCTACCATCAATATACTCCACCATAGAGTGGACTATACTCTGAGGGTGCACAATCACATCAATACGCCCCATCTCCAGACCAAAGAGCCAGCGCGCCTCGATCATCTCTAAGCCTTTATTAAACAACGTAGAGGAATCGATCGTAATCTTACGCCCCATCTCCCACGTCGGATGCTTCAAAGCTTGAGCTAAAGTAACATTTTTCAGTTCTTCAGAAGGTGTTTTACGAAACGGTCCACCTGATGCCGTTAAAATCAGCTTCGAAACCTCTTTCTCCCCCCCTTGATGACCATTAAGACACTGAAAAATAGCATTATGTTCACTATCCACAGGAAGCACCATCACCCCCTTTCTCTTAGCAGCCTTCATCACCAGTTCTCCCGCCATTACCAATATCTCCTTACTAGCCACAGCTAGATCTTTCCCCTCTTCAATAGCTGCTAAAGCTGGGTGCAGACCTGCTGTCCCCACTATCGCCACCAGCACCATATCAGCATCTGCCAGTGTGGCTACTTCAGATAACCCCTCAGCCCCTAGATGCACTTGTACACCCTCAGGTAATGCCGCACGCAGTTCACTCTCCTTTGAGACATCATAAAGAGCAACATGCTTCACTCCAGTTTCACGAGCCTGCCTTGCCAGATCCTGCACACTAGAATTTGCTGCTAACGCAATAACCTCCAGCCGCTCAGGGATCTCAGATGCCACCTTCAGCGTACTAGTGCCAATAGATCCAGTGGACCCTAATAAAACTACTTTACGTTTCTGCATAGGTAAAAAATAAAATCAACATTTAGGGCGCCATCCACACCAAGTAGAAATACAGCGCTGGTGCTGTGAAGCAAAGGCTATCAACCAAATCAAGAGCACCACCAATCCCCGGTAACGTATTCCCAGAATCTTTTACCCCAATACTTCTCTTTAGCACAGATTCAGCTAAATCTCCAATTACAGCAAGTAGTGCCAATACAAAGCCCAGCGCAACCACCCAGCCCCACCCACCTAGAATAGCCAGTTCATCTGGCAACAGAGCATAAAGTCCACAACCAGCTAACTGAGAAAAAAACAAAGCCCCACCAAAGCCCTGCCAGGTTTTGCCGGGGCTAATATGAGGAATCATCTTATGTTTACCGATCAAAGAACCCGTAATGTAAGCCCCCATATCCGTAAACTTCGTCACCGCAATTAACCAAATAAGTAACCACGCGCCAGATACACCGCCCTGATCTACATCAGGAAGAGGTAACACCAGCAAGCGCGGTAAAAAGCTAAACAACACCGCCACATACACAAAGCCAAGTGCCGTCACCGCCACCTCAACCACTGTATCCTTACCACCTACAGCTCTACGCAGCTGTAGAGTAAAACCTCCAGTAACAAGTAATGATAAAAATGCCACATCCACAGCCATCATAGAGTCCAGCGCACTCCTACCTTCCAATCCTATTTTTATCCCTACTGTAATTAAATATGCACACCCAATAAACATCCCCCACCTTGGCTGAGAAGGCATTCCACCGGCACGAGTCATCTGGAAATACTCCCTCACGGTAAATACACCTAACAAAGTAAAAACACCAGTGAACGCCCAGATATTATCACTCATAAAAACTCCCGTCACCACCGCCCACAGAATTAACGTGCTAAACAATCGGGCACCAAAGACCTGAGCCTTGGATTTTTTTAGTTCGGAAGCTGCGCTCATAAGCATTGGTATCAAAGCTCATTCATCATATACTGGCAATGAGATTTGCTACAACTTTTGAAAATTAATTATATTCTCACTATCCCACCCCGCAGTGATAGTTATACAACATATACAGTAATCCCTCTGTTTAGCTGAAATAACCAGAAGCATGTCAAGAATCACAAGGTGGAGCTCTAAACTTCCCTTAAATGCGGAGTCGACTACACGTCTCACTCAGCCTAAAGTAGGCACTCGTGAGCAGCAGCAGTACATCAGATATACTCATACTAACAGCCGGATTTGGCGATGGCCATAATAGCGCCGCGCGAAACCTCTCACTGGCACTAGAGCCTCACTGTAAGGCACTTTGCCTAGATCCCTGCGCACTGGGAGCCCCCTATTTAAATGAACGGCTACGGAGTTTCTACCGCATGGTTACCACCCACGCTCCCTGGCTATGGCGTATGATCTACCTATCTACTGAAAAACAGGATTTCTCTAAAGAACACCTGCCCATGATGCGTAAGCCAGAAGCCCTACTAGCTGAATTATTAAAAAAACATCAGCCCAAAGCCGTAATCAGCACCTACCCACTCTACCCGTATTTTCTTGAGCGTATCTTTAAATCTGGAGTCCCCAAGGTTCCAGTAATTACCGTAGTGACTGACTCCATAGAGATTAATGCAGCCTGGCGTAAAGCCCCAACTGACTTTTGGCTAGTTACTGATAAGCGCACACGGGAGAAAGTTATTAGCCAAGGAATACCAGAAGCGAAGGTAATCAATACAGGTTTCCCCGTAAACCCACGCTTCACCGACCTTCAGCCTATTAGCGCAGATGACCCACTCACCACCTTCAAAGCACTCTATTTCCCCACCTCTAAAAAACCCCATGTTAGACGAGCAGCAAAAGAAATTCTTGATACCCACTCATCTATTAAGCTTACCATAGTATTGGGGCATAACACCCGGAAACTCTACAAAAGAACCCAAGAAATAAAAGCGGCATACCCCGGCCGTGTAAGAATAAAAGGATGGACTAAACAAGTCCCTGAACTTCTCACTAGCCACCATGTAGCCATCGGAAAAGCTGGAGGAGCCACGGTCCATGAGTCACTGGCGGCTGCATGCCCCATGCTCATTCACCACCTCGTTCCGGGTCAAGAGGAAGGTAACTTGAACCTCCTACGCCACCTCAATGGGGGGCAGCTAGCAGACACACCAGGAGCACTGACAATTCAGCTCACAAAAATGCTCGCAGAAAACGCTGCCACATGGCGTAAGATGAAGCGTGATCTCACAGAGTATGCACGCCCAGACTCCGCACATACAGCCGCGAACTTTATCCTCAGACAGGCAAATCTATAAACTCTTACCATGAACTTTCTCTTCGATATCGGTAACGTCATCATCAACGTGGACTTCCTCCCTGCATTGAAACGCCTCATCCCTGAAGGTACAGAATGCGCTGAACAAAAACTAAACACCCTACTCACGCGTAAAGACGAGTTCGAAGCAGGTAGAATCACCCCTGAAGAGTATTTCCCCTGGGCCGCAGAAACCATAGGCTTTCAAGGCAGCCAAAAAGAGTTTCTCAAAGCATGGTTAGATATTTTCGAACCCAATCTTCCCATGTGGGAAGCCATCGAACAGCTTCACAGCGCAGGTCACAAGCTTATACTCTTTTCTAACATAAATAACCCTCATAAAGATTATCTGTTAGAAACCTACCCTATTTTTGAAAAATTCCAAGGCGGTGTATTCTCCTACCAGACAGGCCACATCAAACCAGAACCTGCAATTTACCAGCTTGCCATAGACAGCTGGCAGCTCACGCCAGAAGACACCATGTATATCGATGACCTAGCTGACAACATAGCAGCAGGAAAAAAAGCCGGATTCCACTGCCATCAGTACGATTGCGCCCATCACCAGAATTTTCTCAGCTGGCTAGATAATGTGATTTCCTAAATTTGGCATTTCGCTTTTCATAATGTAACACTAGAACACTCTCATGCCTGAAGAGCTTACATTAGACATTGAATCTTTAGAGAAAGCCATCTCTACCTCTAATGTAGAGAAATTCATCACCAGCTCGGAGGAACTTCACTACGCAGATCTAGCAACTGTCTTTGAGGATTTAGACGATCAAGGTCGCTCGTTCTTCACCCGGCACATCAGCCTAGACAACTTCCCTAACATACTAGCAGAGCTTCCTGGCTCGCTAATAGAAGAAACTCTCGAACGCTTTGATAAAGCCGCGCAAAAAGAAATCCTAACCAAGCTCTTAGACGACGACCGCGCTGACATCCTCCAAGACGTTAAAGCCGAGTCCAGGCCACGCTACCTCGCCCTCCTTCAACCCGAGGAAATGGAAGCCACACGGAGCCTCATGCGCTATAATGAGGATACCGCTGGTGGCCGTATGACCACGCAAGTAGCCAGACTCTCACCCCAGATGTCCGTAAGAGAGGCTCTTGATTTACTAAAAGAAAACTATGATACCGCAGAATCTCTCGCCCGTATCTATGTAGTAGATGAACAAGGCCGAGTATGCGGAAAACTAAGACTCCGTGATCTAGCATTCAGCACCCGCAGTGCCACTGTAGCAGAAGTCATGCAAGAGCTAGATATCACCATACTAGCCACCGCAGACCAGGAGGAAGCCGCCCAGATGTTCTCCAGGTATGACATGACCTTACTCCCTGTAATCAATGAATACGGAGTCTTACTAGGAGTCATTACCCACGATGATATTCTAGAAATTCTCGAAGAAGAATCCACCGAAGATATAGAAAAAATGTCAGGTATCGCCGGTGAACAATCTGAGGAAACATACCTAAATACCACACTCACCACACACTTTAAGCGGCGCTTTCCGTGGCTATTAATTCTCGCGCTACTCGCCATTGCATCTGGCTATGTTATGCTCCGGTATGAGGATGTTCTCAACAGTATCTTCCTACTCGCCCTTTATCTCCCCATGGTAGTTGCCGCCGGCGGAAATACAGGAGGGCAAGCAGCGGCCATGGTCATCCGGGCCATGTCGCTAGGAGAGCTAGAAGCAGGCAGCACGCGTAAGGTATTTCTTAAAGAATCCGCTCTCGGCCTTATGTTAGGTCTAGTAATGGGCTCCTGTATCGCCGCCATCACCCTATTTATTCTCCCACTCTTCCAGCCGGAGCTACCCATTGGCGTATCTCTTACCCAGTTTACCATTGCCGTATCAGTCGCTCTGGCAGCTCAGATCACCACATCCACCATCACCGGAGCGCTCTTACCCATCGGTGCGCGTGCCATCCGCCTAGATCCAGCTGTAGTAGCTGCACCTGCCATTACTACACTCGTAGATATCTCCGGAATGATAATCTACTTCACCGCTGCTCAAACCATCTTAAACATCGCATAAAAAAAAGCGCCTCCGTAGAAAACGGAGACGCTTTGATAAAATAAAGTGACTGCACTTAGAGCATCCCTACAAGGGTCTTACCCATATCAGAAGGCGTCTCTGAAACAGCGATACCGCACTCAGCTAGAATCTTCTTCTTAGCTTCCGCAGTATCATCAGCACCACCGACGATAGCACCAGCATGACCCATTCTGCGTCCCGGAGGCGCAGTAGCGCCTGCGATAAATCCAGCAATAGGCTTCTTACAGTTATCCTTAGCCCAGCGCGCAGCTTCTGCCTCAGCATTACCACCAATTTCGCCGATCATGATGATAGCTTCTGTTTCATCGTCATCGTTAAACATCTTTAGCACATCGAGGTGAGATGTGCCATTAATAGGATCACCACCAATACCCACACATGTGCTCTGGCCATAACCAAGCTCCGTGAGCTGATAGACAGCCTCATAAGTAAGAGTACCTGAGCGTGATACCACACCCACGTTACCGCGCTTGTGAATATATCCGGGAGCGATACCTATACGGCAACCTCCGTGAGAACCTTCACCGTGACCAGGAGTAACGATGCCTGGGCAGTTAGGCCCGATCAAACGAGTCTTACTACCACGCATAACTTCCTTCACACGCATCATATCAGCCACAGGGATTCCCTCTGTGATACAAATTACGAGATCAAGATCTGCATCAACGGCCTCAAGGATCGCATCCGCTGCAAACGGTGGTGGCACAAAGATCGCAGAAACTGTAGCACCAGTCTCACCTGCTGCCTCAGAGACAGTATCAAAGACAGGAGTCTTTTCACCAAATGTCTGGCCGCCCTTACCGGGAGTGACACCTGCTACTATCTGGGTTCCGTAATCAAGGCTCAGCTGCGCATGTTTGCCGCCAAAACCTCCAGTGATACCCTGCACGAGTACCTTGGTATTTTCATCTACTAGAATGGACATTATAATTTAAAATTTAAGATTAGTCATTTAGGAAGCGCTCACAGCAGCAACCGCTTTTTCTGCAGCGTCATTAAGACTCTCTGCGGTGATAACATCGAGATCTGAATTAGCAATCATCTCACGTCCCTTAGCCACATTAGTGCCTTCAAGACGGACGATCAGTGGGATATTAAGATCAGTTTCCTTCGCTGCTGCGAGGATACCATCAGCAATGATGTCACACTGCATAATACCACCAAAGATATTTACCAAGATACCCTTTACCTTAGGATCACCTAGGATGATTTTAAATGCTGCAGATACCTGCTCCTTCGTTGCTCCACCACCAACGTCGAGGAAGTTTGCTGGAGATCCACCACAATGCTGGATGATATCCATAGTCGCCATAGCAAGGCCTGCTCCGTTTACCAGACAGGCGATATCACCATCGAGACCGATGTAGTTAAGATCGAACTTAGATGCTTCTACTTCACGAGGATCTTCCTCATCAGTATCACGGTATGCTACTATGTCTGGATGACGATAAAGAGCATTATCATCAAAGCCAAACTTTGCATCCAGAGCCAGCACCTGGCCATCTGGAGTTACCACCAATGGATTAATCTCCACCATTGAGCAATCACACTTCAGAAATAGCTGATAAAGATTCGAAATAAGTTTACTAAACTGCTTCGCCTGATCTCCAGAGAGTTCTAGTGCCTTAGCGAGCTTACGGACCTCATAGCCCTGAAGGCCAGCCAGTGGGTGAATAAACTGACGCACAATCTTCTCAGGTGTGCTCTCAGCTACCTCTTCGATATCCATGCCACCTTCTGTGCTAGCTACGATAACAGGCCTGCAAGTCTCCCTATCCATAAGGATAGCAAGATAGAGTTCACGCTCGATGTCTACCGCCTCAGCGATCATCACCTTATTAACCAGCTTACCCTCTTCACCTGTTTGTTTGGTGACTAGCGTTTGGCCGATCATTTTTTCTGCAAACTCAGCAGCCTGATCTGCACTCTCAAGGATGTGCACACCACCCTGAAAGCCGTTTTTAAACGTCCCCTTACCACGCCCTCCGGCGTGAACTTGGGCTTTAATAACTAGATTGCTACCACCGATGGCCTCAGCCGCGGTTTTTGCTTCTTCAGCTGTTCCGGCTACCTGTCCGTTAGGACTAGCAACACCGTATTTTTCAAACAACTCCTTCGCCTGATACTCGTGGATATTCATGGACTATGAGCGCCTTGTGGCGCGGACGCGTGAAACTAGGGATGAGATCTATCAGGGTCAAGGTGAATCAAGTTTAGCCCCTCACAATATAAGTTAAATGATACTTTCACACTACTCCTAGCAGATTAATAAGCGAAAATCATGACAGCAAACTTAATAACACCACTTATATAAAAAACACCTTAATAACGATAATGCCATTGTTTCCTCAGCGCATCCCCCTACGCTACACCACGTGAGCGATATTCCAGATGAAACAGAAGAGCTAGAAAATGATCTTCCAAAGACTCGTGCAGAGTCTCTATGCCCCTGTAAAAGCAACCATAGCTACTACACTTGCTGCATGCCGCTTCACTACCATAAAGCTAAGGCTGCCACTGCAGAAGAACTCATGCGCTCACGTTACAGCGCCTACTTCTTCCGTCTCGTAGACTACCTCATAGAAACTCATCACCCAGACACCCGTGAACCGGGTATGAAAAAACAACTTTCAAAAACTGTGCACAACATCAGCTGGCAGTTCCTAACCGTTTTAAATACCTCCAAAGGCGCAGCTGAAGATAAAACGGGCAAAGTGGAATTCCGCGCAGAATGCTACGTCGAGGGAGACCCTCACGAACAACATGAGTATTCCCGCTTTAAGCGCTACAAAGGGGAATGGAAATACCTAGATGACAGAGGGTAACTAAGCTGCAACGGAGAGCCAAGCTACCTGCACTATAAATTTACAGAAGAGCATACCCTTCAAACAAAAAACCCCTCAGAAAGTGAGGGGTTTTTTTGAAAATGGAGCCGGTTAACGGATTCGAACCGTTGACCTACTGATTACAAATCAGTTGCTCTACCAACTGAGCTAAACCGGCATTTTCTGATGTTTGCACT
>JALZUC010000003.1 GCA_023301765.1 Akkermansiaceae bacterium | reverse complement strand
AATCCTGTGCAGCTGATGTTTTAGAGCGGCTGGAGCATATGATTGAAAGGCAGGAGGCCGAGGTGAAAATAGATATAGACCCAGATGCATTACGTATTACAGGAGATCGCTTTTATTGGACTCAAATTATTTTCAACCTTGTTGAAAACGCTTTAAAGCAAAACCCTCATGCGGGTTTACAGGTGATTATTAGAGGGCGGGTTTACAAAAGAGAGAATGGTGAAGCGGGCACAAGTATCGCTATTTGTGATAATGGAGTAGGTATACCATCTGGTGATTTACCCTTTATTTTCAAACGTTTTTACCGTGTGGAAAAACACCACAGCCAGAGTGAGATCAAAGGCACAGGGCTTGGCTTGTCCATTGTGAGAAGGGCTGTGGAGGCTCATGGTGGTGAGATTAGGGCGACTTCCATTCCTGGGACAGAAACATGCTTTACCGTGACTTTACCTGAGGCTGAAGATTTTACTACAGAGGTGTGATTTAGAAAGATTATAGTCTTTATATACGTAGCTATGATCGAGCAGTGAATAGCGAAACGAGGAAATGATGATACTAAAATATTATTACAATCAACTAAGAATACTATCATACATGGGAGTATTAATAATGGGTTTAGAGGCCGAGGAGTCTAAAAAACCTAACTTTATAATTATCTTTACCGATGACCAGGGCTATCAGGATATTGGAAGCTATGGCTCACCAGATATAAAAACTCCGAGAATTGATCGTATGGCTGAGGAGGGACTTAGTTTTACAAGTTTCTATGCTCAGACAGTCTGTGGCCCGTCAAGGGGGGCGCTGATGACCGGTAGTTATCCACTCCGCTTTGCGCGGCAGGCAGATCCTAATTCCGTCCATCCAGAGCTGCATACTGATGAGGTGACGTTGGCGGAGGTATTGAAAAAGCAGGGTTATATTAATGGTGTTTTTGGGAAATGGGATCTGGCTGGGCATAATCCAGCCTCTTTTAAGAGGGAGTTATTACCTCAGTATCAAGGATTTGATTATTACTTTGGTACGTCTGGTAGTAATGATTCTACAGTGAACCTTATCCGTGGCACTAAGACCATTGAGGTAAAGGCTAAGATGAGCACCTTAACAAAACGCTATACCGATGAAGCACTGAGCTTTATTGAAAAAAATAAAGAGAAACCATTTTTCGTGTACTTGGCTCATACTATGCCGCATACAAGGCTTGCAGCATCTGCTGATTTCAGAGGGAGGTCAAAAGGAGGCCTCTATGGGGACGTCATTGAGGAATTAGACTTTAATGTAGGGCGTGTATTGGATCGGGTGAAAGAGTTAGGTCTAGATGAAAATACCTACATTGTTTTTACCAGTGACAACGGGCCTTGGTTGATCCGTAAAGATCATGGTGGCCATGCTAAACCTCTGCGTAGTGGTAAGACGAGCTGCTGGGAAGGCGGGTTACGTGTGCCTTGTATCATCCGTGCTCCGGGCAGAATTAAACCTAATACTAAGACGGATGCTCTGGCGGCAACCATTGATTTAATGCCCACATTTACTCAATTAGCTGGTGGTAGTTTACCAGATGACCGAGTGCTCGATGGTGTAGATATCTCCTCTCTCCTACACGGTGAGGTAAATAGTTTAGAGAGGCCTTACTATTATTATCAGCATGACTGTCTGCGTGCAGTGCGCTCAGGAAAGTGGAAATTAATGTTAGCTCATACGGAGCCAGTGGAAGCTAGTATTGCGGTGAAGTGGGGAAGTCACATAGCTAAGGCGGATGCTAAGCGGATTACAAAAGTACAGCTCTATGATCTGGACTCAGATATAGGCGAGGAGAATGATGTAGCGGTAGATCACCCAAAGATAGTCACAGAGCTCATGAAATTAGCTCAGTGGGCGCAGCAGGACATTGGAGATCATGATCAGTTCGGAGTAAATGCCCGTCGTTTTGATAGCTCACGCCGAATTCTTTCCAACGAAGAAGGATACGCCAATACCATAAACACACGGGGTAAGGGTAAATCTAAGAAAACCCTTAGAATTAAAAAATAGGAGCTAGTTGAGGCGTAAGTAGACAGCTAAAGAGAGGCCCTGCCCACGTATGTACCTGTGGCAAAGCAGGCCTGTAGCAGGTAGCCGCCGGTGGGGGCATCCCAATCCATCATTTCGCCTGCTATAAAGACATTTGGGAGTTTTTTAAGCATCAAGTTTTCATCTAATTCGTGCCAGGC
Organism: Akkermansiaceae bacterium; assembly: GCA_023301765.1. GTDB lineage: Bacteria > Verrucomicrobiota > Verrucomicrobiia > Verrucomicrobiales > Akkermansiaceae > Oceaniferula. Next base: position 23,141 of record JALZUC010000003.1, on the reverse strand, counting down.
AATACCTCCAGCAGACGAGATAGCTTCAGCGATGGGGCGTGGGCGCGTGAGTGGGATACGGCAGTTTTTGACCTCGCGCGCGAGCTGGGTGGTATCTCGCCATGGGCCACGATCTGGCATGTGCTTTAGTATAGCGCAGGTGGCTGTGTCTAGTTTCCAGCGGCGGTGTGCCTCGCGGACGTAATTTTTACTGACATTACCCATTTTAGCTATGAGCTCTTCATGGCTGGTATTGGGCTTAAAGTCGATAGTGATTGCTGGATTTTGCTGTGAGCGTATGGCCGGGCCGAGACGGTAGATGGGGCCCCCTTCTAGCCCGTAGTTGGTTATGACTAGCTCGCCGTGGCGTTTTTTTTCACCAGCACTTAAGAGGAGGTTTTTCATGGGAAGGCCCTCGGCTACAGCTAGGATCTGATCAGGCCAGTTTACCTCCCAGCCACAGTTGGCAGGCTGGAGTGGAGTCACTTGGATATCATGTGACTCAAGTATGGATGTCCATTTCCCATCTGAGCCAGTCTGGGGCCAGGATGCACCACCAAGGGCGAGGATGACGCTACTGTGTTCCGGTGTTATTTTTTTACCGCCGTGTTCGAAGATAGGGTTTTGCTCCTTATCAAAGCCACACCAGCGGTGCCGTGTCTTGATGGTCACTCCTAGGTATCTCAGCTTTTCCACCCACCGTCGTAATAATGGTGCGGCACGGATGACGCCTTCTATAGGTTTTGGGAACACTTTACCACTGCTGGCGGCAAATGTTTCAATACCAAGTGTGGCGGCCCATTCTCTGATTGAATGGTTATCAAAGCCATTAAGAATGCGCTGCCACGTATACTCTGGCATGCCACTTCCTGAGTATTTCTCTAGAAAGGCTGTCCACGATTCCGCATTCGTTAGATTTAGGCCACTCTTACCAGCGATGAGAAACTTTCTACCCACTGAGGGCATAGCCTCATAGATAGTTACTACCGCGCCAGCCTCAGCAGAGATTTCTGCGGCACGGAGTCCTGCTGGGCCGCCGCCAATGATGGCAATGTGAAGGTTCTTTTTCAATGAGGGGAATTATAATAAGGTGGGAGCACTTGATTTCTCTTTCTTCTACTGGCAGAGGGGGGTAGTAATCTGCACATGGAGAAGTGCAGCGTGGATTGGTCCGTATGGCAAGGTGAGATGCCTGCTACCTTAATGTTTGTGGTGCAGGGTGATGAAGTTTTGCTCATTAAAAAATTACGAGGTATAGGAGAAGGCAAAATTAATGGGCCAGGTGGGAAAATAGACCCGGGTGAAACTCCCTATGAGTGTGTGATAAGAGAGTGTCAGGAGGAACTTCACATCACACCATTAAATCCGGTAAAGATGGGGGAGCTGTGGTTTGCCATGTCTGATATCCCTGATATTCATTGCCATGTATTTATAGCACATGAGTTTGAGGGGACTCCTACTGCTACCGATGAGGCGATACCCATGTGGACAAAAATTTCTGAAATCCCATGGGGTGAGATGTGGGAAGATGATGCTTTCTGGTTACCACAGATGCTTAATGGACAGAAATTCCTCGGTAAATTTGTATTTGAGGGTGAAAGTATCCAGTGGCGTGAAATCACATTAGATGAAGCCGGTATTGGCGGCTGGATGATCTAATGAGTTAGCACCTACTAGGGGGAGGTAACCTCCTCAGGGGCATCTCTATTAATGATCGCGAGGATGGCTGCCGTAATATCCGTTGTATCACGCGCGTAAATAAGTGGGGAGGTCTGAGTATTACTGACACCGGAGGTTTCGATAATCCAGTGGTATTTATTTTCCCTAGCATACTGGGCGACAACTAGATTGATTTCATCTATAAATGTGCGAGTAGCTACTGCTATTTGAGCTTTAATCTGAACGATCTCGCCTTGTTCAGGCTCATTGAGCTTGAGGTCTAGAGATTTGTAGCGGCGCAGTAGGATCTGATATTTCTCAGTAAGGGAGGCTCGCCCAGACGGAGTAAGATTTTTTGATTTTAACTTGGGTACGAGAGTCTTGATTTGTCCTTCCAGCTCAGTAAACGTATGATTTAGCTCACTACGTGCGGACTGGTGTTTGGCTTTCTGCACTTCGAGATCAGAGATTACCCTTTTAGAGATATGATATTCTAGGAGGAGCGTATTCAGATCTACCGTGGCACACTTGATAGTTTGTGCGGAAGTAGAGCTGATAGTAATAAGCGCTAGGCAGAGAGTAAGAAGCCTACAAAAGTCCATACAAATTAGTTACCAAAGAGCAGCTGCGGTGTCCAGCGCCCTACTCCTCTAATTTGAGCTTTTCTAGCTTAGGCTCTATGACTAAACGGCAGTAGCCGTTTGTTGAGCCATTTATCTTGTAGTAATCTTGGTGTGAGATCTTTGCTGGGTAGAACTTGGTAGCTTTGGTCAGTTCCGTAACAATAGGCCTGAGAAAGTCTTTTTGAGCTGCAGTTTGGGATGTTGTGGCTAGTTTCTTCTGTGTGTCATCGTGGTAGAAGATACCAGAGCGGTAGTGTGTGCCTACGTCTGCTCCCTGACGGTTCAGAGTAGTAGGGTCATGTAATTTCCAGAACCATGCTAGGAGCTTCTCATAGCTGATTTTTTTTGGATTAAAGACAAGTTGCACAGCTTCGGCATGGCCAGTGGTGCCATCTACCACATCTTCGTATTTAGGGTTCTCTACATGTCCACCAGTAAATCCAGACGTTGCAGAGTGGACTCCATCGATCCGCTGAAAGACAGCTTCCACACACCAGTAGCAACCGGCGGAAAATGTAGCCGTTTCAAACCCGGTGGGAACTTTAGGCATAATCGCCGGCTCTTTACCTGCTGCGCCGTCTTGTGCGTGTGTAGTGGTCATAAAAATAGAGGCTAGCCCTAGGAGGCAGATAGTAAGGGTGAATTTTTTTTTCATAAAGAGTAAATGTTTGATATCTGTGAGAGTACTATTAAATGAATTTATTCCCTCTTCTTAATATGCGTGTAATGCTGTAGCGCAGTAGGCATAAATGCACGCAGTGAAATTATCCGTTTAGCATTAGGTGGGTGGGTACGAAGAAATGCAGGCTTTTTGACTCCTTGCTTACTACGGTAGTGTGCGAGCTTTTCCCAGAGTTTGATGGCTAAACGAGGGTCATAACCAGCCTTTGCCATGTAGATGGCACCTATGCGATCACTCTCATACTCCTGGCGTCTGGCCAGTGGGAGTGTTTCGAGGATGTAACTAGCAAGAGTATAGGCGGCTAGGCTCGCCTCGGTATGCTTGTGATCATTGTTTTCTAAGACATGGTAGAGAATAATGCCTCCTATGAGTTTGATCGCTGTATGGTGCATGCGCTGGTAGGTATGCGCGGCGGTAGCATGTGAGATCTCATGACCTAAGACGGCTGCCAGCAGGGCATCTGTATCCGCGATGGTAAATAGACCAGTATTGATACCTACTTTCCCACCAGGTAGCGCAAAGGCGTTAGCTGAGGCATCCTTAAAGACTACAAACTCCCATTCGGCTTCAGGCATATCAATGACCGACTTGAGTTGTTTAGCGACGCGAGCTACTGGCAGCGTGTATTGAGGATCATGGCTTATTCTACGGTTTTGCTTCAACCTTTCAAATTCGCTAGCTCCATGTTTGAGCATGGCCTTACCCTGTGGCCTAATCGTGATGTTACCTTCTCGATCGAGTGCAGGATGAAATGTACATGATGAAATGCAGAAAGTTACAAAACAAAGGATGGAAAAGAGATTTTGCACAAGAATTTTAGAAGGCTAGCTGAAGGGGTCTTTCACTTCTGAAGGCCCTTTAAAAAACGGCAGAGCTGTGCAGCCTCTCGCTCGATGGTGAAATCAGCCTCCACACGTGCTCTACCGGAAATTCCCATGGCGTGAGTGGCAGAGATGTCTCCCATCATTTGGTCGAGCTTTGAGCTTGTGGTTCCTATGTCATCACACGGCACGATATATCCATCTTGGCCTTCGCGTATGATATCTCGCCATGCCCCTGCCTCAGAGGCAATCACAGCTGCCCCACTGGCCATAGCTTCCAGGACGGTGAGGCCAAATCCCTCATTCCGGCTGAGTGCCGCTACTATACTCATTGCGCGAAATATTTTAGGTAGCTCTTCAAAGGGTCTTTTACCGATAAAGTGAAATTGCTGCTCTAGCCCTGCTGCAGTGATTTCGTTTTGGAGTTCTTTTTTAAAGACCTCATTATCGGCAGTGGTTTCACCACATATGACAGCAGTAAAGTCAGGGTGCTCAGCCATGATAGGTAGTAGTGATCGGATAAATACATCGACACCCTTCTGGTGGCGAACACGGCCGAAGATACCAATGCCATACTTACCTGGTAGTCCTAGATCCTGCCACTCTTGAGCGCGATCATCAGCAGGAGAAAAAGAATTTAAATCAATGCCGTGAGGGATAATGATATCAGCACCACCTGCGATGTATGCATTAGCCGCGGAACTTGTAGTGATGATGCCATCAGACTCTCTAATGAGCCAGCGTGTGATCCAGCTGTGCTGACGCTGAGCAGTGGAGGTAAATGCGATTTTAATTTTAGCTCTGAAGATTTTTTTTAGTAGTAGCGCCTGTAGCACCTCATCGTTTCTTCTAGCGTGAAAGATACGCGGTTTCCCTGATGGGAGAAGGGTGCGGCAGAGCTTACTAACTTCACGGAACGGTAAATAGAGAGACTCATCTGGAAGATGATGTTTTCCCATCACCGCTACTTTAATTAGATCTTGCTGGTGTCTGAGCACCTGAAGCATGGTGGAGGTAACGCCTGAGAATCGGGAGTTTGAATTCCCAAGGATAAGCTCAGGGTCTGTGCAGCTGGATGACTTCAACGGTATAGGGGAGGGGGAGATTAGATGATTTGTGCAAGAGCCTCAGAAAGTGATTGATTGAAATGAGTATCGTTCTTTTTAAACCAATCACGCGCAGCCTTACCATAGCGCTCTTTATCAGAAACAGGCATCTGCAGGAGCTGGGTGATATTCTGCTCAAGTTTATCCGGATCAATATAAAAGTTAGTCCCCAGGTGGCGAGGTTCGCTTTTTAGATAAGGAACGGGAACACCGCGGGCAGGAGTGATTAACTCGTTCATCGGTGGTGCATCAGTCGTTACCACGACAGCTCGGCAGCTCATCGCCTCCACGATATAGTGCCCCCAGCCTTCTGAGAGTGAAGTACAGAGGTGGACGCCGTGGGTGTTTAGGTGCTTCTTGAGTTCCTCATCGGTCACGTAATCGGTGATTAATCGCACATTGTCAGGCACCGTTGCTGGTGCATTTTCCTTACATTGAATGAGCGTGAGTGTTGGCCATGCTGGATTTTGCCCCCAGAGTTTAAGAATTGTTTCAGTGCCTTTGAGTGTGCTCCTTCCAGCGAGGTGCAGAAATGATTGATAGTCTTTTTGCACAGACTCATCTAGCATGTCTTTGGAGGTAAAGCCGATATACTGGGTATCACCGTGTGTGGAAAAAATATCTTCAGCATGACGGCTTTTACACAAGGTAGTATCGATCTTTTTGAGCCGAGGGATATGCCTCTCTGGAAATCGTTCCTGGTTCGGTATAATCAGGTTTTTTTTAGCTACCTCGAACCAGCGCGGAAAGATGCGCTCTAAGAAAATATTAACATCGAACTGAGGTTTGCTGGGCAATATGGCGCGGAATAGAGAAATGCCCCGGCAGTGAGATACTGTCACCTCATGCCCAGCGTCTGTCAGACATCGATGGACAAGATCTACGTCGCGATCTAGACCCACACCGTTTGTGCGTGCGATTATGTTGACGTGAGCCATGGTGTAGTGGGGATAAGAATGTTTGTTCTCGAGAGTTAAGGGTATTCTAAATAGTGAGACACTGTATGTATAGTTGGCGGGGGAGTAACCATGCCTCACCGAGTTAGCCTTACCTGAATCTGGAATACAAGGCGCAGGAAGCTTTTTTTATTTTAGATTGAGTATTATCGTTAGATAGAGCATTATCGTTAGATAGAACATCATCTGAAACTTGGATGGTGAAAAGCTCCTAATTTACGAAATGATATTTAATTCTCTGGAGTTTGCCGTTTTTCTGCCGCTAGTGTTTTTACTGTACTGGTTTGTATTAGAAAAACACCGAAAGTTACAAAACGGCTTTTTAGTGATTGCTAGTTACGTGTTCTACGGCTGGTGGGATTGGAAGTTTTTATGCCTTATTTTTGTGAGTTCACTGGTGGACTACCTCCTAGGGATCTTGATGGGAAGAACACACGAGGGAAAGTATAGGAAAATTTTACTTGGAGTGAGTTTATTCGTTAATCTTGGTTTACTGGGTCTATTCAAATATTATAATTTTTTTGCAGAAAGCTTTGCTGAAGCAGTAACCTTCTTTGGGCATAGGCCAGATGTCGCGATGCTCTCGTGGGTGCTTCCAGTGGGGATTAGTTTTTACACCTTTCAGACACTCAGTTATACGGTCGATGTTTACCGGAGAACTATGCAGCCTGTGCGTGATCCCGTGGCTTTTTTCGCTTATGTAAGCTTCTTTCCTCAATTAGTTGCTGGGCCCATTGAGAGAGCCAGTCATCTTGTGCCTCAATTTATGAAGCCGCGTGTTTTTAATTACGATCATGCGAGCGATGGAATGAGGCAAATCCTTTGGGGGCTATTTAAAAAAATGGTCATAGCTGACAATTGTGCAGTTTTGGTTAACCAGATTTTTGCTTCTCCCGAGAGTTATCCAGGATCTGTGCTGGCTCTAGGGGCTGTCTTGTTTGCATTTCAGATTTATGGTGATTTCTCGGGTTACTCAGATATCGCTATTGGTACGGCACGCCTATTCGGTTTTGATATTAAACGTAACTTTGCTTACCCCTACTTTTCTAGAGATATTGCCGAGTTCTGGCGACGGTGGCATATCTCTTTGTCATCTTGGTTTAAGGATTACGTCTACATCCCTCTTGGAGGTAGTCGGGTGCACCCTTGGAAGGTGTTTAGAAACGTAGCCATCATTTTTTTGGTTAGTGGATTCTGGCATGGTGCTAATTGGACATTTATTTTCTGGGGTGCCTTGCATGGATTATTCTTTATCCCGTTGTTAATGACCGCAAAGAACCGGAGGCATACCCATGAAATTGCAGATGGGCGGCGTTTTCCTACACTCTGTGAAATGTTTCAGATGATGAGCACATTTTCTTTGGTATGTGTTGCATGGGTGTTTTTCAGGGCTGATTCGCTTTCCGCCGCATGTGAGTATATGTGGCGCGGAGTCACTACTATACATCAAGATTGGAATGTGTTTGCTTCATATATAGCTCATGAAGGATTTGAGCCATTGGTGATGATTCTTGTCTTGTTAGTTGCTGAATGGATCCAGAGAAATAGGCAATATGGGCTTGATCTAAGTAGCGTAAAAAGCGTCTGGGTCAGATACGGCATATATTACGGCTTAATTCTAGTTCTCTATATATACGGGGGGCAACAGCAGGACTTCATTTATTTCCAATTCTAGTATCTCAGATGAAACGATTTTACTTAAAGTGCGGTGTGTTTTTACTACCATTAGCGTTGGTATTTTTACCGATTATATACCACCTTGAGAGGTTTCGTGAACTTGAGTCAATTGAAGTTATGGCGGGGGGGGGTAGGAATGCTGAATTAATTAGCCTAGCTTATAGTGACCCCATGCATCTTGTTAAACAAGAGGTGTTAAAAAATAGGCAACCTAGTATTATTGCTTTGGGTACGTCTCGTGTATTACAAATCCAGAAATTTATATTTCATGAGCCTGCTGATTTTTACAACTGCGGGCGCTCGGTTCGCCGAGTGCAGGATTTGAAATCTTTTTTATCTTCATACCCTGGTAAAAAACCAACGATGATCATTCTCGGTTTGGATCAGGATTTTTTTGGGGTTGGTGATGAGGATATGGAGAGGGAGCCAAGGTCCTACACGTCATATGAAACGACATACTCGAGTCGAGCAGTGAAAGCCTCAAAGTCCTTTTTTAGTTTGCTACAAGAAGGGAAGCTTGAATTAGGGGAAGGATCCGGAGATGCTTCACGTATTGGTCTTAATGCCCGTTTATATTCTGACGGTTATAGAAGCGATGGGAGTTATCTATATGGAAAACGCCTTCTTGGTGAAAAGAGCGATGGTGATTATGAGTTCGCAAAAACGATCAAACGAATTGATAAACGTAAAGGGAGGTTTGCAAGTGCCGAAAGAGTTCATCCAAAAGCGATTGAAGAAGTCGATAGCTTTCTTGAATTATGTAAAGAGCATCAAATTCATGTCGTAGGGTTTTTCCCCCCTTACCCTCATAAGGTGTACCGTCGTTTTGCTGAAGAACGTGCTGAATTCCCACATGTTTTTGAGATACAGGGTTTATTGGAGCCTGTTTTTGTAAAACACGGTTTTCTGTTGTTCGATTTCTCTGACATAGCATTGCTTGGCAGTAATGACTTCGAAACATTTGATGGGTATCACGCTTCTGAGACAGCATATCTAAAGATAATGGACAAGATGGTAGCAGCAGAACCGCTATTAGAAAATGTAATGGATATGAATATAATGAGAAGTTTACTCAGTAATCCATATAGTGCCAGACAGCTCAGGGCTGAACTAGAAGAGGCTCATCCCAAGCTACCTGCAATAATAAATCAGCAGCCTAAATAGCTCTGGATACAATGAATAACTTTGTCCTGATCGGTATCTGCTAGTCCAACGCTTGAGGGGATACTTAGTGAGTTATTTACTAGGTGGCGTGCGTTAGTGGCTGAATGGACGTGGCACTGATCTAGGTAGGAGAGATCACACAAAGCTTTCCATAGTGGCCGCGTTTGAATACCATTTTGAGTAAGGTGTTTAAGGAGGCTTCTTGAATTAGATTCTAATAAGATTGTATAAAGCCAGTAGCTATTGGTGACGTGCTGGCCTGTGGGTAAGGTCGCAACGATTCCTCTCTGAGAGGAAAATGCGTTTGTATAGCGTTCACCAATTTCTTTTTTTCGTTTTAGAAAATAATCGAGTTGTTCTAGTTGACCAATACCTAGAGCTGCTGCGATATTATTCATGCGGTAGTTGTATCCTACTTGGTCGTGGTCAAACTCGATAGCATCAGTTTTTGCCGTGGTACAGAGATGTTTTGCGAGTAAGGCTGTTTTTTCACAATTTGTGAATAATGCACCACCACCACCTGTGGTCATGATTTTATTACCGTTAAAACTAGTGCAGGTAATACGAGTTATATCAGGCTGGTTATCTAGGCGGGCTCCAATGCCCTTGCCCTTCCAGTGAGCGCCGAGGCTCTCAGCGGCATCCTCTATTAATGGTAGCTGGTAAATGTGAGCAAGGCGGACGAGCTCATCAAGATGGGCCATACCCCCGAGCAGGTGCACAGGCATAATTGCAGCAACTCGTCTGCCAGTTTTAATATTTATTAGCTCTCCCTCAGCGTTGCGTTGGCAAGATGAAGTGAGAAATGTTTCTAGCTGCTCCACGTCCATTTGCCAGTCGGTCACAGAGACGTCGATGAAAGTTGGCCAAGCACCTTGGTAGCGGATGGCGTTTGCTGGTGCCACAAAGGAGAGCGCCGGTAGGATTACTTCATCATCAAGCCTGACACCGGCGCAAATTAAGGCAATGTGTAGGGCTGACGTTCCGGAGATTGTGACAGCGGCATGCTCAGCACCTGCGAAGCTAGCTAAGTCGAGTTCAAATTGTTCAACGTATTTTCCAGCATAAGAGACCCATTCGGTATCAACGCAGTCTTTGATACGTTGCCACTCTTGGTTACGAATATAGGGGGTGCAGAGTGGAATCATATATTTTGATGAAATTAAACATTATAGATGTCACTTTTGTAAGCCGCTAAGTTAGCTGGTTTTTTGAACCAGTCTATGGTTGCTTCCAGTCCATCGTCGAGTGACCACTTTGGTTTCCAGCCTGTTAGTGATTTGATTTTCTCGTTACTACCTAAGAGCCTTTCAACTTCGCTTTTCTGGGGGCGAATCCGTTGCTCGTCTGAGATGATCTTAGCACTTGGTCGGATAGCGTTGATTAGTTTTTGAGCTAGCTCTCCGATAGGTATTTCGTCTTGAGTAGCGATGTTTATTTCTTCACCGATGGTGTTATCGCTCTCTGCAAGAGAGATAAATCCTTGTGCGGTATCTTTAACGTAAACAAGATCACGCGTTGGGGTTAGAGATCCAAGAGAGATTTCATCTGATCCATTACAGAGCTGGCTGATAATAGTTGGGATAATGGCTCGTGCTGATTGACGTGGGCCATAGGTATTAAATGGGCGGGCAATGGTGACGGGGATTTCAAAGCTGCGGTAGTAACTCTCCGCCATACGGTCTGCGCCAATTTTGGTAGCGGAGTAGGGTGACTGACCTTGGAAAGGGTGCTTTTCGTCGATGGGCACGTATTGTGCCGTGCCATAGACTTCTGATGTTGATGTGACGATGACACGCTCCGTGCCGAGGCGCTTAGCTTCTTCGAGTACATTGAGTGTGCCTGTGATGTTAGTGCCGACGTAGCTCTCAGGTGAATCATAGCTGTATGGGATGCCTATTAGAGCAGCGAGGTGGAAAACTACATCGATCCCTTCCATTGCCTTTGCTACCGACCCGCGGTCACGGATGTCCCCAGCTACTACTTCAATTTGAGATAGTTTATCTTTATCAATATTATCAAGCCAGCCCCAAGAGCTGAATGAATTATAGTAAACAAAGGCTCGGACGTTACAGCCTTTTTCGATGAGAGCCTGAGTGAGGTGACTGCCAATGAAGCCGTCTGAGCCAGTGATTAGAACGTTTTTTGATGTGAGGTTCATGTTGTAGGATTACTAAGGTTTTCCTTGAGCGTTTAGGAGTTCAGCAGGCATGCCGATATCGATCCAGTCTTCCTCGATTACATATCCGCCGATAGGTTCGTTGTTTGTTAAGCATTCCTCGAAAAGCTCTGTGATGGGGAAAAATTTCTTTGGAATACGGGATAGAAGATCAGGATCAATTGTGTAGATGCCGCAATTGACCAGTTCTGTCAGTAAAGGTTTTTCTCTGAGTTCATTAACAGCACCTGCATTTAAGGTGACGCAGCCAAAGGGTACACGGTGATCGTAGTGATTGAGACCAATCGTGGCAACGTATTTTCCTTTTTCATGATGCTGGATCATACGTCTTACGTGGAAATCGGTGACCAAGTCGCCATTCATAACAATCACCGGATCAGTGGGTTGTTCGGGGATTAGACTGAGGGCACCGCCGCTTCCGAGTGGAGAGTCTTCCCTGAGGTAGAAAATCTCGCAACCGAACTCCGTACCGTTTCCAAAGTGTTCTTCAATGACACTGCCGAGGTAATTTAGCGCAATATATATTTTACGGATTCCTGAACCGACGAGATGGAGGATGATACGTTCCAAGATAGGGCGTCCGGCCACTTTGAGCATGGGCTTGGGGGTGTCATATGTTAACTCTCCTAGGCGGGTTCCTCTTCCTCCCGCCATAATTATAGCCCAGTTAGGAAGCGTTTCTCTGGCAACGACGGATCCAATGGTATGGATACCTGTGAGCTTACCCTCTGTATCAACGATGGGGATTTGTTCGATATCACGAGCATTCATTATGTCGAGGACATCGGCGCGAGGGGTATCTGGTAATACGTGAGTGTAGTTTCGATTGATTCCTTTAGCGATAGGAGAGTCCATTTCAGCCCCGTCTAGTAACATTCTACGAATGTCACCATCTGTCATTAGTCCCTCGAGGGTGCCGTCTTCCTTGAGGATCGTTACGACGCCCGAAGCTCCTGTGTCAATGACCGTCATCGCTTCACGGATTGTGGCATCAGAGTTAACTGTGTAGTGGGTGAGGTCTAGGGTCACGGTGTATATGGGAGAGGGCTAAAAGAAATTTAATTAGGTAATGGATTTGGCCGGAACTCCTACGACTGTGGTTCCCGCAGCTACGTCAGAGATTACTACTGCACCAGCTCCTATAATGGCATTTTTGCCAATAGAGATACCCTCTTTGATAACAGCGCCGATTCCTATATGTGCTCCAGAACCGATAGATGAACCTCCTCCGATAACACATGCTGGTGCTAGGTGGCAGAACTCTCCTACGGTGCAATCGTGCTCTAGTGTGGCACGCGTATTGATAATAGCGCACTGGCCTATGTGACCGCCGGAGTTTACCACAGCATGGGGAAAGACACATACACCATCCATTATCTTAGTGGACTGGCTAACTAGGGAGCTGGGGTCTTGTATACTTGGCAGCGAAACGCCTGCATCGAGTGCAAGTTCCGCGATCTTCCGGCGTGTTCCTGTATCACCGATGCTGCCTACGCCGATAAATGCGTGGTTAACACCACTCGACTGTAGTTCGCTCAGGACAGAATCGTTTCCTTTTACTGTGGCCCCATGCAGAGTTGTATCATGAAGGCTGGTGTCATGATCTAGCCAGAACGCCAAACGGTAGATGCCTGCACGAGAGATAATATCAGCTATCACACGTCCGTGACCGCCAGCACCGATGCCAACAATAGCTGTTAATTCCATGCGGGGACTTTAGGAGAGTTGAGCATTTTCGGAAAGATCAAAAAATGACTTCTTTACCGTTTGAGGGAGTGGCCAGGACTCTAGGATGGCGATGCTTCTTTTCGCCGCGCCTGTAGTACCGTAGGGGTTTAGTGCTTGTTTAACTGTTTTGCTAAATTTAGGGCTTAGTGCCTGTTTAATAGCACTGCTTATCTTGTGATCTGAGCAGTCGCAGTGGATCACGGAATTTCCTGAGAGCCTTCCTTTCTGGCGATTTCCAATATTAACAGTACCGATACCAAAGCATGGAACTTCGATTAAACCGCTAGAAGAGTTACCGACAACGGCATCGACGTGGGATAGCGCGGAGAGGTAGCGCAGTTGCCCGAGGCTAGTATGTGCAACAGCACGTTCCGGCTGTGCAGCTACGAAAGAATCGATCTGACTACTGATTGCTAGATTTCCAGTGTCTGAGTTGGGTTTTGTGAAAATGATACCAAGCTCTGGAAAAGAGGCGAGTGCTGAGAGGATTTGGGCGAATTGTGTTCCGGTATTGGATTCAAGGGTAACTGGATGGAATGTGACGAGAATGTTCTGTTCTCTCATTGTGAAACCGATTGATTTTTGAAAGGCGTCGCGGCCGAGAAGTTCGAGTTTCGTAATGTTGTCTAATCCCATCGCACCGACGTTAAAAACGCGGTCGGGCTGCTCGCCGAGTTGAATCACACGGTGTTGGTGTTGTTCTGCCGAGGTAAAGTGTAGATAGCTCATCTTAGTGATTGCGTGGCGAAACGCTTCATCAAATGCCCCTTCTGTTGTTTCTCCTCCGTGGAAGTGGGCTATGGGAATACCGTGGATACAGGCTGCCGTGGCAGCTGCAAGTGCCTCATAGCGATCACCTAGTAATACGACTAATTCTGGTCTGAGCTCATCAAGAGCAGATGAAAACCCGATGGTGGCCTCGCCCGTGGCACGGGCAATACCAGTAGCCGTGTCATTTTCTAGAGAAAGAGGGACTTTTTTTGAAATGGTAAATCCATCGTCGTGTATAGATTTCCACGTTGATCCGAATTTCTCACTCAGATGCATGCCACTGACGATGATTTGGAGTTCGAATTTGGAGGATGTTTCTATCTCCCGCATGAACCAGTAGAGCAGCCCGTAGTCAGCTCTGGTTCCGGTAACAACACAGATTTTTTTCATGATGTAGGGTGATCTAGGGGTTCGGCTGTGGTATAGGAGCGTGCTGAAGTCTGGCCAATGATCTGATCCCATAGCATTGGGCTGATGCTACCACGGCTGCGTTTAACAGTCAGATTGGTTTCAGAAAATAAGTCACCCTGCTTAATCGGGCAGGCAGCAACAATTGTTTTTCTCGCTACAGCAATTGTCGCCAGTTCATCGGTAGAGGGTTCTTTAATGCCATTTCCCAGAGCTAGTGCTATATTTCTAACTGATTTCACCATGTCAGTTAATTCCTTGGGTTCGAGACTAGCAGCGTGGTCAGGGCCTTCCATCGATCGATCGAGAGTGAAGTGTTTTTCTAATACGCATGCGCCTAGGCTAGCCGCAGCGATAGGGACTTCAATACCCAGTGTGTGGTCGGAGTAACCAATGTGAACTCCGGGAAATGTTTCGCCTAGAGTTAGCATAGCTCGAAGATTGACATTTTCCATGGGCGTTGGGTATTGAGTAGTGCAGTGTAGCAGGCTGATGTCCTCACGTGATGCGCCTGCTTGCTCAAGGACATTTAGCGAAGAGCTAATTTCCTGAAGGGTTGCCATACCGGTGGATAGAATGATCGGTTTTTTAAAGCTAGCGACTTGCCGTAGTAAAGGTAAGTTTGTGAGTTCACCGGACGGGATTTTGTAAATGGGGATATTTAAAGATTCGAGGAATTCGAGGCTGGCGGTATCAAACCCAGTGGATAGAAATATGATTCCATGTTCTCGGCAGGCGTCAATCAATACATGATGATCTTGTTGGCTTAGTTCCAGTCTTTTTAGCATCTCATATTGGGATTCTTGGGAGTCAGTATTTTGTTTTTGATAGTCGGCTTTTTCAGTATCAGTCGTGACTAGGTCGTCGGCCCGGAATGTTTGAAATTTTACAGCATCAGCACCAGCATCACTGGCGGCGCGAATGAGATCAAGGGCGAGACCCAGATCGCCGTTATGGTTCACTCCTGCCTCGGCGATGATCATACAGTGTTTTGTGTTCATTATTAGGTGTGTGTGATGAGTGCTTGAGCGATGAGGAAATCAGTTAGAGTGTCGATATCAATTGATCTTTCTTCGGGCATCAAGTAACCACGTGTGTTCGGACCATAGAAATTGCGATGTTTAAGTAATGCCTCGGTAGTGCTTAAATAAATTGCTCCGTTGAGGAGGTAGGATTTCTCCAAGTTTTGACGAGCGGTAGTTGTTTTAAATTCTTCAAACAGAGGTGTGATACGTTGCGCTGCATCCATTTTCTGCATCCATTGGGGGTATTCGGTAACAGCCTTCAGGCTTACTACAGAGTCGCTGTTGCTGTCGTGGAGAAGCTCTACGGCGGCATCAATGTCAGCGGAGTTCCGCATAGGACTAGTTGGCTGTAAGTAGACCACAAGGTCGGGATGGTAGTCTAAGGTGTTATTGGCGTATTCGACGGCGTGGATACATACGTCTACTCCGGATGCAGTGTCGTCTGATAAGGCAGCTGGGCGAATAAAGGGAACTTCGGCACCTGATTTTCTCGCGACTTTAGCAATAGCTTCATCATCTGTGGATACTATGAGGCGATCAATAGATTCTGCTTCAAGTGCTGCCAGGATTGTATGGCTGATAAGGGGAATGTCAGCTAGGGGGAGGAGGTTTTTTCCTGGAAGGCCTTTTGATCCACCACGTGCAGGTATGATAGCTAGGGTATTCATCGGTTTATGAGAGCGTGATGAGTTCATGTGAGGTTATGGCGAAGGGGCTGTCTGAAATGTGGTGGAAGTATGAGTTACCGGGGGTGCTGAGTGTCATCTTTTCGGATAACCATAGATGGTTAGTAGGTTATTATGAGACTAAGATTTTTTCGATTTCCATAACGGCTTGAGAGGAAGCATTGTTATCAAGTTTTAAGAAGTCTTTTACCTTTTGGTGATGTTCAGCCCATTTTTCAGAGTGGTTATTGTTAAAATAGTCTTGGATTAGAGTTTCTAACTGATCTTTGTATTCCGCTGTAGCGACCATTCCCAATTGGTTGTATGATGAGATCGTTTTTCCGTCTTCATCCTTGAGGAAGTAATGTTTGCCTTTAACGTATTGAAAAAATTCTACAGTTGGCTTTCCTACGGCCACGGCGTCGAGTATGACGCTGCTAACCATGCAGATGACAAAGTCTGAAATTTGAGCTAACTGCATTGTTTGAAGCGATGATATCATCCATGAGCTGGAGTCGTATTGCGCCATTGTTGACTTTATAAATTTAAGGTCTTGCTGAGGATGTGGTTTGATGAGTAATAGAGTGTTTGGCTCACGGAGTGTTATTTCTGCTACGGATTTCACTAGATATTCAAATACGTCTTCAGGGAAGAAACTTGAGCTTGGTCCTCGAGTTGCGAAAAGAAATACGCGTTTGTTTTTGCGAATGAGTTTATATTCTTCACTTGAGCGGAAGACTGGTAACTGGGCCAAGTGCTCAATCCACCAGCGGTCATACCGGGGGCGGCCCACAGCCTGAATGGTAGTTGTACTGGGGACTGTTTTTTTGAAAGATGGAATTTCGGTAGAGTCTCCTGCAAGAAAAAGGTCGATTTGGGCTCTTTTGGGTTTTCTGAAATTTGATCCCGGTTGCTCGATAAATATGCCTGTTCCATGAGGTGTTGCGATACATTTGGTCGCGTGCATTGCTTGCAGTTTTAGTAAGAAACTGTTGTCGCTACCATGGTCTTTAAAGATCAATTTAATGTTTTCACCTTTGAGATACTTGAAGATATGTCGCCATGAAAGCTGGGCGCATTTTCGGTGATATTTGGATCTTATTTTACGGATCCATTTTTGATAAAAAAGACAGCTTTCAAGATCTGAGGGTTCTGGACTTAGACGAATAAGAGTATCAACGGTTTCTCTGAGTTCGTTGTAGAGAAAGGGCTGTTCTTCAATGGTGTTAGACATGCGTTCACTCGCGATGATAGCAATCACCTTCCAGTCGGGGTGTTGTTCTTTAAATTTATGAATTATGGGGAGATACCCATCTACCTCTCCCCATCGTGATTTAAAGTAAGCTAGTGCTACCGGCGGTGAGGTAGCGCTGTTTTTATTTGAGTTATCTTGAACAGTTTGCAGTTCTTCAATTATGAAGCGTCCGATTTTATTACTTTGTGTGGGAGGGTATGATGGCTCCGGTTCGCTATCGGCTAAAGATTTGTTTATCCTGTGTTCATGCATGGCTTTGTGATGGTGTTAAGGCTAGGCCTAGTAGGGGGAAGTGTAGAGCTCTGACCTGATATTATTTTAAATGTTTGAAGGCGTAGTTTTATCTATCAACTCTTCACAAATGCTAGGGTAGTTCTCTTTACCGCAGACATAAAGCAGGTGATGATGTGCTTCCATTGTATTATCACTGCTGTGAACGACAGATCGCTTTTTATTAGCAGAGGGGAACTCACTGTTTATCTGTGTTCTAATTTGATTTTTAAGAAGAACATTCGCGTTGGTAATATGTGGGCTTTTTTTAAAATCAGGGTGGTTCTCAGTGAAGGGATCGGGTGCGGGGTCAAAGCAGAGTAACGCAAAGGTAGGAGGGATGAGTTTTTTTCCTCCATGTTCTAACCAATTTCCTCCGCGAACATTTTGAATGACGCGGTTTTGGCTCTCATCACTAAGTTCTATAGTTTGCTCAATGGTGAAGTGTTTTTTTATTTTATGAATTGTTGCTTGAAGAATTTCAGGTGAATCCGAGGCGTCTGAGCGGATGAGGAAAACGATTAGGTCTGGGATTTTTTTTGCGTAGGTGAAATCACGCTCTTCTTCCGCTTTGCAGAGGTATTCAATCCATTCTTTTTGAGTAAACTGCCAGCGGCGCTTTAGGTCGTAGGGCATAGTCCATTGGCTCTCGGATAGATATCGATCTATGGATTCAAGTGTGACTGGTTGTTCTAGCGTAATATTTTGCTCGTCTGCAAGTTGTTGAAGGAGGCTTGGGTAGTCTCTCTTTGCTCTATGCTTAGGAGGGGTGTTTTTATTGATAGGAAGGCCAGATTCGTATCCTTTATGGAAGACGAGGTGGAAACAGAGTGATTGAAAATGTTCGTATGGCGCTGGAATATAGAATGTGTTTTTATAGAGTATTCGATTTTCGATAATACGAGTAGCTAAGGCAGGAGGGTAGTAGGGTAGTCCACGGGCAGAGGTGCCTTTTTTTCCACTAACACTGTAGAACTCTGCAAGAATATGGCCTGGGTGCTGCGAGCCAATGCGAACCATTTTTTTAAGGTCAGAGTGACGGAAGAGGAAGTCGATGTCATTAACTGCTTCTTTTTCCTCGAGAGGTGTTAGAGGTACTTCCTCAAACCAACGTAGAACGACGTAGGGTATTTCCGCTTGGTTCAGGACTTGGAAAAAACTGGGGATGTTACTGATCTTAAGTTTAAATTTACCGCCACTTTTTTTGGATTTTCTGCGACGGATTTCGATTCGTAGAAAATTGATGAAATGATTAAGGTTTAACATAGTTGATAGCTATGGTGAGAGTGGGAAATTGAGGTTGTAGCGAACGCATTTTGGTGGGCGTTTGGCTTTGGTGTAGTGCTGGACAAGCTTAAGGAAGTTGTCTTGGGATATTTCAGGTGAGCAGCGTTTGTATAGTGAGCTAGTCCAGATGTCTTGCTGTTGTGTGGATATGGTTTCGTTAAGGTAACGAAGAAATTGAGCGGCTTGGAGAATGAGTTGGCGGACGTTTTTCGGCTGGATGAAGCGACAGCTTTGCCAGTCAATAGTTATAGGAATGTCACTGAGATCTTTCACCATGAGGTTGTGAGGGCTCATATCTATGTAGTTTACCCCTTTTGTGTAAAATTCAGAAATGACAGGGATAGCTAAATTAAGAATTTTGGAAATATCATTTGGGCTATCTTTTAGCATTTCCATGAGAGTTTTATGTGCTGATAAATTTTGAATTAAAACTCCGTTCGCTGTGATGAAACCCCATTTTCGAGCTTCTATATAGCCGTGGAAATGAGGTATATGAATATTGAGGGCTTCAGCTTGTATTAGGTTTAGAGCTTCACTCCAGCCAAATTTTTGATGTTTTAGTTTATCTTTAAGTTTTGAAAGCGGGTAACCTTTTACTACAAGTTCAGTTATTTTTTCTGATGGTTGGCGGATTAAAAACACACATTTTCGATGAGCTCTTTTATAGATTTGTATTGTTTCTGAATTCTCAACTTTATGTATATCCTTAGTAGCTTGGATAAGTGTAGAGCTAAGCTCCATCGAATTAGAAAAGAGGGTGACTCCTTCAGCGTGGTATTTGAGTAGTTGGTTGGGGGTAGTCATGTAATTTACGCTTTAAATAGAAATCCTTGCGTGTCACAGAGGTGTTTGGCTACGCAAGCTGAGTGGGGGGTAAATATTAATTAATACTATGTAGGGTGTTCGGTAATATCCTTTGCTAGAGCTAGGTCTAAGGGAATAGACTGGAGATTGAAATGGTTTTTTATGCCCTTTATTGCTTAACTTTTTTGAGGCGCAAGCGGAGAGTTTGCAGTAATGGAGGCGGTTACAGGTTAATAACTCGAGACGCGGTGTCTTAAATGAAAGTGAATATAAAAGGGGTTTAGTCTGGAAAATGCTTGAAGACAGAGCTGAACAGGCTTGGATGGCCATGTGCTTGAGATGAGTAATGAGGTAGACTTGATTGATGGTGCTGAGGTGTATCACCTAAATGAGCGTAATGGAGCCCCTTTACTTAAGGTTGGTGACGGATTGGCGGTGAAGCTATTTCCGCGTAAGGTTTTATTGCAGCATTTATTTCGAGTTGCCTTAAAATCAACTAAGGCTCATAAACAATGGAAATCAGCAATGCACTTATTGGGCTTGGGGCTTAAGACGCCGGAGCCCATACGTGTAGAGGTGTTCGACGGGAGGGGACTTTACGAGGCTAGTTATGTGTATAAGTTTTTGGACGATGCACAGCCGTTCTCAAAAGCTTTAGATAGCTCTAATAGGCTGAAGTTAATTGATAAATTAGCTCGAGAGTTGGCTGTTATGTATCATGCAGATGTGCTTTTTTTAGATTTTCATCTAGAAAATGTGTTAGTAGACCCACAGGGAGAGTTGTGGTGGATTGATGTCGAATTCACTTATAATACAAGGAAGGTGAAAGGTTTGTTTTGGTCTAGAATGCAGCGAATGTATGAAAAGTGTAATCCAGGCGTGATTAGTCAGCAGGAATGGGAGTATTTCTGTCAAGAGTTACGACAGTGTGGCTGCTGATCTGGTGAAGCATGCCCCCGTAGTATAACACTGGTTTAGTGGGTACCCCCACTCAGTGGAACTCTGTAGCGTGGGCTACTCGCTGTATACAGATCCAAAGATATCTAGCGCTAGGGGGGTGTCTTTCCAGTTTGTTAGGAACCGAAGGCGGTCTTTTTCTCTAGCTTGGTGAAAACTGGAGGGGCTGGAATGTTGCTGTGCGGCATCGATATCGATGAGCTTCAGGTCAAGCTTTTCATCAATGAGGATATTGGTCGCTTTCATGTCACCGTGTGTGATTTTTAGTTCACACATATGGTTAAATGTATTTTGAAGTTTACTGGCGACAGTTTTTAAATCGTTAACTGAGAGGGTGTTGTTATTTACGATGTTCAGTAGGTCCTCACCATTTGCGGATTCCATCAATAGAGCTGCTCTTCCGGGGATGCCAAGGGGGCGCTCCTCTATAATGGCGAGTGGTCGAGCTACTGGAAGGTTAGCTCCGTGCATGAGTTGACCACTGTCCCAGCTTTGAAATGCTCTGGATCTTGTTAAGGCGTATCGTAGTCGCCTGTGTAGAGGCATTTTTTTATAGATTTTAACAACGTAATTTTGTTGTTCGATGGTAACCATTGTTACAGTGGATCGTGAGCCTTTTTTGAGTGTAACCCCATCAGTTTTCCAACTTAGGGGCATGTTTTGCATGAATTTTTTGACTGCGTCTGAAGTCGTGGATAAGCAGAGAGACTTACCTTGTGGATATGGGAGTGGTGACATTATCAATTTTTAAGGGCTAGTTTTAGCTTTTCCACATGTAAGGAGTTTTTTAGTTTTGGCTTTATAGCCTGGCGTGCATTTTTTTCAAAATAAGCTCGGCTGTATTGTATCGCTCTGAATCATTGCACCAGGTCAGTATTTTTTCACGGAGGTTTTCTATTTGAGGTAGACTGGATATTAGGCGCTGTGAGATGTCTTCTTTGCTGGGGGTAGTGGGGAGTGGAGCGCAGCCAGCTTCATGGACATGAGTGGAGTAGCCGCAGTTTTCTGTGCAGATTACAGGTAGCCCGTGGGTGAGAGCTTCTAGTAAGACCATGCCGGCTGTTTCTTGACGGGCGGGGTGGATCAGAAGTGTGGAGGCGGTCATTAAGCGGGGGATGTCATCTCTGGGGCCTAAGAAATGGACTTGTTCCGAGATTCCTAGTCGATCAGATATTACTTTAAAAGCATCTGGTTTACATTGCCCGCAGACTAAGAGGTGAAAGTTTTTTTTCTGAGTGTGGGCGAGAGCCTCAATGGCACGATCTAGTCCTTTGCGTTGGAAATCTGAGCCTACAAAGAGAAGGAGTTCGCTATCGGGTGCTAGTTTTAGGGATGCTAGGACTTCTTGTTTGGTGGTGCTACGGTCAGAGTTAAAGGTCTCAGGTTCTTTTAGCCATGGAGGTAGTAGTGTGATTTTACTGGAGGAGATGTTGTAGTGATTTCTGTAGGCTGGTATTTCAGATTCAGCTAAGAAGAAGAGGTGGGTGGCAGATTTTTTACTAAAGATAGCAGCCTCCTGTTCTAGGAGGTATTTGTATCTGGGGAGCCAACGTAGAATGCTAGGCTTCGTGCGTGTAAATCGATCTGCAAAGCATGGGTCACCACAAAACTGAAAGTCTGAGCCGGGGACTCGGCTGAAGCATATGGAGGTATCGAACTTACCTGATTCGAGTAGTTGCTGGCAGTCACGAGCAAAGTAGGCTGATTTAAGGTGGTTTGTTTTTCCTCCAGAGTTAAGTTCAGTGATGTCTAAGCCTTTAGGTTTAGGGCCATCCCAAGTAGAAACAATGATCTGGGGGACATTTCCTGCATTTAATGCCGCATGTGCTAAGCGAACAGCGTCGCGCTGTAGTCCCCCATAGGGAAAGTAATGTTGGAGGAGAATAGCGAGTTTCATATACTAGGTGGGTAGTTTTTTCATGATTTACATTTTTGCCAAGGTTAATTCCTTAAGGACAGCTCTTGACCTAGGTTGCTACTTAGTTTCTTCTTGGTGTCCAATGATAGAGTTGTCTGCCGAGATGCGTGATAGATTTTCTGGGGTTGATGCTTTTGATCAAGTGATGGCTCTTGATGGAGACGTGTATCGGGCTAAGGAGGGGCGCCGTACACTATTGTTTAAGCATGCTGGGTGTGAGTATTTTGCTAAAATTCATCACGGTATTGGCTGGGGAGAAATTTGGAAAAACCTGAGTAGCTTTAGATTACCTGTAACAGATGCTTCTAATGAGTGGAGGGCAGTTAGTTTATTAGAAAAAGAGGGGGTTGCTACAGTGAAGATTGTAGGTAAGGGGATGCGTGGTTCTAATCCTGCACAGCGAGAATCATTTGTGATTATGGAAGCTCTTGAGGAGCGTATCGAGGTGGAGGATTTCCTTAAGAATATGAGCCATCTTACGGTGGGGAAGAGGCTAGCTTTGAAGCGTGCGATTCTTCGACAGGTGGCTGATGTTGCACAGCGCATGCATGGAGCTGGTATGAATCACCGAGATTTTTACCTTTGCCATTTTCATATACAGGAGCGTGATTGGGCAGAGTGGCAGCCAGGTGAGGTGCTGAGGTTACCATTGCTAGACCTTCACCGTGCGCAGATCAGAGGCTCTGTGCCACGGAGGTGGTTAGTAAAAGATCTTGGAGCGTTACTTTTTTCCGCGATAGATTGCGGTATAACAGACAGAGATATGGTGGCTTTTTTAAAGGGGTATCTGGGGCCTGAGTGGAAGGCTGAATTTCGGAAGGATCGCGAACTATGGGCTGAAGTTGCTAAGCGGGGTTTGAGCTTTTATCAGAAACATCGTGGTGAAAAGGCAGTAATTCCGGGTGTATTTGGACAGTTGCGCTAGATTTTGAGATAGTCTAGGGCTGTAGGTCTGCGGCCAGCGTTGCTGTTATGTTTTAGGTAGCTATATTTCCATTCCTAGGCTTTCTAGTAGTCCGAGTGTGTTTTGCTTTTCAGGGTTCTTGAATAGAGCCTTTGTTTGAGTGCTCTGATTCCTGCCTTGCATGGAGAAGCATGGCTGGAGTTTTGATATTTTGAGTATCTTTTCACCTGAGGCATCTGGCGTGAGGTCGATGGCGCAGTCGATGGGGGTAGTGTATGCTAGGTCATGCTGGTAGATGGCGTT
>JALZUC010000002.1 GCA_023301765.1 Akkermansiaceae bacterium | reverse complement strand
TCTTCTGCATGCAGAAGAGAGGGTGGGAAATATTTAAGAGAGATTACTTAGCGGCTTCATCGTCACCGTCTACTTTGACGTTGATCTTAAGCTTAGCAGTAACTTCGCTGTGAAGTTTGATCTCGATGTCTTTTTTACCAGAGGTTTTAATAGGTCCGTCAAGCTGGATAGCATGGCGGTCTATTGTGATACCTTTTTCAGTAAGTTCCTTATGGATATCAATGCTGGTAATAGAGCCAAATGCTTTACCTCCCTGACCAGACTCTAGTGTGAAGTCGAGTTTTAGCTTTTTGATTTTAGCTGCGACCTCTTGGGCAACGGAGAACTCCTCGGCTTCACGCTTTACGCGTTGACCTTTGAGGGACTCAAGATGCTTAAGGTTAGCACTAGTAGCTTCGTATGCCTTACCCTCTGGGATGAGGAAGTTACGGGCAAAGCCAGCTTTGACGGAGACGACATCAGCTTCGGCGCCGAGGTTGCCAATTTTTTCGCGGAGAATTACTTCTGTAGTAGCCATGGGGAAAGGTTCGTTAAGTTACGAGGTGGCAGGAGATAGGTGGGATCTGGCATTGAGTCAAGCAGGATTTCCCAGTGAAATTCAATATTGCAGACTCTTTACTGCTCCGTTACAATGTCGGGGATGAAATATAAACAGTTTTTGATTTGCTTCGCTTCTTTTACAGCCACTTTTTGTAGTGTGTTAGCTGGGCCGTCAGTGAAGCCTGCGGGGATGAAAATTGTATGGGAGAAGCTGGCTGAGGAGTTTAATGGCTATAGCACTTACGGCTCAGATGAGGGGGTTGAGGTGAGCTTGGTGCTACAATTGGAAGGTAAGAGTATTATAGCATTTGATGATAAGAAATCGAAGATAGCTATTCACTATGGAGATAAGAATCTAGGAGGGAAGTTTAGGGGGTTTGAGAAATATAGTAAAGATAGGTTGAATATGCGGATCGAGGCTAGGACTAAGGCACTTCCGTCCGGTGAGGGCTCTGATTTTAAACTAACTGGTAGTATGGCCGTCACAGTAGCTTCTAAGTCAGAGACTAAGAGTTTAGAGGCTCAAAAACTGAAGCAGGGGGATAAGCTGACTATCAAAGAGGGCTTTGACTTTGAGGTGTCTAACATAGGGAAGCCTAAGTATGGCAAAGACGAGTTAGAAATTACACTTAAGTGGAAGCGTGATATTTCCCAGCTAGCTGCTGTGAAATTCTATAATAAAGAGGGGGAACTAATCGAATCTAGATCCAAAGGCTGGTCAAAATCAAGCAAGGTAACCTCAAAAACTTACAGTCTGAAGAAAAAGTTCGATGAGATGAGAATAGAAATGGATTTCTGGACAGATGCCGAGATTCTTTCCGTGCCTATTGATTTGAAGCTAAATGCTACGGGCGGTAAGTAGTTTTTTACTCAGTAGTGTTTTTGCGGATTAACTTAAGTTGGCCTGATGTGTCAGCGGTGAGTAAAGACCTAATGCTGCAGTGTGTAAGTGTCTTTATCGTGCTTAAATTCTCCTAACACAATATCTATGGAAAGAATCGCCCCAGATATGCTCCTAGGTGCGTATGCCGAGGGTGTATTCCCGATGGCTGATGAGGGTGAGTTACTCTGGTTCTCACCACTTATGCGAGGTGTTATCCCTATTGATGAGGGGTTTCATATTCCACGTGGGTTAAAAAAGGCGCTGAAAAAAGAGCCTTTTGAAGTCAGACGGAATGCTGACTTTAGAGCTACGGTTCAGGGCTGTTCTGAGCGGCAAGAAACATGGATAGATAGCCTGATTTTAGAGAGTTATTGTGAGCTACATGAGCTGGGTTTTGCTCATTCGATAGAGTGCTATGATGAAGCTGGGCTTCAAGGTGGCCTTTATGGGGTGGCGCTCGGGAGGGCGTTTTTTGGTGAAAGTATGTTTTCCCGAAAGACGGATGCTAGTAAGATAGCGCTTGTGTATCTGGTGGAGTGGCTACGTGATAATGATTTTACCTTATTAGATACTCAGTGGATGACAGATCACCTACGCCAGTTTGGTGGTATGGAGGTGCCACGCGATGAGTATTTGGAATTACTTGCTGAAGCTCTTGCAGATGAGCTCACTGGGGGGTAAGCATAATGCGCAACCCAAACTTATTACTACTAATCTAATGACTCAATTTCGCCCTTGTATCGACCTCCATGATGGACAGGTAAAGCAGATCGTAGGTGGAACGCTTAAGGATACAGGCTCTGGGCCAAAGGAAAACTTTGTCTCGGATAGAGCTCCAGCGTGGTATGCAGAGCTTTACCGTGATGCAGAGCTATCAGGAGGGCACGTCATTCAGCTGGGTGCTGGGAATAGAGATGCCGCTCGTGAGGCCCTGGCTAGCTGGCCGGGAGGTATGCAGATAGGTGGCGGGATTAATATCAGAAATGCGGTAGAGTGGATGGAGGCTGGAGCATCTGAGATTATTGTTACCTCAGGGCTCTTTGATGAGGATGGTAAATTCCGCGAAGATAGGCTTCGTGAACTTGCCAAAGAGGTGGGGAGAGAAAACATCGTGGTAGATTTAAGCTGCCGCCGCGTGCAGGGGCAGAGCCAGACGGCTTGGAAAGTAGCGATGAACCGTTGGCAGACTCTTACTACTCTGGATATCACACCTGCAACTTTAGAGACTCTTGCTGAGTGGTGCTCAGAATACCTCGTTCATGCGGCCGATGTTGAGGGCCTCTGTCAGGGGATAGATGCGGAACTCGTAGAGCTATTAGGCGCATGGGGTAGCATTCCTATGACCTATGCTGGTGGCGTGGCTGGGATGCAGGATATGGTGCTCGTGCAGGAAAAAAGTCAGGGTAACGTGGATGTTACCGTTGGAAGTGCTTTGGACATCTTTGGGGGTAGCGGAGTTACCTTTGAGGAGCTTCTGGAATGGAATAAACGAGATTTTGTATGAATGAGATTACTATTATTTTAGTCGCTGTTGCTGCGATATTTCTTTTTTTTGTTTTTTTAGCTGCGCGAAAAAAATCACGGAGAAGCCATCTGCTAAGTTTACGCCTTACAGAGGGTGAACGTAGCGAGCTAGGTAAGGATTTCCCTACTTTTTTGAAATTGCCGGAATCACTTCGCGATGAATTAGAGGGGCTTATTCATGTGTTTCTGAATGAAAAATCATTTGAAGCATGTGGTGGTATAGAAGAGGTAACTGGGCACATGCGCCGCGTGGTAGCCGCAGAGGCGTGTTTGTTATTACTTAATCGGAAACATGATTATTACCGAAAGCTCAGAAGTATACTCATCTACCCTACGGCTTACAAAGCGAGTAGTGGTGATGGTAGTGATAGCGTGCGTTTAGGTGAGAGCTGGGGCTCAGGGAGTGTGGTGCTGGCGTGGGACAGTGTTGTCACCGGTGGGCGTAATGATGAGGATGGTTCTAATGTTTCTATTCACGAGTTTGCCCATCAGCTGGACCAGGTGGACGGAGCTGGGGATGGCGTGCCAGAACTGCCTAATGGGAAAGGTTCCTACCGCGAGTGGGCGCAGGTTTTTAGTAAGGCGTTTGAAAAATTTCAGAAGAAGCTGGAAAAGCGGCGCAAGACGGTGATTGACCCGTATGGGGCTACTAATCCTGCGGAGTTTTTCGCCGTAGCTACAGAGACCTTTTATGAGAAGCCTAAGCAGCTGAAAGAAAAGTATCCAGAGGTATATGAGCAGCTGCAGAACTATTATAATGTAGACCCACTGGAGTGGTTATAAAAACGCTCGGTTGCCATTTTTTTTGAATAAGGTAATATATTAGCAATGCAGGATGACTACAGCTGGAATGATGGTGGAGGAGGGAGCTCTTCTTTCAGACTTCCTCGGAGCGAAGGCCAGGGCAAATGGCTCCTGATAGCCATAGTGCTGGCGGTGTCTGTGCACATCGCATTATTCGTAGGCTTAGGTAATGTATATATCGAGCTAGCTGAGATGGTTGAGAATAAAGAGATACGCACACAGGTGGTGCGTGTGAACCGGGTGGATACAGAAGACGCCCGCCCTGAGATTACCCCTCCGGAGCGGGAGGAGGTAGCTGAGCCTGTGGTAGTGGTGCCTCCGGCAGATGAGCTTGATATTTTAGAAAATATTCCTGAGATGGACATAGATATCAGCCCGGATGTAGAAACTATACAGATGCCTAAAATCAGTTCAGCCGCCTTGGGTGAACTTGATGGCGAATCTAAGGAGCCTATGAAGGCTGCTGTCTTTGATCCTGATCTCCCTGAAATGGGGAAAACTGAAGATTTTTTCCCCCGTGCGAACGATAGCCAGATCACCGTAGACCCTGGCGCACGTATGGCTGAGGAGTTTGATCCAGATGCCTATACGGAAACGCTCAGAAAGGGAGCTGGGGGGCAGTCAAAGGACGGTCTATTAGCAGGTTTCACCTCACTGGATAAGATGGCGAATATGGATGGGAATAGCCTACTTACTACTAAGGCTCTCATTGGCAGTGACTTGCTTTTTGAGTTTAATAGCTCTGAGCTTAAGCAGAGTGCTAGAGTAAGCCTTATGAAAGTGGCGATGCTTATTCATAAACACCCTAAACTCATATGCTGGCTCGATGGCCATACCGATCTCATAGGTAGTGAAGAGCCTAATTTAAAGCTCTCCAGAGCACGAGCTACAGCGGTGAAAGACTGGCTTGTGAATTCTATGGAGCTCAGTGAGGATAAAATAACTATTCGTGGATTTGGTAAATCAGAACCTATCGTAAAAGCTGGTACTAAGGAAGAGCAGGCGCCTAACAGACGGGTGGAAATAAAAATGCGTAAAAGTCAGCCAGCTAAGGTGGCTAAACCCACACCTAAGCTAAAGCCTGAGCCAAAATCCAAGAAGGCTGTGGTGGTAAATCCTCCCAAGAAAGTGAAGCCTGCATTACCAGTCCCACCAAAGCCTCCTAAGGCTATAGTGGAGCCTGATAAACCAGAGGTGCCCACTAATAGAGCGTTGGTTGTGCCTGAGGATGATAAACCAGCCGCACCGCCACGCCGTGCCATACCTGTGCCTGAGGATGATAAGCCTGCTGCACCACCACGCCGCGCTATACCTGTTCCGGAGTAAGGAAGGTGCATTATTTTGTCTCAAGTGAGAATTATAGCAATTACTCTATGAAGACACTCCCCTCGCCAGATTGTGCTGAGTGGCTCTTAGCATTTGATTTTGATGGTACCCTGTCATCACCTGAGATGACGCCACCTGTGCCAGATGAGTTTTTTAAAATCATCCGTGAGCTAAGAGACTCTCACCATACACTCTGGGGGATTAATACTGGGCGTTCACTGCTGCATACGGTGGAGGGTATGCAGCAGGCTGATTTTCCATTTCTGCCAGATTACATTATCGGCCGTGAACGGGAGATATACACGCCTAACAACTACGGTAGATGGCTACCAGTGAAGGAGTGGAATAAACAGTGTGATAAGGCGCATGTGAAACTCTTCCGTAAACATAAACGGCTGCTTAAATCTCTCCGTGAGTGGGTAGAGGCGGAGACTTCTGCTGACTGGGGCCTACAGGCGGATGAGCCCGCAGGTATGGTGGCCTCTAGTCTGGAGGAAATGGACGCTATTGTGGCAAAAATCGATCAAGAAACGGTAGATACAGAGCACCTGTGCTATCAGCGAAATGCCATCTACCTACGCTTCAGCCATGAGAACTACCATAAAGGGAGTGCGCTAGCAGAAGTGGGCCGGCTGATGGGGGTTTCCTCAGAGAGAACCTTTGCCATAGGTGATAGTTATAACGATCTAGATATGCTAGACACCTCGATTGCTGGATATTTAGCATGCCCGGCTAATGCCTGTGATGAGGTGAAGTCCCTGATTGCGGATTGCGGAGGCTACGTTGCTAGTGCAGACGCTGGTCTAGGCACTGTAGAAGCGCTAAGCGCTATTTTCTCAACATCACAGAAAAATACCGACGGCGGGAATTAAAGCCACCTCTATTAGGTGTCTTTTAAGAATTACTTCTTATAATTATATTCTGTGTGGGTTCTCTGAATCCTGCTTTCAGAGCTGGGAATCATCCACATCGTCGAATGCTTTTCTAAATGGTAGAAGGTTGTTTTTACGAAAATCAATAGCATCTTCAATGGCGTGCTGTATTCCGGGTATTTCCTTAGTAGCTCGAGGGGGGATAGGGCCAGTCAGAGCGTCAATAACAGTAGGCATGTTATTAGAATCTCGCATGATATTTCCTTTGTGCAGATCACCAATTATCCATGGTTGCTCTAAGACCCATGTGATTACGATTGGATGGCCCAAGGATGGCCCCACTGGGTGTATAGCTCTCATATTGTGAATAGCTAAGTTACGATCAGATTCGAATTCGAGATAGGGTTCGGCCTGTGGTTGTTTGGTAATAAGAAAGTCAGCATTTACAGATAAGCCTACTATCTCACTGATTAGGGCTCCTGAATCATTCAATATTCTTATTTTGTATAAAGTATCTAGAAGGGTTGCATCAAGATGCTTAACCCTAAACTGACCTTCGGATTCACGATGAAGAGAAATTTTCACACCCAGATGTCCTTTAGCTCTGAGGTCGAATAATTTATAGACGACTCCAGTGTTTTCATCCAAATATGGCGCCGCCTCAGCGCCTGTTGTAAGGGCTTTGAGGCTATCAGATTCTAAAAATGCTTCCTCGTCGGCACTATGAAAAATGCCTAGTTTTTTAAGGTCGACTAGCGGAGCTTTGTGCCGCATTGCTCTTCGTTCAAAAGCGGCTGTCCAAACATCAGGCGAAACCGATTGCCTCGATGGAGAGTACTTAGCTGCTTCCATGATTCCTTTCGCTCTGAGTCCGTTAAGGGCTGAGCAAGCCGCTCGCAATTTGTCGGATGTGGCACTACTGGTGATGGCGGTTTGGTATCCTGTGAGGGGGTCTGATTCGTATTGGAAGTGTCCTGATTCATTCAAAGTTTGTTGCGATAGTAGGGTTATACGCCATTGCGCATGATGTGAACGTCAATATACAGCTTTAAGTTACCATAGATGTAAAATAATATGAGAGGCTAATGCTGAATTCAATCTACTTAAACGTCACCTTATCAGTTTGTAATATTTTGCGACCCTAAGCAAGGCTAGGCTTAATATTTGCGACATACAGGCTATAAGTATTGATAAATCAATACCGGCGGCGGGAATCGAACCCGCACTTCCGAGGAAACATGATTTTGAATCACGCGCGTCTACCAATTCCGCCACACCGGCCTGTGATTGAGACGAGCGAGAACCTGAGCATTTAGATGGAAATGTCAAGAAGCGGAGTGAAAAGCGTGTGCTTTTTCTTAGGAATACTGCAATAGATCCAATTTACTTCTAATGAGGCTAAATTCACTAGAACTCAATGATTCGTTTAAATGATCTGAACGAATCATTATTGTCTTTTTAGTGAGGTGATCAGGTGTCATGATCACCTCATGAAGTATGCTTGGGAACAAGAGAATTGGACGGTTTTTCAATTCGATTTAAGTGAAATCGAGGCCTCTTTGTTCGATTTTACAGAGGAATCAGGAATGGCTAGCGGTCTTCTTGAGGCGCTCTCTGACGGTCTTCGTGATGAGGCTGTAACGGATCTTATGATTTCTGAAGCACTCAAAACATCAGAAATAGAAGGGGAGTATTTTAGCCGTGAAGATGTGATGTCATCGGTGAAGAATCGTTTGAGTCTGACGAAGTTTCCTCTTAAGGTTACAAATCGTGGAGCTCAGGGAATTACGGATCTTTTGATTAAAGTCAGAAAGACTTTTAACGAGCCTTTGAGCGAGGGAATGCTTTTTGAATGGCATCACTTATTGTTAGAGGCTGATCGCTACATCGAACCTGGAAAATGGCGAACTGGGGAGGAACCAATGCAGGTGGTTTCTGGTAGAGTTGATCGCCCAACGGTGCATTTTGAGGCGCCACCTTCTGATCGGGTTCCTGAGGAAATGCGGAAATTTATCCAATGGTTTAACAATACATCGCGAACAGGAGCGGCTCCAATTTTGCACCCTGTTGTTCGATCTGGAATTGCGCATCTCTATTTTGAGACGATCCATCCGTTTGAAGATGGCAATGGGAGAATTGGTAGGGCGCTTGCTGAAAAAGCAATTTCTCAGGGTTTGGGGCGTCCTGCATTGATTACACTTTCCAGTATGATTGAGGCGAAGAAAAAGGATTATTACGCAGCTCTTGAATTGGCTCAATTAGGTAATGAAATAACTCCGTGGTTAAGTTATTTTTCAGAAACTACACTTGAAGCACAACGCTATGCAAAAGAACAGATTCACTTTATTGTGATAAAGGCGAAGTTCTTCGATTGCTATCGATCTCGATTCAATGAGCGTCAAAGTAAAGTGATCAAGCGCATGTTCGAGGCGGGGCCGACAGGCTTTGACGGAGGTATGAGTGCTCGTAAATATATAGCGATGACAAAGACCTCTAATGCTACTGCGACCAGGGATTTACAAAAGCTCCAAGAAATGGGAGCTGTCGTAAAAACAGGAGGAGGACATAGCACCCGATATCATCTTAATTTTAGCTCTTCAGGAGAGTAGGGTCGCTACCTCTGGCACTTTGCGCAGTAGAAGGTTGAGCGGTTTGAGATGACGATGCGTTTAATAATACTGGAGCAGCTGCGGCATGGTTCGCCTTCGCGGCCGTAGACATTGAGCTGTTGTTTAAAGTATCCGGGGTTTCCTTTTTCGTTCACGAAGTCACGGAGAGTGGTTCCTCCTTGTGTGATGGCTTCTGTGAGGACTGCGCGGATGTTTTCTGTAAGTTTAGTTAGCCGTGTAGCAGAGATTTTACCGGCCTGCCGTGTGGGATGGATACCGCTGCGGAAGAGGGCTTCACAGGCGTAGATATTCCCAGCGCCTACTACGACGTGATTATTCATCACGTGTTGTTTGATGGTGGTTTTTCTTCCCTTACAGCTGTCGATGAGGTGCTTTGGGGTAAAGGCGTCACTTAGTGGCTCTGGGCCTAGGTTTTTGATTAGGGCATGTTCTGAGATGTCACCATCTGCCTTATCATGCCAGAGCACAGCGCCAAATCTGCGCGGATCATGCAGACGCATCTCTAGCTTTGTGTCGGAGCCGATGCTGGCGATAAAGTGATCGTGTTTTCTAAGCTCTGTATCTTGTGGGCAGATGCGTAAGCTGCCAGACATACCGAGGTGGAGGATAAGCGTGCCCGCTGAGCAATCTACGAGAATATATTTGGCTCGCCTACGGACGGAGGTGATCTTTTTTCCTTCTAGAGCTAATACAGTATTCTCCACCGGCCAGCGCATACGGCGCTCTCTGAGGTATAGCTGGGTGATGGATCTATCTACGAGGTAGGGCTCTATACCGCGTCTAGTGGTTTCTACTTCTGGAAGTTCAGGCATTTTTCTACCGCATAGATATAAAAAATGACCAGCTTTGTAATTGAAAAAATTACGAGGCTGTCTATTTTTTTATGTATATCATGAAGCGTAAATACCTATTGATTTCCCTATTCTCAGGCGCAGTAGCGCTTACAGCGTGCAAGGAAAAAACAACAACCACTACCGATGAAACTTCTACACCTGCTGAAACAGCGCCGGCAGGAGAGCCAGCCTCTAAAATCGCCGCTTCGCCTAAGCCTACCGCGAGCGAAGCGACTGCAAGTGTAACAGATCGTGCCGCTAAGCTAGGGTTTGCACAGTATATACCTAAGAATATAGCTACCTATGGGGCTTTATATAATGGGAAGAAGGCGTTTGAGAATTTTTTACAAACTGCTGCTGGAGCATTCATTCTGGAGCGTATGGAGGATGAGGGAATGTCGATGGATGATCTCTTAAAGAATGAGCAAATGGCTGGTCAGCTAGCATTCTACGGTGAGGAGCATTTTGTAGCATACGGTGAGAGTGCTCCAGAGGCTGTTAAACTAGGCCTCAATCTTTTTGAACGTGTGGCATATTACGGGTCGCGCACGGGTGTTTATTTAGCAGACACTCAGGTGCGTGAGGGTGACGTTCAGATTGGTTCTCCATTAGCCCTTCTTGATGGGCCGCTTAAAGGTAGTGTCAAAGATCTGATCACTATCTTTGCTAAGGCTGAAATGCCAGCATACTACCAAGGTGCTAAGGTGAGTGATGCTAAACAGCGTGAACTCCTAGCAACACAGATTGCGGATGGTATTGCTGTGTTAAAATATATAGAAAGTGAGGCTGTGGAGGAGGTCACACTTAAGCGCGCTGGGAATGACTTTACTGGCTATAAAATCTCTGGAGCAAAACTTTCAGAGACTCTGGAAGCTCTGGAGGAAGGAGGACTTCTTGATATGGCTGGGGTTATCGATCCTGCAGATATTGATGTATTTAAGACGTCACTGGCTAAGAAAAATCTAGTGATTGTCTCTGGCGTGGTGGATGACTACGTTATCTTCTTTGCTGGTAAATCTGTAGATGATTTTGTGTTTGTAGATAAGGTGGAGAACTCGGTCTGCGCTAATGAGAAGATGCACTACATTGATAGCTACTTAGAGAAAGATATTCTCTATGCAGGGTTTAAAAGTGCTGAGATGAGTGAGGGCGTTGATAGTGTTTCTTCACTTGTTTTTCGTATGATCGGATCTGCGGTGAAAGGTGCAGGTAAGGGGCTTAGCGAGGCATCTGCACTCGGTGATACGCGTGATGTGGAAGCATTACTGGAGAGTCTCGTAGATCAAGGTGAAGCAATGATTTCACTGTTTACATCTACTGATACAGGCTACGTGGCTTATCTAGAAGACGGTATTAAGATAGAGTCCTACGGTGGCTCTAATATGCCTGGTATCGATTTTACTAAGACGAATGCCTTTGCTCCTCTGGAGTCAGGCGAGGGGACATTATTGTTTGCAAACTGGACGGGTAACGAGAGTTATAACGAGAAAGTTATGAACTATGTCGATACCCTAGGCGAGACGAGCTACCTTATGAGTCAGCGTGTGGCAGCCTTGGACATTGATAATGGTGACTTCCTAAAGTTTAAGCAGGGGCTTGGGCTCTTTGATGCTCAATTTAGCAAAGACGTTATGTCATTATGGGCCGCGCTTCGTGGTGATTTGGCCGCAGGTCTTGGTGCTGAGTCCGCAGTTATTGTAGATGTTAATGGTTCCTTTCCTAGGATTCCAAACGTGCCGGAGGTGATACTCAAAGAGGGTAAAGTACCACGTATTGCTTATGTGAGCGAAGTGGTGGACCGAGCTAAGCTAAAAACATCGTGGGATAAGATTAATACCTCTGCGGAGAATATACTTAAGACTGTCAGTAATATGGCTGGTAAGGAAATCCCTATGCAGGTCCCTATGAGTAGTGAGAAGAATGATCTGAAAACATGGTTTATCCCGCTACCATTCCAGAATGATGACTTTGTGCCATCAGTATCTGTTAGTGATAAGCTTTTCTTTGCTTCAACGTCTAAGAAGTATTCTGAATCACTTGCTGAGAGCTTTGCTAATGGTGATGGATATAGCCGTAAGGGTGCTTGGCTGCATGTGGACTTCACTGTGTTTAATAACTTCGCTCAAGAGTGGCTTGAGCTAGTAGAAGCTAATGCTGATGAGGTTTTCGCAGATGATAGTATTCGTGATGACTTTATGGAAAACAGAGAGAAGCTTATAACAGCTATGAAGGCTTTTGAAACACTCAAGAAAATGACCATGCACACGCGCCGTGAAGATGGCCGTATACGTATTTCTATGCACTTACAGGCTAATTAAATTTAGTTCTTTATTTGAGACGGTAGAGTTTGCTGTATTTAAGCGGGCTCTGCCGTTTTTTATTGCCTACGGGGTGATGCTGTTCACCATAGCGCCCTAATTTACTTTTTATGAAATCAGTTCTTTTTATCTGTACCGGAAATACCTGCCGTAGCCCTATGGCGGAGGGTATACTTGCAGCGGCTCTTAATGGAAACTCTCATGCCTTAGTGGGATCTGCGGGTGTGGCGGCAGTGCCTGGCCAGTCTGCTAGCCGTGAGACCGCAGCTATTCTTAAAGGTAGAGGCGCTAGTAGAGATGGCTTTCAGAGTAGGCAGCTGGATGAGGAGATGGCTATGGAGTCAGATGTGATTATTGCGTTGAGCTCTTCTCATGCGGATGTGGTGCAGAGGTTACTACCTGATGCCGGTGAGAGAGTTAAGCTGCTAACTGATTTTATAGATGCTGATGAGGGGCTAACTGGTGCGGATGTACCTGATCCTTTTGGTATGAACAGGGCAGCATATGAGGAGGTAGCTGAGGTTATTGATCTCGCTATTCCTGGTATTTTAAAAGCACTTGATTGTTAGGCAGATGCAGGAGGAAGATTATATAAAAAATGTGGTCAGTCAGTTTGCCATTAGTGGTGAGTTTATTGGTAGTGAGGTGATAGAGAGTGGGCATATAAATGCTACTTACATCGCTAGTTTTCAAAAGGCTGACAATAAAGTGGGGCGATATATCCTCCAGCGTATTAACGGACATGTATTTCTAGATCCTCTCGCGGTGATGAAAAATGTGGAAATGGTGACTCGGCATATCAATGATAAGGTGATGCGTGTGAAGCAGGACCAAGGTGGTCAAACACTAAGCCTCTACCCAGCACGGAGTGGTCAGTTTTTTATTACGGGTGTGGGTGGTGGCCTCTGGCGCTGTTATAACTTTATTGAAGGCTGTAAGACTTACGACATCGTAGATAATACTCGGCAGGCGTATCAGGCGGCGCATGCCTTTGGTGCATTTCAAGATCTTGTATCTGATATATCTTTAGATGAAATTACGGAAACTATCCCAGACTTTCACCATACACCTAGACGCTATGAACGGCTAATGGAGGTAGCTGAGCAGGATTTACATGGCCGTGCTGCATCCGTGCAGGCGGAGTTAGACTTTATTAAGGAGCGCGCAGGTATAGTCGCTAAATTGATTGATCTCAAGGAGGCCGGTGTACTGCCTGAGCGTGTTACTCATAATGATACTAAGATTAACAATGTTATGATGAATAGCGAGACGGATGAGGCCGTCTGCGTTATTGATCTGGATACGGTGATGCCAGGGTTATCACTTTATGATTTTGGGGATCTTGTGCGCACAGCTGTTAGTCCAGCCGCAGAGGATGAACGTGATCTGAATAAGGTGGAGATGCGTATGCCGATGTTTGAGTCTCTAGCTCAGGGGTATATGACAGGCTGTGATTGCCTTTGTGATGCAGAGATAGAGAATTTAGCATTTTCTGGGAAACTGATTTCTCTGGAGGTGGGTATGCGTTTTCTCACCGATCACTTAGAAGGGGATGTCTACTTTAAGTGCCAGAGGGAGGGCCATAACTTAGATCGTGCACGCACGCAGCTAAAGTTAGTAGAGCTGATAGAGGCAGTGGAGCCTGAGATGGAGCGCTTCGTGCAGACTTTACAAAAAGCTAAATCTTAGTGCTTGAGGTTGTAGTGTCCAGCTAGGGATAGGCCGTGCCTTGTGGACGTTAATACAGGCGAGCGGATATGGAGAGTTTATTTCAGAGGGTGATTACTTACCCTTTAAGTAGAAATATTTAGAGATTTCTACTTAGTCGAGTGGCTGTGGTATTTTAGAAGGGGAGCTTACCTCCGCCTTTTCCTCCCAGGAGGTCTTTGATGTCTCCCATACCTTCCATTCCCTCCATGCCGCCTAGCTGCTGCATCATATCTTTCATTTTCCCTTTGGATTTCATCATTTTACGCATTTGGGTAAATTGCTTTAAAAAGCGGTTTACCTCTAACATGGTATTACCAGATCCCGCGGCAATACGGCGACGACGAGTTCCTTTGATAAGCTCTGGGCGTCCGCGCTCCTTGGGTGTCATGGAGAGGACTATGGCCTCCATACGCTTCATTCTACCTTCGTCTAGAGCGTCGGTAGGGAGTTGTTTTTTGATTTTATTAAAGCCTGGGAGCATGCCTAGTAGTCCATCGAGCGGGCCTAGCTTACGGAGCATATTCATTTGATCTAGAAAGTCATTGAAGTCAAATTTACCGGATTGCAGACGCTTGGCCGCATTTAGGGCGTCCTTTTCATCGATCTTATCAGCGGCACCTTCTACCATACTGACGATGTCACCCATGCCTAGGATACGGCTGGCGAGGCGGTCTGGATGGAATATACTAAGTTGATCTAGTTTTTCGCCTTCACCGATAAACTTGATAGGCTTACCAGTGACTTTACGCATGGAGAGGGCGGCTCCACCACGGGCATCACCATCAAGTTTAGTAAGGATAATACCAGTAAGTCCAACGGCTTTATCAAAGTGCTGAGCTACGGAGACGGCTTGCTGTCCTGTGGCGGAGTCTGCTACGAGGAGGGTTTCGTTAGGGTTAACAAATTTATGGAGCTGCTTCAGCTCCTCCACTAGTTTTTCATCGATTTCTTGACGGCCGGCGGTATCAAAAATGAGCACCGTGCCATTCTGGTCTTTAGCCCATTTAACAGCTTGTTTAGCGGCTTTAAGAACGTCTTTCTCATCAGCTTCAGGGGCAAAACATGGGACGTCTACTTGTGCAGCTAGAGTTTTAAGTTGTTCAATAGCGGCTGGCCGATAGAGGTCACAGGCGATGAGTAGTGGGCGGCGTCCTTCTTTTTTTAAGCGTAGGGCAAGTTTTCCTGCAGTGGTTGTTTTACCAGCACCATTAAGACCACAGAGTAGGATGTGGCCTGGGGCGTTAAGTTCCAGAGGGGCGGCGTCATTACCTAATAGCTCAGTGAGGGCGTCATTGAATATTTTAACTATTTGTTCGCCTGGCTTGACGGATTTTAGCACGTCCTCTCCCATGGCTTTTTCCTTAACATTAGCGATGAAGTCTTTGGCTACGCTAAATTCAACATCGGCTTCTAGGAGTGACATACGGATTTCACGTAGTGCATCTGTGATATTTTTCTCAGAAATTTTACCGACTCCACGGAGATTACGGAATGTTTTATCGAGGCTGTCTGATAGTGAGGAGAACATGGTGTGTTAGAATGGTGTGGTGGTGGGATTATTTAGGCTGGTATGCTGCTGCACGGTCAATGAGGAAGGTCCAGCTCAGGGGGGCTTCATATTTAGCCGTGTCTTTAATTTGCCATGAGATGGTGACCTCGCAGGTGCGCGAGCGAAGTCTGCGGTTCACCTGCCATGATACGCTTTTGGTCTCGCTATTATAGATCGCAGGTACTTTCCCAAAACCGGCTACGCGCATGAGGAGTGTGGAGGGGTCAATATTCTCTACCTGTGATAGGTCGGCTGAAATGATGGGAGTGCGATTAGATATAAGGATGCCTGGCTCTGGCTGGACTGGGTGAGCTGTGGACTGGACGATGGCACCATCAGTGGCAGCACTGGTGGTGGTAGCTTTAAAGCTGGTGGCATTTCTAAATATATAGTCGTGTGTGCCGAGAATTATATAGCGAGGGACGGTA
Source organism: Akkermansiaceae bacterium (assembly GCA_023301765.1). Taxonomy (GTDB): domain Bacteria; phylum Verrucomicrobiota; class Verrucomicrobiia; order Verrucomicrobiales; family Akkermansiaceae; genus Oceaniferula. Next base: position 113,561 of record JALZUC010000002.1, on the reverse strand, counting down.
AAGTTTGAGGTGGTGCGAGTGGCCTTACCGGGGAGGACGGTGAATAGGCACTCATAGCCACTCTCTGTGGCTACTGGTAGCATCTCGCCTGTAACAAAGCCACCAGGATAGGCGTAGGTGGTAACGTCTCCTTTAAATTTTTTGCGTAGGATCTTTCTTGATTCGTCGAATTCCTGTTTTAGGTATGCGGAGAATTTTTTTGAGCCCTTGATGCGTTCTTTTTTTACAGCTGCGGGGAAGGGGTGGGATACTGAGTGGCTACCGACGGTACATCCGTATTGTTGCATTTCCTTGATCATCTCAGTGGTTAGGGCACTGCCACCACCGTCTACGTAGTTTGTGTATAGAAAAACTGTAAATGGGTAGCCAAATTCTCTAAGTACTGGGTAGGCGTCTGTGTAGACTGATTTCCAACCATCATCGATGGTGATGACTACAGATTTATCGGCTACTTTTTTCTCTCCACGCTTCCAAGCTAAGAACTCTTCCATGGTGATGACATTGAGCCCGAGGTCATGGATAGCCTGCATTTGCTTTCTGAATTTATCCGTAGGGATAAGCATTTCCGTGGCTTTCTTAGTTTTTGAAAAGTCATGGTAGCCTAGTATAGTAACGCGTACACCATCGTCATTAATAACACTTTCAGTAACCTGCGTAGGGCCTTTAGCGGTATCCGTATCCGGAGTGGCATAGAGGCTTAGGCTGGTGATTAGCGCTATGAGTATGGAGTGGATAAATTTCATCAAAAGTGCCCGAGGACGATGGCACTATAGGCAATATTGAAAAAAAGAAAAGAGCCTAGAGTGATGAAAAACTACTAGTTTTCACATAACCCTGATAGGGCTGGTGATACGCCCATAGGTGGCTATGGACGTTAATTGGTGTGGTTAGTATATACTGGGTGCCCATTCCGGTATTCCCTTTTCCTTTAGTTGCTTGGCGTAACGTTTGGCAAATGGCTGGTTTTCCGCTTTAACCGTAGGGAGGTTTTCATTGATCATAAGTGGGAGTGTGGATTGCCACCAGGTGTCGTATGAATTTTGTAGTTTTTGGACTACTTCAGGGTGCTTAGCTGCGATATTGTTTTTTTCACCCGGATCTTTAACTATGTTGTAGAGTTGGGTGTTGTTGACTAGTCGCCACTCTTGGGTGCGGACAGCGCATTTTGCGTATTTATAATCGTCTCTCTTGTTTGCGGGCCAGCGGCCACAGTTGATGAAGACCTCCCGGTCTATCCATTCTGCATCTTTGTTTTGCATAAGTGGTAAGAGTGATCTTCCTTCTAATGGCTGGATACCTTCTGGTAGCTGTGCACCGGCTAGTTCGCTGAGTGTCGGGTAGAGGTCTATATGAGCTGAGAGAGCCGTGATATCTATGCCCTGTGGTAGCTGACCTTGCCACTGGACAAAGAGAGGGACGCGGCTGCCACCTTCATAAGAGGAGTTTTTCCCGCCTCTCAGGCCTGCATTAAAGTAGGGGGTTTCTGCGGTGTGTCCTTTTTGAACGGCACCGTTATCGGTCATGAAGATCACGATGGTGTTATCGAGTGCTTTCCACTCTGTTAGTTTGGCCATAAGGTGGCCGAAGTTATCGTCTATGTTTTCGATCATACCTAGACGACCAGCACCACTTTTGGACATGCCCATATCACGAAAGCGTTTGGTATATTTCTTTGGGGCAACAAATGGGGCGTGTGGGGCGTTGAGAGAGATGTAGGCAAAGTAGGGTTTTTTGGCTTGGTGCTGTTTGTGGATCCAAGCTAGGCCAGCACTAAAAAAGATGTCTGTGCAGAACCCTTTGGTTTTCACGACGGTTTCATTGTGCAGCAGTATATTGTCAAAATAAACGTTGTTTGCGTTTTCAGGGAAATCTCCGTATCGTGTCTGGCCGATACCTCCAGCTCCGTGCATAAGGACTTCATCAAAGCCGCGGTTTGTTGGGAGGTATTCCGCTTCATCACCGAGGTGCCATTTTCCAAAGAGACCTGTGGTGTACCCTGTAGATTTTAACATTTGAGGTAGGGTGTATGTAGCGAGTGCCATACGCTCACGCTGGAGGATGGTGTGAGTCACTCCGTTTTTAAATGCTACTCGGCCACTCATTAGGGCGGCCCGTGTAGGTGCACATGTGGGACTGACGTGGAAGTTAGAAAAGCGCGTAGCACCTGCGTGAAATTTATCTAGATGAGGAGTTTTCAGTAGTGTGTTGCCCATACATGAGAGATCTCCCATACCTTGATCGTCTGTGATGACGATGATGATATTGGGTTTTGACCCTTTAAGTTCCTTTGCGGTAGCGGAGTGAGGGTAAATAGTGAAGGCGGTGGCGATTAGGCTGATGGCGAAGAGCAGGCGTGTCATAATAAATTAGTGGTTGATGTATCTGAGCTCGATAAGGAATGAGATGGTATCCTGCATGCTTTTGTCAAAGTTATGATTATTTTTTAGTTTAGGCCTGAACATTTTACTGTTAAAAAAACCGTGTCCTTTATCTTTGGCTGAGATGAGTGTGCAGTGATTACCAGCTTTCTGCATTAGCTTGGCGTAGCGCTCGGCATTTTCAAAAGGGACAGTTTTATCAGCTGTGCCGTGAAGGAGGAGCGTGGGAGCTAGATTTTTACGAATGTGATGAATGGGAGAGATTGCTGTTTTTCTTTCTATTCCTACTGCTTTGGTGCCGAAGCCTTTATTGGTGGTGTCTAAAACTGGGTTATAGAGGATTGTCGCATTTGGTTTAGAGCTTATTTTATGATTTTCATCTTTTTGTTCATACCCATTTATTAGGTCAGTGCATGCTGCGAGGTGTCCTCCTGCGGAGCCTCCGGAGGCGATGATTCTATCTGGATCTATACCTAGTTCTGAAGCATGCTTTCTTACCCAGCGGATAGCAGACTTTGCATCTTCTACGGCTTCAAATGGGGTGGTTTTATTTCGGCTTTTAACCCGGTATTCTGCACAGAATGAAATGATGCCTTGTTGTGCCAGTAGATCTGATTGGCTATAGAATTGCTTAGGAGTCCCTGATTGCCAGCCTCCGCCAAAGAAGAAGACGATTGCCGGTTTCTTATCCGTTTTTTGATGTTTTTCTGGCTCGAATATATGAAGTTTTAACTCGAGCTTATCGATGGTTTTGTAGGTGACCTGGCGGGTGGGTTCAGTGGCTGCTGTGGCGAAGCAACTCGAGATAGCTAGAACGAGGGATATTAGTTTCATATAGTTACTTATTACTACCGTGTAGTTGAGTCTGTTTTTGCAAAAAATGAGTTAAAAGTGGTTATTTGGCCGCTATTTTGTTCTTAAAGTAGGTGGTGGTGGTGGTGATGCCGTCTTGGAGATTGTATCGTGGTTTCCAGCCTGTTGTGAGTAGTTTTTCAATAGAGGCTCTAGAGTGCCGGATATCACTTGTACGCTCTTCTGTATGGCGTATAACGGATGTGCTATTGGTGGTTTTGAGTATTTGCTGAGCGAGCTGGTTGATTGTAATCTGCTCGCCGTAGCTAGCGTTGTATATGCCATGCATCTCGTGATTGTGAGCGGCATAGGCGAGGGCTTCGACGATGTCTTTGACGTAGATGAAATCGCGAGTTTGCTCGCCATCTCCATAAATGGTGATGGGGTCTCCGCGTAATGCTTTCTCAATAAATATGGGGATTGCAGCTGCGTATGAGCCCTTAGGGTCTTGCCGTGGACCAAAGACATTAAATAGGCGCATGGAGGTGGTGTTTATGTTCCCCTCTGCGTGGAGTGCTTCGAGGTAGTGCTCACCATCTAACTTAGTGTGAGCATAGGGGCTTTGGGGGGCTGGGGGCATCGTTTCCACTTTGGGCAGGATAGGTGTGTCTCCATACAGTGCTGCGGAGGATGCGAATATGATTTTTTTAACTCCAGAGGCGGCGGCTTCTGTTGAAATATTTAGTAGTCCTTGTGTATTGATGGCTAAACATTCTGATGCTTTTTCCATAGATTCCGACACAGAGGCTATGGCGGCCATGTGGAAGATGTAGTCCACACCTTGGATCGCTTTTTTTACTAGGTCTTTATCTGTAATAGAGCCTTGTATAAAGGTGTGTTCTAGTCCTTCCAGATTCTGCAGATAGCCAGTGCGGAGGTTATCTAATACGCGGATTTCCCCTGCTTTACCTTGGTAGTGCTCTACGATGTGTGAGCCGATAAATCCAGCGCCGCCGGTGATAAGTATAGTAGGGGACTCCATCATTGCCAGATGGTTTTAGTCTATACTTTCAGGGTAGGCACCAGTGTTAACGAGTTTCTCAATATTATGAACAACGTAAGGTTTATCATCTGGGTAGGTGACACCAAACCATGAACTGCTTGTTTCTAGAACTTTGCAGTTAGCTTTACCGGAGCAGATGAGCTCATCGACGAGGGTGGGGATGTAGCTCTCAGACTTCATTTCGGAACCACGTTCTTGGAGGAATTTAATAAAGTGAGTCTCTAGGTGTGCAAAGAGGTCTGGAGTGAAGCCCCAGAAGTTCATGGAGGCGATGGCTTTTTCATTAACTGGGCGGCGTTTACCGTCTAGCCAGTTTCCTTGAATGAGCCCGGAGTCTTCACGTGCAATTTCGGTAACTTCCTCCACGTCTATGAGGTATCCGTTTTTTGCGGAGCAGATACCGCGGTTAACTTGGCCGTGTTTAGAGAGGGTATTGCTGAGCTGGTAGCCTACTAGTGAGTATTGGGAGGTGTCACCTTTACTATTAAGGGTGGTTTTAAAGTAGTTTGCTAATTGTTGGTAGGCATCTGCGCCGTAGAAGTCATCAGCATTAATAACGGCAAATGAGCTATCAATGATGTGACGTGCCGCGCGTATGGCATGAGTGGTGCCCCATGGTTTTTCTCGACCATCTGGGATGGAGAAACCGTCAGGGAGGTCGTCCATTTTTTGAAATACATAATGAACCTCGATTTTACCAATAAAGTTGTTACCGATTTGCTCTTTGAAGGTGTCTGCAAACTCTTCGCGGATGACAAAGACGACACGGGTAAAGCCGGCGCGGATAGCGTCAAATACTGAGTAATCAAGGACTGTTTCGCCGTTTGGTCCCATGGGGTCCATTTGTTTAAGTCCGCCGTAGCGGCTGCCCATGCCGGCAGCAAGTATGAGAAGTGTAGGGCTAGTAGTCATAAGTGGGGGGTATTAAAGGATGGGGGTATGAATGGTGGAACTCAGTTTGGCAAAGGTTTCTTTCATCCGTAATGTAACTAGAAGATTTATTTATCAGCTATGATTGTTCTTTAGTAAAGAATGCTATTGCTAGTTTTACCAGCTACAGGTTTATTAGTGACGTAACCAAATTGTCCTACTAGCTGTTAGTGGTACGTTCTGTAAAAACTTAATAATAGCATGGGAAATATTACTGACGCTAGCCAAGTAAATGCCAATGATTTCGACCGCGATCATGTGCGGAAGGTCTTTAGGTCCATGCAGACTGCTCGTATTCTAGAGAACAAGCTAGCAAGCCTGTATAGGGCTGGTAAAATAGTAGGTGGAGTTTATCTGGGTAAAGGGCAAGAGGCTGTTAGCGCCTCACTGGCTTCGTGCTTAACCCGGGGGAAAGATATTTTTGCCCCTCTGATCCGTGATCAAGCTGGGCGCACAGCTTTTGGTGAGGAAATACTTGATTGTACTCGTACTTATCTGGGCTCGGTGGCTGGGCCTATGCGTGGTCGAGATGGGAATATTCACCGTGGTCGCCCGGCAGAAGGGATGCCGGCGATGATTTCACACCTCGGAGCGGCTATTTCACTGGTCAGTGGGATGCTGCTAGCGAAGAGAATCAAAGGCGAGCTTGATGGTGTAGTAGGTGCTACTTGTATAGGGGATGGCTGCACATCTACGGGTGCATTTCATGAAGGGCTAAATACTGCAGCGGTGGAGAAACTTCCACTCGTGCTTACGATTGCAAATAACCAATATGCTTACTCTACACCGAATGAGAGGCAGTTTGTTTGCCAAGATCTTGTAGATAAGGCGATTGGCTACGGGGTGCCTGGCTACAGTGTTGATGGTACAGATATGTTAGCTTGTATTAAAGTGATGAAGGATGCTGCCGACCGAGCAAGAGCGGGGGGGGGGGCACAACTTATTGTTGCGTCTATGCTCCGCCTAACTGGTCATGGGGAGCATGATGATGGTTCATATGTAGATTCTAATTTACGTAATTCCGGATTGGGGCGTGATAGTATAGAGGTGGGGAAGTCACAACTTGTCGAGTATGGCTTTGCAACTACCGAGGAGATAGAATCATGGGCTACAGAGGCCACGGAGGTGGTGCAAGAGGCAGTGGCTACCGCACAAAAAGAGTCCGCACCAGACCCCTATCAAGATGATTGGGCTGCATTTTCAAATCCTGCTAACATAGACTTTCATAACTGATGAGTGAGATTACTTATATTGATGCGATTCATGCCGCACTCAGTGAAGCCATGGCGGAGGACCCCAGTGTCTTTCTCTACGGACAAGATATTGGTAAGTTTGGTGGAGCCTTTAAGGCTACCAAAGGGCTGCAGGAGAAATACCCAGAGCGCGTGCTGGATGCACCGATCAGTGAGGATGCTATGGCGGGTATGGCCATAGGGGCTGCCATCGAGGGCGCCCGGCCCGTGTTAGAGATGCAGTTTGCTGATTTTTCCTCCGTTGCTTTTAATCAGATCATTAACCAAGCAGCTACGCACTTTTACCGTACTGGAGTGCCTGTGCCGATGACAGTTCGCCTGCCGTCTGGGGGGACTCCTGGTTCTGGACCTTTTCATAGTCAGAGTATGGAGTCACTTTACGCCCACTACCCAGGTCTAGTAGTAGTGACTCCAGCTACTGTAGCAGATGCTTACTCTATGTTGTTAGACTCTATCAAGATGGATGATCCAGTGATGTATTGTGAACATAAGTTCCTTTACCGTTGGTTAAAATCGAAAGACTTCCAAGGAGATAGACTGCCCATTGGTAAGGCTCGAGTTACACGTGCAGGTAAGCATGCCACCGTAGTTACATATAGTGCTATGGTTCATGAGGCAGTGCGCGCTGCAGAGATGCTCCATGCTGAAGGTGGCTGGGAAATTGAAGTTGTAGATCTCCGCTCTGTGAAGCCTATGGATACGGATACAATTATTGCTTCAGTGGCCCGAACAGGTAGGTTGCTCGCTTTGGGCGAGGCTTTCCCATGGGGTGGTGTGACAGCTGAAGTAGTGGCTCGCGTGAGTGCTGAGGCGTTTCACTTGTTAGATGCCCCGCCTGTTAGGTTTAATGCTCGTGATACACCTATCCCATTTCACCCGAATCTGTGGGCCGCACATCGCCCAACTCCGGAATCAATCGCGCAAGAACTGCGTAAGTTATTGAATTACTAGCCTGCTTATTTTACGTTTTTTATACCTATGCCTAAAGTACCAATCCTCATGCCTCAACTTGGTGAATCTATCGCTGAGGCTACCATTATGCGCCTTAATATTGCGCTGGGTGATACCGTAGTGCCGGATCAGGAGGTGATCGAGGTGGAAACAAATAAAGCAACTATGGGCGTGACGGCTCTCTGTGTGGGCGAGGTTGTTGAGATCTTAGTGGCAGAGGGCGTAAGCTATGCTGTGGGCTCTGTGCTAGGTGTGTTAGAGGTGACTCAAGAAGAGTTAGATCGCACAGGGGAAAAGGCTATTGATGAAGTTTCAGCAGGAGTAAATGGAGCCCCTGCTGAGGATGTTCCCAAATCTGGTGATGACCCTGAGGCCAATTTACATTTTAAAACAGAAGACGGAGGCTACCATGAGCCAAAGCGCGTAGAGCCGAGTGTTCAAGGTCTGCCAGTGCCTACTGGAAAAGGTGGGGCACATTACATATCTCCTCGTATGCGGGCACGCATGACGGAGCTGGGTCTTCGTGCAGCAGATATATCTGCAATTACTGGTAGTGGTGCTGGTGGTCGTGTGACTGTGGAGGATCTGGAATCATTTCTTGAGCATATTCAAAGCTGGCCACGCACAAAGGCCTCACCGATGCGCTTAGCTGTGGCTGATGCCATGCGGCGGAGTTGGACGCGGCCTCTGGCTACTGTGGCTAGGCCGCTAGTGATGGATAGGATTCTTGATCATCGCCGGGGGCAAACCCCTAAACCTGGTCCAGCGCTTTACCTTCTTAGGGCTTTGGCTATCGCCCTTGCTGAAAATCCCACCACTGCTGGGTATCTTATTGGTGAAAATGTAGTGCACCCACGTGCCTTTGATATAGGGGTGGCGGTGCAGGTAGATGATGGTGTGCTTGTGCCTATCATCAGAAATGCAGATACTAAGACACTAAATGAACTAGTAGCTGACTATAATGAACTTGTAGAGCTGGCACGTGCACGAAAGCTGCCTAGTGATGCTACTCAGCACGGCATTGCTACAGTGACGAATTTTGGAACCTTTGGCTTAACATGGGGAACACCTATCCCACTGCCTAATGAAACACTTATTTTAGGACTCAGTGCCGGGGTGAAAAAGCCTGTGTGGAGTGAACAAACGGGTACTTTTATCCCAGTGACAGAGGCTGAGATCGACCTTACTTTTGACCACCGAGTGGTTGATGGTGGTGGCGCAGGTATGTTACTGAATCGTATTTCTGAGCTTCTTCAGTCACCAGAGCAGTTATAAATCGCTTGCGGCATCGATGAAGGATGCTAATTGTTTTAGATGAAATGGTTTGCTATATGGGTTCTCGCATTGGCGCAGTCTCTTTATGCGATCCCAAATCAGGTCTCTAGGGCGGTAAATCAGGCGGATAGTCCATTGAACGGTCTGGAAGTGGGGAATCAGCTATTGAGCGCTGGTCTCTGGCAGGGTGAGCAGGGACTCCCGGGTAACTGGCGTAAGGAAAATGAAATTGCTGGGGCGCAGACATCTCACCTACTGGCTAGACCGAAGCTTTTTGATCTAGATGTGATGTTACTACGTGCGACACATCGTAAAAATAGTTTGGAGTCAGTGACGGCTACCTTTGTAGACGCGGGATCATATTTCCCTTATCTAACAAAGAAGCCGGATGTCCCCATAGACATACAGAGACAGGGGTTACTTAATAAGCAGGTAGAGTTTAAGAAGCTTTATTCAGAGACTTTTAAGAAGCTCAAAAACCATCTGGTGAAGCGTAGTGAGGGTAAGGTTAAGGAGAGTCACTGGGGGCGCTCGCGGAAGTTACGTGCAGATATTTTAGTCTATGATTTAGGAGTGGTGCGAGCGGTGCTTTATACTGAGAATGGTAGATTACTCAGGCTCACTTTAACCCGTGACCGTGATCTTTACAGGAAAGGGTGGTTAGATAAAAATAGATTAAGTCTACTAGGTAATGATCTGACGCGGTATTACCAAAATCAAGTAATGCAGAGTGAAGACGGGGATTACCTTATCCAAGGTGTGCATACTGTGCCACAGGGCTATAAACCATACTGTGGCCTGAACTCACTGACGATGGTGGCGCAATATTTTGGCCTACATATTGATGAGGACTGGATGGCAGTGGCTGGGGGATTTCAGAATACAGGCTCTGCCTCTGGGTCTAATATGCTAGGCCTTTATAATGCTACAGCAAGAGAGGCTGGTCTTTCGATATCGCGAGAAGTTAAGTTTATACGCTCTAAGGCACGTAGTCTAATTAAGTCCGGTTTGCCAGTAGTTGTCTGGCGCCGGTTTGACTTTAAACGAAACCTTACTCATGTGAAATTTGCCCGTAGCCACGCACGGAATAACTCCCTCATATTACCATTACCAGATGAGGCAGATCGCGCTACTTGGCCGGGAGGCGATCATCCAGTGCACGCCTCAGTGATCATCGGTTTTAACGATGAGCGGAAGGAGGTAATATATTTGGAAAGCTGGGCTGGGCAGTCCATTCCTAGGCGTATGCGCTACGAGGAGATAGAGGCTACGGCCACTATGGTGTTTTATTTCGAGGGGAAGTAGCGCTGATTAACGGCGGTGATTCCGTCTACGGTTACTTGGTGAAGAGGATGATTTTTTCTCTCCAGAGTTACCTGCTTGAGATGAGTTATTACGGCCGCCGCCTCGATTACCACCTTCTCTGGGTTTACGTGGGCCACGTGCTTGGCGAGCTTCTTGTTTACGAGCATTAGCAGCTTTCATTACTTCACTGGCTGTCGGGGGGCGCTTAGGCCAGAGCTCTGGGGCAAAACCCTCTATGTCAGTAAGGGGGATACGCTGTTTAATGAGTTTTTCAATAGCAGAGAAAAATGGTCGCTCATCATTACAGACTAAAGAGATGGCTTCACCTTCTTTACCAGCGCGGCCAGTTCTACCGATGCGGTGCACGTAATCCTCGGGTATATTAGGAAGTTCAAAATTAATAACATGTGGGAGCTGGGCAATATCTAGGCCACGGGCGGCGATATCCGTAGCTACGAGTACGCGGACATTCCCCTGTTTAAAGCCTTCTAGTGCTTTGGTTCGTGCCCCTTGGCTTTTATTACCATGGATGGCGCTAGAGTTAATACCGGCTTTGTCTAGTTTCTGACTGAGACGGTTCGCTCCATGCTTTGTGCGGGTGAAGACGAGGACTTGCTTCCAGTCGCCTTCTTGGATGAGTTTGAGGCAAATTTCAGATTTGTTACTGTTGTCACAGCGGTAGGCACGTTGCTCTACAGTTTCTGCGGTGGTGTTTTCAGGGCTGACTTCTACGGTAGTAGGATTTACTAACAGCTCTTTAGTCATTTGTTTGATCTCTTTGGAGAAGGTAGCTGAGAAGAGCAAGTTCTGGCGTTTCTTTGGTAGGAGTTTGATGACCTTACGGATGTCATTGATAAAGCCCATATCTAACATGCGGTCAGCTTCATCTAGGACTAGCATATTTACTTGATCGAGTTTACAGGCTCCCTGCTGACAGAGATCGAGAAGTCTGCCGGGTGTGGCCACAAGTATATCAATACCGTCTTTAAGTTTACGTATTTGCGGGCCTATCTTCACCCCGCCATAGACAACCATACTTCTTAGCTCGAGGTATTTCCCATAGTCGGTGATGCTCTGCTCCACCTGTGCGGCAAGTTCGCGTGTAGGGGTAAGCACAAGGGCTCGGATAGGTCTTCCGCGAGAGGGTTTGGACTGGCTAGATTCGCTAAGAATCTGCATCATGGGTAATGTGAATCCAGCAGTTTTACCAGTACCTGTCTGGGCTGCAGCTATGAGGTCTTTACGAGCAAGGACAGGTGGAATCGCCTGAGCTTGGATAGGAGAGGGGGTGTCGTAACCTTTATCTGCGACGGCGCGGAGAAGGTCTTCTGATAAGCCGGTATCGGCAAAAGTTTTCATAATAGTGAGGTGAGAAGGTAATTCTAACCAGATTTGACGCTAAGCAGGTTTTTTGAGAATGAACAGAATAATATCTGTTACACGCTGTAACTATTCATCCGGTATTCTAAGGAGCTACCTCATGGGGTAGAAGTCGATTTCTCTATGACTTGTGTAATATTAACGTGACTTCGGCAGATCGTTTTTTTTCTTTTTAAAACCATGAATCATGTGGCCCCAGAAAGTTTTGGGGAATTCCTTCATATCATGGAATCCGAGAGTAATATCTTTACCGCTGTGGGGTATGTATGCGGTAAAGAAGAGGTAATCCCAGATGCTGAGTGAGAGGCCGAAGTTCATACCATACCGATGCTTATGTGGAAGCTTGCGAGCGTGGTGCCAGATGTGCATTTGGGGGTTATTAAAAATATATTTAAAAGGACCGAGAGGGATACGGAGATTGGAGTGATTAAAATGGCCGATGATGATGGTAATGATGTGTACGATTATGAACTCGTTAATACCAAAGCCGATGAGTGCAAGGGGGAGGTATTCTAATATTTTATAGATGATATTCTCCATCCAGTGATAGCGGAGGTGGGCGGCAAACCCCATTTGTTCGACGGAGTGGTGGACTTTATGGAATTCCCAGAGCCATGGCACGCGGTGGAGGAGGCGGTGAACATTCCAGTGGATGAAGTCTCGAACGATAAAGAGGGCAAGGAGCTGTATCCATACTGCCCAGCTGCTAATCTCGATGGCTACTAGGTTAGTGAGCCCTACCGTTCCTAACAGTTCTTGAAACCATGTGACGATGAGTTCCGATGCCGCGTGATAAATGATGAGGGAAAAGAGGAAGAAGTTGAAAAACATGTAAAAGGCATCCAGCCAGAAGTCTTTGCGGAATTTGGCCTGTTCAGACCTCCATGGGCGGAGGGTTTCCATCATAAAAAAGAATAGGGAAATACTGAGTAGCCAGTAAAAGTAATTCCCCCAATTAGGTTGGCTAATTTCTTTGATCAGAAACTGCCAGTAACCAGAGTAGGCTTCTTGGAGGATTTGAAGTGATTCTGTAAGCATATAAAGAGCATTTACGGGGTGTGTAAAATAGAAGCTATTGAGAGACTGGGGGATTTTTAATTTTTTGCTCTGGTGAGGGTTGTCTTTATAATGGATAGTTAGCACATGCCTAGCCGTTTTTTCCCAAGCTTTATAGCTTCCATATTAATTGCCCTGCCTCTGGGCCATAGTGAGCTAGCTAGTGCTCAGGAGGGGGGGGCGCCGGCGGTAAGTGAAGATGTGTTAGAGGCTATGGTGTTTAGTATTAATAATGTGATTGATGCTAAGGTTGCCGCTCTGAGCGTACCCAAAATACGCGCTGGGAGTGAGGGGGTTCAAATGATCGTTTCTTCTCCTTCAGAAAAGGCTAGGGCGCATGTAAAGCAAGGTTTTGCGATGGTCCACTCACAGTGGGATTTTGAGGCTTACCGGCATTTTTGTGCAGCGATTCAGCAGGACGATGAGTGTCTTTTAGCTTATTGTGGTGTGGCGCTGGCCTTGGCTCAACCGTATGGCGAATACGCGCGCTATCGCCATGCTGCAGTGGAGAGAATGTTAGACCTTATGGAGGCTGATACAGCGGCAATGGAATCCGGAAAATCAGAACGGTTTCCTAAGATTGAAAAGCAGTTTTGTGCTGCTGTGGGAACTCTGGTTTCTGATAGCCCTCTGGAAGCTGGTAATTTGTTTAGAGCATTGGGGGATAGGTTTCCTGAGTTAATACAATCGAGATTATTAGGGATACTACTCACTCGCGGTAGTTATGATATCTCCGGTAGTCCCACGCCTGCACAGCAGACCGCAATTAAAAGGACTAAAAAATTGCTCAGAGAGCATCATGAGAATCCATTAGTCCAAAATTTCTGGGTATCGCTCTGTGCTGAGGCTCCTAATAGCACCGTAAATTTAAAAAGAGAACTGCTACCGGTGGCAAGAAAACTGGTAAAGTCCTCACCTGAGATGCCGACATGGTGGCATGCTGTAGGCCATCTCGAATGGAGGGCGGGGAATTATCTCCTAGCTGAGCGAGCCTTTACTAAGTCTGCAGAGCTTTACACAATATGGATGGAGGAGTCTGGTGTCACAATTAATGATTGTCCTGGCCTAGTAAAGGCGAAGTGTTACCTAGCTAATACCCTTTTTCATCGAGGTGACTTCAGCGGTGCTATGAGGGTTGCTCAAGAAGTTCGAGCTCTCAAGCTAGACCCGAGTCGGCCAAGGTCAGCCGGTAATCATATGCTCCTCTGGCGGGGGTATAGCCTATCAGCGCGGCTTTACCTCGCTAAGGGCGAGGGGCAGGATCTGAATCTAGGTCAGCAGAGTCTACCTACTGCGGCAGAGTTGAAGCCATTCATAGAGGATTCTAAGTTTCCATCTCTTGCGGGTGCATTTATTGATGCTCTTCGTGTCTATATGGGGAGTCGGAGAGCTGTGGATGATAAGGCTCTTGCTGCGGCTAGCTCTTTACACCAGAAAACTTATCGGAAGTTCGTAGGGTCATTGGTGAATGTTGTGGATGGAGCTCGGCGTGCTAGTGACGCTAGTCACTATATTCATGCAGGAAGAGGTCTTGCGATTTATGATAAAGAATTAGCGGGGATTATTAAGATGAATTTTTCACGCGCGGAGAGAGTGGCAGCAGCGGGCTCATTTTATTCAGCAATAGACCTACAGTATATACCTAAGTTGATGATGCCTCCTCTGGTGGTTACGCCGATGCAGAATAGACTAGGTGAATACTACCTGTATATGGGCAAAAATGAAGATGCCTATGAAGCATTTATCGAGGGGCATAAACATTACCCTAATAATATGAATTCACTTATGGGGATGAAGCTCAGTTTAAGTCTCTTGGGGAAGGAGGCTGATGCTGCAATTATTCAGGCACATATCGATTTAGTCACCCCTCAGAGGTAAGATTTTTCTCCATGTTTACTAATCAGTATTAGTAAGATGTTCGTGGCTGATGCCGCGCAGTTCGAGAGCACGAGCGATGGTGGACTCGATCAGGTTATTTGGGCAGGAGGCACCTGCGGTGACACCTATGACCACGGGCTTATCTTTTAGTAACATGCCTGTATAGGTGCTGTGTATCTCTTTTTTCTGCTTAAGATCATAGTGAGTGATAGTCTTAAGTGATTCCATACACTTAGCATTACGAATAAAGAACGTGGGTAAATTTTCTTGGCCTATTTCTGCGAGGTGAGTGGTGTTAGAGCTGTTGTAGCCACCGACTACGAGTAGGATATCCATTGGTTTTTTATCACTGCTATCTAACATCTGGAAGAGTGCGCCTTGGCGCTCTTGTGTGGCCCCGCAGATGGTGTCAAAGACGTGGTAGTGCGCGGAGGATCCATCACGTTTTATAATAGCTTTGCGGATGCGGTTCTGCAGTTCTTCGGTCTCGCTTTGTAACATGGTTGTCTGATTAGCCACGCCTACGCGAATGAGGTGGTGGTCAGGATCAAAACCTTTTGAGCAGTTATCTCCAAATTTTTCTATGAATTCTTCACGAGAGCCATTTCCTGAAATGTAGTTACAGATGTAGTCCGCGTCTTTTAGTGTTAGGATAACTAGGTAGTGGCCGTTTTTTTCTGTGCCAAGAGCTCGTGATGCGGTGGCTCGTGTTTCCTCGTGGTCTGCTTTACCGTGGATAATGGAGGTGACTTCATTTTTAGCGTAGTCGCGGACACGGCGCCATACTTTCATAACATCACCACAGGTGGTGTCGATGACGTGGCAGCCTATTTCAGCGAGTTTATCCATAAAAGTAGTAGGGGCACCAAAGGCGGGGACGATGACTACATCCTCTTCACTAAGGTTATCGTAGTCTGAGCCCATTTGACGCCAGGGTAGTGACACGATACCCATTTCGCGGAGCTGGAGATTTACCTCAGGATTGTGAATGATCTCGCCGATGAGAAATATGCGCTGGGTTGTAAAAACTTTACGTGTGGCGTAGGCTAGGTCAATCGCACGTTCCACACCGTAGCAGAAGCCAAATTTCTGAGCTAGGCGGATAGTGGTATTACCGATAGTTAGTTCACCACCGTTAGTGCGGATTTTTTCTACAAGAGAAGACCGGTAATGCTGCTCTACCTCGGCCTGGACGAGAGCCATGACATCCGGGCGGCGGACGTTTATGCGTTTACGTTTTTTAGCTGTTGGCTTAGGTGATGAGTCGCTCATGATAATAGAAAATGGGAGGGGATAGCTCTGTGCATCCCTGAGCTAATTAAGAGTAAAATGAAATAAATGGCACGCGCTAATTTGGCTTTACCTGCTCTGATCTCTCGTTTTGAAATTTACTGAAGGGTAGTGCTAGCAGGTAGAAAATAGCACTGGCGATGATAGCGAGGACGATTATATACCAAGGCCAAGGCCCCATGATATCGAGTAGGCTGCCTCTCTCAGGTTTGTGCATGAGAAAGCCAAAGTTGGTCTTGAGTATTAAATTGAGAATAAAAGCCCCGATTGCGTAGGTTAATATCCAGCAAAAGGTGTGCTTAGCAGCCTTGGGGCGAGGTTTCCAGCCTAGCCCTAGTGGGAGAAGTAAGGCGGTGATGACGATCACTCCGTGATGGAGAAAAAAGATGATAAACAGAGGGTTTGGGAAGTCGTGATTAATGTCAGGAGTTAGGATCCCCTGTAATGTACCTGCAAGCCCCCAGAAATAGGCGAGTTCACAGAGGATGGGTTTACGGGTGATGAGAGCAAAGCCGCAGATGATGGCTATAATATCACAGAGGTGAAATGGTATTACCTCGTCTAGCTTACCAGCACCACCAGTGAGGAGGTGAAAAGTCTGATGAATGGGGTAGATAGCAAAACAGAGAAATGCGAGGGTAGTGAGTGCGATATACTTGGCTTTACTAGGGGCGTTTCTTCTGCACAGCTGAATTAGTAGTATGGTGATGGTAATAATAGTTACCATCGCTGTAATATGACTGGTACCAAAGTGATGGAAGCTGGCGAACATGTGATTATTTAATGTGAAATCTACAGCTTCGCAAACTGAAAACTTGTCACACAGTCTGGCTCACGCTTGACTATGATCTATGCCAGCTATGCTTCAAAGTACTATGATTCGCGCCTCTGCAGGTAGTGGTAAAACGTGGCAACTGGCAAACCGATATCTAAGTTTGATGGTTCTGGGGGCAGCTCCGGAAAAAATCATAGCACTTACATTTACGAAGAAGGCAGCTGGGGAGTTTACCAGCCGTATCATGACGCGGCTTGCTGATGGGGCTGAAAATGAAGAGTCTGCGTTGAGTTTAGCTGAAGAGCTTAAGGTTGTCATTCTTGGGGGTGACACTATTCCTGCATTAGTGACCGCAAAGTCTGATGGCAGTGCAGTGGTGCTACCTCGTATGGATGCGGCTTATTTTCAAAAGCTCTTGGAGAACTTGGTAGCAGTTTTGGATAGGTTAGCGCTCTCTACATTGGATAGTTACTTTGTTAGGATCATAAGAAATTGCTCGCTGGAGTTAGGCTTGAGTGGTTTTGATCTTATGGAGGAGTCTGCCGCAGTCTCTGAGCGGCTGGCGGTGATGACTAAGATTTTTTCTAGTTTAGGCACCACGGAGCAAGAGCGAGAATTTTTTCTACAGTCCTTTAAACAGGCAACCTGGGGTGAAGAGGAGAATCGCCTAGGGCAAACACTTGAGGAGTTTATTACCAAGTATCAGAACCGCTGGTTAGCTACGCCGGAGGCTGAACGCTGGGGGAGTGCAGAGCTACTCTGGCCAGATGAGAACGGTGGATGCCCGCTACCAGAAGGTGGTGACTACGCGATGAAGGCGAAGCATGTGGAGTCTCTATTAGGAAATATAGAGAACATCCACGGTAGCTATAAAACATCATGGGTGAAGGCGTGTAAGTGGGTCTCACAACGCATTCCTGGCACATCTCTAGCTACGATACCAAAGAGAGTCACGGATGCCATGAGCGCACTACCGGATTTAAAAAATGGCCGCTGGGTGCAAGTCTACTCAAAGCGTGACCAAGTTATCGAGGGGAAGCTGGCAGATGCAATTCATGCCATGGTAGGCGCGCTGGTGCGTGATGAGGTAGAGATTAGGATTAAGAGAACTCAAGGGCTCTCTGGTGTGATTGCTGCCTATGAGCAGGAGTATCATGAGAGTGTCAGGAGCAGGGGGAGGCTTTGTTTTTCTGATCTTACCATGCTACTAGCCGGGCAGGGTGCTATGGCGATCTGGGATCCTGAGGTGAGAAATCTGATCGATTACCGGCTAGACGCTAGATACGATCACTGGCTGTTAGATGAATTTCAAGATACTAGCCAGCCGCAGTGGCAGGCGATAGGGACTCTTGTGGATGAAGTTCTGCAGGATGATAGCGGAGAGCGTTCAGTCTTTGTCGTTGGTGATGGGAAGCAGAGTATTTACGGCTGGCGTGGTGGTGAGCCACGTTTGTTTGATGAACTTCAGAGTGTTTATGGAGAGCGTTTAGCGGAGTGGAAGATGGATAAATCCTTCCGATCATCTGAGCATGTGCTCAATCTTGTAAATAGTGTCTGTGATCTATCAGACCCTAAGTGGCAGGAGATATTCCCCGCTGAGGCTGTAAACCGCTGGGTTTTCCAAGAGCATGAGCCATCAGGGCAGAAGGCTGGTCATGCACTAGTGCTGGAGACCATGGTGGATGCTAAAGTCTCCAGTGAGGAGAAAACTAAAGCCCGCTATGCTGCTGTAAAACACCTATTAGAGACGGCTAAGCCACTAGAGAGCCAGATGACCTGTGCTATTTTAGTGAGTAAAAACGCTCAGGTGACAGGGATGGTGGAATACCTCCGCCGTGAACTCCCTCAGCTGGCTATCGCACCGGAGTCTGAGAGCTTTGCTGTGGACGGGCCGGAGGGTGCTGTGATTCTAGATCTCTTTCGCTGGTTATGTAATCCTGCTGATGATTTTGCTCGCTTACATGTTAGCTATTCACCTCTAGCTGCAGTGGTGAAAGAGATCACGGATACGGATGCCGCTGCGCAGCAGTGGCGCTGGCTAACACAGGAGCTTGCTAGAAATGGCGTGGCTGATCTTGTGACCGATCTGGTAGCGAGACTACGTCAGAGCGTGAATATCTCTGACTATGGCGATAGTAGATTAAATGAGATTCTTACTGCGGCAGTGGAGTTTAGCTCCAGTGGTGGCTGTCTAGCTGAGTGGGTGGTGATGCTGAAATCGCGTAAGATTCGTGAGAGTAGTCGTGAGGGAATGGTGCAGGTAATGACTGTTCATAAAGCTAAGGGACTAGGCTTTGACATTGTGATTCTACCAGAGCTGGGAGGGCAGGGATTTGCATCTGTTCAGCGACTGGAAATGCTAGAGCGTAAGGGGGCGCTGGGGTCTGTGGAGTATATCCTCCGTAAGCCCGCTAAGGAGATCTGTGAGGCAGATGAGGCACTCAAGGGAATGGTAGAAAGCTGGAAGGCTGAGCAGTGCTACGAGAGATTCTGTAATCTTTACGTCGCCCTGACGCGTGCTAAACACGCTACTTACTGTATTTTAGATCCAGTGAAAGATAGCTGGAAGCCGGCGGATAAATTTGATGATTGGGTCCGTGAGTCTACCGCGCGAAGTGGTGAGCAGGTAATCGAGCTGGGCGGTGAGAGTTACACCTTGCTCTACGAGTCCGGTGCCTGGCTAGAGCCAGAGCTGAGTGAGGTTAGCCCAGTGGCGAGAGAGGAGGCTATGCCTAAGTTACTAAAGGCTAAGGGGCGGATCGCGAGAAAGATAGCAAGTGCACAGAAGGAGTCGACTATTGGCGCTCTGTTAGAGAGCTCTAAGGGCATGGCTTTTGGTAATTTAGTGCATCAGCATTTTGAACAAATCACGTGGCTTGATGAACTTCCTGAGCTGGACGATAAGCCTGCGGCCTCAGTGGTCAAGGCGTGTCTAGAGTCACCGGAGATAAGTCAGTTTTTTGAACGACCTACTGGTGATTATCAATTACTCAGGGAGCAGCCATTTGAAACTCAGATCGATGGGGCATGGCTGAGTGGTGTGATAGACCGCGCGGTGATTACGATGATAGATGGCCAGCCTCAGCAAGTGAGTATCATTGACTTTAAAACGGACCAAAAGACCGCAGCGGAGATGGTATCAGCCTATGAAGGACAGTTAGCCGTCTACCGCCAAGCGATGTCTCGTATCACAGGCGTAGCTGAGATGCAGATTAGCTGTTACTTACTCTCCACGCATCTAAAGCAGATGGTGGAGTTAAGTTAAGGAGACGATAGTGTGCTTACTAGCGTGATAGCTTGGGGATACCTCGCTTGAGTAGCTCAGCATCAATGGCGTCTGAAGCTTTGGCATCTAAGTAGATAGTCTTTGGCCTGCCCTCGGCGAACTCGATGGTGTGAAGCCCATCTGTCCCAGGTGTTTCAAATGCTTTGATGAGAGCTGGGATATCAGAAATTTTTTGCCCATTTACCTTGGCGATGATGTAGTTACGGATTCTCTCATAGCCAGTGGTGGCTGGTGTGGGGACTGTGGCGCTGAGGAAGACGAGTTTATTACGGCCTTCTTCATAGTCCTCTGGGCTGCTCAGTGCATCTAGTAAGTTTAGTGGTGCAGTGCTTTGCCAGTCTTTTCCAAATCCTGTAAGGTAGGTTGTGGAGAGTTCTTGGAAAATAAAGCCACCTTTCACTAAGTAGCTAGGTGCCTGGTCAATTGTGTGAGCTGGGATAAGGCGTTTTACTGGGCGTGCGAGAGTGGCTGTGAGTTCTTTTTTTTCACCTTTGCGAAGGACGGTAACTTTAAGGCTATCACCTACTTTATGGCTGCCTCTGATGAGGTGGCTCCAGTAGAGGCGACCGTATTTATCATCATCATAATAACCACGGCGGCCGATGGGCTTGCCAGCTACAGAGACGAGGACATCACCTTTGAGTATACCAGCATTTTCAGCGGAGCTTCCTTTACTAACTTTAGTGATGTAGAGCCCACCGCCGTCTTCAGAAAGTTTAAGCCAGAGACGAAAGTTAGGGTCCACTGTGCTGTTGATACTGATACCTAATGAGGGGAAACCTTCGTAGTTACCATCTGCTGTGTCAGCTAAGAATGCGGTAATGATCTCCGGTGCAATGATGTCGATGATTTGATCCTTAGAGTCATAGCTGGAGAGCATACCTAGTAGCTTTCCGTCTTTGATCACAGGGAGTGAGTAGCTACTTGATGTGCTTTGTAAGGAGCCTTTTGCTTCATAGGTGAGAAAGTAGTTGCCACTGGTGAAGCTGGAGACGATGTCGGCACCTTGGATGATGGCATTAGTGATCAGGTGCATGCCATTGTCCTCTAACTGCCAGACGCCTACGGTGTCGCCAATATTGGCGGATTGACCGAGTTCCAGAGGTTGAAGTCCGCTGAGGAAACTTTTTTCATCTGTATTGGTGGGGGCTAGTAATGCGAGATTTGATTCATAATCGATGGCGATTACCTTGGCGGCGAGAGTGCGTGTACTATCGGCATTTTCTAGCTCGATATAGGTGCTATTCGCTGCCATTTCAGCCGTGGTGAGGATGTGATTATTTTTAAGAAATACTCCCAGGGCACTGCGTGAGGATGGACGACTTTTATCCCATGGTTGGGAGGTGCTCCATGTTTGCTGTGTAGAGGTTACACGGACTAGAGCATTCTGGACTGCTGTGGCGGCGTTGACATGGATAGTCATTACCAGGCCGATGAGGGTGGTGATTGTTAGAAAAGATTTCATGATAAATGAGATAGTAGTGTTAAGTATAGAGGGTCTACTTAAGGCGAGATGGTAAGCTGATGCCGTAGTTACTTCTAGTGCGCTTACTAGCTTCTGCGGCTTTGTCTCCGGGGATAACGATAGGGCGCTCTACACCTTCACACTTGATGACGAAGAACTCGGGTGCGTTTGTGGGGTGGAGGAGTGCGTGTGCTTGATCTAAGCTAGTGACTTTCTCACCGTTAATTGATTCGACGGCTTTACCGGCGTGGCTATTAACGTGGGTATTAGTGGGGTCACTGAGGATTGTTGTAAGGATGACAATGTCCTGGCGCTCTTTGAAAATAGCCTCATCAATGTAGTGGGCAAAAAGTCTACGCACACGCGTGTTTTTAAAGTTATGAGCGGCGTATAGATTCCTATCTAGTGGTTGGAGAACCAGACCTGCAAAGGTGGTGAAGCGAGGAGTGATACCATACTGAACGGAATACATCTGGGCTGGTGCAAAGTGCTTTAGGGTGGCGGACTTCTCCATGGCTTTACCGTCCCTGGTGAAGCTTAGTTGCACTTCGTCTCCGGAGAATTTACGTTCTACGATTTCATTCATATTTACTTTCTCACCTTCGATAAGAACATTACCTGCTGCGTCTACGGCGTTACCGTTTATAGCAGTGAGGATATCGTTGTCCTCCAACACACCGTCACAGGGGCCATCAGGCGTGACGGAGGCCACAAGGACACCTGGAGAGTTTCTCTCAAGGCCAAATTTTTTCCGCATAGCGGGGTTAAACATTGGGAATTCTGAGATGCCAAGGTCTACATACTTGTCATAGCTACCGTCCTCTATGTCTTTGAGGAAACGTTTTACTACTGGAGTGGGGATCATGTAACCGGTGTTGTCCGCAGAGCGTAGTCCTTGAAATGCGACACCTACTACTTTTCCGTCTTGGAGTACTGGTCCGCCTGAGTTACCGGGGTTAATGGCTGCGTCAATTTGGACGACAAGGTGTTGATCAGAGCGTGAGTGGCTGTAGGTGCTGAAATCGATTCTGGACACTACGCCTCGGGTGACGGAGATACGATTCCCTCCCACTGGGTAGCCAATTACACGGACTTGGCTTTCAAGTTTTGGGATGAGGCCTACTTGCAAATATTCAAGCCCTTTAAACGGTGTGAAATCTTCTACTTCGAGGAGGGCTAAATCACAGTCATGAGCAATATGAAGAATACGTGCAGGGTGCTTCTGAGGGGAGCCATGCACGGTAATGAGCAGGCGGCGTGAGTTAGAGACGACGTGCGCATTGGTTAGGAATTTATTGGGCCCGATGAGGAAGCCTGTGCCGATACCTCCGCTGAAGCGTCCTGCCTTCCAAGGTTCA
This sequence comes from Akkermansiaceae bacterium, assembly GCA_023301765.1. Taxonomy (GTDB): domain Bacteria; phylum Verrucomicrobiota; class Verrucomicrobiia; order Verrucomicrobiales; family Akkermansiaceae; genus Oceaniferula. The sequence continues at coordinate 91,126 of JALZUC010000002.1, read as the reverse complement.
TTATAATCAGGCACTTGAGTGGCGGCCTCGATCCGGACGATGGAGCTGTAGATGCCATTGTTAGCAGGAGCTACTGGTGTGAGTGGCTGTTGCTGAGCTTGTGCCGGACTGAGTGCGAATAGCGTGGTGAGTGTGAGGCTTAAAATCGGTAACAATTTTCTCATGCCAAGAAGCTAAGGGCATTTACGTTATTGAAAAGCGGTAAAGTGGCTAATGCTGTTTTTTCTCTGAAGTGGGTAAACTATCAGGTGGTATTTTACGAATAGACCATATAGAGTGAGGCATGTCTTCGAAGCTTCCGGATGAGGATCTCTTGCCAGAGCACCCTTCATTGCATTTGAAGGATGGGTTCTTATGTGTAGCAGCTCCGTTGTCTCTGACTGAGGCATGCTTTGCTGTTCCTGCGGTGCGGGCATTACACCATTTTCGGCCAAAGTCTAAAATAGCGGTGATTTGCCCTGATTTTCAAGAGGCTTTATGGCAGGGGGTGTCAGAGCTTGATTATGTGATTACGTATCCTGAAAGAGCAACCTCACGTCAGATAGCGAGGATTTTATCTGAGTATGAAGTTAGTTTTGTATCGGCTATCTGCTGGGGAGGGGGGGAGGTAGCTAAGGCGTTTCAGCGTGTGGATATCCCTCAGCGTCTGGGTTATCCAACTAAGGAGCTGGGTAAACATTTGACAGGTTCTATTGATGTATTTACCGAGATAGGGCCTATTGAACATCGTGTAAGGTATTATCTTAATCTGGTCCAGTTCCTTGGGGGAGAGCCTTTTGTGCGTAGCTCATTTGCTACTAAGCCACTACTACTTCCATCAAAGAAACCTCGGATAGTGCTAGCTCCAGAGTCCGAGTATGGAGCAAGCCATGAGTGGCCTCTAGAGAATTTTGTAGATCTCGTAGAGCGTTACGAGATCTCAGAGGGAGAGGTAGATTGGATTATTCTTTCTAGCAAAATTAATCCTGAGCCTTCTGGGCTGAAGCAGTTACTGGGTGATAGGGTGGAGGACTACACAACGGAGTGGGATATGGGTGAGACCCTGAGTGGTCTGCGCAGCTGTAGTGGCCTAGTGGCTAGTGATTGTGAACTCGCTCACCTTGCTGGGTATGTAGGGCTACCTGCGGTGGTAGTCTTTGGGCCTAACGAGCCAGAGTGGAAGCGCCCACTGGGTAAGCAGAGCCGTGTGGTACGTGAACATGTAGCATGTAGCCCATGTTACATGGCTAAGTGTACCGTTGATATGCGCTGCCAAGGTGAGGTTACTGTAGCTATGGTGCTAGAGCAGCTCAAGTTGGCAGTGGTAGAGCGCAATGAAGGTTAGTTAGCTTAGTCTTCTGCCTCTAACTGGATCCTTGGGAATATCGGTTTAGGTTTTGCTACTTCTTGGCCTATCTCGAGAACGCCCCACTTTAAGTTATCTAGAGAGACTGTGCTAAGGTGCTCTGCTTTAAGTTGAGTTTGAATGCGCTCACAGGCTTGAGGGATGATGGGTTTTAGCAGGACGCTACTCAGAGCTACGGCTTCTACCATGTGTGTGAGCACAGCGTTTAATTCTTCAGTTTTAGATTCATCTTTAGCGATTTCCCACGGTTTATGTAATTCGGCAAAAACATTGGTGCCTGTGATAAATCCGATGATTGCTTCGAGGGCATGTGAAATCTCATACTTATCCATGTGGCCTCGGTATTTCTCTAAGGCTGTGCTGAAGGATGCACGGAGAGTTACACAGGAATCATCATCAAAGTCAGAGGCGACGGTAACACCTCCGCTGTAGCGCTTGGTCATATTTAGAGCGCGGTTACAGAGGTTTCCGAGGTTGTTCGCTAGCTCGGTATTAAAGAGCATAACAAGGCGCTCAATGTCGTAATCTGAATCTCGACCAGTATGAATGTCACGCACAAGGTAGTAGCGGACTGCGTCTTGACCGAAGGTTTCAGTTAATGCCACAGGGTCGATTACGTTACCCAAAGATTTAGACATCTTTTCTGAACCTTCTGCATCACTAGTGCTAGTTTTTTTCTTAATATTCCACCAGCCGTGAACAAGGAGTGAGGGGATCTGATCGTCAGGAAACCCGATTGCATGTAGCATACAAGGCCAATAAATTGAGTGGGAGGGGACTAGAATGTCTTTTCCTATTACGTGTAGTTGAGCAGGCCAGAGTTTATCAAAGTCAGGGAGGTTAGAGCCTTCTGCCTTGTTATAGCCTGCAAATGAAATGTAGTTTATCAGCGCGTCAAACCAGACGAAGGTGACAAAATTACTATCAAATGGTAGCTCGATACCCCAGCGGAGGCGTTCCTTAGGACGTGAAATACAGAGGTCTGTGCCCTCGGCACGTTCGATGGCGTTAACTACATCTGCTTTACGGAAGCTAGGGATGATATAGTCATCATGGGTGTCTACAAATTTCTGCAGCCATTCAACGTGATTGCTGAGTCTGAAGTAGTAGTTTTCCTCATCACGTTCTTCTACCTGACCCCACTCTTCACCAAATTCACCATTTTCATTACGCTCTTTATCTGTGAGGAATTGTTCCTGACGGATGGAGTAAAATCCAGTGTAGCGTTTTTTGTAAATTTGACCTTCGTCAAAAAGGCGCTGTAAGACGCCCTGGACACATGCCTTGTGCTCTGGGTTGGTCGTTTCTGCCCAGCCATCATAGCTAAGTCCGAGTTTTTCCCATGCTTGGGTAAATCCTTTGGTAACACGTTTAACGTATGTCGCAGGGTTTACGCCGTCTTCTTCAGCTGTTTGCTGAACTTTCTGGCCGTGCTGATCTACTCCTGTTAGGTAGTAGGTTTCGTCTCCAGCAAGGCGTCGGTAACGGGCGATAACATCGGCTAGTACCTTTTCATAGGCGTGGCCGATGTGTGGAGCGCCATTGGTGTAATCAATGGCCGTAGAGATGTAAAACATGAGAGGTATTAAAGGGGGGTGTGTTAGCCCTTGTCAGCAGGGCGTTGCACCTCTGCTTTTTGATACTGGTGGTTAATCCAGTTCAGGAATGTTCTGACCATGAACTCAATTTTAGAGCCCTGCATGGCATTATCCACACGAAGTTTATTTTCTTCAGCATCTTCAAGTTCGCGCTTCTCTACGTAGATGAAGAGGGAGCGGCTACTTTCATTAATAACCTCGGAAACTTCGCCTGCGTTTAGGCCGCTGGCTACGCTGTGGAGCTGCTGTGCGCTAGGCTCATCCGCAGGTGGTGTGCTGGCGTTTGAGAATGGGCCTACTTGCACAGGGGTGAAGCCTTTTTCACGAGCTGCGGTGTCAAAGTCCTTACCACCATTCATAAGTTCAAGAACGGCGGTGCGCGCGTCCTCAGCTGCTTGTTGTATGTTTTTAGTAGCGTTTTCGCTAATGAGGTTAGCGAGTGTTTTGTTTCTTGCTGCTGTGTAGTCGAGAGGCTTTGGGGTGATGACTTCTTCTAGGACAAATACGAGCCATCCGTTTTCTCCCACGGGGAGGGGGGCTGAAACGAGATTGTATTCTTTATCAGACATTTGCATGCTGAAGATGACATCTGATACTGCGCGGTTACGGTTAGAAGATCCACGTAGAGTGAGGCCTGTAAGCTCCTTGGGAAGTGTGCTAGGGGTGAAGAGCTTACTGGCTGTGGCAGTGCCGCCGTTGGTTTTAACGATGGCGGCGAAGTCGAGAGGGAGTTTGTTATTTTCACTGTCGATTATGCCGTCATAAAGTTTCTGGATTTGGCGCGTTAAGTCCTTGGCGGCAGCTGTGCGCTTTGCTTGCTTAACTACTGCTGCCGCGGCTTTAGCTGCTTCAGCTTTTTTAGCTGTTTCTGTTGCGTCAGCTGTTTCTGTTACGTCAGGCTTGGCTGGCTCTGTTTTTTCTTCAGGGTCTTCTGGGAGGTCAAGGAAGTAGTATGAGATACGGCGTTGCTCATCCGTTTTGTATGCATCTTGGTGAGCTTCCCAGTGCGATTTGATTTCTTCTTCGGTGGGGTTTTCTTTTTTTACAAAGTCATCACGATTGAGGGCGATTTTCGCTAGGGTGACTGTCTGTAGCTGAGCTTCTAATTGGTCTTGAGTAGCTGAGCGTGTGGAGGTGAGGCCACCGCCGATGATGTTGACTAATCTATTAAGGCAGATGTTTTCACGTGTGATATCGCGAAGGTGCTTTTCAGTCATACCGAGTCTGCCTAAGCGTTTTTCTACATAGAGTGCGTAGGCTGGCTCGTTGTATTTTCCATTTTGGGAGAATGCTGGGAGGTTTTTGATGGCCTCTGAGATGTCATCTTCACTGGCATGGAGGCCCATTTCCGTGATGGAGTGCTGAAGGATAATACGGTTTGCGACAAATCGAACCATATCCTGCTCAGTGAGGTTTCCCTGAATCATGGAGTAGTAGTTCATGCCGTAGCGTCCTAGCTGGAGTGCCTGCTGCATCTGATTAGCATCTGGTGCCATAAGAAAGTTAATGTAGTTATGGAGGCCAACTTCAGAGCTGAGCTGAAGTGTCCGCTGGCCAGCACGCTCATACGCCTGATGGTCAAGTGACTTTCCGTGAACGACAAGGACGGCAGGGCCGCTGCCTCCGGCGCTACCGGTGCCGATGTCATTCATCGTGAATAGGAAGCCTGCGGCAAGCAGGACGAAAACTACGACCATAAGGCCGGTATATTTGCGCATGTTTTCAATCATTGCAGAAAAGGATGTTTTTAGTGTCTGCCCAGAGTGCTGGACAGGCGCGGAACTTAGGGCGAGAAATGGCACGTAGCAATACTAAACAGCGTAAAACAGGGCGAAATTCGTGTAATAAGAGTTCCTTTTGGGGCGGGTATTCGAAATACTTTATGATTACCTTTTTTATTTTTCACCCAATATTATCTTATAAAAGACTGAAATGATATTAAATTTAGCCTATAGTGCTTGCTTCCCGAGGCTGGGTTCGCTTGATTCCCCGCATGAAAATTCTTGTTGTTGGCAAAGGAGGGCGTGAACACGCATTGATTACCGCTCTTGTAGAATCTCCCACGGAGACTGAAATTTATTGTTTCCCCGGGAGTGATGCCATTGAGCCACTGGCGATGAGCGTGCAGGTGGATAGTCTGCATGGGCTGATCAGCTGGATGGAGGAGAATGAGATCGAACTCTGTATCGCCGGTGAGGAAAGCTATTTGGTCAAGGAAGAGGGACTTGCAAATCTTTGTGAAAAAGCAGGTATCCCATGCTGGGGGCCACATAAGCAGTCTGCCCAGCTGGAGGCGAGTAAGGAGTTTGCCAAGGAGTTTATGTTCCGCCATGACATCCCTACAGGTGCGGCCACTGGCTGCGCAGACGTTGATGAAGCTCGCGCAGCGATTAATGGCCAGTATCCTACAGTGCTGAAGTTTGATGGCTTAGCTGCTGGTAAGGGGGTGGCTGTATGTCCAGATGAGGCGAGTGCAGAAGAGTTTTTAAATGAGGTAATGGTGGAGCGTAAGTTTGGCGCTGGCCGCCTGCTGGTAGAGGAGTGTTTGGTGGGGCCTGAGGTTTCTATCTTTGCCGCTGTCTGTGATGGTGAATACCAGATTTTTACTCCTGCCCGTGATTATAAGCGTATAGGTAATGGTGATGAGGGCCCTAACACAGGAGGTATGGGGGCGGTGGCTAGTAGGCAGCTGATAGATGCCGAGACTCTCGCATTAATAGAAAAAACAATTGTTCAGCCTACTGTGGATGGTCTGGTAAAAGATGATCTACCATATCGTGGTTACCTCTACTTCGGGCTGATGCTCACTCCTGAGGGCCCAAAAATCATTGAGTATAACTGCCGTTTTGGTGATCCTGAGTGTCAGGCTGTAATGCCGCTGGTGCAGGGTGATATTGCTAGCTTTTGCTACGCGGCGGCCAAGGGAGAAATGAAGAAGGATCTACTCAGCTTCGATGAAGGCTGGAGTGTCTGCCTAATCTTGGCTAGTGCTGGATACCCAGCTAGCTCACGTAGTGGTGATATAATTTCAGGGCTGGATAACATTCATAGCGCACGCGTCTATCATGCAGGTACTAAGAAAAATGAAAACGGTGACTGGGAAACAAACGGTGGCCGTGTGCTGGCGGTTGTGTCCGGAGGAGAAGAGAGACTCACCGCTGTAGATGCTGCTTACGCTGAGCTGGCGAAAGTTAGCTTCGATGGCGCGCAGCAGCGCACAGATATTGGCCGGTTTAACTTCTAACTAGTGCGGTGTGAGCGCACAGCCGCATTGTTATCTATTAGTCTAGCAGGCTAACAAGCTGATCTAGAGATGTGATGCAGGAGTCTGCCTCTTGCACTACCTTTTCACGCGCTACGTAGCGTGTGAAGCCGATAAACTGATCTGCTACGCTCTTGACCTCAAGATCTGAGATGCCATCGCCAACCATGACGACCTTTTCTGGCTGAAGTTGCTTACGTAATGAGGCCACGATCTCTGGTTTCCCGCCATTTCGAGTAGGGGGCGCGTCAGTATCAAATCCTGCATACGAGCCGTCTTCATTAAAAGACAGGTCTACGGCGTGGATATGATTGATGTCTAAAAATTCGGCAAGTGGCTCGATGACCTGAGTAAGGCCACCGGAGATGATCATGGGCGTCCAACCATTCTCCCTGAGAGCCTCGATAGTGGACTTGGCCGTAGGTTCTACGGTTTCAAGAACGAGCTGTGCTACTTTTTTTACCGTATCTGTGCCAGGCTGGATGATCTTGAGCCTGCGGCCAAATACCTCAGTAATAGGGACTTCACCGTTCATGGCGGCATTGGTGAGGTCTTCTACTTCTTTGAAGACGGCATCACCCTGTAGGCGCGCGAGTTCGTCAATGCCCTCCAGGGGGGTAAGGGTAGAGTCACAGTCGAAAAAAATAATTTTCACGGTAGTTATTACCTAGGGTGGAGGGGTCTTATTTCTTGTAAACGGAATCGGGGTCAAAGGTGAGCCCTTCCTCGTTAAAGCTCAGAGCGGCAGGGTCAGTTCCTTTTTCTAGATCCACTACGCGGTAAAAGCATGAGCCTCTGCCAGTGTGGCATGCCCCAGCGCCAAGCTGCTCCACATAGAGAATAACGGCGTCTTGATCACAGTCCGTACGGATCTCTTTTATTACCTGAACATGACCTGACGTAGCACCTTTATGCCAGATTTCTTGGCGGCTACGTGAGTAGTAGACAGCTTCACCAATGGCGAGTGTCTGCTTTAGAGATTCAGCATTCATGTAGGCTAGCATGAGAGGCTCCTTAGTTTCTGCGTCCATGGCGACAGCAGGGATGAGCCCATCTGAATCAAACTTAGGTGCAAATACAGGGTTTTCCTCCAGTGCTTTTTTGTTTTCGGGAGTGCCGAAAGTGATCACAGCGTTATCCATGTATGGGGTGTAGCAGTTTTGCGTGTGCTGTCGAGTCATTGTCTATGCCATTTCCCTTGGCAATGTTAGAGGATTTAGGGAAATGGGTGGACAAAGAGGTGTTTAGGGGCGAGTCTCCAACCATCCTTATTTATCGGGATGTTTATAACAGACGTATAGTACATGAAAAAACAGTCATTCTTTAAAATTTTTGCTAGCAGTTTACTTATTACGATGACTTCAGTGTCGTGTGTAGGTGCGAAAACAAACTTTAATGAGGTAGGGAAGCAGATGCTTCTCATGCTGCGCAACAGCCACTATGAGAGGTTTGAATTTGATGAGAAACTGGGAGAGCGATTTTTCAACTCATATATTAACGAGCTAGATAGAGGTAAGCAGTATTTTCTATCTGAGGATATTGATGGATTCCGTTTAAAGTATGGACGGAACATGCACGCACTCTTGCTAAACGGTGAGTCCATGGAGGCTGCTACGGAGATTCATACCGTTTTCCGTAGGCGTGCAAATGAGCGCATTAAATATGCTCAAGAACTACTGAGCCGTGAGGAGCAATTTACCTTTGATACACACCGTTCTATGATGCTTACCCGTAAAGAGGCACATTGGGCAGACTCAGAGGTGGAGGCAAAGCAAATTTGGCGTGATCAAGTAGAGCAAGGCTTGCTGAGTGAGGTGCTACGTCGTGAGACTATTGCTGAGCTAGCTAAAAAACAGGGGAAGAAAGACCCTTTGAATGAGGAAAATAGCCCCGGGAAAAAGCTATCACTTCGTTACGAACGCATTCTGCATGGAATTAATGAGTCGAATGTGGAGGAAGTCGCTGATATATTCTTTAGCGCAATAGCTAAGAGTTATGATCCACATACTGATTATTTTAGCATGTCTGAAATGGAGCGCTTTATGTCGGGTATGCAGAACTCCCTTGTTGGAATAGGGGCGATGCTTCAAGCCGAAGATGCAGGGGCAACTAAAATTACTGGGATAATAGTGGGTGGGCCAGCCGATAAGCAAGGTGAGTTAAAGCTCAATGATCGTATTGTAGGTGTCGATAGTGCTAATGTAGGTAATGATGAAGCTACGGTAGATATTATGTTTGAGAAACTGGACCGTGTGGTAGATCTCATACGTGGTAAAAAGGGATCTGATGTGCGTCTGAAGGTAGAGCCAGCAGGTGGAGCACCTGGTGAGGTTAAGTTTATTGTTATCAAACGTGACAAGGTGGAAATAACAGAGTCACTGGCTTCAGCTGAGGTTATTGAAATGACTCGCGATGACGGTACTAAACACCGTATGGGATTTATCACCCTGCCATCGTTTTACGCGGATTTTAAGGAGTGGAAGACACGCTGCTCTATCGATATTCAAAAACTTGTTCTTCGACTCAAGAAGGAGAGGGTAGAGGGGCTTATTTTAGATCTCCGAGGCAACGGTGGCGGCTCTCTTGAGGAGGTTCGCCGAATGACTGGCTTTTTTACAGGTAAAGGGCCTGTGGTTCAAATTAAGAACACACGAGGTGCTATCGATGTGAAGGAATCATCCCTAGCTCAGCCTATTTATACTGGGCCGATGGTTGTGCTCATTGATAAAACAAGTGCTTCAGCTAGTGAGATTCTAGCTGGTGCTCTACAGGACTATAATCGTGCCGTAATTATAGGTGACAGCTCTTCCTTCGGAAAAGGTACTGTGCAGCAGCCTATGGAGATACGAAAGATGATGCCCTTTATGGTGGATGCTCGCCGTGCAGGTGTTCTTAAGCCTACTATTCAGAAGTTCTACCGTATTGCAGGTAGCACTACTCAGCTGAAGGGTGTGGAGTCAGATATTGTATTACCTTCATTAATGGATGCATTTGAAATCGGCGAAAAGCATTTAGATTATGCTATGGCGCATGATAATATCCGCAGAGCACCCGGGTATAGTGAATTAAACCGTGGTGACCTTTTTCTACCGATGCTCACGCAAAAAAGTATGCAACGTGTGAAGGAATCCAAGGATTTTTCATATATTGCAGAAGATGCAGCGCGGATGCAGGAACGCCGTAAGAAAAACAGTATTTCACTGAATAAAGAGCAGCGTAAAAAAGAGCTTTCTGATACTGAAGAGCGCAGTAATAAACGTAATGAAGAGATGCGAGCACGCTTTGCTAAGGTGGCCGAAGAGGATAAGAAAACATTACGTTTCTTCCGCCTAGATTTAGCTGATGTTGATCGTGAGAAACTTGAAGAGATTGACCGAGTTAAGGATAAAGAAAACTATGTAAGAGAGGCTAAGGATGATGTGGCTGAGCTAGATGATACTCCAGAGTGGCCAAGTTCACTGGACCCAGTAAAACGTGAGAGTATATCTATCCTATCTGATATGGTGGAGATTACTGAGCGCGCACGCGTGACAGGTACTTTACAGAATAGAAATCTATAATAGATCTCTCTGCGATATGGCTAATGTGATCGCTGAGAATCTCCGCGCTGTTCAAGAGCGAGTGGAGCAGGCTGCTTTACGCTCTGGGCGTGATTTGAACGTATGTGAATTACTGGTTGTTTCTAAAACGTGGCCAGCGGATAAGGTAGCTGACGTTGTAGCGGCAGGGCATATAAGCTTCGGTGAAAATAAGGTGCAAGAAGCTGAGGTGAAAGTCCCTGCTCTCCCTGAGAACCTACGCTGGCATCTCATTGGGCACCTTCAGAGAAATAAAGTGCGCAAGGCTCTGCCTCTCTTTGATGTGTTTCATGGGGTCGATTCTTTAAAGCTTGCTCGCTACAGCTCTAACATAGCCATTGAGCTGGGGCTTAAACCAGATATCTACCTGCAGGTGAATCTGGCATCTGAAGTAAATAAAGCTGGTTACGAGATTGATCAATTACATGCTGATTTTGAAGATCTACTATCTCTGGAGGGGGTGAATATTATAGGTCTGATGTGTATTCCTCCTGCGGTGTCTCATCCAGATGATGCCCGGCCGTGGTTTTCTAAACTCAGGGAGCTCCGTGATAGACTGGAGCTGAAGGGCGGGAAAAAACTGCCTGGGCTGAGTATGGGAATGAGTGGTGACTATGAAGTGGCCATCGAAGAGGGTTCGACAATTGTTAGGGTGGGCTCTGCTATTTTTGGTCAACGCGATTACCTTTAATTTTATTCACAAGTATTACGTATATGTCTGCCATTACACTTTCTAATCACGCCATCATTGGTGAAGAACTTGCCTTATCATGGGGTGACGAAACCGAGAACTTTATTACTTTTAAAAAGCTGCGAGAGGCCTGCCCATGCGCCGCCTGTCAGGGTGAGCCTGATGCTCTGGGGCGGGTAGTTAAACCCACTGTCATCCACACGGAGAGAAGCTTTAGGCTCATTAAACTCGTTCAGATAGGCGGTTACGCTCTGAATGTTACATGGGCGGACGGACATAGTAGTGGTATTTATACTTTTGACCTGCTGAGAAGCTTGTGAGGTGACGATAAGGGTTGATTGAAAAGATCAAACTTAAGCCTAAGAAACGACGAAATCATTACGTTTTTCACATGATGATACGTTTTATAAAAAACGCTATATTGATGGGATGTGGTATATGTTGTGTGGAGGCTGAGGAATTACCAGAGACTGTTATTTCAGCTAGCCGTATGGTAGAGGTACTTAAGGATAGCCCTTATAGCGTGGCTCTTATCGGGAGTGACGATCTATTGGGGGATGCTATTCGTACATTGCCTGAAGCATTGAGAGATGTGCCGGGGGTACTTATTCAGAAGACCACGCATGCTCAAGGCTCACCATTTATCAGGGGCTTTACGGGCCGTCAGAACTTGTTACTAGTAGATGGAGTTCGTATTAATAACTCAACGTTCAGGAGTGGGCCGGTGCAATACTGGAATACGGTGGATAGTAATGCCATTGAGCGTATCGAGCTGGTGAGGGGGCAGGGGTCTGTGCTCTTTGGGTCTGATGCTTTTGGTGGAACTGTATATACTCATACAAGGTCATCAAACTTCCTCGATCAGGATGAGGGGTGGTTTAATCAAAACACTGCTTTTTACCGTTTTGATACAAACAGTGAGAGTCATGTAGGGCGTCTGGAAACGATTTTTGGCGAAGGCGGTAAATGGGGAGTTTTACTTGGAATTAGCGTAAAAGACTTTGGTGATATTAGAGATGCTGGTTTTGGCCGTTATAACAATACAGGCTACAGTGAGTTAGATTTTGATTTCCGGTTAGATTATGCAGTTTCTGACAGTGCTACACTTACTTTAGCCACTCAGTATGTTGATCAGGATGATATCTCTAGGTTTCATTCAACTTTAGATAATACAGGCTTTGTTCTGGATGGTAATGTGATTACCGCTGGGTCAAATCTCGCCCGAGATCTAGATCAAGAACGTTCATTGACCTACCTTAAAATTAGTGAGGAAGAGGGAGCTGGCTGGATTAAAAAATGGTCTGCGGTGCTGTCATACCAAACTTCACAGGACTCTCAGTTCCGTGATCGCTCAGATCCCAGCGATCTTACGGATATTGACCTTAGTAATACTAATATAGATCTTCAAACATGGGGGCTGGCAGTGAATTTTGAATCAGATTTAGGTCCTGGGGCAATTATTTATGGAGCTGATTATTATCATGATCGTGTAGATTCCACTGGCTCACGCACAGGAAATGACCCGCGTGAAGAGCGCCCCATTGCGGATAATTCTGAGTATGATTTGTTTGGGCTATATGCTCAATATCGCTGGGAGCCATCGCAGCTACCTAAATTAGAAGCCACCGTGGGGGTGCGTTACACTTATGCTAAGGCTGATATTGGCAATGTGTTTGATGAATCTCTGGCGCAGGATGTAGGTGCTGAGCAGGACTGGGATAATCTTGTTCTGAGTGGGCGGGTGCTTTACCGCGCCACGGATAATTTAAATGTTTATGCAGGTATTTCGGAAGGGTTCCGTGCTCCTAACCTTAATGACCTTACAGGTAATCTGGACTCACGCTCTGGGGTGAGTGAGTCTGGCTCCTTAGATGTAGATCCGGAGGAATTCATCACCTATGAGATAGGGGCACACTATGAGTCAGATAAATTCGGCTACAGCCTAGCAGCCTACTATACAGAAATTGATAGTATCATCGCCCGTGTACCTGCTAGTAGCGCTACTAATGCCATCGTAACAACTACTAATGGGCAAGATGGTTTTATCTATGGTTTTGAGGCGAGTGGTTTTTATAATTTGTCATCACAGTGGCAGATCAAAGCTCAGGCGTCTTGGCAGGAAGGTGAGACCGAAACGGAACTATTCATAGGTGGGCCGGTGGAGGAGGAGTATGTTTCTCGTCTAGCTCCTTTGATGGGCTCTGTATCTATGCGCTGGTCTCACCCCAACGATCGATTCTGGATAGAGGGGCGTGTTTCCGCTGCTGCCACTGCCGATAAGCTCTCAAATAATGATCAGGGAGACACTCAGCGTATCCCAATTGGTGGGACACCGTCCCATGTCATTGGTTCGCTCTATGCGGGCTGGCAGGCTACGGATGATATACTGCTGACAGCGGCAGTGGAGAATCTAACTGATGAGGTCTACCGTGTGCATGGCTCAGGCCAAAATGAGGCGGGGGTAAATCTGATCTTAGGTGCTAAGTTTAGTTTTTAGTATTCTTAACCGAGTGGTTAGATTGCTACTTTCTTGATCGTTTAGAGCGCCTCGCGGGCGGGTTACTTGGATCGTAGTTTGAGTTTTTTGTAGGGATTTGAGCTGCTGTTTCTTTGAGTCTGTCAGCCATTTCCTTGTGCATGCGTTTGAAAATTTGCGGCTGTTTTAATGAGAGGTCGGTTGACTCACTGATATCGTCTTTGAGGTTAAAGAGCTCGGTAGTACCAGTGTCCCAGTTTTTGATTAATTTCCAGTGATTGGAGATGAGGGCTGTTTGTGGGGTTTGCGTTCCTTTGCCGTAATGAGGGTAGTGAAAAAACAGGGTTTTACGGCGGTTGAAATTAGTTTCTTGGTCGGTAAGGAGTGGCGTGAGGTCTTCACTTTCAATTAGTTGCGTGTCCGTTAACGCCCAGGAGGAAAAGGTGGCAAATAAGTCAGTGCCGCTGACTGGTGTGCTGCAGTAGGCTGCTTTCACTTTAGGCCCAGTGATGATGAGAGGGACACGTATTCCGCCTTCGTAGAGGGTGCCTTTACCTCTGGATAAGGGTGCATTACTGGGTCTCCTTGCGTTTCCCTGTGCTCCATTATCTGACATGAAGACGATGTAGGTATTATGCGTGATACCAAGTTTTTCTATTGCTTGGATAATTTCATCAAGACTTTGGTCTAAGTCCCAGGTCATACCTGCGTAGTCAGGTAAGTTGTGGTTGTGGCCTACGCTGGCTGATTGGAATTTCTGAATACTAGAGGGGCGGCTTTGAGTTGGCGCGTGAACGGCGTAGTGAGAGATCTGCAGGTAGAAGGGTTTCTTTGCTGCGGCGTTTTTTTCCATAAATTCAATACCTCGAGTGGTGAGGCTAAAAATAGATTTAGGATCTTCATCTGTGCCTTTACTATCGTTTTGAGTGGAGCCGTCATGGAGGTCAAATCCGTAGTCTCCAGCATGACCTTTACGTCCGATATGCCACTTTCCTAATAAGGCCGTAGCATAGCCAGCACCTTTGAGCGTTTTTCCAATAGTGGGGAGTGTTTGTGAGAGCTGAGTGGAGGTTCTCGGTGTCAGCATTTTTCTGCTGCTATCTGACTTACCTCCTGGAGAAGTGATGTGTAGCTCAGCAGGGGTTCTACCGGTGAGGGCAGCGGCTCGGCTAGGTGTGCATAATGGCCCTGGAGAATAGGCCCGTGAGAAAACCATGCCTTTTGCCGCTAGTTTTTCTAAATTAGGAGTTTGGTAAAAGTCACTTTTTGAGGAGCTATCTCCTTTGATCATTTCGACGGAGGTTCCAGTCCAGCCCATATCATCTGCGTAGATGAAGATGATGTTAGGTGCTTGCTCTGCAGCAGTAGCCCCTATGATAGCGGTTAGGCTTAGCAGGAGGTGTTTAAGGATATTTATCTGAGGCATGGGCTTAACGTGATTAATCAGATGATATAACCTCGATTTACCCGTTTAGTTGCAACTTTTAAGTCTGCTGAGATGTTGTTCCTGCTGTTTTTTTGTGTAGCAGAGTATTTTACCTCATGTGTGAGGGGTATAATAAATATCTGCTACATAATGAGCGGTTAGGACTAATTGCTTAGCAGCTCTTTTTTTATAGGTGCCTTTTTCTTCTTCGTTTTGCGTTTCAGCGGCCAGGGCTTGGAGAGATCAGGTTGTGCCATTGGCTTTTGTTGAAGAAGAGCCTCAGTGGGTAATAGGATAGGCTTGTGGCGGATTGGGCGGTCGAGATTTTTATTAAGCTCTTCTTGAGTGATCTCTTTGGAGACAACACCACCTTCAGGGACTTCTGCACGTGCTAGCCATACGATGGCATTTAGCACGAGCTGGCGAAAGTCATTGATAGCCCAATTCCGGTGATAGTGCCCACCTACAAAGCCAATGCCACGACCACCTTCTTTGGGGTCTGGGTCTCTGCACCACATGAGTGCCTGCTTAGTATTAAAAGTAGCTTCACCATGTTTGTTCCAGAGGCTGATGTAGCGGATAACTTTTTCAGGAGTAGGAATAGCTGTTGCTAAAGGTTTACAGCAGTCACACTGCTCTTTAGTGGGGAAGCGCATGTTCCAGTAGAATTCATCGTAGGCTGAGAAGGGTGAATTGATTCCGTAACTTACTGAGTGCCCCTCTCTGGGAGTAATGTCAGCTATCCAGTGAGGATTTACTGACCAGCCTGTTTCCATGTAGCCGCCTATCCACTTGGAAAAATACTTTTCACCGATATTTTTCTTAGGGTGAACACCGTAGTGCATAAACATGATACCCATTCCTGCTTTTATATGCTTGTCCAGAACTGCATATTTTTCGCCAAATTTACCGCCAGCATCTGCGTAGATAATACAGGCATCTACGCCTTCGAGAATGGATTCATCCTCTGGCCATCCATAGAAGTGGACCTTTGCTTCAAGGTCGAGACCACTTTCATTAAGTGCTTTTGCTAGCAACATACAGCCAGCACGAAATTCATGTTCACCATTACCGTGGCTTGGTTTGCCGGCGATGAATAGGATCTGTTTTTTTGCTTCTGAAATTGAGGTAGAAGAGATGAATATTACTAATAGTAGAGTGAGTGAGCGACGTCCCAAACGGGCTATGGTAGTAAGGTTCATTTTTGAGATTATGGGTGATGAAAAGCTGTTAGTTGATGCGAGAGCTTGAAGGAGAATAAATTAACCTAAGATTGTATGATTAATAATCAACAGGTTTTTCACTCCTCATTATCATCCCAAGCGCGGGACTCGAAGCGCATGATTTCTTTGATAAAGGTTAAATTGACGTCGCCCGTAGGTCCATTACGGTTCTTGGCGATAACGAGCTGCGCTTTACCGTCTTCTTCGTCACGGTCTTCTTGGTTATCCGCGTAGTAGGCAGAGCGGTAGAGGAGTCCCACCATATCGGCATCTTGCTCTATAGAGCCAGATTCTCGGAGGTCAGACATCCGGGGTTTACCTCCGCCACCTGAGTTTCCGACACGGCTTTCCGGACCACGGTTAAGCTGGGCGAGTACGATGATGGGAATCTCTAGTTCCTTGGCTAGGGCTTTGAGGCCTGCGGAAATTTCTGCAACCTCTCGTTCCCGGGAGTTCTGAGCTTGCTTGGAGTTCGAGCGCATCAACTGCAGGTAGTCGATAGCGATAATTTTGATGTCAGCTTCTTTTTTCTTACGCCGGGCTTTGGCTCGAAGTTCGTTAATGCTGATGGATGGCGTGTCATCGATGTAGAGTTTACATTGTTTGATTTCCTCTACAGATTTTTGGATTTTTAAAAGGTCCGCCTTAACAGGTTTATAGCCTTTCATTAGGCTGGATTTAGCAAAGCGTGCGCGCGCGTAGAGAAGACGCTCTACTAGCTGGTTAGCACTCATTTCCAGTGAAAACACCATTGAGGCTAGACCTTGATCTAGGCACATATGTTCTACGAGGTTCATTGCAAATGAGGTCTTACCCATTGATGGACGGGCTGCTACAATAAACATTTCTCCAGCTTTCAGGCCACTAGACATTTTATCCAGATCTGGGTAGCCTGTGGCGATTCCGTTACCCTGCCCCTTACCTGCGAGGAAGTCTTCTAACTGGGCGAGCACTTCCATCACAGATTTCTCTACTGTGGTTTCTGTTTTTGTTTCAGACCCTTCTCGGATAGCTAAAACTTGCTGTTCTACATTGTCTAAGAGCATTTCGACTTCCTCTTGGTCATCGTATGCGCGTGTGATGGCTTCCGTGCAGTTACTTATGACTGCGCGGAGAACGTATTTATCCTTAACGATGTCAAGGTGGTGCGAGAAGTGGGCGTGAGTAGATGCGTAGGTGTAAATCTCTGTGATAGCAGCTGGCCCTCCTACAGATGCGAGGAGGTTTCTATCCATTAATGTCTGAGTTAATGAGACGAGCTCAATCGGTGCGTTACTCTCAAAGAATTCTAGTAAAATGGTAAAAAGTGAACCGTGGGCTGGGTGGTAGAAGTGTTGATCGGTAAGCTTATTTTCTACGGCTGCAGCTACATATTCCTGTGGGTCCTGAAACATGGAAGAGAGAATACTCTTTTCTGGTCCCATGGCATGTGGAAGGGCACGCGCTGCTGAGCTGTGCGCTGAGTTTTCAGGTGCTTTTTGGAGAGCTGGGCCACTTTTTCTTGGAGCTTTGCTGGAGGTGTCAGTTGCCATAGGTAATGTAGTATTAGGGCAAAGGTAGCAGCCCGTCAATCTGGGTAAGTGTGAATAATTTTTTAAGTAGTCTTCGGCGCCATCTCTTGGTTCAAGAATGAAGTATTAGAGCCTCTTATAGCTTTGGTTCTTTGATTGGTAAAAGAATAGAGATGGGGTGGTGGTCTGAGTAGCGGCTTTTAACAGCTAAATTCATTAGACTAAAGGTTTCACCAAAGTGGGGGGCAAGCTGATAGGGGCCTAGCTTATCTTTTGGGTGTGATAGGAATGATTTCACAAATATCCAGTCTAATCGATCGTGGCCAATGGGGCCTATCACGCGAGGTGTCGAAAACGTGAAGGTAAACCTTTTAAGGCATGTTCTTTGGTTTGAGTTGGATAGCGCTCCATGGTAGCCGGATACAGAACGTTTTTTATCACCTCTGAAATCAAAAGCGCCGCCGTCCTCAAAGCGGTAGTTTTCAATCAATTTAAATAAGGGTTTTTTCTTGTTAGGTAGTAAGGCTGGAATGTGTAGAGCGAGAGGGTTTTTGAAATTTTTAACACCGTTAACAACGCTTCTGAGGCGAGTTATTAAGCTGACATCAACGAGATGTAGGGCCGTTGTGAGAATATTTTGTGGATCAGATACAGTGCGGGCAGAGGCTCTACTGATAGATGTAGCACTGACATCACGAGATGCATTATTAAAGTCCCCAGCCATGACAACTGGATTTTTAATATTTTTTATATATCCTAATATTTCGTTTTGCTGTGCAAGGCGCTGCTTGGGTGGAGTTTTTATTTCTAAGTGGATGTTGATAACTGTCAGTGTTTCATGAGGGATACCAGGGATGTGAAGGTCAACGCGGGTAAAGCCACGCCCTCCTATTTTAACTTCTCTAGATGCGCGGAATCTAAAAATCTTTTCAGTGCCGTAGAGACGTAACTTTTCCAGAAAATCAGCTTTTTTAATTTCTCCCGTGTACCAATCATAGGGCTGATGTCTGAGTGGGAAAACTTGCACTCTCTTAATTGGGTAGCGCGACATGACCGTTACTCCGAAAACACCTTTGTAATCTTTTAGCTTTCCCTCGCAATTATCGCAGTGGTGGGGGTTCTTGTTTTTATTTTTGAAATTTACAGCAGTGTTATTCAGATAGACAGGGTCGATCTCTAGCTGCTGCGGAGCGTAGACAAAGTTCATACCCATTTTGTTGGCAAGGTGCTTTGCCGCGAATAGGTAGTCACTCCGGCAGTGTCCAATATCCATTTCCTGACATAGGAGGACATCAGATGTGGCTAGGGCGAGCCTCTGACGCAGTGCTTCATTATAGGTGTATGGGTCCGCTAGAGTCTTGGCGGATAAGTTATGCTTAAAGGTGCTTTCTGAACTGAGTGAGTCAGCTACGTTAGCAATGTTCATAGATTTTTCGATATTCCATGTAGATATCCTGAGTGATGGGCCTAGACCTTGGTAGTTGGCAAATTTAGGAAGCCCATGCTTTTTAAAGTGTGTGTTATCAATAAAAGGTGAGGTGAAAAGTTTTTTGGCCTTTTTAGATGCTGGGGTAATCTGACCGTGTTGTTTGAGTAAACTGGTAAGCTCTTCGAAATTAAGTAAGCGCGGAGAGCTCTTGGTGGTGATTTGGAAGGGGGCGGGATCTTTTTCAGTTCTACTGATATTAGAAGGCGCTTGGTGCTTATTGGAGGTCTGGCATGAGCATGAAAGAAGGATGCCGCAGATCCCGATGATATGATAATAAGCAGGTTTCATTAAATTGTTGAATATGTAGATCAGTCTAGTGACGCTCCCGAAGTTGGACAGCCTTTAATAATTTCAGTGTACTATTTCGCTGAGGTGTAAGTTGTTATTTGCGTATTTTGAATACGTAATACGTAGCATTAGATAGCTCTACTTTAATGTACCTTACAGCAGGAAACCTGCCTCCGAGACTCTAGGCGGAGGGTGTGTGAGATACGCACATTGTGGATACTCGAATGGGGTTCACGACCTTGGCGTGATTTATTAAAAGTACGCCCGACAGGATTCGAACCTGTGACCTACTGATTAGAAGTCAGTTGCTCTATCCAACTGAGCTACGGGCGCTTTAATAAAACTATCTGCGAGATGAGCAGAAGATGGATTTACGAGGGTGAGTGGCATCCGTCAAGGCTGGATGCTGTAATGCCAAAAGTAACTTGGCAATGGTAGCCGAGAGAGGCTATTCAGGTAAGTTTTTCTGCTCTTCTTCTATTCTTTCTGCTAGCCATTGTTTCATCATGGACTGGTAGTTAAGAAAGCGGGAGCGAGCAAGGCGCTTAATACGCGCAAGCATGCGGGGGTCAAAGCGCAGTGTGATGGTAGTGGACTCACGTGAGTCTGGCTGGTGCACTGAGCTAACTAAGAGGTTACTATCAAGCTCATGGTGCTGCCAGAAGGCGTCTTCTTCAGCGGTATCATCAAAAGCGGGGATATCTTTCCAGTTAGTAATGGTTTTCATTGGGTGGAGAAGGTTGGTGTTATTTGATTGCGCCGTAGCTACGCTGGTAGAAGCGCTCTTCAGATTCTGTCATTTCACGTGCTGCGTGAATACGTGCTATCTTACCGTCTGTCCAGAAGGCGGCAAAGAGGTGACGATCACCCACCGTACGTCCTAGGGTGTAGTAACGCGCTTCACCGTCTTCCCGATCTACATCAGGAAGAAGACGGATACCAAAGGGGTCTTCAAGAAGTTCCTCAAGCTCACGTGGAGTGATGGATTTTAAATCTAGGGGGGATTCTGTAAGGTCAAGTTCCATGGTGCTGGAAGGTTAGTTAAATGCTCGCTAAGCAATATAATCATAGTTGCTTACGTTTGAACACGGTTTTTTTTGATCTATAAGATCAGCTGCGGGGACTTCATTAAACTTTCCAATGATGACTAATAATTGGTGAGGCAACGATGGCTAATTAGACGACAATGGTTTGCTCGCGCTCTGGACCATTACCTATATAGGAAACTGGGGCTCCTGCGAGTTCTCCGAGTCTAGTTAGATAGGTACGGGCGTTCTCTGGAAGTTCATCCCATGAGCGCGCACCAGTAGTGTCTGTCTGCCAGCCAGGTAATTCTTCATAGATAGGAGTAGCTCTATCCCATGCCGAACGGTTAGCTGGTGGGAAGTCATGTTTTTCACCGTCAATTTCATAGGCTGTGCAGACTTTTATCGATTCACGTTCATCGAGGCCGTCTAGGATGGTTACTGCAAGATCTGTGACACCATTTACCATACAGGCGTAGCGGATAAGCACCATGTCTAGCCAGCCACAACGGCGCGGGCGACCTGTGGTGGCACCGAACTCCATACCTCTGGCGTGGAAGTATGCAGAAATCTCATCATTTTCAGTTACAAATGGGCCTGAGCCTACACGTGTGGTGTATGCTTTACAGACACCAACGACACGATCAATAGCTGTGGGGGGAAGTCCAGAGCCCGTGCAGGCACCGCCTGAGGTGGTGTTAGATGATGTGACAAAGGGGTAGGTGCCGAAGTCAACATCGAGGAATGATCCCTGAGCGCCTTCAAAGAGAATGGTTTTTCCAGACTTCCATGCTTCATGGAGAGTAGGGATTATATTAGTGATGTGTGGGCGTAAGCGCTCTAGAGCTGGGGCAATGGATTCCCAGACTTGATCTGTGGTGAAAGTGGGGAGATCGTGTTTAGCGAGTGTTTCATTAGCATCTGCTAAGCGGATTTCGATGAGCTCGCGAGCGGTGCTTTCACAGAGGAGGTCTGCTAGGCGGAGTCCGTTTCTGTTAGCCTTATCTGCGTATGTAGGCCCGATACCGCGCTTGGTGGTGCCGATTTTATTTTTGCCGAGTGCGGCTTCGCGTGCGCCATCCAGCTCCCGGTGGTATGGGAGTACGACGTGGGCGCGATCTGATATTTTTAGTTTTTCCGCATCTACCGGTATACCGGCTTCTTCGAGGTTGGTGATTTCCTTACAGAGTCCTACGGGATCCATCACAACGCCGTTACCGATGACGCAGCTTTTACCCTCCCAGAGAATGCCTGATGGGATAAGGTGAAGGATGTACTTCTCGCCATTGGCGATGACGGTGTGTCCGGCGTTGTTGCCACCTTGGCCACGCGCTACGACGTCTGCCGTTTCGGTGAGGTAGTCAACAATTTTGCCCTTGCCTTCGTCGCCCCATTGCAGGCCGCAGATAATGGTATTCATATAAAAAAGGTGTAAATTTTAGAGGTGGTTTATTTATTTACCTCGATTAGTTCAGCGAATTCTTGGAAGAAATAGGTCGCATCGTTAGGGCCAGGGGCGGCCTCTGGGTGATATTGCACAGAAAAGGCTGGGTGATCCTTATGACGGAAGCCTTCTATGGTGTCATCGTTTAAGTTGATGTGAGTTATTTCTACATTTTTAGGTAGAGTCTCTGTATCGGTGGCAAAGCCATGGTTTTGTGCAGTAATAGAGATTTTTCCTGTGCGGAGGTCTTTGACTGGTTGGTTACCACCACGATGGCCAAACTTGAGTTTATAGGTGGAGCCGCCAAAGGCATGAGTGAGGATCTGGTGTCCTAGGCAGATACCAAAGAGGGGAGTTTTACCTAGGAGTTGCTTCACTTCAGCGTGAATGTAATCAAGTGCTGCGGGGTCACCAGGTCCATTGGAGAGGAATACGCCATCAGGTTTCATGGCGAGGACTTCTGCAGCAGGTGTGCGGGAGTTTACCACGGTGACGTTAAATCCAGCTTGGCGAAGGTGGCGTAGGATGTCCCACTTAATACCGAAGTCATAGGCTACGATATTATATTTTACTTCTGGTAGCTCGATGTAGGTGCCTTCTTGATTTGTGCAGGCGTTAGGGATGGTCCATTCACGGCTTTCACCTTCCCAGAGGTAGGATGATTCTGTGGAGACTTCTTTAACAAAGTCAGAGCCTTCCATGGGGTCAGAGTCTTTGGCTGCTTTTATGGCATCATCTGCGGAAAGCTCTGTGGAAATACAGGAGCGCATGGCTCCGGAGGAACGGAGGTGCTTTGTGAGTGCGCGGGTGTCTATACCTTCGATCCCTATGATTTTATGCTCGGAGAAATAATCAGGTAGTGACTGGCGGGAGCGCCAGCTAGAGGCGATGGGGGAGAGCTCTCCGATGACGAGTCCACGCACATGTGGCTGTGATGACTCTGCGTCTTCTGGGTTAACCCCGTAGTTGCCTATCATGGGATAGGTCATGGTTACGATCTGGCCACGGTAAGAGGGGTCTGTAATGATCTCCTGATAGCCTGTCATTGAGGTGTTAAAACAGACCTCGCCAGTGGTGGTTCCGGTGTGTCCAAAGGCTTCGCCTTCAAAGGTGCGTCCGTCTTCAAGTGCTAGAATCGCTTTCATATGCATAGGGGCACACAGCTCTTATCGGGAGTGTGGCCACACGCACTTTAGGTTTGGGTAATGAAGTTTCAAGTTTCAAGTTGGATCTTTACATGAAATCAATGTGAGAGGTCACAATAAGTCCATTTTTTATGGCACTTATGCATGTGTATACTTACTCCTGCGCCAGCGATGCAGAGGATACAGTAGAAGGTCAGGGGGACAAGAGGTGAGATGGCGTGTAGGGCTGATGTTAGTAGTCCCATAATAATGATGCAGATGGCGATGATGGTATTTGAGGCGGATACGTAGTCTGTGCGCTTGTCCCCCTCTGCGGTGTCCACTACCCATGTAGTTCTGCCCATACGGACACCTGCGTAGCCGATATTAAAAAGTAAAAAGAGTAATGGCCAGCACCAGGCCATACTGGCGAGACTTTCTGCCCAGAGGGCGATGGCTACACTGGTGAGCCCTATAGTTGCGGTGATGATTCCGCCCACGGACATGGCCAAACTACCGGACAGGTCTGCTAATTTCCCCCAGAGAAATGAACTCATGCCAGAGGCCAGACCTGATGCTACGAGAAAGCCAACGAGTGAAATAAGACTGCCTTGATTCTGCTGGCCAAGCACCACAATTAATGGTGAAGCTAGTGCGCTGCCGAGTAGAAGACAGCGGCAGATGATAAATTTTTTAAAGAGAGGGTCGGTTAGCACAAGATTTAGTCGGCTCTTTAGATCTTTGCTCAAGGCTGGTGATGAGATTTTCTCCTCCGGCACAGGCTCATGGATAACATTGTAGAATGCGGCACCTAAAAATGAAAGAAAGCCGGTTACTAATAAGAGCCAGGAGAGGATGGTGATAGTTTGCTCACCGCGATATAAGATCAGCCCCATCGCCGCAATGGCTGAGAGAAATCCAGAGGCAGTGGCGGATAGTCCGCTGATTTGGCCACGCACGCCCTTAGGGATACAGCGGCCTAATACATCCTTTGTGCTGATCGAGCAGAATGCGCGTGCGATGGAAAAGATGGTCAGGGAGAATAAGATGGACCACCCAGCACTGACTGCAGGGAGTAACAGGGCGGAGAGTCCCATGGCCGTAACTGCTAGTGCCTGCACTATACAGCCGACAACAAAGACGTGTTTACGCTGGCGTATACGCTTTACCCAACTAGAAATAACCAGCTGCGGGAGCATGGAGCCGGACTCTCTTATGGGGACTAGCATAGCTATGATGGCTCCGGGCGAGCCCAGGGATGTTAGAATCCATGTCAGCACGGTTTTAGGATTCATGAGTACGTCGCCTAATTTGGTGCAGGTGTGTGCTGCTATCATGGCTATAGCACTCTTTTTCTGCTGTGAGTTTAGCCGCTGTGAATTTAGGAATGGCACGTGGGAGATATTAGTGAAAATATCTCTGGGGGCAACTCTTCAGCTCTGAGTTATATAGTCAGAACCTCATGGTAGGCCACGACCTAGGAGTGCTGCTATGGTGATTACTTAGCCATTTCTCTCTTGAGTTAGGTGATTGAAAATGCTAAGTAAGAGTAACTTACCGTATAGTTATTAGAAATGAATGCCTTGAATATAAATGTGCTAGTTCTTAATAAGGTATGGCAGCCTATTCATACTTGCTCGGTGCGCCGGGCGTTGAAGCTACTTTGTCTGGGGCACGCTCAAGTCGTGGAGGCTGAAGGTGATGCTAAGTACCAAACACATGATTTAGGTTCTTGGCTAGCGGCATCCACCACAGCAGTAGATCGGGTAGCTGGTCATGTGGTATGTACAGTGAATAGAGCCATACGTGTGCCGAAGGTTATTCTGCTGGCACTGTATGATAAATTACCGGCTAAAGAGGTGAAGTTTACGCGAAGTAATGTCTTTCTCAGAGATCATTACACATGTCAGTATTGTTGTAAGATTTTTGCTGAACCAGATCTAAACCTAGATCATGTAACGCCTCGTGATAAAGGTGGTAAGACACGCTGGGATAATATTGTAACCTCTTGTTTCGGTTGTAATACGAGGAAATCAAATAAACTGCCACATGAAGTGAATATGTTTCCTAAAACAGAACCTCGCGCTCCTTTATGGCGCCCGCTGTTCGGGTATCGGCGTAAAGGCCGCATCGATGATAGCTGGGAAAGTTTTCTTACGTCTTGAGTGTAAATCTTAAATTAAGAGACCTCAACGCAGATTTATACAATTGGATAAACTATTAGGATATCATTAATAGTAGGGCTTTGAAGTATATGGCAAAAGCGAATTTGTATATTAGAGAATCAACAAGGCTGGCACTTTTCACTTTTGATTCTATACAGCAAGTGGTCATGCGTAGCTTTTGTAATTATAGTTGTAATCTATCGGCATTTATATGTCTGGTAGTGGCTATTATGGTGACTGTGCTCTCCAGTTGCAGGCAGGAGTATCCTCGGATGGAGGCCGCCACTGGCCAGTTATTACTGGAGGCTGTTGTCAGAGGGGATGGCAGCGATGTGTTTCGACTATTGGGAAAGGGGGTTTACACAGAGGTGCGAGATGAGAATGGATATTCGCCTCTACTTATTGCGGTAAAAAACGGAAATGTAAAAGTGGTGAAAATGCTTCTTACCGCAGGAGCAGATTACGAGGCTCGTTCTCAGGGCGATGAGGGTGTCTTAGAGTTGGCATTAGATTTAGGCAGTGAGGAGATGACCTCCTGCCTACTGGAGAGTGGAGCTTCGCCGGATGAAGTATGCGCCGATGGTGATCCAGCTATATTGAAGGCTGCGGCTTTACGAGATCTCTCAGCTGTAGAGCTTCTTTTAAAATATAAGGTGAAGACTGATGCTGTAGGGAATACTGGTCGCACAGCGCTTCATATCGTAGCGGAGCAGCGATTTCCTAAATGTCTTACAATGTTACTGGCGGCGGGTGCTGATACAGAGGTGAAAGATGTCAATGGTGCTACACCACTTTGGTATGCGCTTAGTATCACGGATAAAGATGCAGGGGAGGTGTCTGTTTGCCTTGAGCCATTACTACGTGGAGGAGCGGATGCATCCACTACGGGTGTAAGGATGATGCCCATACTCAGCGAAGCAGTGAGAAGGGGGACGATCAAAGATGTCCGCGACCTTATTAGCCATGGGGCGAATGTAAACTTGGCTAGTGAAGAGGACGGTCTTACTCCTGTAGCTATCGCGGCGGCCTCTGGCTCAGGTGCTTTATTAGAGTTATTATTTAAAAGTGGAGCTGATGGTGGAACTCAGCTTTATCAAGCAGTAGTAAAGCGTAATCAGACATTATTAGAGCTACTCCTAACCTCTGGAGCCTCTCCAAATAGCAGTAAGCTTAAGAGGGATGACTCCATAGTAGCCTGCTCTGTGCGTAGTGAAAATACAGAAATGTTAGAACTATTATTAAGTTATGGTGCTAACCCTATGGCAAAGGGTAAAGAGGGTGAATCCCCTTTACATATGGCGATTGCCATGGGGAATGCTGATATGGTGGCAAGCCTCCTTAAATATGGCCATGATCCTAACCTACACTTTGCAAAGCCTGCCTCGGCCGATTTTCTAGCCATGACCAAAAAGAAATCGATGCGCTGGTTCCTGGGGAAAGAACACCGACTAACACCATTTATGATGGCAGCCAATAACGGTGCCATAGATATCATTCGCTTGCTTATGGCTCATGGGGCTAAGAGGTATGATCGCTCCGGCCGCTACCGTCTCTACCCGTTAAACTTTGCCACGCGCCGTTCAGATATAAACACCATGCAGGTAATCTTAGGACAAGACCCTCAGAAGGAAAAGTTTCATGCCGTTATAGACCTATCAGACCAACGAATGAAACTCTATGCGCCGGACGGTAAGGTGCTTTTTACTAGCCGTGTCTCTACGGGTAAACAAGGTCACCGGACACCTACAGGTGAATATGTTATTACCGATAAGCACACAAAGCACAACTCTAGTATCTACGGCTCCAGTATGCCCTACTTTCAGCGGCTGAGTAGTTCAGCATTCGGTTTTCACTCAGGGGACTGCCCTGGCTACCCGGCCTCACACGGATGTGTCCGCATGCCAGATAGTGCTGCTAAACGGCTGTTTAGTATCACACCTGTGGGGACAAGAGTGGTGATTCAAAAATAATGCTAAGTTAAATAGGTGGGGCCACTGCGCGATCAGCCTGCACCTCTTTCCAGGCTACTAATAGCTGTATGATACACATAGCTGCCATACCTACGATGAGGCGTGTTTTAGCCAGGTCAAAGCTTTGGAGCCCCTCATACTGGTAAATTCTTACAACAGCTGAAACGATACCTAATAATGCTATGATCATTCCGCCGTAGAGGCCGTGCCGATAGTGTTGCCGGCCAAATGCGAGGCAAATGAGTAAAGCACCACCAAAAAATACCGGCATGAGCATCTCAGCTGAGTTACCCTCTGCGGCCATTTTTTCCCAGCCAATGTAGCCGCTCAGACCCAGAGCGATTAGGCAGATAGAATTTATCACAGTTAGAATCATACAAACATTCTCTCTCGGAACACTTGAGATGCAAGCTATCATTGTGTTCTGCTCTCATTACGGCCACTCTATTAACACGCAGAAATATCTTAACTAGAAGCAACAACAGAAGAAAAAGAAAGATATCCTATATTAGAGCTTAAACCTGTCCAACTTGTGTGGTCACCGATTGAGATAAGAAAAACTAGCAGTGTGTGGTAGTCTGTTAGTTTTAGATGGTTGGGATAGGTTGTCAGTTATTTAAGTTCCTTGATCCAGCGGACGAGAATATCTACTTCTTTGTCATTAAGTGGCATCTTCACCATGACGGGAGCAAAGCCCTCTGGGTATTCTGCGAGAGGGTCGATGATGGCTCTGCGGATGTAGTAATCGTCGATTATAATTTCTTTTTTTGTGCCGTCTTGGCTAATGATAGTCTGCTTTTTTCCGAAGAGACCTTTGAGTGCTGGGCCTACTGCTCTTTGGTCAACATTATGACAGTTGGCGCAGTTTTGTTTGAACGTTCTTACCGCGAAGCTCCTCCAGTCTGCTTCGGCCACTTTATTGTAGGCGGCTTCCCACTCTTTATTTTGTTCCTGTATGGGGAGTGTAAGGCTAGGTGATTTATTTCCCGTCTTATCAGCAATGTAGATTTTAAATGGTCTGTCATTACGTGCACCATTCGTAATGGTATATTCTACTTTATTGATCCCTTTTTTTGCTGAGAAAATATTTTGAGACTCTGCAGCGTGAGGGGAACCACTGGCAATGAGAAGAGGGGTGTCATTGATAGTAAGGTTCATCTGCGGATTACCTGTGTGGCCAATGTTGAGTAAACTATCTTTGCTGTGTTTAAAGAAAAAGTAACCAGACTTTTTGTTTTTCATAGTCCAGGTAGATTTTTTTATAAATGAGTCTTTCGAAATTTCTAAAATTGGAAATTCTGCTGCGAGTGCAGGGCGGTCTTTCCATGTGAGCATGTCTTTCTTGATGGCAAGGGGCGTTCCGGGGGTGGCGGTGATTTTAGCTCCCAGAGCTATGAACTTTGGATCTCTTAGCTGTAAATGAGAAATACTTGTGGCAAGGTTGATTTTTACACGGTCACTTTCATCAGTAGCAAGTGTTGTGATTATAGTATCGGCTTCTGACCCTAGTGAATCAGCCCACCAGCGTAGGGAGCGAGTAGCAGATTCTCTTATTTTCTCCTTAGATGAGGTGAGAAGTTTTTTGATGAGCGAGGTGTCAGAAAAGTTTTTCTGACGTTCCATGAGCCAGAGGAGTTCTAATGCGTAGTAGTCGTCTTTGGTGTGAGCCTTGACTGCGGAAGCTAGTGCGCTGTTAACCTCTGCTGTAGGCTTTCTTTCTAACTGAATACGGGCTGCTTCGCGGATAGCGAGGAATGGATTTTGCAGTTCTTTGATGAGTTCTTGAGTGTTCTTTTTTTCTAGATTTTGAATTTTTAGAGGAGGGGTGTCGTTGTGGGTGACTCTCCAGATTCTGCCGTTAGCATGGTCACGGTCTTTATGTCTGATAGAGTGCTGTGCGTGCCCAATGATAGGGTAGTAAAAGTCTGAAATGTATAGAGCTCCATCATGACCAAAGACAATGTCAGTAGGTCTGAATACTTTATTAGTTGATTTTACGAGAGTGGTTCTTCTACCGGCAGACTTGTAGGCTCCATCCGTTATTCTAAGAGGGGTGAAGTTCACTTCATTGGTAGATAAAAGGTGTGTTGTTAGGAGTCCGCCTTGCCAGGTTTTAGGGAATGCTGGGCTTTCTACGAATGATGCGGAAACACCTTTACCATAACGGAAGGGCATGCCGAGGGCTGCTGGTGAAGCACTTCCCATTGGTGTAGCCATATTGTAGATCTGGGAGTCAACGATCTGTCCACCACCATAGAACTGTATTGTTTCACCCCATTGATTATGGGTGACTTTCCATGGGTTAGGGTGTTCGCTCTGTTGTTCTATGGTGAGCTTTCTGGTATCCATATCAAGCGACATGATGCAAGTATCCTTAGTGTGAACGACTCCATGAGGTGTTTCGAACTGACCTCGGTGAAAGAGGGCTTCAGATAGAATGAGGTCACCCTGTGGAGATCTCTGTAAGTAGCCACTGTGATGGGTGTCTGTGTTATCAAAACCACGGATGAACTCTTCTTTTATATCCGCTTTGCTGTCACCGTCTGAGTCAGCAAGGTAGTAGAGCTTACGTGCTGTAGAGGTGATAATACCGTCTTTATAAAATGCAAATCCGTCAGGTAGGTCTAATCCGTCAGCAAAGATGGTTTTCTTATCTGCTTTACCATCGTTATTGGTGTCTTCAAAGATGAGGATAGTATCGTTGGAAAGTTCTCCAGGGACTGGGTGTGGGTAGCTGGAGAAGCAACTTACCCAGAGGCGACCGCGACCGTCGAACTGCATTTGAAGTGGATTAATGAGCTCCGGATGGTCTTCACTGGAGGCAAAACAATTGATAGAAAAACCGTTTGCGACTTTGAAGTCCTTGAGATCTTCTACTGATGACTGCACTATCCCTAGACCATTTTTTGGTTTTTTGTTGGGAAGCTTGGTTAAGATATAAATGGGGAGTTCGGGGAAACTTACAGTTGAGTTACTCTTGCCAGCTTGTTGCCAAATGGATTCATCGAGAATGTTTGCGAGTTTGAGATGGTGAGGGATTTCGGTGTTGTATTCGTAAGTTCTTTTTCTAAGGCCGTAGTAGCTGATGCCGTTTGCTGGGTGGTAGGACTGGGCTACTTCCAGAGCTTTACGCTGCACCATTTTTTGGACAGATTTAAATACATCTGAATCAGGAGAGAAAGAGTTTATTGTTTCCTCGTCTTTGAAAGCTGTGGCAAGAATTTTTCCTACTGTGGCACTTCCTTTGTTAGAAAGGTTGTGAGTATTCACGGTGTAGGTGTGATCACTTGCCATGAAGAGTTCGGCAGTAGGGGTGAAGAGGTCAATGAATTTGATGCTGTGCTGAGATGCCAGTTTTTTCATAGCGACAGAGTAGAGTTTTAAATCATTGTTTCTTTGGGTAATATTCACACCTTGAATGTGGCTGACTTTTTCAGCAGCAGTGGGGGAAACGAGGACGAATTCTGCCTTACTATGCCTTTCCTTTATTAGCTGAATGTAGGTTTCTAACTGGGTTTCAAATTTTTCTAAACCTGAAGCCCCTGCGTGGGATTCATTCCCTCCAAAAGCCATTATCACACGGTTTGCGTCCCATTGCTTAAGGAGGTATTTAAGGTGGAGCCCAAAACGTGATGCTCGGATACGGAAGCCCACCTGATCACCCACATAGGCGCATGAACGGAACTGAATCTTTTTTCCCGCATTAGCGAGCTGCATGTAGCTTTCAAAGGTTCCTTCCTCTTGAAGCTTTGCCACCATGGCTCCACCATAAAGGATGGTGAGTCCGTCATTCTTAATCTTTACATTAGGGATCTGGGCTACATTGATTAGGCCTGTTACCTCGCCTCTGTTTTCCTTATCTTTTGCTTGGGCATGTATATGGTGCGTGAGGCAGAGCGTTACTGCTAAAGAACAGATGAGGAAAGACAGTTTCATAAATGTAATACTCCTCAGATATCAGAAATATGTCGATTTTTTATCTACAGACAGGTTTTTATTTATGAGGGGACGATTATGGCTCAGTATCAAAATGTGACCTCAGGGCATATTAGTGGCGGCCATGACTTTGATGACGTCATACTGAAAACAAATGGCATCTATCGGGCAAAAGGAAATCAATGAAATCGTGATATTCCATTTTTTCAATGGTCATTCTCCATGGCTAAGTATGGAGTGCGGGCCTTGCGATGGCGTTGGTAACATAGATAGCCCTCCGCCTATTAGGTGGGTATTTAAAAATAAGCTGAGTTTCTTCCCGTTACTAATAAGTAGAAGAAAAAGTTTGGATATCGTTCAGCTCATGAGGTCTTTAGAGATGTATCCAAGATTAGACCTGATCCTTGGGCTTAACAGGGTGGCTGTTTAGACGTTAAATCTGAATTCAACAACATCACCGTCTTTAACAACGTATTCTTTACCTTCGATACGTAATTTACCGGCTTCTTTTGCGGCTGACTTGGAGCCTGCTGCTACAAGGTCATCGTAGGCGCATACTTCAGCTGCGATAAAGCCTCGTTCAAAATCACCGTGGATGACTCCAGCGGCGGCCGGGGCCTTGTCTCCTATGCGGATGGTCCAGGCGCGAGTTTCTTTTTCACCACTAGTGATGTAGGTTTGTAAGCCTAGGAGCTGGTAAACGGCCTTGATGAGGGTGGATACTCCAGAGTCTGTGATACCCATATCAGCGAGAAAGTCTGCTGCTTCCTCTTTGTCTAGCTCTACAAGTTCTTCTTCGATACGGGCGGAAATGACAACGGCTTCTGCCTCGTGTGAGGCTGCAGCATACTCGCGGACTTTGGCTACCATGGCTTGTCCATCTGGGTTCTTTTGTGTTTCTGCTAGTTCGTCTTCAGAGACGTTGCAGGCAAAGATAGTGCGCTTAGAGCTGAGGAGGAAAAAATCACGTAAGGTAAGTTTTTCATCGTCGTTTATCTCTAGGGTGAGGGCTGGCTTACCTGCGTCAAGGTGAGGCATGAGGCGCTCGATTAGTTCGATCTCACGTTTGGCTTCCTTATCACCGCTTTTGGCTTTTTTGACACGGGAGGTTTTACGTTTCTCTAGGGCGGCGATGTCAGAGAGAATAAGCTCGGAGTTGATGATTTCAATATCGCGGATGGGGTCTACGCTACCTAGTTCATGTATGATGTCGTCATTTTCGAAGCAACGGACAACTTGCACAATGGCGTCAACTTCGCGGATGTTGGCGAGGAATTTATTACCAAGCCCAGCTCCTTCAGAGGCGCCTTCTACCAGACCTGCGATATCTACAAATTCTATGGCGGCAGGGATAATTTTCTCAGTTTTGCTAATTTCACCTAATACACTGAGGCGATCGTCCGGAACGGTGACTACTCCGATATTGGGATCAATAGTGCAAAATGGATAATTTGCAGCCTCCGCATTACGGGTACGGGTGACTGCGTTAAAGAGTGTCGATTTTCCGACATTGGGTAGACCTACTATTCCTGCCTTGAGCATGCTGCGTGGGGTAATCGGGAATGGAGATAATTGCAATTTGTAAATTTGAAAATTGACCTTGGCGCACATAACAGGTTCTTTGCGCACATGCAGCTAGTTCTCCTTAAATCAAAAATTCATCGTGCTTGTGTAACAGTAGCGGATATCGAGTATGAAGGCAGTATAGAAATCCCGTCTGATCTAATGGATGCAGTAGGGCTTATAGAGGGTGAGCGTGTGCTCGTGACTTCTGCTTCTAAGGGCGGGCGCTTGGAAACTTATGCGCAAGCGGGGGTGCCAGGC
The DNA here is from genome assembly GCA_023301765.1 of Akkermansiaceae bacterium. Taxonomy (GTDB): domain Bacteria; phylum Verrucomicrobiota; class Verrucomicrobiia; order Verrucomicrobiales; family Akkermansiaceae; genus Oceaniferula. The sequence goes on along the minus strand of JALZUC010000002.1, from coordinate 58,751 downwards.
ACAGGTAAGATTATCATGAATGGTGGTGCTGCTCACATTATTAAAGCAGGAGAGCGAGTGACTATCATGTCTTTTGCAATATCAGAAAAGGCTATCACGCCAAAGAAGGTGGTATGCAATGAACACAACGAGGTGATCCGCACGATTGCCTGAAAATGAACTAAACCGCAAAATCGCGGCTTTACAACACGTAATCACTTTAGCATATTCCCGCGCCCATGATACCTTTAATTGCTGCCAACTGGCTCAACATTTCGATTAACCTGCTTTTGGTGATCCACGTGATCATCTGTATTTTACTTGCGCTTGTAGTCCTTATGCAGCGTCCTAAGCAGGAAGGGCTAGGGGCTGCGTTCGGCTCAGGCCTTACTGATCAAGCCTTTGGAGCACGTACCACAGATGTTCTTCAGAAGGGTACTGTTTATCTTGGTACGTTGTTTTTTGTAATCACTCTAGTGTTAGCAATTCTTATTGGTAAGCGCCAGAACACAACGGCGGACATGTCAGATGACTCTACAGAGACTACAGAAGAGGTCACTCCTGCAATAGTCCCAGAGGCGTTAAAAGATGATGCTCCTGTGGAGATGCCTACAGCACCAGCAGTGCCGCCCACTCCTGCAGTACCGACTGTGCCTGATACAGGCTCAAATCAGTAATTTACTCCAGTGGGTAGTCCCTCCAGAGATGATGGGGGGAGTTTGGAGGATATTCCAGTATGGGGGCGTAGTGATGTATTTCCTACGAAGCCTGTTGATACGGACTATGGGCTGATCGATAGTCAAGGTGCTGAGCATTCAGCATGTAGTGAGAGTGAGCTTATTGAGAAAGTGGCCAATCTAGGCGCGGGACTCAATCTCGTGTGGACTCCTGAGAAGGATACCTTAGTGGTCCCCGAGTCGGTGCCGAGTCTTTATAAAGTTTTACGTAAGAGGCAGGCGAGGTTTGCGGCTAGTGATGCCAGTGATGGCAAGCGTATGTGCCTCGTTTTTGGTATCGCTGTGGTCTGGTTTGCTTTTAAAGAGTGGACGACTAATGGGGAGAGTGTTCGTGCTCTTTTTTCTAGTCAGTTAACAGGTTTAGCCGCATTGCTTTTGTTAATCTTTGGGTTACTGCCACTTTATGAATCTTGGAAAACTCGGCGGCGCCTTATGAATACCGAGTTTGGTGATGTGGCTAGAGAGGTTCCTGAGGCTTTATTTGATGCTTGGTTACAGCGTTGTAAGGTGCCGGTGACTTACTTTTTAATAGGGTGCCTAACGCTGGTGGGTTTAGCTCAATTCTATATTGATAGAAGTTTTGCGGGAATTGAGCCGTCTATTTTGAGGGCTGGTTTACTTAAGTTACAGGCTTTGAATTATCCTGATATTACAGATGGTGATGCAGGTTGGCGGATGTTTACTGCTCCGTTATTACATGGAAATGTGCTGCACCTTATCATGAATGCAGGTGGTATTCTTTATCTTGGTAGAAGAGCTGAGTCGCTGGCGCGTTGGCCTCATTTATTGATTGTTTTTGTATGTTCTGCATGGGTGGGTGGAGCAGCTTCTTTTTATTGGATTCCTGATAAGATAGCGGTGGGTTCGTCTGGAGGGTTGTTGGGTTTGCTGGGGTTTATGTTAGTTTTTGAAAAGATACACACCCGTTTGGTGCCAAGGTCTGCTCAGCGACGGTTGTTAGCGGGGGTAATCTTGATGGTAATTATGGGGATTCTAGGGATGAGCTTTATCGATAATGCGGCTCATGCTGGCGGTTTATTCACGGGTATGATTTATGCAGGTGTGGTGTTCCCTAAGTCGACTTCATTTCGGAGGCCAAGATCTATTAGGCGGGATAAAATAGTGGGATGGGGAATGATTATCCTTATTAGCACATTTACTACGTGGGCGATCTATAAGATAATAGAGTGAGAAAGGTAATACCTTGGCTTGCCAAGTGTGAGTGAGCTGGCATTCAATGGAGCACTGGCAGGTGTCGGTTATTTTTATGTATATTATTGGAATGATTACAGCAAACCAGATGGGGAGTGCGTTAGTCATTGGTCTGAGGGAAAAAGGTGGTTTTGATGATAGTGCTTCAATAGATAGTGATGAAGAATAAATCTGAAATTAGGGGGGCATGGAAGCAGCGCTTAGCTGGTAGACTGGCAGCTTTTGTTATTAAACTGTTAGGGGTTACTATACGGTGTCGATTAGAAGATCCGTATGGACTAGGGCAGATTTCTAAACCTGTGGTTTGGATTTTTTGGCATAACGGCCTTCTTACTGTTCCGATGAATACTATGAAATTTGGAGGTAAGGCTCCGGCTAGTGCGCTCACGAGTGCGAGTAAAGATGGGGCGGTGATAGAATCTCTGGTTAACGCCTTTGGTGTAAAAGCTGTGAGGGGCTCTAGCTCGCGCCGTGGTGTGGCTGCACTTATTGCTTTGAAAAATGCTCTGAAGGCTGGAGATCAAATATTCATCACGCCGGACGGGCCGCGTGGGCCCAGGTATCACCTGCAGCCTGGCGTGATTAAGTTAGCGCAATCATCAGGTGCGCCTATCATTCCGTTACGCTTTACTTATTCTTCAAGCTGGCGTGTAAAAACCTGGGATCGGCTGCATATTCCTAAGCCATTTAGCACTGTTATCATTCATATTGATGAGTTGATAGATATACCTGCTAAATTAGATAGGAATACTTTTGAAATCTACCGAAGTAGAGTAGAGGATACGCTACGTAAGGGTGTAGATGACCTTCCAGACGAAAAACAATTTCCTAAAGAATGATGAGTAAAATTATTGATGGTAAAGTAGTGGCCAAAAAGGTCCTGGCCGAGTGTGGGCAGGAAATCGAGAGTTTAAAAGCTGCAGGGGTCACTCCGGGCTTGGCTGTAGTACTTGTGGGTAATGACCCCGCATCAATGGTCTACGTGGCATCTAAAGTGCGTAAATGCGCTGAGCTGGGGCTGCACTCACGAAAGATCGAGCTTCCAGAGGATGCTACTCATCAGGAGGTGTTAGATGTGGTGTTAGCACTGAATGCGGACACCAGTATTCATGGGATTTTAGTGCAATCACCGCCACCACCACAGATCGATGAGGGTGCCATTGTAAGGGCAATTGATCCTGCGAAGGATGTGGATGGCTTTCACCCTGAGAATGTAGCAAAACTTGCCCTGGAGGATGCTTCAGGCTTTGTGCCCTGCACGCCAGCTGGCTGTATGCGCCTGCTTAAGGATGCAGGGGTAGAAACATCTGGTGCTGAGGCCGTGGTAATAGGGCGTAGCATGATTGTAGGAAAACCTATGGCACTGCTGCTCATGAGTAAGGAGGGGAACGCTACGGTTACGGTAGCACACTCTCGGACAAAGGATTTAGCCGCAGTTTGCCGCCGTGCAGACATCATTGTGGCTGCCATCGGTATGCCGGGCTTCGTCACTGCGGATATGGTGAAGGAGGGGGCTGCGGTAATCGATGTGGGTATTAACCGCGTAGAGGATAGTTCAGCAAAGCGTGGTTACCGTCTTGTGGGTGACGTGGCTTATGATGAAGTAGCACCTAAGTGCTCTGCAATTACTCCTGTTCCTGGAGGGGTAGGGCCTATGACGATAGCGATGTTAATTTCTAACACAATCAAGGCGGCCAAGCAGAGTCATGAGTAGCTGTTCTACTTTTTGATTTCCCAGACTTCGCAGATTTGGTTCGCCTGATTGTCCTCTGCGGAGAAACGTTTTGTTTCTCCAAGGTAGACGGCTTTTACTTGTTGGCCGCTATCTTTGATCGTGTTTACCATGGATGCTACTGTGGTGGCACGCTTGGCGGAGAGTTCGCGGTTAGCCTCTTTACCACCTGTTTGTGATGCGTAGCCTACTACGAGGTAAAAGCTCTGGGTGCCTTTATTTTTAGTGATTGCTTCACGTATGATAGCTTCACGAGTGAACGGGACTTGCGAGGAGCCTACAGAGAATGTCTGACGGTGAACGATACGTGCGTTAAGTGCCTTTCCTATACTTTGGTAGGCTGAGGCTAGCTGCTGAGGGTTGGTTTCTTCTAGTCCGCGAAGGCGTTCGAAGAGAGTGGCTGCTTCGGCCGGGAGGTCTTTGTAGGAGTCGATAAAGAGATTAGACCTGTCTAGTAGTGCTCGTAGGCGCTGGATTTCATACCGTTGAGTATTAACTAGTGGGCGAATTTTTTCTAACTCAGCCAGTGCTTCGTTATATTTATTAAGTTCTACGCTGTCTTGTTTAGATTTTAATAGACCATCAATTTGTAGTGTTAGCTTTTGGGCCCTGTCTTCGCTGGCTTGCAGTTGTTGATTGAGGGCGGCAAGTTGATCGTTGGTGGGGCGGCCTTGATGGGTGTCTAGTTGCTGGCGGAGGAGGCTGATTTGATTTTGAGAGTCCTGAAGGTTGTTTTTTAGACTAATGACCTGTGTGCTGGCATCTCCAGCTGCCGCGAGACGTTTCTGCAGCTCTGCAATCTGGCCGTAAAGTTGCTGAGAGTTTTGCGAGTGTGCTGATAGCTCCATTTCGAGTTTGCGGAGGGCTTCATCTTTGCGGGCGAATTCTTTTTCCCATTGGCTGGTGAGTGATGCGAGTGAGGTGGCGTCACGCTGAATTCGATCAGCCATGGTGCGGGCACTATTTGCGCCATCTGGATAAGGTGGCAGTCCTTGTGCCTGACGGGCGGCATTTGCATCTGCTCGAAGTTGAGCATTACGCGCTAGTAAAGTGGTGGTGTCTTCTTTTGTTTTCTGCGCGAAGAGGCCATTGCTGTTTAGAGAGAATATGAGGAGGATAAAGAGTAGCGCGACTACGATTACGATTAGTGCTGTAGTGATGCCTTGATTTCCACCTGCACGTAGTGGTGCTGCCTGGGGGTATGGTGTGTGTGGGTGTGGCTCAGATTGTGGTGACTGGTCTGAGGGTAGGGTGGCTAGCGATTTATCGTTATTATCCATGGTGGGAAGGTGTGGGGCCGTTAGGTGTAGAGGGGGTTTAGCGTTTTTTTTAAACGAGTGCAAGGGCTCTATTTACGTGGTTTAGTGCTGAGCGAGACGTAGATTGGGATTGATGTCTTCGTGTAAACTGGAGTTATGTCCACGAAGGTGACTGTGTAGTGCCACAAATCCGATCATTGCAGCATTATCCGTAGACATGGCTGGGGGGGCGATGAGTAATTCTAGTCCGTTTTTCATACAGGCTTCCTGCATGGCTTTGCGTAGTGTTTGGTTACAGGAAACTCCGCCGGAGAGTGTGATCAGTTTTTCTCCACATGATTGCGCGGCACGTAGAGTCTTGGTGACAAGTATATCGATAACGGCGGCCTGAAATGAGGCGCAGAGATCTGGAATAGCCTCTTTTGGGGGGCGACCTTCTGCTGGGTCTAATTTTTCTAATTGGTAGAGGACGGCGGTCTTAAGGCCAGAGAAGGAGAAATCGAGGCCGTTTTTTATCATGGACCGAGGAAAGCTAAAGGCGGTAGGTGAGCCGTTTCTGGCTTGTTTTTCAATTTCAGGTCCTCCTGGGTAGGGGAGCCCGAGCATTTTCCCGACTTTATCATAGGCTTCTCCAGCGGCATCATCACGGGTGCTGCCGAGTAGGTGGTAGTCGCCAAAGTCTTTCATGTGTATGAGTAGTGTGTGGCCTCCTGAGACGATGAGGGCTAGGTTCGAGCTGAGTTTCTTCTGCTCTATGAAGGGGGAGAGCAGGTGCCCTTCCATATGGTTGACGGATATAAATGGGGTGCCGGTGGCTACAGAGAGTGATTTGGCTGTGGTGTTACCAACGAGAAGTGAGGATGCGAGGCCGGGGCCAGAGGTGGCAGCAAAGGCGCTAATATCCTGTATTTTGAGCTGAGCATTTTCTAATGCCGTCTCTATGAGGGGGCGAAGATTTAGCGAGTGATTTCTACTGGCTAGCTCTGGAACTACACCGCCAAACTCACGGTGGATGTCTATCTGTGAGGAGATTTCTGAAGAGAGTATTTCCACCTCATTTTCAGGGGTATGACGTAGTATGGCTACGGCTGTTTCATCACAGCTGGATTCGATGGCTAGGATCATCGTGGGCATGTCTGCATATCTACTGCTAATTTCGATGATGAACAGCCATTTTTACATGAGGAGTGAGTTTCCTTTACAATTAGTGGTGGCTTTGGCTAAAACCGCGCCATGTCTGAACTAGCCAAGGCTTACGAACCCCAGGAGGTTGAAAAAAAGTGGTATTCTTCATGGTTGGAGAATCAGTGTTTCCATGCAGATGAGTCATCTGAAAAAGAGGGTTACGCTATTGTGATCCCTCCACCTAACGTAACGGGGATTTTACACCTTGGGCATGTTTTAAATAATACGATTCAAGATATTCTTGCCCGCCGCGCCCGCCAGCAGGGTAAGGAGGTGCTATGGCTACCAGGTACAGACCATGCAGGTATTGCTACGCAAACGAAGGTTGAGAAACAGCTACGCGAGGAGGAGGGAAAGACCCGGCGTGATCTTGGACGTGAGCCATTTTTGGAGCGTGTGTGGGACTGGAAGGAAAAGCATGGAGGTATCATCATCAAGCAACTTAAGAGGCTTGGTTGTTCTTGTGATTGGGAGCGTGAGCGTTTTACGATGGATGAAAGTTATTCAGCTCAGGTGGCTGATATTTTCACCAAACTTTTTAATGATGGCCTTATCTATCGAGGTAAAAGAATGGTGAACTGGTGTCCAGTTTCATTGACGGCACTTTCAGATGAGGAGGTTATCGCTAAACCGAAAAAGTCGAAGCTCTATTTTATGAAGTATGAGCTGGTGGATAGCCCCGGTGAGTTTCTTGAAATATCTACTACGCGCCCAGAAACGGTGATGGGTGATGTGGCTGTGGCGGTAAACCCTAGTGATGAACGCTATGCAAGTCTGGTGGGAAAAAAGGTGCGTCGTCCATTCCCGGTAGCTGAGATCCCCATCATTGCAGATGACCACGTGGATGTGGAGTTTGGCACGGGTGCGCTGAAGATCACTCCTGCACACGATAAGGCAGATTTTGAAATAGGCGAACGCCATAAGCTTGAAATCATCGATATACTGCATGCTGACGGCTCAGTGAACTGCCCTGAGTGTGCGGATCTTGATGGCTTAGATCGCTTTGTAGCTCGTAAAAAGGCAGCAGAGAAGCTTGATGAGCTAGGGCTTCTTATCAAGGTTGAGGAGTATGATAATAATGTAGGGTATTCAGAGCGTGCAGATGTGCCTATCGAGCCACGTATTTCGATGCAATGGTTCCTCAGGTATCCATGTGTGGAGCAGACTGCTGATGCTGTGGCTAGTGGTGATATTCAATACCGTCCTGCACGCTGGGCTAAGACACATGCAAACTGGATGGAGAACATTCAGGACTGGTGTATTAGCCGGCAGCTATGGTGGGGGCACCAGATCCCTGTATGGTATAGGAAAGAGAAATCAGCAGACCTTCTGGCTGCTGAATCTTTAGATGTGGCAGACATGCAGGCTGGAGATATTTATGTAGGAGCTGAGCCTCCTGTTGATACTGAAAACTGGGTACGTGATGAGGATGTTATGGATACATGGTTTAGTTCCTGGTTGTGGCCATTTGCTACGATGAGTGATGGTGAACAGAAGAAGTTTTATCCTACGGCTGACCTTGTTACCGGGCCGGATATTATATTTTTCTGGGTGGCCCGCATGATCATGGCTGGCTTCTACTGTAAGGATGAGATTCCATTTAAGAATGTTTTCTTTACTTCAATTATCCGCGATAATCAGGGACGCAAGATGTCCAAACAGCTGGGTAATTCACCAGATCCTATCGACCTTATGGATGAATACGGAGCGGATGGACTTCGCTTTGGTTTACTCAGAACTGCACCTATAGGAACAGATGTTAGGTTTGATGAAGCACTGGTGGCTGAGGGTAGAAATTTTGCGAATAAAATTTATAATGCCTGCCGTTTCCGCCAGATGGCTGAGGGGGCTGATGACCTTAAGGGTCTGCTACCTGAGCAGGGGCTACGTCCGTATCACATAGACATCGCTACTAAGTTAGATGCCCTCGTTATCAGTCTTGAGCAGTCTTATGCCGACTATAGGTTCAATGATGTAGGGCAGCAACTTTATGATTTCCTCTGGAGTGAGTTCTGCGATAAGTTTTTAGAGGCGGTGAAGGGTGATTTACGTGACTCTGCTAGTGCGGTGGCGCGGAATACTACGCTTGCTGTCTTTGACGCTGTAATGGGGCGTTATCTACAGCTTCTTCATCCATATATGCCGCATATTACTGAGGAGTTATCTGCGCGTATGGGCTATGTGAAGGAGGGGGAGTTTCTCATGGAGAAGCTTCTCCCTATGGGGTCTCTGGTCTCCGCTCAGGCTGAGCCTGATACTCGTGCAGAGGCCGTGTATACTACAGCCGGACGTATGCGTAACCTTAAGGCTGAATATAATGTGGCCGCGAGAAAGGATGTAAAATTTATTATTATCAAGGCTCCTTCATGGTTGGCTGTGGAGGCAGATGTATTAGGCCTGTTAGCTGGTGGTGAAATCCAGATTCAGGATACTTATGATGCTCCGAAAGGAACACCTGCAGCCGTAACGAATGTGGGTGAAATTTACCTCCCTCTTGACGGACTTATTGATATGGAGGCGGAGAAATCTAGACTGGATAAGGAGATCTCAAAAATCGAAAGTGAGGTGAAAAAGTGTGATGCTAAGCTTGGTAACTCTGCTTTTGTTGATAAAGCTCCAGAAGCTTTAGTAGCGCGCGAAAAGGAGCGGCGTGATGAATGGAGTCAAAAATTAGAGCAGCTACAGGCGATATATAAAACTCTTTAAAATAATTGTGACTATTTGAGCAGCACTTGGAGATGATGCTTGTTACGTAGGTTTAATTCGCTACTTTAGTTGCGATTTAGACCTTCCCCTCCTATGCCAAAAATCCAAGATGTCCTTGATATTCCCTGTGATGCTACAGAGTTACTGGGGGTGGTAGGTTATCTGGATGTTGATGATCTTACTTCTGTGGAAGTAAAGGAGCTTCACCCTGAACTGATAAAGGCTAATGATAAATTTTCTATTTTAGAGAATACACCGACTATTGAGCAAATATTGCAATGGCAGAAAGCTCTTTTACCAGACGCGGAACTGGGGGAGGTAGTTAAAGATGTGGCTGAAGTTAATCTAGGGGCTGAAGTTGCTAATTTAAGAGAAGATAATGACATGGCGGTGATGCTAGCGGTCCCCCATGCAGCTGAGTTATTGCCTGATTCAGTGGTTAGAAAAAGTGAGGTTGCTGTTAAGAGTATACCAGCGGTTGTGAGCTTAACAGAGCGTGAGAGTGATCAGGATACTAATGTTACGCTAAGTGCCACCGTTGTAATGGCTGAGGAGCCAGAAAATAGGATGTTTATGAAGGGGGGAGGACTTGATACTTCAAGAATCCGTAGTTTTGACCAGATGGATGTAGAGGCTCATTCAGTTAAACCCTTAGAGCGCGGGGTTTCTCGTGAGGTGATTTCAGTAAGTAAAGATTTGAACAAAGGGCTAAGTCCAGAGTCTAGACGTTTTATCCGTGGTGTTTTACATTCTAATCCTGTCCGAGTAAGGGTGGCGGCATTTTGTACTACATGTGTTACTATGTCACTTATTGCCACATTTGTGATGATTCCATTGTTACTATTGTTTGAGTATTATAGTGGGCAAAGTACAATTTGGTATGTGGTAGGTATTGCGTCTGCTCTATTAGCATCTGCAGTGTCTTATCTTTTTTGGGGAGTAAGTGCACGCTGTAGAATCTGTGGGCAGCGGTTATATGCTCCGAAGAAGTGTCTTAAACATAGAAAGGCTCACCGTATTTCGCTATTAGGCTATATCTTACCTACGGCGCTACATACTTTATTGTATAACTGGATTTACTGCACGTATTGCGGCACAGCGGTAAGGCTCAAAAAATAAGAGATTATTCGCGGTCTTTGGAGTCCATCGTGATGGTGATGGGGCCGTCATTAATAAGGGTAATCTGCATGTCAGCTCCGAACTCACCACTGGCACAGGGTTTTCCAAGTTCCTGCGCAGCTGTTGTTAGGAATTCGTTATAGAGTGGGATGGCTGTATCAGGGTGTGCAGACCTTATAAATGAAGGCCTATTACCTTTTTTACTATTAGCATAGAGGGTGAATTGGCTGACGATAAGAAGTTCTCCTGCTATATCACTAAGGCATAAGTTCATTTTACCTTCAGTGTCTGGGAAAATACGCATTTTGGTAATTTTTCTCACTAGCCAGTCAATGTCTTCGCTGGTGTCACCCTCAGTAATACCTAATAGAACAAGGAGTCCTCGTTGGATTTTCTCAGAGATTTGATTCTGAATGCTCACACTAGCTTCTGATACTCTTTGGATAACTACTCGCATACGGCTAGTTTTTTTTCCCTTCTATAAATAGACGTTTTTCTTTTCTACGGAAGTGAGAATCACCAGGGAGGTTTATTTTAGATTTCCCCGGATTTTTTTCTAGTAATGTTAGACTCTGAGTGAGGAGCCGGTCACTAATATCAGGGACCTGATGAGCTTTAAAATAATCATACAGGGCTATTCTTTGGAGGGCGGGGGAGAGGCTCTGGATTGTGGGAAGAAATAAGCGGCCTTGGGGGTCCTTTAGCTGATAGCCAGCTAGCTCTTGTTTTAGTGCTAGCTCGTTTAGGCTGATAACTTTTTCTGCACGTAGGAGTGGCTGCCGAATATCTCTGCCCATGATATTTTCTAATAATGGAATAGCTTCATTACGGAGGCGGTTTCTGGTGGCGATGGCTTCCGCATTAGTGGAGTCGTCACGATAAAGGATGTTATGCTCTTCCAGATAGGCGTTTATGTTAGCCCTCGATATAGTTAAGAGTGGTCTGAGAAACTGAATATCTATACCATTGATTTTATATTGAGTCTGGTAGGACATACCTCGTAGGCCTGCTGATCCACGGAGCAGGTTAAAGAGTATTGTCTCTGCCTGGTCATCGGCATGATGAGCTAGGAGGACGTTTGAACTGTTATGCTTTATGGCGCATTGTGCAAAAAACTGGTGTCTGGCATGACGTGCTGCAGTCTCCATAGACTGGCTATTTTGCTGCATTAATAATTTGATGTCAGTATGGCCGAGTTCAGCTTGAAGTTGGTATTTTTCAGCCAGTTCGCTGACTAGTTGAGCATCACCGGTAGCGTCTTCGCCCCGTAGTCCATGGTTAAGGTGGCAGAGGACTAGATTACTATAATTATTTTCTAATAATAGGTGGAGTAAGGCCACGGAGTCTCTACCTCCAGAAATACCGAGTAGATAGGGCTCGGAGTTCTGGAGTTTTAAAAAGTCTGAGTGCAGAGTGAGGCTCACGATATGGAGCTTAAAAATAAAGGCGGATTTGTCCAGCGTCCGAATGGGGATGCTCTACCGTGAGAATGAGCGTAGAAATGAACGGGTAACCATTATGATAATGAATATCAGTGCTACTGGGATAGCTAAGATCACAGCGCACAGGGTGAGTGGTATGATGACCCATTTCCCCCATGGTTTACTGCGAAGGTAGAGAAACTGCTGAGTGCCCCAGAGGGTGAGTCGCGTTTTCCAGCCCAGAGACTTTCTGAGGCTGGTAAATAGATCTTCTGGTGCAGAGGCGGATGCAGCGCCAAATCTCCGACTAGTGGGTCTAGAACGAGTTTCTTGATTTGATGAGGGTTTGTCACCTGTGACTACTTCATCAATCTGAATGGTTTTACTCTTAGCGATGGTATTATTTTGTTAGGCTTGGTGGAGGTTTTTCTCAGTCTCTGAATCAATAATGGCGAAGCGTTCACGGTGAAGTGTTGGGTCCGTGCGGAAGATAAGACGGCCGCTGTGCGCGCGCTCAAGTTCAATAAAGAGGTTTGAGTCTTCATTTTTAAAGCGGTTAAGCACCTCTGTACTAACGACAATGATGAGGTCTCCTAGGTTTCCTTCACCACGCTGTATGACTGTGTTTAGTGCACGCTGCACTTCTACACTCATGGTCATAGGAGTTTTTACTCGGCCACGGCCCTGACAGTATGGACATGGTTCTAGTAGGCTATCGCGTAGTGATTCATTTAAACGTTGGCGCGTCATTTCCATAAGCCCAATGGATGAGATCTGGAGTACTTGAGTCTTTGCCTTATCTCGTTTGAGGCGCTCGCGCATGGCTCGGTAAACGGCTTGCTGATCACGGCGGTGACGCATGTCAATGAAGTCTACGACTACTAGGCCACCGATGTTTCTGAGTCGTAGCTGGCGAGCTACTTCTTCAGCGGCTTCGACGTTGGTTTCCAGTAGCATTTTATCGACGTCTTTAGAGCCTTTGTTCCGGCCCGTGTTTACGTCTACGGTGATCATGGCCTCGGTTTCATCAATGACAAGGTAGCCGCCACATTTAAGCCAGACTTGGCGAGAGAACGCTTCGTCGATCTGTTTTTGTATACCGATTTTCCCAAAGATAGATTGTCTGCTAGGGTAGTGGTAGATACGGCGCTTGGCACGGCGCGAGATACGGCCGGCGAGTTCGCGCATCTGGGTGGTCATCTGCTCATCATCACAGATGACTTGACCTAGATTATCAGTGAGGAAGCTTCTAACGCTGCGCTCTATGAGGTCTGGCTCACGGAATACACAGATGGGGGCTGGGTTATTATCACGTTTATCTTCTACGGCGTACCACTGCTCTAGGAGCATGGCCAGATCACGGACGAAGTGGCGTGCACGCTGGCCAGTGGCTACGGTGCGCATGATGATGCCCATACCTTCAGGCACTTGTAGTTTCTGCATGATACGGCGTAGGCGCTGACGCTCTTTAGGGTCATCTACCTTACGTGATATACCAAACTGGTCTGAGTAGGGCATGAGAACGAGGTAGCGTCCAGCTAGGGAGATGTTAGTGGTCACACGAGGGCCTTTATTTCCTATGGGGCCCTTGGAGACCTGAATCATAATTTCAGATCCTTGTGGGTATATGCTGGGAATGTCTTTTGAGGTAATGCGTTTTGGTTTTTGCTTTTTCTTCTTTTGGCCATCGCGCTGGATTTCCTCTAGCCCGCTATCGAGTGCGGCAGGTATGGCGTCCCAGAAGTGAAGAAAGGCATTTTTATCTAGGCCGATATCTACAAACATGGCTTTTAGGCCTGGTTCGATATTTTTTACGGTGCCTTTAAAAATACCCCCTACGATATTGAGGTCTCCCTCACGTTCGATGTTGTATTCTTCAAGTGAACCTTCTTCGATGAGTGCTACGCGGCGCTCGAGTCTTTCTGAGTTAATAACGAGAGATGTGCCTTCTAGGGGTGTGGGAGTACCTAGGCCTAGGGCTTGTTTGATTTTGGTAATCATGATTTTGTAAGTTTTAAATAAAGTGGATAAAGTATTTTTTGTGCCTGATTTGGCAGGGATTGATTGTGATGCTGAAATGATTCGCTAGCGGTTGGTCATGGTGTTTGGGAGCCTTCCGTATCTGCTGGTTGTGCTATCGTTGGTTGAGGGAGCAGGGGGGGGCGGTTTTCGATGCCTAGAGGGGTCATGGGAATATCAGAGATTTCATTTCCTGTTTCGCCACCATCTTCGTAGGCGAGGTCAATAAAGCCTCCTTCATCTGGGAGGTCTATTTTCTCATGGACGATAAAGTTACCTTTAGATTCTTTCATTTTGGTTAATGGAAGTTTAAGCCCTTCTTCGCTGGCAAAGAGACCTCGTAGAATGAGGTGGGTGAGTGGGCCTGCTACAGCGCTGCCACTGGAGCCTCTTTTTACTGCTACAACTACTACGTACTGAGGTTTTTCATACGGGGCAAATGCTACAGTCCATGCATCATTAGATTTGATGCCCATGTCATTAGTCTGTGCTGTCCCTGTTTTTCCGGCAACTTCCCTACCTTTTACTGCGCTGCGGCGTGCGGTGCCGCCTTCTTGATTAACAGCCATCCACATACCTTTGCGGATACGTTCTAGGTGGTCTGGTTTTAGGCCTTCTTGTAGTAGGTCTACTTTGAGGTGTGGGTGGTTATGCACGAGAACTCCGGAGTGGGGATTTACTACACGTTTCACTATACGTGGCTTGTAGTAGCGACCTCCGTTGGCAATCGTGGAGACCATCGCTGCCATTTGGAGGGGGCTGGAGGCACTGTCACTCTGACCAATAGACATCATGCCTGTAATGGCAGGAGTAACTGAAGCTCCGGGGCGCATCTCAGTCTTCCAGTAGCGATTCCCTGGGATGAACCCTGGGGATTCAGAGGGGAGTTCTATACCTGTTTTTTGACCAAATCCGAGGAGTTGAAAGGAATTGAGCATTTTTTTTGCGCCGATTTTATTAGCTACACGCATGAAGTAGCAGTTACATGAGCGCTGGATAGATTCTTGAAGCCCTACTGTGCCGTGTCCTGATCGCTTCCAGCAGCGGACGTTGATCTTTCCATAGGTGACGTAGCCGGGGCAGACTTCTGTGTCATAGGCATGTCCGTGTGTAGCGGCAGCTATAGCGGTGGGGAGTTTAAAGGTGGAGCCTGGGGTGAAATTATTGATAGCTCGGTTAATAAGTGGGCGAGCTGTGTTGGTATTGTAGCTTTGCCATGCTTCTGGATTTATGCTGGGGACAAAGAAGCTAGGGGTGAAGTCTGGAACGGATGCCATGGCGAGCACTTCGCCTGTATTAGGGTCCATAACTACAGCTGCTGCACGGCCTACTCGGCGAAGGGTATTTTCAACTAGGCATTGTAGTCTAGCATCTATGGTGAGTTCTACACGCGAACCTACGTCAGGTTTAATGTAATCAGCTACTTGCATGACTTCGCCTTTTTCATTTTTGAGGAGAGTTTTAATACCTTCTGCCCCTGTTAGGTATTCGTTCATTGTGGCTTCTACCCCAGCAATTCCTGAGCTATCTCCAGTGTAGTGTCTGAATTTACGCCTTTCTTCCGGAGAGATAGCTCCTTTTTCCCATTGCTTAACGTACCCTAGGACGTGGGAGGCGAGTGATCCGTAGAGGTAATGTCGGCGCGGGCGTACGCGAAGCTCGACTCCGGGGAGCTCTAGATTATGCTCTGCGAAGTAGGCAAATTGATCATAGGTGAGGTCATTACGGAAGGTAAAGGGGACGATGCCACCGTGGGTGATGTAGTGGGTATCTAGTGCGCGGGTGCTGTAGTTTTTATCTAGATTGTGTAGCGCCAGTTTGGGGCGAACCCAGTCGTTCACAATCTGGGAGGTTTTTATACTACGGAAATTTTTGATGCTGTCTTTGCCTCCCGTTTCGATGAGGTGTCTTTTATAATCAGCACGTATGTCATCAAGATTAAAGACGACTGCATAGTTACGGAGGTTATTGGCGAGTATGATGCCATTCCGGTCTGTAATGTCACCACGGATACCTGGCTCGCGAATGGTGACAGTGTAGTTAGATGGAACTTGTTTGAGGAAGCGTGGGCGTTCTTCAATTTGGTAATTGTACAGCCTAGTTAACAACGATCCGAATCCAATGAGGATCAGAGCGGTGAGGAGGTAAAGTCTGAGGCGGTAGCGTGGCTCCATAAGAGGAAGTTGGTTGGTTTCTTATGCTTGGTTGACGATGTATCGGCGGTTTCGTTTTAGGCCATGATAGCGGATGGTGTGCTGAGAGAATTTGGCTAGTTGAAAGATGACCCAGAATACAAGTGGCGAAAAGAGCATGGTAAGAGCACTGGTAAGATAAATACGGTAAAATACGGTAGAGGGGAATACAAAGTCACCACGAACAAAGTTGATGAGAAGATACTCTGAAAATAGATAAAGAAAAATGGCAATACCTGATAGTAGCGAGGAGATATGCCACTTACCTTTGCGGAATAGAGGCTGGATCCCCTGCATGAGAAGGCCCATCATGGCGTAGAGAATAATACTATATCCAAATCTAATCGATTCAACTTGTTCTTTATAAACCTCTGGGTCACCTCCGTGTGGTCCGAGTGTGTGCTGGGCATCCCATAGGAATCCACAGAGGTAGGCAAGTATCAGCATGGTGGCAAAGTCCACTGTCACCGCAGCACAAAGAAAGGTGAGCGGGAGAATGAGCACTTTTGCACCATGTAGGTTTCCTATCGCTGGCAGGAACTGCTGTAGTAAGCAGGAGGCCAGAGTGAGCAGGATTATGCTGATGATATATTTAAACACGTTTCGTTTAGTCTAGCGGGCTGACTCCTTTTGGGGAGTGTGGTAATTTTACAAACACGGTATGTAGTGCTGCAAAGTCCACCGCTGGCTTGACGAGTGCTTCTCCATACAGGGGTCCGGGTTCAAAGGATAGGACTGTACCGAGAAGAATATCAGGCGGAAAGAGCTTTCCTCGGCCGGTGGTGAATACCAGCATGCCAGGGGTGATGTCAGCGTCTTTCGATAAGAAGTTCAGCTGAAGGACAGGGTCTTGTCCAGTGAGGCCTCTTTGTCCGCTAAGGATGCCAAGTTCAGGAGTGCCGTCAACTTTCGCTGAGACCTTGCACTTTTCATCTGTGAGCAGAATTACGGTGGATGTATCTTCGGATGGGGCATCGACTTTGCCTACTAATCCCTCTGGAGAGAGAACGGGCAGCTGAACGCCAATGCCTTGTTGTTCACCACGATTAATCGTGACGGTGTGCCACCAGGTAGAGGGCTGGCGGCGGATGATTTTAGCAGCTATTATGTTAAAAGATTGCTCTTGCTGAAATTTGAGTGCTCGGCTGAGTTTGGCATTTTCTTCTTCAAGTTTGCGCAGGTGAGCTACTTCCATACGCTTTTTGTCCAATTCCTCTTTGGCTAGGTTAAATCTAGCTTTCCATGCCTCTGAGTGCTCTGCTTCTTTAATAAATTCGGATGCAGTAGTTTCAAAGGTAGAGCCGCTTTTAACGACGTAGCTGATGCTGTTATAGTAGGTTTTTTGTATGTTGCGAACGGTCTGCTCGCTCCGAGTGAGCGCCCATGCAGCACCTGTGATAAACAGGAGAAGGGCGATCAAGTTCTGCGGCTTCATGGTGACTTCCGGTTAGATGGAGTATCCGGAGGTGTTATGAGGACGGGTGGCTGCGGTGTTCAGTGTTAGTGACTTGACGCAGAAATGAGATTTCCATGAGGACCTTGCCGGTACCTTCTGCTACAGCACTGAGTGGGTCTTCTGCTACGTGGACAGGTAGGCCGGTTTCTTCTCGTAGAAGTTTGTCAAGACCGCGTAGTAGTGCGCCACCTCCGGCGAGGACTATACCTCGGTCTACAAGGTCAGCAGCGAGCTCGGGTGGGCAACGCTCTAGCGTGGTGCGCACAGCGTCTACGATGGTGTTCAGTGGGTCCGCCATAGCTTCGCGGATTTCTTGAGAGGTGATGGTGATCGTTTTAGGTAGACCTGCGACGAGGTCGCGGCCTTTGACTTCCATGCTGTTTTCCTTGGGTAAAGGAG
The DNA here is from genome assembly GCA_023301765.1 of Akkermansiaceae bacterium. Taxonomy (GTDB): domain Bacteria; phylum Verrucomicrobiota; class Verrucomicrobiia; order Verrucomicrobiales; family Akkermansiaceae; genus Oceaniferula. The sequence continues at coordinate 41,335 of JALZUC010000002.1, read as the reverse complement.
CTGCTGAGCCGAGACGGATTTTAATTTCTTCAGCGGTGCGCTCACCAATCATGAGGTTGTAGGCACGCTTCATATATTGGATGATGGATTCATCGAGTTCGTCTCCTGCAGTTCTGACACTTCTGCTGTAGACGATTCCTGAGAGTGAGATGAGGGCGACTTCGGTGGTGCCTCCTCCAATGTCTACGATCATATTTCCTGCAGCGTCTTGTACTGGTAGGCCTACGCCGATGGCTGCGGCCATGGGTTCTTCTATGAGGTAAACTTCACGCGCTCCAGCTTGTTCCGCTGATTCACGGACGGCACGGCGCTCAACTTCTGTGATGCCAGATGGCACTGCGATGACTACTCGAGGGTTTGACCTGCGGCGACTGTTGTTTACCTTGCGGATGAAGTGGCGAAGCATAGCTTCTGTAACTTCGAAGTCTGCTATAACACCAGCACGTAGAGGGCGGATGGCTACAATGTTACCGGGGGTGCGGCCGAGCATACGCTTGGCATCATCACCGACAGCGAGTACTTCATTAGTGCCAGAGTTGATGGCGACTACGGAGGGCTCGCGGAGTACGATGCCGTGGTCTTTGACGTTGACCAGGGTGTTGGCAGTACCGAGATCGATACCGATGTCGTTTGAGCGAATGGAAAATAGTTTACCGAACATGGTTTATGTTGTTGAAAATGAAATGGTTAAGAGATTTTTGTATTGGTGGTCAAATCTATGGAGGGATTCGGCCCTTGGGGGTTTCCTGAGGCGTGTCAGCAGGTTGATGGTAGAACCATGCCGCCCCAACTCGTTTCTTTCTCTCAGGAAGCTGAGTGACTATCTGATTTTAGCTACTATAGGTCAAGCTGTAAGACTTTTAAACGCTTGATTGACAGGGCTTTTTCAATCTAAGCGAAGATTCCTTAGAAATTTCTTTAGGTTAGTTTCAGGCGGTTGTCTGATTTAAGAGCTTTACTTAGCTCTCCCCAGCCATCCGGGGTTTGGATGTTAAAGGTGTGTAGGTAGAGTGAAACTAGGGCAGGGTCAAATTGCTCTATCAGGGTGTCAATGGATGCTTTAAGCTTTTTAGCATCAAGGTTTTCTGGTAGTTCGCCGTCGACTTGACCTTTACCGTTATGGGGGATTTCGAGGCCGTCGCAGAAGGCAGCGAGCATCTTTGGCTGGCCTTGCATGAAGTAGACTTGGAGGATGTGCTCTCCGATCATGTCACTGGTCTTGAGCTGTAGTGTTTTGTGCATCCATGTGATTTGATCAACGACTGTTTTTTTCTGAATGAATGCAGGGCGGAGTTTGCGGTTATTTGCGAGGCTGGTGAGTGCCGTTTTGTAGAGGTTGCGGTCTTCCTCGCGCATCCACATAAATAGGTCTTGGACGATGGAGGGCTTAACGGCGGTAAAGAGTTCGTATGCGTGCATGAAATTAGGTGATTAGATTTTTAAAGTTATTAGGTGAATTTGACTGAGTGTTTTTTACTAAGTCGGAGGATGTCCCCTGATTTTAGAGCGACAGTGGCCATGGGATCAGTGAGTTTTTCTCCATTTAGTTGGACTGCTCCGGTGGTGATAAATTGTTTACGTAGTTCGCCGTTGGATTTTTTTAGCTTGAAGGCGGCTTCGAAGGCGTGGGCTACGAGGGTGATGACATTAGCCTCTGATGGGGTGTCAGTGATGGAGATTTCTAGGGCTCCGGCTGCGGTGTCACGGTTGGAGAAGCGTGCTTCCCATGTGTCGCGTGCTTCGGTGGCGTCTACTTTGCTGTGGTATCGCGCGGTGATGCTGACGGCTAGTTGTTTCTTAGCTTCCATGGGGTGCAGGGATGGGTCTCGATTTGAGCCGAGGAGGAGTGAGTAGTATCTGTCCATGAGTTTGTCAGATATGCTCATGAGTTTGCCAAACATTTCTGTTGGTGGCTCGTTGACTCCGATGTAGTTGTGCGAGGATTTTGACATTTTCTTAACACCATCGAGGCCTTCTAGTAGTGGCATGAGTATGACTACTTGCTGCGGCATGCCTTCTTCTTTTTGTAGGTCTCTACCGACAAGGATGTTAAAAAGCTGATCTGTGCCGCCGATTTCTACATCGGATTTAATTTCTACGGAGTCCCAGCCTTGCATAATTGGGTATTGGACTTCATGGAGGCGGACTTCTTGGCCTTTTTCGATGCGTGATTTAAAGTCTTCACGCTGGAGCATCTGCTGCATGGTAACGCGTGAGTTAAGTTTTAAGACTTGTTCGTAGGTCATGCTACGGAACCATTCTCCATTGTAGACAACTTCAGTTTTTTCTTTATCGAGAATTTTAAATGCTTGTGTGGTGTAGGTTTCTGCATTCACGAGAACTTCTTCACGAGTGAGGGGGGGGCGTGCGGCTGAGCGGCCTGTGGGGTCTCCTACAGTGGCGGTGAAGTCTCCAATTATGAGCACGGCCTGATGGCCTAGTTCTTGGAATTGCCGCAGTTTTTCAATAGCTACGGTATGCCCAAGGTGGATGTCTGGAGCTGTGGGGTCGACTCCTAGCTTTATGCGTAGTGGGCGGCCTAGATTAAGTTTCTCGAGGAGTTCTTTTTCGCTGAGAACTTTTGCTGTTCCTGCGGTGAGGGTGGCGAGGGCGTCTTCGGCGGTATGGCTCATGGCGCGCGGAGGTTGTATGGAAGAGGCCCCGGTGTCGAGTAGGAAGATGAGGCTTTACTGGTATCAGATTGGGTGCTTAGGGTAGGTGAGATGAATTATCCAGAGTCTCCTTACCAAACACCGAAGAATAATATGAGCGCGGTGCCTCCTGAGTTTGTAGCTTCAGTGACTACTTCTATACCTAAGGTTTTTGGTATTATTAATATCTGCTATGCGGGTATAGGTGTGCTGGGTGCTGTTATTTCGATGGGGTCATTTTTTGTAATGAAGGCTTTGTTTACTGCGGTAGCTAGTGAGGCGGAGGTGGTGGGGGCACTTTCAGAGACGTATAATACGATGGCGGTTTATACATTTATTGATGGGGGGCTCAGAGTGGGGCTTGGTCTTATGCTATTGATTGCGGGTATAGGGCTGCTTAAGCGTAGAGGTTGGGGGCAGAAGTTAAGCATTATCTGGGCGGTGCTGCGTATTGTCGCTGGGGTTGTGATGGTGGTGGTTACTTTCGGTGCTGGCGCTGAGCTACAGGAGGCTGTGGCTCAGATAACTAGTGATAAACCAGGGGCGATTGATCAGAGAGGCTTAGGTTCTGGTTTACAAGGGATCGGTAGTGTTTTTAGCGTCATTATGGTGAGTATTTATCCTGTGGTGGTGATTGTTTTCCTTAATAAAAAGGTGGTGAAGGACTTTTTGAGGTAGATTTTTTTAATTGTCTTTAATTTTTAACTTTGCAAGGTGCGATGATTGCCTTATCTCCTGCCGCGCCCCTTTGAAGATTTGTTCTGTTCTTCGAGTTGGGTATTTAAATAATGGTGACTGTAGCTCAGTGGTAGAGCCCCGGATTGTGATTCCGGTTGTCGCGGGTTCGATCCCCGTCAGTCACCCCATTTTTTTATTTTTACGGTAGGTGTAACCGAGGAAATATAGGCTGCTGGATAGTTAGTTCTTTTTGTTATACCTGTATCTGATAAATTTCCGCTCATTAGTATATAGCTATCAGTGTACAACTCTATTTTATCATGCGATCATTAGAAGAAGTTATTAGATACAAGTTTAAGAATCCGTTGTTATTAGAGGAGGCTCTGACCCATCCCAGCCTTGCTTACGAGACTCATAAACCTCGATTTGATAACCAGAGATTAGAATTTCTTGGTGATGCTGTCATACAGTTGGTTCTTACTGAAAAGCTGTATGCTTTATTTCCTAACTTTCCTGAGGGACGTCTTACTAAGCTTAGGGCCAGACTTGTATCTCGTGAGGCTCTTCGGGCCTTTGCCAATGAGATGGACCTGGGGAGTTATGTGATGATGGGGAGGGGGGAGGAGATATCTGGCGGAAGGCAGCGAGCATCAACGTTAGCAGATGCTTTTGAGTCTGTTATTGGAGCTATTTATCTAGATGGTGACTTGGATGCTGCACGTAAGACGATTGATAATATTTGTTCTTCTGCCATTGATCTTGTTGCGAAGTCTCCTGAGGAGCAAAATCCTAAGGGTCAGTTACAGGAGGTGCTGCAGTCGATCTCTGCTGAGGGGCCAACATATGCTGTGATTAGTGCGGATGGGCCAGATCACCAGAAGTCATTTATTGTTGAGGTGAGGTGGAAGGGGTATCTACTGGGAAGTGGGGAGGGTAATTCCAAAAAGGAAGCAGAGGCGAGGGCTGCTTGTGATGCGCTTATTAAGCGCGAGTGGCTGTGTGTTAGTGATGAATCCTGATTTACTGGGTGGTGTAGATGCGGGTGGTTTACAGGTATTATCTGCAGTGACTTATAAGCTGGGTGCAGTAATTTTTGTGGAGATGTTCCTGACAGGGGGCTGATTGTGCCGGTGCTGGGTGGTAGTGCCAGAATTACTGGTTCGCTAGTGATGGCGTCATCCACGTAATACCGTGAGCACAGCTGTTTTCTGCGCACCATTCTGCATGAGGATTTTGGCACATTCATTGGCGGTGGAGCCGGTGGTAAAGACGTCATCAATTAGGATGATGTGCTTGCCTTGGATCCTAGCTTTCATTCTCATTGTCATTGAGAAGGCTGATTTTAGATTTTCTAGTCGTTTTGCCCGGTTGTGGCGAGTCTGGGTCTGGGTGTTACGTATTCTTTTAAGTGCTGAGAGGTGTGGAATATTTGTTTGTGCAGAGAGTTTTTTACAGATTTCCTCAGCTTGGTTAAAACGCCGTTTCCGCTGCCTCATCCAGTGCAGTGGAACTGGGACTAGTAGTCCATTAGTTAGGTAGGGACGGAAACGTGAGTCTTTAAGTGGGGTGTTCATTAGTTTAGCGAGCTCTGCAGCTAAGTGAATCTGGCGCATGTATTTAAAATCATGTATTAGCTCCTTACCTCCACCGTCACTGTGAAGTGCTGCAATGGCAAAATCAAAGTGGAAGTCTAACTGATGACAGTTAGGGCAGGTAAATGGGGTGTTAATTTGTCCGTCATAAGATTCACCACAGCGAGTGCAGAATGGGGGCTCGATAGGACTAAGTTCATGACGGCAGGTATCACATAGATGGCTGCCTGCTATTAGGCTACACTCGCACAGATGGCATGAGGGCGGATAGATGAGATCTAGTATTCTACTTACCGTCTTTTTTAGCATGATGAGTGTGTGTGGGCGGTTTCTGATAGGGTAATTAGAACGAGCTTTTGTATTTTAGGTATTCTTGGTGGTAGGCTGCTATGAGTCAATCATAGGAATAGGTGGAAGTTTCTCATTCAAATACGATAAAAATTGGCTATAGAAAGCGGTATGCAGAAGCACCAATGGAGAGAGGAAAATGATGAGGGCACAGAAATGTTCCGTGCCACCTACCATGCAGGCGAGTGGAAACTCTACTCTCAGATGAAGGGGGATGAGGAGTGGGATCACCATGATCCTATACCTGTGGAGCTTTTGGAGAAACTCCGTGAGATTATGTGGAATAAGTATCAGCGTGGTCGCTGCCCGCATAAACTGGTCACTAAAATTGATAGGATGCTGGGGAAAGATTAGCTGTCTAGTAGGTCAGGGCGATTAGCCTTTGTTCTTTTTAGAGCTTGTTCTATTTTCCACTTTTTTATGTTGCTGTGATTTCCGCTGAGAAGCACTTCAGGGACTTTTAAACCACGGAAGTCGTTCGGCTTAGTGTAGGCTGGGGCTTCTAACATATAAGGGTCTGTGAAGGATTCTTCATCAGGTGATCTGGCATCGCCTAGGGCACCGGGTATGAGTCTGACAATAGCATCGGTAACTATGGCTGCAGCGATGGCACCATTTGTCAATATGTAGTCACCAATTGATATTTCATCATCTACTAGGTTTTCAATCACGCGGTGGTCTACACCTTCATAATGACCACAGAGAATGATGAGGTGCTCGGATCTGGATAGGCTCTGCGCATGACGTTGTTTAAAGGGGGTTCCTTGAGGGGTCATGAGGATGACTTTGGTATGGGGCTGTTTTAGCTCTTCTACAGCGGCAAAGATGGGCTCGGGCTTGAGTAGCATGCCTTGGCCGCCACCGCAGAGGTATTCATCAGTTTTTCGGTGTTTACCGGTGGCCCAATCTCGAAGTTGGTGAGCATGAATATTTACTAGTTCATTTTTCCGAGCTCTGTGGATGATGCTCTCACTGAGTGGGGCGAGTGCAATCTCCGGAAAGAGGGTAATGATATCGATGCGCATGAATAAAGTGTGAGGTTTGGAGATTGAAGTTTGAAGTTTTTTCGTAACACGCTAGTGATATTGCCCGTGAGTAAGTCCATCTATATTGTGGCCGGTGAAGTTAGTGGGGATACCCACGGGGCTTGCCTTATGGAGGCTCTGCGCTTGCGTGTGCCTACGGTGAAGTTCTTCGGTGTAGGTGGTGAGATGATGAAGGCTGTGGGTGGTGAGGGGGTTGATGACTGGGTAGAAAATGCTGCGGTGATGGGGATTGTGGAGGTTTTGAAGCATTATAAGTGGTTTAAGCAACGCTTTGCAGAGATGCTGGAGCAGGTGATTAGTATTAACCCAGAGGTCTTAGTGTTAATTGATTATCCTGGGTTTAATCTTAGGTTTGCAAATGCTGTGCGGGAGAGGCTGCCGGATACTAAGATAGTTTACTATATTAGCCCGCAGGTGTGGGCGTGGAATAAGGGACGTATCCCTAAGATGGCAAAGACTCTGGATCTGATGCTTTGTATTTTCCCTTTTGAGCAGGAGATATTTGAATCTGCAGGGTTGAAGACTGTTTTCACAGGTCACCCTTTGGTGGATGAACTAGAGGAGAAGCGAATCGATGTAGTGCGTGCTGAGGGCTTGGTAGGCTTGTTCCCTGGTAGTCGTGAGCGGGAGGTGAGCCGCCTATTCCCTCTTATGGTAGAAACGGTGAGAAGGATGAATGTTCATCATCCGGACTGGCGCTATGAGGCAGCAGCCGCTTCTGAAAAATTAGCTGGTGGTATGCGCGAGATCATAGCTAAGTCAGGGTTACCTGCTGATGATCTTATTAAGGTCACAGTGAGGGAGAGTCATGCTCTTATGCAGCGTGCTACTTGTGGGGTGGTGGCGAGTGGTACAGCTACTCTTGAGGCAGCGGCGCTGGGGTTACCGTATTGTCTGGTGTATAAAGTGGCGTGGCCGACATGGGCTATTGGAAAAATGCTAGTAAAAGTCGATTTTATAGGTCTGGTAAATATCCTTGCTGGGGAAAAGATCGTGGAGGAGTTTATTCAGAGCGAGGCTGAGCCTAATCAGCTGAAAAACACACTAATTGAACTTCTTGAGAGTAAGTCTAAGAGAGATGATCTTCGTGTGAAATTACTGAAAACCTCATCTAAGCTAGGGGATCTCGGTTCGCATGATCGAGCTGCAGCAGAAATAGCACAAATACTCTAAATTTATTATTTAATTATGTCTGATTCATCACCTAAGCGCTACAAAGTTATACTGATGGTTCTTCCCGTAGGAGTAGTTTTGGGAACGATCATTTTCATGTATATGTATTTTCACAACGAGCGTCGTGATGAACAGAATCGGGTAGTTATCGGGGCCCATGGATTACGTGTGAGTGACCTTGATGATATGGTAGGAAAGTTTACTGACAGAATAGGGGTGAGAGATGTGGATTCTGAGGAGGGTAGAGCGGGGCTTAGGTCTGCGGCTTCTATGATTGAGGGGCGGTTGGGGCCACAGAATATGGGGTTTCTTGTGAGGAAAGACGATGGTGAGGCTCGACATGGTCTCTTGTGGAAGAGTCTCTGGGTGGATGTGCGAGGGCAGAAAACGCCCGAACGTGTGATTATAGCGGCTGTTTCGTTTGCTGGGTCAGCAGAGATCGCAGATGCTAATGCTACTTCCACTCTTATGATGCTGGCTTCATCTATGGGCAGAGATAAACTGGATCGCACGATTCGGTTTGTATTTCTTCCGCTGGGGCAGAGTGCCATAGAGCAAAACCGTTGGTTGGTGCAGCGCTGTTTGGCAAAAAGTGAGGTATGCGATGGTATTATTGGTATTCAAACGATGCAAACTAAACCTGAGGTTACAGGTGAAGCATGGCAAGTGAAGACTAACTCTGACGAAGATGAGGCATGGTGGGCGTTTTTAAAAGATGGTGCAGTGCGGCCTGAAGGGGCTGTGAAGTCAGTCTGGATCACTCACCCTGTATTTTCAGCTAAGGCATGGGAGGGGCAGAGATCTAGACGGTTAGAAAAAACAATGATTGCAGCAGGTGAGATAACATCTTGGTTACGCAAGGCTGCAGAGTAAGGGGATTCTTTTTTAAAAAACATCTTGTCACAGACTTCAGCGTGGGATAACTCCCCTTCACGTTTCGTTTTCTTTCTGGGTATACTAGAGGTAGACAAAACGTAAGGAAATCAAAAGGGGGCATTAGCTCAGTTGGTAGAGCACCTGCATGGCATGCAGGGGGTCAGCGGTTCGAATCCGCTATGCTCCATTTCCCTTTTTTATTTAATTCTCTGATATATTTGCCGCGTGTTCATTCTGTAACAAGCGGCTTTTTTATCGAAACACATCCACACCCATGGCTATTGAAGGTAAAGAACTCGCCATCGCATGCGCTCGCGCTGCGGAGGAAATTCAGGCCGAGGACATCTGCGTTCTCGACCTTACAGGTATTTCCTCTCTGACCGATTTCATGGTGGTGTGCTCAGGAACTTCATTGCCACATCTTAAAGCGGTTATGAGAGAAGTGGAAAAGACTGTCATTAAGGAGCATTCCTCTAGTCCTGTGCAGGCAGAAGGCGGGGCTGACTCACGTTGGATGGTATTAGACTACATTGATGTTATGGTGCACGTGATGCACCAGGAAATGAGAGAGCTCTACGGCCTCGAGGATCTCTGGGCTGAGGGTGCAGTGATTGAGTGGGAGGTTGATCAAGCTGGATAGCGCTGCTTGTTATTCGCCATCTTTTAAATGGCGTAAGGTGGGTAGCGGATTTCCAACAGTATCTTGTTAGCCTATTCTACGCTCCTCAGATGCCGCCAATACCTCTCAGGATTGTCCAATATGCCCTTTGTTATCTGGAAATGAGCCGTCTCTTCAAGGGTTACTTTCTTTAATTCATCATCAACAAAATTAAAGATACTCGCACCTGGAAATGTAAGTAAAATTGGGGAATGGGGTGCAATAATTAATTGCGTGCCACCTTGCTGAACTAATTCCGACATCATCCTGAGGAGACTCAATTGTCTTTGAGGTGATAACGCGGCTTCAGGCTCATCCATTAAGATTATACCTGGCCTCATCCATGATTCAAAAAACTGACAAAAATGCTTCTCCATGAGAACGCCTATGAAGTGAACAACCTCCATATCGACTATACGGATCTCCAAGAAAGTCTGGATCTTCAGCACGCTGATCAAGAAGAGATGCAAAATGGGCCTGAAACTCTGCCCTAAAGAAATAGCCATCCTTAGGCTTGGTAAAGAAGCTACCTAATAAAGCAGGAGCTAGTTCACTTTTCGCATGAGGGCTGTTTTCACCCGCCAAATCGTTTCTTCCTCCTCCTCCAACGGGTAGTCTACAAAGTTGTGCTATTGCCTCTATTACTGTTGATTTTCCCGACCCATTTTCTCCAACTAAAAAACTGACCTCATTGTCGAAAGTAATGTCCAGTTCTCTTACGAACGGAAGATTGAACGGGAATTTGTGATCATCTGTAATAATGCCTTCCTTTAGGAGAATACGGTCAAGATAAGGTGGACTAGGCATACGCGTGTTGGTTGTCTTTATTCTGGGTGAACTGAGTAATAGCTTAGATTTGGTGATAGTGGCCAATACTACTTTGAGAGACCTATTTGTGTGGAAACATAATGTGAATAACTTCCTAGTAAACTGTGAATAAGTGTAGTTACCTCGTTTTTCTAGGCTGTTTGTGAATCAAGCGATATCTAATATAATTGTGAATAAGCCCCTTTGTATGAGTTAAGTGGCCAGGTTGTTTGGTAGTGGTCCCTGGGAGTTAATCACAGAGGTAGGTAGTGATATGAGGTGGGGGTATAGGGATATTTCCACATCAATTTTTTGTTTGATGGAATGAAGATTTCAGAAAATTAATAACAAGTTATTCACAATGATTTTAGGGTAAATTTTTGAGTAATTAATAATTCACTCAATGAGTGTAAATTTCTTTTTACTCTAGCCCTTACCGTAAGAGGTGTGAATAAGTTAGGTTGTTAATAACTTGCGAGTAAGTTGTGAGTAACATTTACCTTAGAGAGGCAAATATAGATAAATCTTCTATTGGAATAGAGATTAGTAGAGGATCAGGCAGCCGGAATATGATGCCTTCTTCATGGGTGACCCTGCCTTCTGTGTATGAGGAGAGTCCTTAAATGAAGAGGTAAACACTAAGCATGCGTAAGCTGAGCCAGTAGGCTTACTGCCTAGCGGCGATACAGCTTTGCTTATGTGTTTTCCGCAGCGTAGGCAATCTGGAGGAGTTTTTTCTCCCCCATGTGAGGGCCTAAAATTTGGAGACCTACCGGGAGCTTTGTGCCTGTGTCTGAGGTGATGGGGGCACAGGGGACACTGATACCGCAGATGCCCGCGAGGTTAGCTGAGATGGTGTAGATATCTGCGAGGTATTGTTGCAGAGGATTATCCTTATGCGCGCCGAGTAGGGGGGCTGCGGAGGGACTCACTGGCGAGAGGATGGCGTCTACTTGCTCGTAGGCATTATCAAAGTCCTGACGTATGAGTGTGCGGACCTTCTGTGCACGTCCGTAGTAGGCATCATAGTAGCCTGAGGAGAGGACGTAGGTTCCTAGAATAATACGGCGTTTTACTTCTGATCCAAAGCCCTCTGCACGGCTGCGGCGATAGAGGTCTAGTATATCCTCGGGCTGCTCAGCGCGATTTCCATAACGCACGCCATCAAAGCGCGAGAGATTAGAGGCTGCTTCAGCGGGTGCGATGATGTAGTAGGTGGCTACGGCGTAGTCTGTGTGTGGGAGGGAGATTTCTACGAGCTCAGCTCCCGCAGCTTCTAGCTTGGCAATGGAGGCGTCTACGGATTTTCTAACGTCGGGGTCTATACCTTCGGCAAAGTATTCTTTGGGTAAGCCGAGTTTCATTCCCGCTACACCACGGTCTAACCCTTCGGTAAAATCAGGGGTATTGTCTTGTAGTGAGGTGGAGTCTGCAGGGTCATGGCCAGAGATGGCATTCAGTAGTAAAGCGGAGTCTGCCACATTTTGTGTGATGGGGCCTATTTGATCAAGTGAGGATGAAAAGGCTACTAGGCCATAGCGTGAGACTCTGCCGTAGGATGGCTTTAGGCCTACTACGCCACAGTGGCTGGCAGGCTGGCGGATGGATCCTCCTGTATCTGAGCCGAGGGCTGCGATAGCGCTGTGGGCGGCTACTGCTGCTGCGGAGCCGCCGGATGAACCACCGGGTGCGCGTGTTATATCGTGAGGGTTGGTAGTTTGCCCCAGAGCTGAACTTTCAGTGGCAGACCCCATGGCAAATTCATCCATGTTAGTCCTGCCAAATGGTATAGCTCCGGCGCTACGTAGTTGTGCAATGACGGTGGCGTCATAGGGGGCAGTGTAGCCGCCAGCAAGAAATTTGGATGCACAAGTGCAGGGCTGGCCTAGGACATTAATATTATCTTTAATGGCAATGGGGATACCTCCCAGGGGTTTACTAAGATCAGCGGTGTTTGCTTCCAGTTTTGCTGACTCCAGATCGTGAGTGAGGTAGGCGCCTACATTGCCATTTGTGGTATCGATAGCTTGTGCTAAAGAATCAAGAATATCACTAGGGGTGATATCACCATTGGTTAGCTGGCTACGAAGGCTGGTTATGCTTTGAGATGCTAGAGACATGGTTATTTAAAAGTCTGTGTGATTAGTGCAGGAGGGGGCATTATGCATCTACTACTTTTGGGACGCGGATTTGCCCCTTGGTGCTATCGGGCGCGTTTTGTAGGAGGTCTGCTTGTCCAAGGTTTGATTGAGAGGTGTCTTCACGTAGTCCGTGAGATACCGGTGTGCTCAGAGCGATGGGTTCGATACCCTCTATGTCTACATCTTTGAGTTTGTTGATGTAGCCGATGATAGATTCCAGCTGACCTTGGAATGTCTCGGTTTCTTGATCGCTAAGATCTAGACGTGCTAAATCAGCGACATAGCGGACATCGATATTCTCTTTGCTCATGCAGATGAGGCTGAGGGTATCCTAGTGAAGATTCAAGTGTGATCTGTGTGTGCTAGGCAGCTTTTAGTGGGTTAGGCCACTGTCTGGTATATCCACCAACCGATTGCGAGTGTTGCTAAAATGAGTAAGAGTAGCAGCAGGCCACTCTTTGTCTGGTTACGGATTTCATTTTTTAGCTCACCACGGCTGAGCTGGTCCATAAACTTTCTTTCCCTCAGCCGGTCTTGAATTTCTGAAGGAGGGGGAAGCGTGCGGAGGCGTTCTTCCTCTGCTTGACGCTCGCGCTCCGGGCCGTGTTCTACGAAGTCCTGAAGCTGGTCAATCTGCTGCTGCAGCTCACGCTCACGGGCACTCAAAGAGCCTAGAGGTGACCCTGCTTCAGGAGTTGTCCGTTTAGAACTCATGGGTGAGGGAGGGACGTGTTAGCAGCCTACTTCAGTGCGTAAACTAGTAATGCAAGAGCACCTAGGAGAACAACAGGGAGATTAAATGCGAGGCCATTCTGGAACATTGTCAGAAAATCACTATCAGTAGTATTTGCTTTGGCAGCGCGTTTAGGTTTGGCTGAAGTGGCTCCGAAGATAGATGCACTGCGGCCTCCAGCGAAGTGATCACATGCTTGTTCAAATTCATCTTCAGCAAGATCTAGCACAGAGAGGGCGCGTGTAAGGTCCTGTTGTAGGCTTTCATTATTCCAGCCATCTGGATTTAGCTGATTAATTTTCTCCAGATGGTCAGCAAAACAAATACGAGCTTGCTCGAGTTCTTCGATCTCTTGGCGTGCAGCAAAGATCTCGCGATCCATGGCTGTTACGGCGGTGGTAAGTTTTTCAGAGATTTCTACCTGACCGTGGATGAACTCTTCTTTGCTTTCATTAAGTTCTTGGAGCTCCTGACGCTGACGTTCTACTTCTGCTTGTTGTTGCTGAAGTTGTTCCAGTTGAGTTTGAGCTTCTTTAAGTTTTCCTGTGAAGTCTTCCGTTAGCGGGCTGGAGCCGATAGCTCCCTGAGGGTTCATTTCCATCTGGGTGTCACACACGTTTAAGTGTTGCTTGCGGTCTGCTTGTGTAATCATGCTAAAAGTTTTTCTGGATAAAGGATTACGAGGACCATAGATGAAAAATTTAGGGCTGACCAGAAAAATAGTTAATGTTTCTTGACAATCTAACTAACTTAGAAGGAATGGGGTATGAAGTCTGTTCGTTTGACTAGTTTGTGAATAACTTTGGGATTAGTTAAGATACTATCGATTTGTTCATTAAAATTAAATTTTAATAGAGGCGAAAGGTGTGCTTTTTTAATTTTAGACGAGAACCTTATTGTTAGTAAGAATTTAACTAAAATTGATAATTTATAAATACTCGTTGTTAGAGGTTTATTTAAGTAACCTGCTTAACGTTAATTAGTTAAGTTTATTTTTCTAGTGTGTGGGTGCAGAAAGAAACCCGGTGATGATTTAGACTTAAATCTGGCAGCTCACAATAGAAAATGGCCTTTATATACTAGGCACGGGACCATGTATGACATTGCGGCGTAACAATGTGAATAACTTGGTAATAAGTGAGAAATATCTTTGTAAACCAGTCTCTTATCAAGAAATGACGTGGACGCCTTCCTTGTTGATTTGGGAGACGTAGACCTGATTTTCAAGGTCGATTGCATCAAATACGCCAGCGATTGCTGCGCCTACTCGCTCGGCTATGTCTTGTCCTTCACAGAGGGCAAATACGCTAGGGCCAGCTCCTGAGATGGAGAAGCCAAGAGCTCCTTGGGCCATGGCTGCTCTTTTGGCATTGTAGAACTCTGGGATAAGTTTTTGTCTGCGTGGTTCTGCTATGACGTCGTGAATGGAGCGGCCGATCATGGCGTAGTCTTCTTGGATAAGTCCGCAGATTAGACCTCCTAGGTTACCAATCTGCTGAGTGGCATTAACCATGGGTATGTCGGAGGGGAGGATTTCACGTGCTACTTTGGTGAGGATTTCCATCTCTGGGTGTACTACGGCTGCCCAGAGATTTTTAGGAACGGGAATTTGAGCTATGTCTAATTCTTGGTTAGAGCGGATAAAGACGATGCCTCCTAGTAGACTTGGGCCTACGTTATCGGCGTGCCAGGCACCGTCTGCACTTACTTCACCTTGCATGGCAAAGGGGAGGAGTTGCTTTTTAGCCAGTGGCTCACCTATGAGCTTATTGACAGCGTAGACACCTGCTACAGCGGATGCCGCGGATGAGCCTAGGCCACTGCCAAAGGGCATTTTTTTGTGAATTTCTAGTTCGATACCGCGATCGCTCATACCGAGGTGGCGTAGTAGATCTAGGGCGGCTACACCGGCGGTATTTTTTTCAGGGTCTTTAGGTAGTTTACCATTGTCGCCGGTTATTTTAGTAATGCGAAGTCCTGGTTTGTCTGAATGGCGTGCTACAACTTCATCTCCTGGTGCATCAATGGCAAAGCCGAGTACATCAAAGCCACACGCTACGTTAGCAACGGTGGCAGGGGCAAATACGCGAACTTCTTGGAGGGTTTCAGTGGTCATGACGGTTATGGGTTAATATCTGGAAGCGCTTTTGACCAGCTTAAGAGTTGTCATTTTTTCGCTAGTTGAACTTGATTTTTATTCCTGACTGAGTCGTTTGGCTAGTGCTAAGAGGTTTGCTTGCTGGTGAGCTGCAGTTATGGTGATCCGCAGGCGAGCTGTGTTGCGGGGGACTGTAGGGTAGCGGATAGCGGGTATGAGGAAGCCGTCTTTGTTTAGTTTCTGCGAAAGTATAAGAGCTGCCTCTGACTCACCTACTAACCATGGGATGATAGGGGACTGTGGAGTCTGCGGTAAGGAGGTGTTGTGGTGAAAAAAGTGGATATTTTCCCAGAGTTTAGCTCTTAGGGTGGTGCCTTCGCTGCTTCGGATTATCTCAATGGCTTCTTGTGCTGCTGCAGCCTGTGCTGGTGGTGGCGCTGTGGAGTAGATAAATGAGCGGGCTTTATTTAAAATAAGATCTATCCAGTTACGTGATGCGGCGATGTAACCGCCCGCGACGCCTGCTGCTTTTCCGAGTGTCCCCATGTGGAAGTCAATCTGGTGGGTGAGGTTCAGCTCTTCTGCGAGGCCCATACCACTGGGTCCGGTTACACCTAGTGAGTGGGCTTCATCTACCATTAGTAAACATCCGTGTTTTTGGGTGAGGGTGCATATTTCTGCTAGATTGGCCGTATTTCCATCCATACTGAAGATGGACTCTGTAACTACGAGGATACGTGAATCTGGTGCAGCATTCTGTGTGCTAGACTCTAGTAGGCGGTCTAGTTTTTTCAGATTGTTATGAGGGAAAACGCGGATGTTTGCCTGGCTCATACGGGCGCCGTCAATTAGGCTGGCGTGGCAGAGTTTATCCAAGATTACAGTGTCACCTTTACTTAATAAGGCGGAGAGCACCCCAATGGCTGTGGTATAGCCGTTAGCGAAACTTAAGGCGGCTTCGGTGCCTTTTGCTTCCGCTATGAGCTCTTCTAGCTTAAGGTGCGGCGATTTTGTCCCTGAGATGAGACGTGAGGCTTGCGCACCGACACCGTATTTTTCAACTGCATTTTGAAATGCTGAGATCAGGCGCGGGTGTGTAGAGAGTCCAAGATAATCGTTAGAAGAGAAATCAACTAACTGGGTGTTATATTCTGTTAGTCTACGGCGCAGAGATGCTAGCTCTAAGGATCTGAGTTCGTCTTCAGGCTGGCGCATGATAGCTTAACCTACTGAGATGCAGGGCGCTCAAGTGCCCAGCGAAGTAGTTTCTCTGAATCATTCCAGACTGTAGCTGTGGTGGCACCCAGAACAACGACGATGGCGGTACGGCCGTTTAGCTCACCGCTGGAGATTAGGCATCTACCGGAGGCACGTGTGGTACCTGTTTTCATGCCGTTGCAGTATTTGAGTCGTTTGAGAACTTTGTTAGTATTGGTAAGGTGCTTGGTTGTTCCGTTAGAAAATTTAAAATAGTAGTCGCGGGTATTCATAATGCCTCGGAATGTCGAGTTTGCATAAGCAGCGCGAGCACAAATAGACATGTCTCTGGCTGTGGAGTACTGTCCTTTGGTGGTGAGACCATGTGGATTTAGGAAATTAGAATTATTCATACCTAGGCTACGTGCTTTGGCATTCATAACGGTTGCGAATGTAGCTTCACTGCCGGCGTTGTCACGTGCGAGCGCGCGTGCGACATCGTTACCACTTTTTACCAGAAGTGCGCCTAATAGAACACGGCGGGTGTATACCTGACCGGGTAGGATACCTAACTTGGTAGGCTCTACCCAGGTATCTTTCTTAGTGATGGTGAAGCGCTTCTGTATATTTCCAGTGTCCCATACGCAAAGTGCGGTCATCAGCTTCTGAGTACTGGCCACGGCACATTGGGCGTCTGCATTTTTTTCATATAAAACACGGCCAGTGTTATAGTCGACTACAATGACGCGAGGTGCTGCAACTACTGGGGCGGGCTTGAGGGGTATAGTGGCCACCTTAATCGCTGGCGGAGTATAGGCCTCGCTAGGGGGGCTGGGGGTCTTAGATGTCTGAGCACAGGCTAAGAGTGGGAGGGAGATGGCAAAAAGTGGGATCAGAGGTAAGCGCATAGGTTGTCAGAATCGTTCCTAGTTCTGAGCGTCCACCATGCAGGTTTCAAGTCAAGGAGTAAGTCATTTGCAATCTTCGTAATTTGATGAGTATTAAACAAAAAAGGAACATGAAATCTTTTGTCTGATTTACGTATAGCCTAGTATGCATTTTTAATGAAATCAGACGGTTGCTGGAAATGTGGTTGGATAGTTGCGCGAGTGTTTTAGTGAAGATGGGGCGCGGTCATGAGTGCGGAGTTTTTCTGCGTCCTCTGCGGTAATGTGAAAATTTTCATCTGGACGTGAAGAGCTGCTACCAGCGTGGATGGCAGAGGTTGTGATGTCTCCTAGTTGTGTAGCAAGTGCCAGGGTACTGAAAGTTTTAGCGGATGCAGGAGTGTGTAAATATTAAAAGATTACCCGAAGTGCTGTTTTATGAGACTGAGGGGGTGTCTTATTAGGAAGAAGAGGGCTTCTAACTTATTATTAAAATAAAAGGTAAGCGGGGTCTTTTATTTACTATGCGTCACACTTACAAAGTTTAGTGGTGTTAAAAACTAGAGAATAGCCTCTACAAATTCTTCTTTGTTAAAGATCTTAAATTGTTCCGGTTCCTCGCCTAGGCCGATGTAACGAGTGGCAAGATCTAGTTCTTTCTGAATAAGAACAGCTACACCACCTTTTCCGGAACCGTCCATTTTTGTTACGATAAGTCCGTCCAGCTCGATAGCTTTGTTAAATTCTTTGGCCTGAGCTAGGGCATTACCCCCAGTGGTGGCATCTACGACGAGAAATTTCTGATGCGGGGCACCTTCATCTTGCTTGCCGATGGTGCGCTCGATTTTTCCGAGCTCTTGCATGAGATTGTGGCGAGTGTGAATTCTACCAGCGGTGTCACAGATGAGAAATTGGGTGCCGTTGTTAATGGCTTGTTGATGGGCGGTGTAACAGACGGATGCAGGGTCTGCATTATGCGCGCCTTTGACTACGGGGATGTCAAGTCGCTCGCCCCAGCGGCCGAGCTGCTCTACAGCGGCAGCACGGAAGGTATCCGCAGCTGCGAGCAGAACAGAGTGTCCTTGATTTTTAAGAAGGTGAGCAAGTTTTGCTGATGATGTGGTTTTTCCAGTGCCATTTACGCCGACTACTAGGATGACAAGAGGTTTACCATCATTGCGCGGGGTGAGTGGGGCGGAGTCTTCTTTAAGAATTCCCACGATGTGCTGTTTACAGACTGTGACGATGTCATTACTGGAAATTTTGCGGCCCATATCTTGAAGGTCACCGATGATGGCCATGGCCGTGCGGGCGCCTAGGTCAGCTCCTATGAGATCGGCTTCAAGCTCGTCCCAATCGATTTCGGCTTTATTGGTGACTTTGTTTAGAAGTTTTGTGAAAAATCCTGACATAATGGGGTGTTTTCTTAGTGAAGTGTGGGTGGGTCTAGCGGTGGATAGTTCATTCCGCAAGACTTTTGAAAGCTACAAAGTGTAGATGGCGTGGTTTCTTGTTAATATGGAGTATGTAATTAAGATCACTTAGCCTTACCTTTTACTGAGGTGTTTACCTAAGGTAAGACCGTTGATGATACAGTCAGTCACTGAAATGCCGCCACGGTAACTGCCGGCGAAGTGAAGCCCAGCGTGAGATTTTTCACATAAAGATAGGGCGTTAAGAACTTTCTGATAGCCTAAATTATACTGAGGGATAGCGTGCTGCCAGTGAGTGCGGTGGCGGAAGGTGGGGGCGGCTGTGATACCGAGCAGTTTGTTAAGTTCAGCGAGGACGATTTGATCAGAATTCTCAGCATACTCCGGATGATGAGTGCCGCCCATCATACATGTCAGAGTGACGTGGCCTTCCGGTGCCCGGCCTTCAAACATACTTGATGAGAAAAGGACTCCGAGTAGAGGGCTGTTTTCTGACGATTTAATAAGCATACCAAAGCCATTGAGGGGGTGTGCTACTTGTTGGCGTTTAAAGCCAAGTACGAGGCTGGTGACAGGTGGAGCTTCGATAGCTGCCACCGGGGCGAGTTGCTGGATGATTTCATGAGGTAAGGGCAGTGTGCTTATGGCGTGATGGGGCGTAGTAATAACAAGTTTCTGATAATGTGCCGATTTTTGTTCCCCCCGAAGATCTGTCCATGAGATCTGCCAGCCGCCGTCACATGGCTCAATAGCGGAGATTTTAGTGTTAAGCTTTAGTGTGTTTTGAGGGAGGTTTCTTGCAAGTGCTTGAGGCAGTTCTGATAGACCGCTGTGAAAGGATATAGTCCGCGTCGGGGATAGCCTATGAGGGGGGGCGTGCTTAGTCTTGCGCATAGCCAAGGCTCCCATAAGAATGGACCGATGGTTATTTTCTATTGCCCATAGACGAGGGAAAGCGTGGCGGATAGAGAGGCTTTCAGGATCGCCAGCATAGATACCACTTACAAATGGGGCTGCGCCATTTTCTAACATATTGTTACCTAGGCGGCGTCTAACAAAGTTAGCAAAGCTTTCTTCGTGCTTACTTTTATAACGAGAGATGAAGGGCTCTTTGGCGATTCTGAGTAGTCCGCTTAGGCCGAAGAGGGGGCTGCGGAGCATTCTTAATGGAGAGGTGGGTAGCTGGCAGGGGGTCCCTTGGTTTACTATAAAACGATTATGAGCATCAGGGCGGGTGTCTTGAATTTTTGTGCCGTTCAGTCCTATTTGATCGAATAGCTCTGCGACGCGAGTATCCTTTAGCAGGAGGCTATTAGGGCCGTCTTCTGCTAGGTAGCCATTTTCAAGTGTGCTTTGTATGGCGCCACCTACCCGGTCTGATCTCTCAAAAACATGGCAGCTCTGAGCTGAGTTAGTAAGACTATGGGCAATACTTAGGCCTGTGATTCCTGCTCCTAGTATAGCGGTTGTTGCTCTATTTTCCACAGGTTTTAGAAAACCAAGCAGTAGTAAGTTTGGCGATACTTTTTGTGTATTCCTTTGATTTTAAGTCCTTGTGTGAACCTTAGAAAATGAACACTCCATTAATTTAGTTGCTAGGTTACAGGGAGGGCGATTAGAGGCATGTTTGCAGAATAAGTATTTGAGGTGCTGGTCTGAGTAGTTACATCTCCAGAAATCTGGATAAAATAGATTGTATGGGAGGTTTTTCTGATGGGGTGAGAGGTTTTCTGGCTAGTGTAGATATTTGTATTGGGGGCAAGTTTAGGCATAATATGTCCGCCAAAGAGACAATGATAACATAACTCCGTTTTCTTTACTGGGTAGCAAAGTGTTTGCTCAATGCATTATTGAGCAGGTTAAGAATCTACATTCAGCCAAGGATTTGACGCTCTTGATAATAGCAGCGCAGGTATCAGCGAGGGTGATGAGGTAACTTATGGTATTTCAGCTTCTGTAAGCTTCTAATTTACTAGGAGTAATATTCTATTAAATGAACTCGGCATGCCTCGTGTGTGTCGAGTTTTTTTTGTATCTAGAGTTCTAGAAGCTCGACCCTATGGAAAAGTGAACAGTGCCGCTGGGTTCACCATCTCTTCTATTAAGATTATGACCATACTCGAGGCGCACTGGGCCGATAGGGAGGTCGATTCGTAGTCCGAAACCTGCAGCATAGCTGGGGTCTGAAAAACTACCCCAGTCGCTAGAGTCAGCATAAACTTGTCCCACATCAAAAAATAAAACGCCTTTGATAGGATCACTAATGGAGTGAATATATTCTATACTGGTATTCCAGTATGCTTCACCACCAAGAGGATCATCTGATAGTGATCGTGGTCCTAGCTCACGGAATTCCAAGCTCCGAACAGAATCTGGGCCGCCATTGAATAATCTAATATCAATAGGTAGATTTTCTGTATCTTGAGCAAATACAGCTCCCGTGCTGAAGCGGGTCATTAGAAAGTGTTTTTTTGCTAGAATAAAGCGATAGGAGCTATCAAAGTTTATTTTTTGATAAGTGGTAGATGCGTCACCACTGATATTGCCAAATTCATAGGAGCCTTTGGCGAAAAACCCCTCGCTTGGAAGGATGGTGTCATTCCTGAAATCTATGGTTTGTTCTGTGCCGACGCGGGTGTGCAGGTAATTTTCAGGCCCTAGTTCGAGAGCGCTTAGAGATGTAGTGGATGTATTCACCTGAGAGACCCCTAGGTAGAGACGACTGGTATAATGGTCTAGGTATTTGATGGAGAGGCTGGTTTCAATACCTCCCTCAGTCTTGTCAAAGCCTTCGAAGAGCCTTTGGAGTAGATAGGTGCGTAGCGTGAGTTGAATAGCTTCTCCGGCAAAGTGCGGCTCACTCAGGCTGGCTTCACCCAGAAATCCACGTTCACTTAATTCACCACGGGCATTAAACTTAAGTAATCTACCTCTCAGATTTAAATCTGTATATGATGCACCTAGAATAAACCCTTCAAATGACCCCAGACCCGTGTATGTCTGGAACGATTTAGCATCAGCTTCTTTAACCTCTATTTGCAGGGCTAGTATGCCTTCAGGCGTGGGGGTAGTGCTAAGTGTGGCACTGACAAAAGCGCCTGTGTTCAGGATTTTAGTTACGGCTTTATCGGCAGCATTTTCATCGTAGTCTTTATCCTTTAGCCCATCAAAAAAGCGTCGGATACGTCTGCTTTTTGTTTTTTTATTACCCTCAACAAGGATGTCATTTACAATGTATCTTTTTCCTCTTTGTATATCAAAGGCGAGAGTAGTTCGCCCGTTATTGTGAATTGCGTCTACATTAATTTGGGCAAAATGGTAGCCGTGCGTGCGATAGTAATTAACTACAGTCGCGTTCATTTGATTCATATTCTGACTATTCGCTGTCTGACCGACGAGCGTGGATAACTGGGAGGTAAGTGTTCTTATTTCCTCATCTGGAAGGTTCTTGAAAGTGGGGGGGGTGAGTGTAAATTTAATGCCTTCTGTTAGGTTGAGGTTTACGATTACTCTTTTTCGTGTGTGATTGTAGTTCTCATTTATCAAAGCTACTTTAGCTTGCCAGTAGCCTTGAGATTTCAGGAAATTTTCTACATTGTGAGCGCCCTTAGCGCTGTATTCTGATATATAAGGAGCTTTGTCTACCTTTACAGCCTCAGTCTCCACAAGTGGCTGGAGGAAGTAATCTCTGAGAGACTCATGGGTAAGTGGGCCTAGTTGGTTTGCTTTGATCACACCGTATTTATAACGAACTCCGGGGATTACTTTTAGTTCTATTATATTACCACCAGGTAACTTCCATTCTACCTGTGCATTAACGTGACCTGCACGAACCATTAGGCGTTCAAAAAAGAAGGCTGCATCATCAGCACGCCAGCTTGAAGCCTCACGTGTTTTGATGAAATCTAACCGTGGTTTGACTTTGGTAACTAATTCATCAAGTTTGTCCGCAGGAATACCTTTAATACGTATTTCGGCTGCCCCTAGCCCCCCTGTAAACGGGGAAAGGAGCACATAGTGTGCTAGTAGGAGTGATGGTAAGTTACGAATCATTTAGCGAAATCTGATTACATAGACAATGAGGCCACGAGTCTGCTGGGTGTCATCGACCTGTGCTGTTAAGTTCCAGTGAGGGTGAATATCCACTGTGGCAGAGGTGAATTTACGGCCAGTAAATGGATCTGTCTCACCGACGTTAAGGTTCAGATCATCAATGCCTGAGAGTAGTTTTTTAAAGAGTTGGTTACCATCGGGCTTATCATTACGTTGTTGGATTTTTTTAAGGAAAATCTGGAATGCTTTGAAAGTAGCCACACTACGGTTTTCTAAACCAGCAGTAGTTGTACCTGTGGCGATGAGTGTCATCACATCTGCTTCAGGGAGAGGTGGATAAGATGTAAAGGTAGTTTTAGGGTTACTGGCGGAGCCGTAGACAAAGAGGCTTACATCATGGTTACCCACAGTGGATTTACCTTGAATATTAAGAGTAGGGTCGAGACCGTTTTCTGGTGTGAATGTGATTTCACCCTTGGGGATTTTTAAAATACTGAATGGGAGTTTGGCGTTTACTTGGTTGGCCAGAACCGTGCCTAGAGGTTCTGGTTTGGCAAGAGTTCCACCTACCTTTATTGAGCATGTTAGGTTGCCAGAGGCGACATTACCACGGATCAGTATGGGGTCATCTGTTTTTACTGTTAGGTCGAGTTTCCATGAATCAAAAGGCTTGGGTATTGGTAGTTCTTCGGTTCCCTTTCTTTTAGAGAGTGCTGGCATTTCGACTCTTGCAACTTCTGAAGAGGGGACACCTATGGGGATTAACTCAATGTCTTTATAAAACAGTGACTCTACGATGCCTATGCTGCCACTGAGAGTGGCATCGGCTATTTCACCTTTGAGTTTTAAATTTGAGTTGGCTCGTACAGAGAGCATGTCATCACGGTGGATCAGGGCGTAGTTTGTGCGTAGATAAAGATCAAAAACAGGTGTGTTAAGATCATCGATATCAATAGTTCCTCCAGCCTCAAATTTACCGCCGTTAATTTGGGCCGTAAGTTGTGTATTTATCTTTTTTTGCTGAGTAAGCTTCGTATTGATTTTAATTTTGCGGATATCACCGATGTCAGATTTGGCTACTTGGATAAGGGGGATATCAGCGTCTAGATCTACTAGGTAAGTGGGCTTTGCGAGAGTACCTGCCAATGTCGCTTTACCGTTAATAGAGCCTTCGATTTTCTCTAATTGAGGAGCAAAAGACTTAAGTCTACTGAGTGAGAGAGTGTCTATTTGTAATTTTGCGGAGATTGGTGCATTGTTAATGTACTGGGTGGGGAAGTTAGGGTCATCTAAACAAGCTGAAACAGTGAAGGGTAATATACTTACAAAAGAAAGTCGTGGGTCGTTACCTTCTAGTAGCTTGCCATTAATGTAGAGCTTTTCACTATCAGTGTAAAATTCCCAGGCAGTATGTAGCGGAGAGAGGCGTGTGTCATCTGTGACTTTAATATTATCAGCTACTATGGAGCCTTGAATCTCAGGCTTGCTGGGCGAGCCGCTAAGTTTTACGTCTAGCTTAGTTATTCCAGTAAGTTTTTTGAGGGGATTTATGTCTAACCATCCATCGATCTCATTCAGGGTGATATCGTTTGTTTTGATGGTGAGGTCCCAGTCTTTTTTCTGTTTTAGGAATGTTTTGACGCTAGTGATATCTTTATGGAATGGGAGTTGTCCACTGATGCTCGCTAGTTTCTTGTCAGCCTCTTTGATTTCTATAGTGGTAATATCAATAAATTCACCATTCCATAAGAGTTTAGCTGAGCCTAGCCACTCTCCTTCACGAACTTTGAGACTGGAAACGTCAAGTGATTCTGGCCAATGGTATTTAATTTCAGTTTGAATATCGAGCGTAGGCTGGGCTGGTAACGCGATCTGCAGTTTCGCTATACTGAGCTGCCCTTTTTGTTTTACCTTCGGGTCATTGAAGTTTTGCAGGTTTCCGTGGCCGTTCCAGGTTAGATCAAGCGGCCCATCTAGCGTAATTCCTGTATCCATTGTGGAAAATAGTGCATTGATCCATTTTGGGGTAGTGTCTTTGAGCGTGAGGGATGCTTGGTAGTCTTGCGTATTAAGGTGATAGCTGGCATTGAGGTCTAGCACAGAAGCTCCGTTTCGTGATGCAGTTAGTTTAGCGTGACTTTCTCCATTGTTTAGATAACGAGCTTCTATATCTAATGGAAGGATTGAGGTTTTATCTGCGATGATACCTTTGATCTGACTTTTTAATGTAGCTACAGTGAGTTGTGAGTCTGTGATCGTAACTTCACCTTTCGCATAAATAGCGGTGGAGCTTAGTTCTAGTTTTTTGGGTATTCCTTCTAACTTTTTAGTGAGAGATCCCAGTCTAGGGAGCTCTACTAAATAGTTTGCTGCGGTATTCTGCCACCACTGCTCCGGATCTTGAGATAGCCATTTACCCTCGGTTAGAATAGTGAGGGGGCTGCCGTTAAGGGTGCCTTTAGTCTCCAGTTCGTAGTTATGATCCTTCTGTTTAAACTGAATGGATGTTTCTGATAATCTATAATCTTGGTAAGATGCGGAGGAGAGTTTTATATTAGCGTGTATATTCCACTGAGGGATGGCTTGCTGCCAGTTCATAAGATCGATGTTGAGCCCTGCGAGGGTAAAGTCAGCAGGTAGCTCTAGGCCAAAACGTTCAGTAAGTTTGGAACATTCAATATTCCCATTAGATAGTTTTGCCGTGATGTTATCTGGAGTGGCTATGACTTGTAGTTGTGATTGAATAAACAGCAGAACACCTCTGCCGTTAATCTCTTTACTCCAATCTACTTTTACGTCTTTTACCGCAAGATCTGGGAAAGCTTCAAATCGATCAATTTGAATAGATTCTTCTTCCCAGATAAAGCAGATGTTCTGGACGGGAGTGGTTCTTTCTTGCCGGTCACTGGCGCTAAAACCGGTAATAAAGAATTTGTTAGATGCGGCTTGATGTTTGAGCGAGGGTAGTAGGAAGTGTGCTTGTTTTTCATCAGACTTTACTATGCTTATATCTATATGTGTGATGGTTATATCTGGCTGGCTGATCCAGCGGTGAAGACTAGTTAGAGTTTTTCTGATTTTAAGCTCCGACTTCTCTTTTTTCTCGGTAGCTGGGAAAGCATCCAAATCAACGATGATCTTAGCATTAGTTAGTCCAAGGCTACGGATACTCCCACTGAAGATTTCTGTGAAGTGGTAGCTTGTAGATAGTTCATCTATTTCTAATGACTGAATACCTTCTTTCCCCTTGTATGAAAGATTATGAATGGAGATTCCCTTTAAAAGGGAGCCTGAAACCTCGGCACTACCATTCATACCCTGGAGTTCTAGCCCTTTGTTAACTCCATAGATTACTAGCAAGCGTGCTAAGGGACCGTTAATAAGGACGCATATAAGGATAAAAAGACTAAGTCCTAATATCCAGCGCCTGATCTTGGACTTGGGTTTATTATTCGATGTAGCAGATACTGCGTGAGTATCGGTATTTATTTCTTCATCAGACATGTGTGAGTGGACTTACTATAGTATGAGATGGTGCTTTATTTCACCCGCGATTTCATAAAGTAATGATGCTCTATGAACGGAGGCTTGTCACATATCACTGCGAGATTATTTATAAAATCTTGTTACTCTAGGTGTGATGCCTGTCAGAATAGACCATGGGATAGATCCAGCTAAGCGGGCAATCTCGCTGACTAAAATATTTTCGCCAAACAACTCTACCTCATCACCCTCTTCACAGTGATTAAGCTCAGAGACGTCTACCATGATCTGGTCCATAGTTACACGTCCCAGCAGGGGGCAGCGTTGGCCAGATATAAAAACGTCAGCCCCTTTTAGGGATAACGCACGAGGGTAGCCATCGCCATAACCGATACCTACTGTAGCTACCTTGGTTTCTTTTTCTAATATGGTCTCTCTCCCATAGGAAATACCATGACCTTTAGGTAGTTTACGTAATAAGGAAACTCTGGACTTAAGGGTCATGATAGGAGACAGGTGCCGTTGATATTCTGGTATTGGAGAGATGCCGTATAGCATGAGGCCTGGGCGGTGGAGGTTAGTGTAGAGGCTTTTATAGGCGAGTATACCTGCGCTATTGGCTAAATGCTTATAGCGAAATCGATCACTACCGAGCTTGTTGATTACGCTATGAAATAACTCAAACTGATCGAGGGTGAATTTTTCATCCTCATCAGCTGATGGCAGGTGCGATCCGATACCTTCAATGATAAGGTTAGTTAGGCTGCATAGTGAATCGATACAAGCCAGTATGTCATCTGGCAGAAAGCCTCCGCGCCCCATACCAGTATCTACAGCTAAATGAACTGGCAGCGGCGCACCTCTAGCTGCCGCTACGAGGCGATCAAAGTCTTGAGCTTCAGCAATACTAGAAATACATGGAGTCCAACGCTGCATGACTATTTCTTCTCGCTCGAAAGAACAACTGGCCCCTAATAAATAGATTCGAGTTTGTAGCTTAGCCTTTGTCAATTTACGCGCCTCAATAACACTGGCAACACCAATAAAACAGGGCCTTTCTTTTTCAGGTAGTGATTCTAGCTTTTTGGCAACTGGGATGATGCCGTGGCCATATGCACCAGCTTTTAAGACAGCCATCGTATCACCTTTTCTACGGGCAAAAGCGTAGTTTATCTCGAGATTATCAAGACTTATTTCAGCCCAAGAACGTGGAGGGGAAATGAGGTGAGTATTGGTGTGATCGTGCACGTAATTGAGTATAGTGATGCGCTACTAAATGCCTAATACTAAAATTTGCCAAGGTTTATGATCTTAGGTTTCAGTGTGTGGCTGCGTGGTTAATAAAACGAGGACTAGGGAGTAGGAGGGGCAGGGAACTAAGATAAATTAGAGTGGTTTGATTTTCACCCGTTAGGCGAAGTGGTGAGTCTTCATTGGTGGGCAGGTAGACTATGCTTGATCGCCTTTTAAACGGAAATTCCCCATAGATCATTAAAATAGCTATTGGCTGGTTATTCGGCGTAGCAATAGCGTCAGCGTAGCCTAGCTTAAACAACAAACCAGAACCAATAACTATAAACAAAACAAGCCTGAACGAAGCCGCTGGTATTTTTAAACGCTGGGAAATGACAGGGGTCATGGTGTTACACTCTGCTAGCAGTCCTGCGCGACACAATATTCACCTCTTAAGTTCCATCGGTTGACGTTACTTGTAGTTTTTCTTCAGCGGGCTACAGTATTTGCAATACAGTTTGTGCTCATGGACGTGAGGATGAGCGTGGAGCTATTTCACAGTGAAATATAAATGTGCTCCCGATAGGAATACCTTTGTGTGAAAAGTAGAGGAGGGTGCTTGCCAAGTAGGCTCATTTAGCCATGATTCTCCCCATAGAGATACAGTTACTTGCATGACTCCATGCTACGTATCAGTTAACCCAATGAATAACTATGTCAGACGATTTTAAGGAAGTTACAGAGACCGAATTGCCAGCAAATATTAGGGCCCTGTGGCTTAAATCTCAGAGTGCCGTCGAGTTGAATAACTTCAGCTACAGTATCAGCCTTTGTCATGCTGTGCTCAAGGATAGCCCCGGCTTTGTAGATGCCCGCAGACTTGCGCGAAAGGCTGCTGCTTGTGAGAATGCAGGTAAGAAAAAGAAAAAAGGGCTCTTTGGTGGTAGTGGTCTCTCATTAATGAAAATCCCGTCACTTGGGAAGAAGGACCCTATTGCCGCTATGGAGGCTCTGGAGGTAGAACTGGCGAAGTCGCCTTTTGATGGTCAGGCTAACGATATGCTTTATGACTGTGCAATTAGAATGAACTTTCAGGATACCGCTGCTTTCGCATTGGAAACTGTTCGTAGTGGATCTCCTGAAAATACGCAACTGCTGCACAAACTCGCTGAATATTATCTTGTAAGAGATATGCCTGATGAGGCTGCCGATGTGTATAATGACATTGTAAAACAAGATAGCAGCGATATAAGTGCCGCCAAGGGTTCTAAGGATGCAACGGCGCGTGCTTCTATGAAGAAGCAAAAATGGGAAGAGGCTGACAGCTTCCGAGATGTCATGAAGAACTCTGATGAGGCTGCTGAGCAGGAGTCTGCTAACCGGGCGGCAATGACGCAGGACCAGATGATGGAAAAGCTGGAGAAACTCTCTGCAGAGTATGCAGGAGATAATGGGAACCTCAAGTTGGTTAAAGAAATAGCTAGCCTATACGAGCAGCTAGAAGACTGGCCTAATGCGTATTCCTTTTTTCAGTATGCCTATGAACTTTCTAACAAAGATGTGGCACTTGAAAATAAGGCTGTCTACATGAAGGACAAAGCAGGTCAATTTCATCTAGATGAACTCCGTAAGAATATGGAAGCAAATCCTGAGAACGAGGAAATCCGTAATCAGTATGAAAGCCTCACGGCTGAGCGTACCGCTAGTCAGGTAACGGAAGCACAAGACCGTGTGGATAGAAACCCTACGGATCCTCAGCTCCGCTACGAACTAGGTCTGGCGTTGTTTAACTCAGGGAGTCATAGTGATGCAATTCCCCATTTGCAGCAGGCTACAAGGAATCCCCATATCCGGACACGTGTGCTATTACTGTTAGGCCGTACATTCCGTGCTAAAAATATGCACGACCTTGCTATTAAGCAGCTTTCTGATGCGCTAGCCGACCTTCATGCTATGGATGGCACTAAGAAGGAGGTTCTTTATGAAAAGGGACTTATCCATGAAGATATGGATGATAAGGTATCAGCCCTTGATAGCTTTAAACAGATCTACGAAGTTGACTATGGCTACCGTGATGTGGCGCAGCGTGTTGAGAACTCCTACTAACATGATCCAGCTACTATAGTGGCTTTCAGCGACTAATAGGGTAATATCTTACAAATCTCGTCAGCTCGATAGGTGGCGAGGTTTTTTTATGCTCTCTTTATAAATTTAGACCTCTCTGTGTGCTAAAGTCATTAGTGGCGCTTATGGCTGTATGTTAAGCGCAAATTCACGCCACATGAGACGGGTGACGTGTTGTTTAAGGATGTTCTCAGCTACTATCTCTATGGGGGAGGCAGGGAGATGCGTGAAGTTGGTTTTAGAGATTAGGTAGCTACGGAGGAGAGAGTATACTGCACCTGTTAGTTGAGCGCCTAATGCTTCTGGCTGCTCCGGATCTAGCATAAAGGAGATGGGATGTGTTTCTGCTGTGATGTTTTCTTTTTTGCTAACTGTATGCGAAAACCAGATAGTTATGGGAGTAGGTGGCGGCTTCAGCTCTGTTTCTTGTATAAATGATGTTTGAGTGGCTACTTTCAGGGTATTGCCTGAGGCCTCAGTTATAATACCGGCGGTAGTTCTTAGAGCTTTGATTAGGGCCTCGTTATCTTTGAGTGAGGTCTTTGCGTGTAGTGTGATATTAATATCTGTCATGGAATCAGGGTTCCATGGGGGGAGACTGTTACGGAGCTGCTGGATCGCTAAGATTGTGGTTTTTCTTTGTTCTGTATCAGGATTAGCAGTATCGAGCACACGCTCCCATGCGAGTAGAGCCCGTTGATATTCTGCTTTGTTTGTAAGAAAAGTAGCCAGTTGAATAATTGCACCTGCTCCTTTGTCACCTAGAGTGCCATACTCAGCTAGCGCTGGAGCTGTGAATAGATCTTCTGAAGATATTAGCTGTCCTTTGTCCCCTAGAGGTAATGAGGGGAATTTGGGTATGATGGGGGTAGGGTCAGCGAGCAGAGCGGCATTGATAGGTTTTGGTGGTGGGATATTGGGGCGTTTTTTTTCCCATTCTTTAGAAATTTCTGCGAGCCGCTCTGGTGTAGGAGGCTTCATGTAATCTTTATCCTTAGAGCCGAGCCAGAATACAAATACCGCCATGAAGATACAGGCTGGTATAGTAATGGAAATGGGGATGCGCATGGGGCTGGGTGTCTTAGGGGTGGCTCACATTAGTAAACAGAAGCCTTTTTACACACAAAAAGCCTCCCATGACAGGAGGCTTTTTGAAAAAATTATATCTAATGGAAATTATTCACCATCTGCAGATTTTACAAGGAGTGCACGCTTACCAACACGGTCACGAAGGTAATTTAGCTTAGCACGACGAACTTTACCACGGCGAGTAACTTCAATCTTGGCAACACGTGGTGTGTGAAGAGGAAATACACGCTCGACACCTTCACCAGATGATATTTTACGGACGGTGTAGGAGGTATTCAGACCGCTGCCTTTTTTACCAATGCAGAGGCCGGCAAATATTTGAAGACGCTCTTTACCGCCTTCTACAACGCGGGTGTGAACTTTGAGGCTGTCACCTACATTGAAGTCTGCGACGTCTTTGAGCTGCTCGTTTTCGATTTTATCGATGATGTTCATGGCTTGGCGTTAAGTTGAAAATGAATGAAATCCTGTGTCAGTCACTCTGAAATGTGCTGCACGGGCGGGATGATTATCGGATTCCCCCAGAGATTGCAACCGTTTTTTCTGATCTTCGTTGAGAAAATTTGTGGATGGCGTGCGCGTGAGGGTGTCTTTACTTTTTGGAATTAATCATGGCATTAGCAGATACTGAAGGAGGAGTGGTGAATACCAATGCGTGAAAGCGATGATCTGGTATTAATCCAGGTCATGAGAGAGAGTTTGCACGATTTTTTTAGTATTATTAATAATGCGCAGACTACTGGTTTGCGTGCCTTGAGTATGGAAGCTGTAATCAGGGTGGATTAGCTTATGCCAGAGGATTTCGTTATACTTGATGAGTGTCTGTGTCTAGTCCACCACCATTATAGAGGCGAAATTTTAGTAGTGTGTCCTCCTCAGGCTCTGTGAGGATGGTGCTACGATCGCTGTAGTTCAATGTATCCTGAAACCCTTTGAGTATAGAATGACTCTCTCTCTCTCCTTCTGTGTCTATATTGCTTGTTTGAGTAATGTCGGGGAATAGCTCCTGTGGTAGGAGGAAATAGCCAAGTTTTTCAAGCAATTCTGCTTTGATTACACGGATGTTGACTGAGTCATATTGCTAATGTGTAATCTTTGTTAGGCTCGTTAAAGACGAGTTATGGGTAGAGAGGTATGGCTTATCAGAAGTATCTTTGTGGAAGATGAAATCTAGAGTTATAGTCACAGTAATCATCCTCATCTATTTTCTCCCACATGAGTACATCGGCAATAGCTCAGAGCTTATCCGCCGGGCTTTAGTGGGGTAATTAGAGAGGTAGAGTGTGAATAATCGTCATTTCAGCCGTGAGCGTAATACTTTAGCTCTAAGATTGGATAAGCCCTTTGTGCAGACTGGAAATTAGTCGTTTTTTAGCACTTTGATAAAGGCTTCCTGAGGGATGCTAACTTTTCCAAATTGCTTCATCTTCTCTTTACCTTTTTTCTGTTTTTCTAACAGCTTGCGTTTACGAGAAATATCACCGCCGTAGCACTTAGCGGTGACGTTTTTCCGCATGGCGGAAATACGTTCTGCAGCGACGATTTTACCTCCAATACAGGCTTGGATGGCGACTACAAAGAGTTGTTGAGGGATGACTTCCTTGAGCTTGTTAGCGAGCTGACGGCCATAGGTCTCTGCTTTGTCACGGTGGACGATGGTGGAGAAGGCTTCCACTGGCTCTTGGGCGATGAGCATGTCCATCTTCACCATTTTAGCGGAGCGGTAGCCGCAGTGCTCGTAGTCCATGGAGCCGTAGCCACGAGTCATGGACTTCATACGGTCATTAAAGTCTACGAGGATCTCCGCGAGTGGGAGTTCACAGGTAAGCATGACACGGAGGTCGTCAATAGTTTCCGTATGGGTGAGTTCACCACGTTTTTCCATGACCAAGGACATAATATCTCCGATGTAGTCACTGGGCACCATGATGAATGTACGGACCATGGGCTCGCGGATATCTTCGATTTCTTGTGCCTCGGGGAGGAAAGAGGGGTTATCAATAATGACGTCTTCACCGTTAGTCTTAGTGACTTCATAGATCACGGAGGGATAGGTGGAGATGACGTCCATGTTAAATTCACGGCGCAGGCGCTCCTGAATAATTTCCATATGGAGGAGGCCTAGGAAGCCACAGCGGAAGCCGAAGCCGAGCGCTGATGAGCTCTCCGACATGAAGGTAAATGCAGCGTCATTTATCTGTAGTTTACCCATGGCTGTTTTTAAATTTTCATAGTCAGAGCTGTCTACCGGGTAGATACCGGAGAAGACCATAGGCTGGATTTCCTTATAGCCGGGCAGAGCCTCTGGGCATGGGTGGGTGGAGTCTGTGAGGGTGTCCCCAATTTTGGCTTCATCCGCAGATTTCATATTGGCGATGACGTAGCCTACATCACCGGCGATGAGCTGATCACGTTTAGACATCTTAGGCGTGAAGACTCCGCATTCCTTGACCTCATAGGTTTTATCTGTGGCAAAGAGTTTGATTCTCTGGCGTGGCTGGATGGTGCCACTAAAGACGCGGACGTATGAGATAACTCCACGAAAGGGGTCATAGATGGAGTCAAAGACGGAGGCGCGAAGGATCTTGTCTTCATTTTCCACTGGTGGGGGGACGCGCGCCACCACGGCTTCGAGTATATCTTCTATACCAATACCATTTTTAGCGGAGGCTGGGATAGCTTCTTCCGCTGGGATGGCGAGGATGTCTTCTAGCTGTTGTTTGCTTTTTTCAACGTCCGCTGCAGGGAGGTCAATTTTATTAAGGACAGGGATAATGACTAGGTCTTGCTCCATGGCTAAGTGGAGATTGGCCATAGTCTGCGCTTCTACGCCTTGAGCGGCATCAATCATTAGGATAGCGCCCTCACAGGCTGCGAGTGAACGGGCTACTTCATAAGAGAAGTCCACGTGGCCGGGGGTGTCTAGTAAGTTTAGGCTGTAAGTTATACCGTCCTTTGCCTTGTATTTCATGGCAACAGGATGAGACTTAATGGTGATGCCTTTCTCTCGCTCTAGATCCATGGCGTCGAGTAGCTGGTCTTGCTGCTCGCGCTCGGAGATAGTCTGAGTGTGCTCTAACAGTCGGTCCGATAAGGTGGTCTTGCCGTGATCGATGTGGGCGATGATAGAAAAGTTCCTTGTGAGTTCTGTACTCATTCTTGATAGTTAATTAGGTATTTGTCATTGGTGGGTTAATTGACCAGTGACTGGTGACAGTAGAGCTGTTGTTTACCCCTTAATCTCTAGGAGCATCTGGGCATTGTTAGGAAAGCGCTTTATGAAAAAGAGTAAGCGCTCAATAGCTTCTTCTGGGCGGTGGCCAGCTAGGCCTCTACGGATGAGGTTGATTTTATCAAGCTGATGCTCTGCCATGATGAGTTCCTCTCGACGGGTGCCAGATTTAAAGATATCTACAGCTGGGTAGATATACTGCTCAGCAATACGGCGGTCTAGGACGAGCTCCATATTACCTGTGCCTTTAAATTCTTGGAAAATAGCTTCATCAGCACGTGAGTTTGTCTGGATGAGCGCGGTGGCTAAGATAGTGAGGGAGCCTGCCTGACGGGTGTTTCGTGCAGCGGCAAAGAGCTTACGTGGAAGCTCTAACGCTCCTGCTACGATACCTCCGGACTGGTAGCCGCGGCCTTTGTTTCCTCTGCCTCTTCCACCGCTCCCGCTGCCGCCGCCAGTATTATAGGCGCGAGCTAGGCGTGTGATGGAGTCCATGAGTATGAGAACGTCTTTATCTCCTTCAACGAGGCGTTTAGCACGCTCAATACACATTTCAGAAATGCGTGCATGGTTACGTGCTGGGTCATCGTTAGAGCTGGCATAGATTTCTACTCCGGGGAGGGTACGTCTGAATTCTGTAACTTCTTCAGGGCGCTCATCTACAAGGAGGATGATCAAGTGGATAGACTCATCATATTTCTCTCTAATAGCCTCTGCCATGTGAAGGAGTAGGGTGGTTTTACCAGAGCGAGGTGGTGAGACGATGAGTCCACGCTGGCCACGGCCTACGGGGGAGACCATGTCTAGGACTCGTGTGGTAAACCGCTCTGGGGTAGTTTCAAATACGATGCGTTTATCCGGGTTGATCGCCTTAAGTTCCTCAAAGTGGGGAAGCTTAAAGGCTTCTTCCGGCGCGATGTCATTTACGCTTTCAATCTTGGTTAGCTGTGGGCCGCGTGGGCCGTCTTGGCAGACCCCTTTGATCCAGACTCCAGCGCGCAGGCCGTGGGTGCGGATGAAGTCCGGTGGGACAAAGACGTCTTTTTTACATTGCTCAAAATTCTTCTCTGGCACGCGTAAGAAGCCAAAGCCTTTTGGAGCGATTTCCAGCATGCCATTTACGGCTACAGGGTCACCGGTTAGAACTGTCTCACGGCGTGGTGGGCGTTCTCGTGTCTGTTGCCCTTGGCGTTTATTATTACGTCGGTCATTACGCTGACGATCATTGCGTTGGCTGTCATTGCGCTGGCTGTCATTGCGCTGGCTGTCATTGCGCTGGCTGTCATTGCGCTGGCTGTCATTGCGCTGGCGGTTTTTACCTTGCCTTTTCTTTGGCGATCTTTCCGGTTGAGGAGATTGTTGATCTTGTTCGGTGTGTTCTTGTGGGGTCTCTCTTTGTCTATGTGTTACTTTCCCGAGACCTTTGACTCGGCCCATTCTTTTTTGGTCAGTATTTTCAGCTGTTTCAATAGTTACGGGCGCCTCGGCTGGTGTGGCTGATAAGCTCTTAGTTTCAGCTGGTGGTTTAGTCTCAGTGGGCGGAGGAGTTGGAGAGTCTAGTATAAGTTCGGCTTGTTTAGACGTTGCCTTTTTAGCTGCCTTTTTAGCAGTTTTTTTGGTCGCTTTTTTAGCGGTAGTCTTGGTTGCCTTTTTTGCCGTTTTTTTGGCAGCCTTCTTGGCTGTTTTTTTCTTGGCAGGGGCTTTAGCTACCTCGGCCTTAGCCTTGGTTTCAGGGGCGTCAGGATGTGTGTCCTGTGTAGATGAATCGCTCATAGATAGAGTGTAGGGAATGAAATACTTCGTTTATGAAGTGGGTGCCATGGGGGACGTGTAAGGATGACGCCAAGCACGTAGCGTGCTGTGGGGGGGGAGATCAATGTCCAGCTGGGGCGTTCAAGTTCGCTAGCCCTTGGAGTTGAGTCCTGATTGGCGGAGATAAAAGATTCCTGACCGCCACATCTTCCTGACGAGTGATAATGTGATGTAACTTAGGTGGATTGGCAATAATTTATTTCACCCCATAAAAATGCCTCCGCACTTATGGAGTGGAGGCATTTTAATATAGGAGCATACTGTTTCAGGCTAATCAGCCAGCGTGATGGTGATTTTACCATGATCGACTTCGATGTCTTTGATACCTTCTGTGATCCTGTTCTGCTCGAGATTGATACCTAGTTTAGAGATAAGATTCTGCCCCTTTAAATCAGCCAGCCAAGCATTTGGAAGAGAGAGCCCCCAGACGGTGAGGTCATCAAGGATGATGGCGGGGTTACTCTCAGTATCGACGAGTTTAAAGCGAGCTTTAGCCTTGAGGGTGCGGCCACCTAATACAGGAATCTCTGCATCTAAATTGGTACGTATGCGGGCGTGGATGGCGCTATTTGCGAAATCGAACCGAACTTGGTCGCCCATGCCAGTATTGTGATGGAATAGAGCGTTTACTTCCTTTTCCGTAAGGATGAGGGTTTTACCTCCAGCTTGGTAAGTTCGTTCTTGTACGGTGGCTACTTTTTTATCGAGTGTAAGCTGTTCTTGCTGATTAAGGACGATGGGGGTGATGGGCCGATTACTCCACCAGTAGTATGTGGCGCTGGCGGAAACCATAAGGAGGGCGAGAATGCCAAAGATTATAAGGAGGTTACGTTTTCGACCACGGTGGGCTGATGTGATGGCAGGGGATGTGTCTGTAGTAGTCATAGATAAGTTGGGGTTGTTTACATATTAGTATAAGGTGGTGGGAGAGCTTTACTATCACAGAAGTGATGAGAAAATGGGCTGTATTTTATAACGGATCACCTGAGATGATGTAACTATCGACATAATCGATTATGATCCAGGGGTGCGAAATGTAGCATAGTCTGATGATGTGTAAGTTACTGAATGGTTTTACTGGGCTGGTATTGGGTGTTGTTAATATAAGTTGCTCCTGGGGGGGTGAGGTAGAAAAAGTGAGTGAGATACCTGTAGTTTACTCTAGTAAATATAAGATTAGCGTCTTTGGTATGGAGAAGCTGCATCCCTTTGATGTAGCAAAGTATGATAAGATTTATAGGGGGCTGAACGAGTGTGGGTATGTAACTAAGGAGAGTGTGATCGAGCCGGAGGAGGTTACGCGGGAACAGATGTTACTAATCCATTCTGAGACTTATTTGAAAAGTCTGAAACATACTCGGAATGTGGCGCGCTATCTGGAGGCACCTCAGCTCAGAGTGATACCTGATAGGTTGATAGATGATATGATAGTTAGTCGTTTTCGAAAAGCGGCAGGTGGGACGATTATGGCGGCTAGGCAGGCACTGAAGGCTGACTCTAAGATGGCATTTAATCTTGGTGGAGGGTTTCATCACGCTAAGCCTGACCGGGGGGAGGGGTTCTGTATTATTGCGGATGTGCCGATAGCTATCCGTGTGCTTCAGAAGGAAAAGCTAATTAGAAGGGCGCTTATTATTGATACTGATATTCATCAGGGCAACGGGACGATTACGTGTCTAAAAGGAGACTCTAGCACTTACACTTTTTCCATGCATCAGAGCGGTATTTATCCAGTGCCGAAGGAGAGGGGGGATGAGGATATAGGGCTTAAGATGGGAATCACCGATGCAGAGTATCTGGCTATTTTAAAAAGCCGATTAAATGAGCTATTTTTGACATCTAAGCCAGATATTGTATTTCACGTAGCTGGCTGTGATGCGCTGGCTGGTGATCCACTGGCATCTGGAAAGATGACGCATGAGGGGATTCAGAAGCGTGATGCAATGATCGTGGCTGCGTGTAAAAAGTATGGTGTATCTTATGTGATGACCCTCTCTGGCGGGTATAGTAAAGATGCTTGGAGTGCTCAGTATAAGAGTATCCGTTCATTAATGTCTGCGGAGAGGTAGCTGTTTATTTGTGTGATTTAGAGCTGAGCGTCAGATCGTAGATTTCCAGATAGTGGTGTTCTGTGCTTATACTTTGGGTGTTTTTCACTTTGTAAATAGAGTTGATTAAGTGTGGGGCTATACTTTTTTAAAAGATTTATCACTTTAACCTTGATCGTTTGCCATTAATCATGGAGTTTCTGCCCGCCGTCCTCCCAGATGGTGTTTTTATATTGGTAACGGGGAGTAGCTCAGCTTGGTAGAGCGCTGCGTTTGGGACGCAGATGTCGCAGGTTCGAATCCTGTCTCCCCGACCATTATTTGACCGTCATTTTCTAAGGAATTGGCGGTCTTTTTATTGGGTTTAGACCAAGGTTTGGGATGAGGCATTTTTTGATAGTTGTTAATGAGATTATCCGAACTGAGCGATGACATGCAGTCGGTTTCTTCCTTTCGAGCAATGTTCTGGCGAGTATTTCATTGGCCTTACGGTTAGTAAACTGTGAGTAGATAAGGCTTGCGGTAGCAGCTCTGATATTCTTGTTACGAGCGATCGTGCTCGAGCAGATACCATCGTGACGGTTCTCGAAAATCTGTTACCTGAAAGATTTGGAGCTGTGCTTTTCGTTGATGACAGCTGCGAAATCGGGAAGGAAGCTGCGCAGGTAGCGCTCGGGTTCAAGATATGACTTTAACTCGATATGAATATCGAGTTGATTACCTTAGTGGATACGAAGGGGGGCGTATCCCTTCAGACCATATATAGGTTATTAAACATAAGGGGCATTATGGCTTTATTACCTTATGTTCCCAATCTTTGATTAAGGGCCGGTTTTTCTTAAATCACCAGCTACTGCTTTACGTTTTTTCTAACACCTAAACTTTACATCATCGGACACAGCGTCAGTCACTTTACTAATTAAATTTTGACTGACTTTAGTATGATGGAATTCATCCCCCCGATGATACTCCATAATCTGCGGTTTGAATTTACTATCTCGGTAGTGAGGTGTTTCGCTTATATTAACATTAATAAATTCTACTGTTTACACGTAGACAGCCCCGCCAACAAACACGTAATAGATTCAAGCTAGTGCGAATTTCTAAAAATCCATTGGCAATTAGTGGAGGTTGTGGCACCTTGTTTTTACTTAATATTGTTAAAGCACTCCTGAATCTATTATATTACTATCATGAAAAAATTCCTTATTACTCCTCTCATAATGGCGTTTGCTGTATCAACATCTATAGCTGATGACACTGCAGGTAAAGCGGCCTACGCAACGTGCGCTGCATGTCATAATGCCGATGGCAAGGGCCTGCCTCTGGGAAATCAAAAAATGGCGCCGTCACTAGTAGGGTCTGTAGCTGTTACAAGTGACGCCTCAGTGCTAGCTCTCGTTATTCTCAAGGGAATCAAAAAAGAAGGTAATGAATATATGGGGATGATGGGTGCTCTTGAGGCTATATATACAGATGATCAGAAACTAGCTGAGATAATGAGCTACGTACGCCAGTCATTTGGAAACACCGCTGGTGCGGTCACCAAGGAGGAAGCTGCAAAATACCGTGAACAGTGGAAAGATGTAAAAGAGCCGGTCACACGCGCGAAGATCGAGGAGCTTACTAAAAAGAAGTAATTCGAAAGAGGTATTTCCAATAATCAGGCTCCCCAGCGGTAATCCTATACCCGTTGTGGAGCTTTTTTTAGCCCTAAGCGCTGAGGGCGGATGAGTTTAATCTTGATTGATGGATGTGAGTAGAGCCCCTTTTAGAGCGAGAATATCGTCTACCAGTCTCTTGTCTGCCAGAATCTCTAGGATTTGAGGGTTTCTTAAAATAACCTTTGGAGTGGATGACTGCAGTATCTCCTGGAGACTCTTATCAAAGGCTAGCTTGATAAATACTGGGTTATTGAGCACGCGGTGAATCTCTGCGTGTGTGAGCATTTTTACCCGCATCCCTGTGTTCTGATACATAATGAGTAACCGGCAAAGCTTGAGCTGCCCTGGAGTGTGAAAGGGGTCAGTCTTACGCTGCCATCTCCCAGCTGACCATGAGTCTAGTGAGCGTTTAGTGCTCAGTATCCACGGTTCTGATACTGTAGTGTCGTTTGAGTTTTTATCCCTCATTGCCAGATGGCGCGTATGGCGTATTTCGGAAAGGCCTCCTTTATAGCGAATGCCCGTAAATACACCCCAGAGAATGAGTATTCCTATCAATAGGCAAACGAGAGCTGCGGATAGGCCAAATCCAAAACGTTTACCTGTATCTGAGTTATTAAAAGGGTTAACAATAAACTTAAAGATATAGCGTAGGGTACAGAATACAATGATACCGGTAACCAAGGCGGCGATCTTGGGAAGCCATGGGGTAGGGGCATTTGCCCAGGGTATTGTGAGTTGGCTAGTGTGTTCATTAGCCCAGAGCGCAGCATAGCCCGAGGTAGCGAGGCACACCATAGCTAGTGCTGTGCGGATGAGGCCTTTTAAAAAGCCAATCACGGTAAAGACTAGAACCACCAGACAAATGATGCCGGTGACCCCAAGGTCTGATAAGCTCATAGTGACTAGATTATAGATTTTTTACAGAGCCGCACTGGGCGGCGTGCAGCAGGGCGTGATCACACAGGGTGAGTGCCGTCATAGCCTCTACAATAGGAACAGCACGGGGGAGAACACAGGGGTCGTGTCTTCCTCGGCCTTTGAGTTCCGTGTCCTCATGGTCAGAATTTACAGTTTTCTGTTCAGTCATGATTGTTGCCGTGGGTTTAAATGCTACACGGAAGGAAATATTTTCACCATTGGTAATACCGCCCTGAACTCCACCGGAGCGATTACTGCAAGTACGTACAGTTTCGCCTTCCATATAGAAGGCGTCATTATGTTCAGCTCCAGTAAGCTGGGTACCCTCAAAGCCAGAGCCTATTTCAAAGCCCTTAGTTGCTGGGAGGCTCATCATGGCCTGCGCAAGCGTGGCTTCAAGTTTACCAAATACAGGGTTACCCAGCCCGGTGGGTGCTTTTCGGACTACGCACTCTACCACACCTCCTACGGAGTTTCCTTCAGAGCGCATCTGCTTTATGTAATCTGTCATTGGCTCCACCGCAGAGGGGTCACCAGTGCGTACGATATTAGATTCGATCGTCTCAGAGCAGACAGTATTAGGGTCTACGCGAGCTTCGATATCCTTTACCGACTTCACCCAAGCAAGGATTTTTATGCCAGGGTAGAGTTTAGCGAGCACTTTCTTAGCAACTACAGCAGCAGCTACACGGCCAATAGTCTCGCGGGCAGATGCTCGTCCACCGCCGTGCCATGCGCGTGTGCCATACTTAGCGTCATAAGTGTAATCTGCATGAGAAGGCCGGTATTTATCCTTCATCTCATTATAAGAGGAGGGGCGCTGATCTTTATTACGTACCAGTATTGCGATAGGGGTTCCTAAGGTTTTCCCTTCAAAAACGCCAGAGAGGATCTCACAGGTATCACTTTCTTTACGTGGGGTTACGATCTCGCTCTGACCCGGGCGGCGTCTATCCAGATCAATCTGGATTTCTTCCTCTGAAAGTTCAATTTGTGGTGGGCAACCATCGATGACGACACCTACACCGCCGCCGTGGGATTCACCCCATGTGGAAATACGGAAAATTTGACCGAAGCTGTTGGACATATGTAAAGCGGACTCTGGCAGGTTTATGAAATCTTTCAATACGGGAATACATGTTATTATAACAGGGTCATCCAGCTAGGGAAACATTAACAAAATAAAGGATTGTACTATTTGGGCAACTTGCCAGAGTTGCCCAATGCCTAGAAATCCAAATAAAATAGATTATTCAGGTGGCTTTCCTGAGGGGACGGAAAGCTTCAAAGTAATTGAAGACCCTCGTGTCGGAGGTAATAAAAAGCATTATTTTGGTGAGCTTGTTTTTATCGCTCTA
>JALZUC010000001.1 GCA_023301765.1 Akkermansiaceae bacterium | reverse complement strand
TGGAGGTCTAGACCTCCAGCAGCGGCTACTTCAAAGCGTGAGATGTCAGGTTTAACCTGTGGCTCATTGCCACTGCCTACATCAATGAGGAGGGGCGTATGACCTAGATTAGAAATGATATTAGCAATGAACGCATGCTCATGCCCCTTGGAGTCTAGGGTTCCTAATACGGCGATATTCATAACTATTTAATGCGTTTGAGGGGGATGGATTTAAATTCTTTAGTAAGGTCTGTAATGGAGCCTTCTACCGCCATGCGTTCAATGGATGATGCACCTACAAAGCCTACGGTATCCGTGTGCTCATTGATATAGGCTGCATCAGAGGGCGTTAGGATAGGGCCTCCGTGGGAGAGGACGTGCACGTTTTTATTTACAGAGTGCGCGGCTTCGCAGATGGCTTGAGTAGCTTCAGCGGCCTGGCTAAGGCCGATTGATGCGTCACTGACCCCGATAGATCCTCCTACCGTACAGCCCACGTGGGCGATGATTACATCGGCTCCCGCTTTGGCCATGGCGGCTGCTTCCTCTGGTTTAGCAACGTAGGTGATAGAAAAGAGGTCCATTTTACTGGTGGCTAGCTCTACGCAGTCAATTTCCTTCTGCACGCCCATGTTAGTTTCATCAATAGATTGACCAAACTGGCCATCGACGATGGTGTGGGTGGGGAAGTTATTAATACCTGAGAATCCCATTTCTTTTACCTGCTTAAGGAAGTGCCACATACGGCGACGAGGGTCTGATGCGTGAACGCCGCAGATGACGGGGATTTCCTCAACTACAGGGAGAACCTCAAACTCTCCAATATCCATGGAGATAGCATTAGCATCTCCATAGGCCATCAT
The DNA here is from genome assembly GCA_023301765.1 of Akkermansiaceae bacterium. Lineage (GTDB taxonomy): Bacteria > Verrucomicrobiota > Verrucomicrobiia > Verrucomicrobiales > Akkermansiaceae > Oceaniferula. Next base: position 116,966 of record JALZUC010000001.1, on the reverse strand, counting down.
ACCAGCAATGGATCCTGCGCCAGCCATGCGGAAGCGGCCAGATGCGTAGATAATGATGAGGTCTGCACCACCTTTCTCAATAAACTTAGCAGAGATACCCGTGCCGGCTCCGGCTACGATGATGGGTTCTCCTTTTGATAGAGTGTCTTGTAATCGTTCGTTGACTTCGGCGCGTGTGTATGGGTTTCCGATTCCCGTCCATGGATTAGGCATGATGAGTTAGTGGTAAATTAGGTGAGTGTTAAAACTAGATAATAGAGTTATTAGATGGATATGGATAGCCTTTAAAGGAGCGTAATATCCACATAGTGTTATGCGTAATCATCATGGTGGCACGAGGTGATATGAATGGTATTATTAAATACTGTTATACTGCAGGTGTCTTTAGCTTGCTGAAACATTGAGCTCAGTCAGCTGCAGTTCTTGAGCTATTTTCTACTGTGTTTCTTGATCTTGGGATTCTGGCTCTAACGTTGCGAGGCTGTAAGTAGTTTAGTAGACTAATTTTTATGACCAAGAGGTTATACTTTTATGCTGGTCAGAGGCCTCGAGTGAATAGAGAGTCGTGCTAGAATGGTAGATTTGTTACATTTAGTTCTGGCGAAAGAGTTTCCTAATAGGGAGGCCGTGAGCTTTGAGATTGCAGCCTTACGGGCTCAGCTAGAGACTCCGAAGGGGGTGGTGCACGTGATTAGTGATATTCACGGTGAGGCGAGAAAGTTACGTCATGTAATTAATAATGCCTCAGGTATGCTGCGGCCAGTGGTGGCTCAGCTTTTTGCAGGAGAGCTAGAGGGAGAGGAATTAAAGCAGTTTTTGCATTTACTTTATTACCCTACGGAGACTCTTCAAATGAAGGGCGGTCACTTTGGTGATAATCAGAATGAACGCTATGAGTGGGTGATGGAGACACTACGTAGGCAGTTTGTAGTCATCCGCTATTTGATACGGACAAAAAGAAGAAAGAGCCTAAAAGGCTATGCGCCTAAGGAGGTTCTTGAGATTTTTGAAGTGCTGCTAAATTTCCCTGCAGGTGGTCATGATGATGCTATTCTTAATACTCAGATTAGAGAGTTAGTAGAGGGTGGAATGGACTTTATAACTATTCAAGCAGCCGCTAGATTTATCCGTAATGTGGCTGTGGATGAGCTAGTGGTAGCTGGTGACTTGGGCGACAGAGGCGCACGTCTGGACTGGGTGGTGGAATATTTGATGAAGCAATCAGATGTAAGTCTTGTGTGGGGGAACCATGATGTTAGCTGGATGGGCGCGTGTCTAGGTCATGAGCTTTTGATTGCACTGGTGTTACGGATTTCACTGCGCTACAGGAGGATCTTCCAGCTAGAGGAGGGCTATGGTATTTTAACCAAGGCACTGGAGCATCTAGCGGAAGAGGTATATGGCGATGATCCAGCGGAGTTTTTTAAACCTAAGCGTGGTGGGGAGCGTCAGGAGTTACTGATCGCGAGGATGCAAAAGGCGATATCAATCATACAGTTTAAGTTAGAAGGCCAGATGTCAAAGCGCCACCCAGAGTGGGAAATGGGAGACCGGAATGTGATGGAGGGTATCGACTACGAGGCCGGCACTGTGATTATAGATGGTAAAGTTTACCCACTACGTGATACTCATTTTCCTACTGTGGATACTAATAACCCGAACGAGCTTTCTGCTGAAGAAAAGCACTGTATGGAGCGGCTGGTAGAGTCTTTTACTGGCTCATCAAGGCTCTGGGAGCATATGAACTGGGTGGCTCAACGAGGAAAGATGGCAATAGTTTGTGATAAGGCCGTGATCTTTCATGCTTGTATGGCGGTGGATGATGATGGTGAATATCAGGAGCTTAAGATCGATGGTAGGGAATGCCGCGGGCCAGAGCAGTTTGATGCATTTAACCGGGTGGTGAAGCGTGCATTCCGGGCCGGGAGCCGTGCCAGCCAGCTGGATAAAGATTGGTTTTACTACCTCTGGGCAGGGCCACGTTCGCCTTTGTTTGGTAAGGATAAAATGGCTACATTTGAGACTTATTTCATCGCTAATAAGGCAACGCATGTGGAGGAACGCAATGCTTGGTTCGAGTGGATACATGATGCTGACTTCTGTGACCGTGTGAGTAAAGATATGGGCGTGGAAGAGGGGGGGCTTATTGTTAATGGGCATGTGCCAGTAAAGGTGGAAAAGGGTGAGGAACCAGTAAAGAGAGGGGGGAATGCTGTGACCATTGATGGGGCCTTCTCTGAGGCATACGGTGACAGGGGCTATACTCTTATTTTATCTCCCTCAGGTGATTATCTAGCTGAGCACCATGGATTTAAAGATCCTGTGAGTGTGGTGCGCTCTGGCGAAGATATTGTGCCTACCATGCGTGAGGTGCGTAGTTATCCAAAAGACCGCCAAGTAAAGGATACAAATAAAGGGCGGCAGATTCAAAAACAGATCGATGCTCTGATGCAGCTACTTGATGCTTATTCTAGTGGCGAGGTGGCTGAGGGGCGGCGTTAGTAAATAGTCTTTAACGTTAAGAGAATCATCTTACAGCAATACTAAACAACTTTATGAGTAAAGAAGTCCATTTGGATATAAAAGTATCTCCAATTATGGACCTGCGAATTCCGGGTCTGGATACTGAGGTGGAAGTAGTGCAGGCATTTAATAATACCGAGAGAGAGTGGTTAGCTGGACAGCCTGTGTGTGCGCTTTTGAGCCAACATGGGATATTGCATACTGGGGTGATGCATGCCCAATTCCCGTTCGAGGTTACGCGAGAAGATCAATCGGGTACTTTTATGCTTTCCTGTTTTGAGGGTGAGGGGCTAGTGCTGGTAGACGGTGAATGGGTTACAGTGAGGGCTGGGGAGGCGTGTTTGCAGCCCCCCTTTGTGGCTAATGCACTGAAGTGTGTAGCTGGTAAAACATGGAGCTTTAGCTGGGTGCGCTACATCGAGTCCCGTGAGGTCACGCCAATTGTTACAGAGGTTTCACCAGTGAGTGGTGACTATCAGGCAGAGCCTCTTAGAGCTGCGATTCGAGGGTTGATTGCAGAGTCTAAAGGACTGGCTGTAGCTGCGTCTCAGCACCATTGGGTAGAGCTTATTCACCACTACGTGTTACGTTTTGCACAGCCACACCAGGAGGACGAAAGGTTGTGGAAGCTGTGGCGTGAGGTGGAGGGAGATGTGAAATATAATTGGACATTAACTGTAATGGCTCAAAAATCCTGTATGAGCGAGGAGCATCTACGTAGGCTTTGTAAAAAGCAGCTTGGCCGCAGCCCTGTGCAGCATCTTACCTTTTTACGCGTGCAGGCTGCTTGTAAATTACTCTCTGTGACGGACGATAAAGTAGAGGTCGTGGCCAAGAGTGTGGGCTACGCCAATGGGGCAAATTTTTCTAATGCCTTTACCAGGTGGGTGGGGGTAGGGCCTGCTGAATATCGGGCGGGGCGAAAATAGAAGTAATTCTAGGAGGTGCAAAGCGGAGGATTTATGTCACAATGAAGTTATGCGTTACTTGTTCATTCTGTTGTGGTTAAACTCCGTGTGTGTAGCTAGGACTGTAGAGCTGACATTTCCGGGGCTTCAGCACCGAGTAATAGTGGCTTTACCTGATAATTATGATCCACAGAAAAGGTATCCCGCAGTGTTCTACTACCATGGGACGAATGGTGTGCCAGATACCTCCCTCATACTAGGGCATGTAGATAGCCGTGAGTGGATAGTGGTGGGGATGGCCTATCATCAGCTCGGTAGGTTTACCCTTAGTCCTGAAAATCTTGGTAAGGAGCTTAGTCTCCTGCAGTCAGTGCGCAAACACTTGGAGCTAAAATATAACTTTGATCAGAACAGGTGCTATATCACCGGGTTCTCCAAAGGTGGCTGGATGACGAATATGCTACTTCAGCTGGAACCAAATCTAGCAGGAGGTGCTATTTTGGGGGCTGGCCATATGCATAACCTGAAAAATTTAAAAATTAAGCTACCTAAAAATAGAGCTGGGCAGAATGTGTATTTAGGGGTGGGTCGGCTGGATGGGAATTACCCTATGAGTTTAGCTGCAGTGTTATTTCACCGTGGACGTGGATCCAATACTACATTTGATCCTTGGTATGGAGTAGGTCACCAGTTCCCCAGAGAGGGCTCTACCGCCTTACATCAGTGGTTTGCGCGACAGCTTTATACGGATAAAGAAATTAAAAAAGTCGCCCGAGATGAGATGCAGGATGAGCTGGCGCAAGTAGAAGATCTAGCACCATACGAGCAGTGGTTACGGGTAAGGCAGCTGGAGAATTACCCCTATACACAAGTGCTAGGCAAGGAGTGGAACAAGACGATCTTAGAGAAGAAGTTAGCACTGGAAACAAAGCCGGCGGTCAAAATTGAAGCTGGATTCTTAGCGCAGCATCAAAGGCTATTAGTAGGTGAGGTGCAGTCGCCAAGTTTAAAGACTTTCCAGTCTTTAGAAGATGACTATGTGAAGTTAATCCAGAAAGCCCCTACTACAAAGCAGGCAGAGTTAGCACGCCATGATCAAAAGCGAGTTAGAGAGCTACTGGCTCTTTTTCAAGAGCAGGCGGAAGCAGAAGCGGCGGAGAAAGAGGATGTATTTGATCCGGTAGAGCCAGACACCAGAAGGCGTATCCTTAGGAACCCTCTGGTGAGGTAGTCTTTTTCTGTAGCTTTAACAAACAGGGCACTCGTTGAGCTGTTTGAAGAAGTCATTGCCTTTATTATCCACAAGGATAAAGGCAGGGAAGTTCGCAACTGTAATTTTCCAGACAGCTTCCATACCTAGTTCAGGGAAATCGACTACCTCTTGGCTCTTAATATGCTCGCTGGCTAACAGTGCAGCTGGGCCACCTGCAGAGCCTAGGTAAAAACCTCCGTTTTTATTACACGCGTCTGTAACCATCTGGGAGCGGTTGCCCTTAGCTAGCATGACCATGGAGGCTCCGTGTTTCTGGAAAAGATCGACGTAGGGGTCCATACGGCCTGCGGTGGTGGGGCCAAATGATCCGCTGGCCATCCCTTGCGGTGTCTTGGCGGGGCCGGCGTAGTAAATGGGGTATTCTTTAAAGTAATCCGGAATACCTTCACCGTTTTCTAATTTCTCAGCGATCTTAGCATGCGCTATATCGCGAGCGACAATGATAGTGCCTGTAAGTGATATAGCAGTGGTGACAGGATACTTTGAGAGTGTTGCCAGTGTGGCTTCCATGCCTTCATCTAGATTGATATCTACACCTTTGAATTTCCAATTACGGAATTCTTCTGGGATAAATTGGCCAGGGTTTTCTTCTAACTTCTCTAGGAAGATACCTTCAGCGGTGATTTTAGCCTTTGCCTGACGGTCTGCTGAGCAGGATACGCCGAGACCTACTGGACAGGATGCACCGTGGCGCGGAAGGCGGATCACTCGGACATCGTGGGCGAAATATTTACCACCAAACTGTGCGCCTATACCTATCTTACGAGCTTCTTCTAATAGCGTCTGCTCGAGCTCTAGATCTCTGAATGCTCTACCATGTTCATTTCCAGAGGTAGGAAGTTCATCATAGTAGCGAGTGGATGCCATCTTTACTGTTTTTAAACAGCTCTCAGCAGAGGTACCTCCAATGACAAATGCGAGGTGATAGGGAGGGCAGGCAGCGGTGCCTAGTGTTTTCATCTTCTCCACGCAGAACTCGACTAAGCGCTTAGGGTTAAGCAATGCCTTGGTCTCCTGATAGAGAAAGGTCTTATTGGCAGAGCCGCCACCTTTAGTCATAAAGAGAAATTTGTAAGCGTCACCCTCAGTGGCGTAGAGGTCGATCTGGGCTGGTAAGTTTGTTTTTGTATTTACCTCATCATACATATTTAGAGGTGAGCTTTGAGAGTAGCGAAGGTTTTCCTCCTGATAGGTTTTATGAATACCTAGTGAGAGGACTTTATCATCATTACCTCCAGTCCAGACCTGTTGGCCTTTTTTTCCCATGACAATAGCGGTGCCTGTGTCCTGGCAGCCTGGGAGAATACCTTGAGCTGCTATTTCAGCATTTTTTAAAAGCATGAGAGCTACCATCCGATCATTCTCTGTAGCCTCAGGATCATCTAAAATAGATGCTACTTGCTTGAGGTGGCTGGTGCGTAGCTTGAATGAGACAGCCTTGATGGCTTCATTAGCGAGCATGGTAAGGGCTTCGGGTTCGACTTTTAGGATTTTTTGCCCTTCAAACTCTGAGGTAGAAACATAATCAGAGCTTATAAGTTGGTATTCCGTAGTGTCGGAACCTAGTGGAAATGGATCTTGGTAGAAAAAAGATGTGTCGGACATGATTGTGAATTAAATAAAGGTGCTGCAGGCTCTGGAGGCAACTTGAAATAGGGGTTAAATACAGAAAAACTACTTTTTTACCAAAAATGGCTTGATTTACCCTCCTGATCAGCTATCTCGGCCTCCCCAATTATGGCTAAGAAATCATGGATCGCGCGCAACAAGCGCAAGCAAGCAACTGTCGCAAAATATGCTGATCTGCGCAAGCAGCTCAAAGAGGAGAAGGACTACGTAGGTCTCAGCATGCTACCACGTGACTCAAGTGCCACTCGTGTGGTGAACCGTTGTGAGCAGACTGGTCGTCGTCACGGATTCCTCCGTCGTTTTAAGCTCTCACGTATTTCGTTCCGTGAGCTTGCTTCACACGGCATGATCCCCGGCGTGACAAAGTCTAGCTGGTAAGCTGACTCACAGTGTGATATAAATTTTGACGCAAGACGGTAATCATTCCGGCTTGCGTCTTTGTTATGCCCTTATACGACTACATTTCAGAACAGGCGGAGGACCCAGATAAGAGTTGTCGTGTCTGTGCGAAGGGGTTTGAGCTACGCCGGCCACTTGATCGGCCAGCGCTGGAGGTCTGCCCACTTTGCCGGAATCCGGTAAAAAAGAAGATCAGCCAAGTAAATACCCCTAGAATTATGAAGCCACTCTCCGTGAGTGATGCTAAGAAGGCGGGCTTTACGATCCTTGAGAAAAAGGAAGAAGGCGTCTACGAACGCCAATAAACAACTGCAGAAACATGGAAGAGACAAAAACCCCCCAGCCTAATGTAAAAAAGAGTATACTCTCCATCATTCTACTCCTTGCCTTACTTATGGGGCTATTCTACGTAGCTCCTATAATGACAGAGAAGTTCCGTGAATATGAGGCCAATGAAGAGGCCGCAGCTGGTAATGAGCTAGTGCAGCCGCAGACTTCCTCTGAGCTAAAGTCCTGGCTTCCACTAGTAACTAGGCAGTTCCCTATGCATGAGGATGGTAGTGCTAAATTTACCCTCCTCCACATGAGGCTCAATGAGGAAAAAAGTGAGCTTCTCCTAGACATCAAGGAGGGTGAAAAAGGTAAATCGTTTGATCTGATTCTTAAGCGTGATCAATTTGACCGTTATGTTAGTGGTGCCGGTGATTTTACCATTAAGCTTTATCCGCCCGAGGATTAAGTGAGTTTATCTGGTCACTATTGTGGGAAGGTTTGATCTACTCTGTATTTCCCCTTAAAGTGGTGCTGTGACTACGCAGATAGATCAATTTATTCTCTACATAGCTACTGAGCGGGGGCTATCTGCCGCCTACCAGCTCTCGGTAAGGCAGAGCTTGGATGCGTTAGTTCGCTGGTTAGAAAAACAGAACATTTCCTCGTGGAATGATATTGGAACGCAGGAGTTAACTGCATTTCTTACTACTCAGAAGGATAGTGGGCTCTCGGCTTCTTCACTGCGGATAAGCATGGTGCATTTAAAGATTTTTTTCCGTCATCTGGTGGTAAAAAAAGAAATACCTGCAGATCCGGCAGAGCCGCTCCTCCCGCCCCGTGGTGACCAGCACCTTCCTGAGACTTTAAATGAGAAGTTTATTACGGATTTGTTAGAGTCAGTGGATGTTACTAAGCCATTGGGTAGGCGTGATCTCGCCATATTAGAGATGTTCTACGCATCTGGACTACGGCTCTCAGAGCTTTGTCAGGCGAGGTTGGAAAACTTAGATTTAGATGAGCATTTCATCCGCGTTACTGGTAAGGGTGGGGAAATCCGCCTTGTGCCAGTGGGTGGGAGAGCTTGTGAGGCAGTGCAGGATTATTTAGATAATGAACGATCTTTATTGGTAAAAAAGAAAACCTCCTCTTGGATATTTCTTAGTATCCGCGGTGGGGCACTGAGTCCGGAGCGAGTGCGTGAGATTGTTAAGCAGCGGGCTAAGGCGGGGGGTATAGAGCAGACTATCTACCCGCATTTACTCCGCCACTCGTTTGCTACCCATTTGCTGCAGAACGGAGCAGACCTCCGTGTGATTCAAGATATGTTAGGTCATGCAGATATTGCGACTACTCAGATTTATACTCATGTGGATCAAAAAGGTCTAAAGGCTGTGCACCAGAAGTTTCACCCGCGAGGCTAGATGCTAGACGTCGTCTTGCTTTGAGCTTTGGGATTCTTGATCTATAGCATAGAGTCACTGTAATGAACGTTCATCATCTAGAGTTATTCTACTATGTGGCCAAGTATGAGGGTATCACTGCCGCGGTAAGAAAGATGCCGTACGGTATTCAGCAGCCTGCAGTGAGTGGTCAGCTATTGCAGCTTGAGGGGAGTCTGGGAGTTAAGTTATTTAATCGCCGCCCCTTTAGCCTCACCACAGCAGGGGATGAGCTATATGACCATGTATATCCCTTTTTCTCCCGCTTAAGAGATGTAGAAGAGCGTCTAAAAGGTGAGGAGAGTAAGCACCTACGCATAGCCGCCTCTGCCTCTGTATTGAGACATCATCTGCCAGAGCTACTTGCTGGTATGCGTGATGCCATGCCGGAGCTGCGGCTGACTCTGCGTGATGTGGAGCCATCTGATGTGCAAGATGTATTAGTCAAGCAGCAGGCAGATTTAGCGATCAGCGTGATCCATCAGCGGATGAGCGATGGTATACAGACAGTAGAGCTCTTAAGTTTACCGCTCGCCTTAATGCTGCCGAGTAAACATAAGGCAAAGAGTCTAGATGATTTATTAGAAGATGATGGTGGTGTGCTTACTCCTAGGCTTCCCTTAGTGGGGATGCCTCCACATGAAGAGATCAGTCAGCTATTTCAAAAAGGGCTAGATCAGCGTGGTTTGCACTGGCCAGTGGCAGTGGAAGTAGACTCACTAGAAGCCATACAGCACTTTGTACGCTGTAACTTCGGTGTAGGTATCACCGTGCGTATTCCTGGTGCTGACCTTCCTAAGGGTATGAAGGTGATCGATCTTGATGGATTTCCACCTCTAGTTATTGGTGTCATCTATCAAGGTGGGCTTAAGCCTATTGCAAAAAATTTCCTGGCAGCTGCAGAAGAGCTGGCAGGAAATCTAAGAGGTGATGGATAGCTCCTTTAGATGAAGTCGGTAATGACATCATCCAAGGCACTGATAAGTGTAGTCATGGTCTGCTCGGTTTCGTTGCCCATGTTAGATATGCGGAAAGTTGACCCCTTGATCTTACCGTAGCCACCGTTGATAAGGATATTGTGTTTTGCACGTAGAGCCTTGATAAAGCCTGATACATCCATCTCTTTATTATTGGCAATGGTGGTGAGGGTTTTGGAGCGATGTCCTTCTGGTGCAAAGTGCTCAAAGCCGTGCTTCTCCAGCCAGGCGTGAATCATATCATTAAGTTTTGCATGACGCGTAAAGCGGTTCTCTAGTCCCTCTGCGTGGAATGTATCCACCTGATGCTTTAGTGCATAGAGTAATGAGATAGCAGGAGTGGATGGCGTGTTATTCTTAACTGCGTTTTTCTCAAACTCTAGAAAGTCAAAGTAGTAGCCGCGGCCTTCTGTAGTAGATGCACGCTCAAGAGCTGCCTCAGAGATGGCAAAGACAGCCAGACCAGGAGGCAGGGCAAATGCCTTCTGCACCCCCGCGAGAACGACATCGATACCTAGCTTATCCATGTCAATAGGGACAGCGGAGAGAGATGATACAGTATCTACCACCAGTAGCACATCGGGGAACTCATTGACCACAGAGGCGATGCCTGAGAGGTCATTCATCACGCCAGTGGATGTTTCATTATGTACTAATGTCACGGTATCAAAGCCACCCTCAGAGAGCTTTGCTCGTACTGCCTCAGGAGAGATAGCTTCCCCCCATTCTACTTGGATTTTCTCAGCGTCTTTACCGCAGGTTTGGGAAACGCCATACCACTTATCAGAAAACGCGCCGCAGCAGAGGTTAAGCACCTTTTTTTGAACCAAGTTACGGATAGCTCCCTCCATGACACCCCATGCGGATGATGTGGATAAAAAGACCGGTCTTTCAGTACCGAGGATAGGTTTAAGGCCAGGCTGGATACTAGCGTAAAGAGCCTCAAAGTCACCGCCACGGTGGCCGATCATCGGCTGACACATGGCTTGATAAGTCTCTGGGGAAATATCCACCGGTCCGGGGATATACAGCTTGGGTAAATTTGTATTGGCGTCTGACATCGCGCCGCGATTATTCTCATTCGCTCCTTTTTGTCAAAGCTGGAGCGTGTCAGAGGGATGATCTTTTTCGCTCAATGAGCGAGGGTTGTTATTTGTCAGTTTGAATATTAATTGGCCATCCAGAGAACTGCTGGGCACCAGGCTTTGATAGATCAGAGAAACGCGGCCAGCACTCGAGGGTGACTTCCTTACTGTCTTTCTTAAAACGAATAAGCCCCCAGCCATCACCCATACGTGTTAAATCTTTAGAGTTTCCTCGTGATTTACCTCTGTGGGTTGGGTTTGCGTAGGCATGCATAGTGATTTTATTACCAAAGCCATCTTTATAATCACCTACCCATGGAAGCGGATTTCCCACGGGGGGATTCGCTCCTGCGTGGCCTCCCTCGGGGGACCACCAGCGACCATAGACGCTATTAACAATAGCTGGCACCACAAACGCCCATGGCCCATCAGTGTGTTTATCAATACCGTGTTGGACGACAGTAGCTAGATGCTGATCACCTGCTATATGGACAGCATTAGCCTTTTTGATAAGAGTGAGCGCTTTGTTGCGTCCTGTTTGAGGCCATCCGTTAGAGTCCATATCGGCATGGAGTCGGTTTTTGGGATTTCCGTGGAGATGCACCCCACCACAGAACCCCGTCTGGGATAATACGGCCTTCATACTCACGCCCTCGGTATCATTAGACCAATCTTCGAGAAACTTCAGCTGCCTCTCACCTAGTAGCTTAAGCCCTGGGACATCCACCATCTTTGGGTCATACTTAGGGTCTCTAATGTGGTCTGGGCGAGGTCCCTTCATAGGGTGTCTACCACGCGGCCCAGTTTTAAATTTTCTGTCCTCAAGAATTGCAAAATCGACGCCCCCAAGAAGGAGATTAGTGTAGTAAACACCAATTCCTTGCTCCACAGGGGTAGGGTCGTAAGCATCTGGCAGGTGACCAGTCTGCTGTCGCTCCACCATCCGCACGTATTCTGGATGGAGGTAGTAGCCGCCGCTGTCCCCCTTTGAGTTCTTAGCAACTTTGCCGTTTTCTCCCCAGAGGTTAGGCTGTCCAATATCATGATCGTCAGGAATCGTAATACATGGGCGCTTACGAAACAGTTCTTTAAAAGCCAAACCGAATTTTAGCCAGGCAGCGGTGTGCTCCTTATGATCATATGATTGATCTCCGGCGAAGAAGATGAGGTCGGGGTTCTGGATGTTGATATTACGCGTATATTCAGGGCGGAGACCGCGGTCTCTGTTTGAGTTACAAGATAGCGCTGCTACCACGATCTCTTTTTTCCCCTTGGGGTCCTTGCGGATCAGCCCTTCAAATGAGGCATTTTCTCCATGAAGTAAACGGTATGGGGTATCCTGCGTGTCATCCCACTCAGTTATTTTAAAGGAAGTGCTCCAGCCTAGATCGTGCACTTTCTGCTTAGCTATCTCTTTCCACTCGCCATTCTGTTTGATTTCTAGACGGACCTCGCGAGTTTCCTTCGGGTAAAGAGGGTAGAGCTGAGCAGTGAGTTTTAGGATTTTAGCATGTGTAGTATAGAGACCAAAAGCAACAGTTTGATCACGCGGTATCTTCAAGTCACAGATTAGCTTTGCTGGCTCTGCAGGAGTAGGCCTATTCCACCAATCATTGACACAGAGGCTATCCTCACCCTTTGTAAATGGAGCGGTGACAGGGGGGCGGCCCTGTATTTGCTCGGCGTAGGCGAAAGAGACTAAGGTAAATAATAATAGTTGGGTGATAGAGAATGTCATGATTTATTATATAAGTAAGCTTTGAGGAGAGGTAAGAAATACGTAAAAAAGGGACTCCTTTTTCATAGGGAAGGGAATCTCTTAAAAAAAGAGAAAGTTTTTCTAAAGCCCATTATTAGGATTTGGCCAACGTGCATTCTCAGTTAACCCTTGCAAATTCTTAATTATCTGATTTATTGCGCCCCTCCCGAACAAGGGGTGATTGGCAAGGAGCTAGTCATGAACAATAAAATAATACTATGAGTAAAAAAGATAACAGCGTTGATTTCGATCCTGCAGATTTTAAACAGCACGAATCAGACACCGGCAGCGCAGACTACCAGATTGCCATTCTTACAAAGCGCATTAAGCTTCTTACCGAGCACATGGGTGATCACAAAAAAGACTTTGCCAGCCGCCGTGGCCTCCTCACCATGGTAGCCCAGCGCCGTAAGCTGCTCGATTACCTTAAGGGGCAGTCAGAAGAGCGCTACGCTAAGCTGCTTAAAGGTCTAGGCCTTCGTCGCTAATTCACTTTTCGCAAACGGTCACGGAAATTCCCGTGGCCGTTTTGCTTATCCCCCTGTAGCTTGCGCCATTTATCTCACGCGGCCTATTGGGTTCTGGACACAGCCTTTGAAAACTTTCCGCACTCCTAGCAGTGCTCCATCTTTCCTAGTTCTGCATTTATAGAACTGGAGGCTCTGTCCCAAAAACAAAAACGAGATGACAGCCCTAAAACTCTGTGCAAAGTGCACAGAACACTGAAATAGGGCGAACAAACCAAAAAGAAGAAAAAGAAGTAATATGAACATGAATATTGAAAACATTACGATCCCCGTGGGATCGAACCCTATCTCTATTGAGACAGGTAAACTGGCTAAATTGGCCGATGGAGCTGTAGAAATCAGATCCGGTGAAACAGTTGTTCTCGTAACAGCAGTATCCCAATCAAAAATCCGTGAAGGGCAGACATGGTTCCCGCTTTCCGTAGAATACAAAGAGCGCGCAGCAGCAGCGGGTACTTTCCCCGGTGGCTACTTCAAGCGTGAAGGCCGTCCTACTGAAAAGGAAGTTCTTACCTGCCGCATGACAGACCGTCCACTGCGTCCGCTTTTCCCTAAAGGCTATCTTTATGATACTCAAATCATCGCCCTCATGCTTGCTGCTGACGGTGAGAATGATGCTGACATCCTCAGCATGAACGGTGCTTCTGCTGCGCTTGCTATCTCAGACATCCCATTCGCTGGCCCTATCGGTGCTGTGCGTGTTGGCCGTGTTGATGGTCAGTTTATAGTGAACCCAACATTTGAGCAACGTGAAGAAAGTGATCTAGATCTCGTTTACGTTGGTAATAAGACTGAGGTCATCATGATCGAAGGTGCAGCTAATGAGCTTCCAGAAGCTGATTTTGTAAAAGCTCTCCACTTCGCACAGGAGAATGTAAACATCATCGTTGCCGCCATCGAGGAGCTTGCTGCTAAAGTAGGCAAGCCTAAGCGCGAATACACAGTAACAGTTGCTAAGGAAGACCTCCTTGAAATTGCTTACGAAGTTGCTGGTGACCGTATCGAAGATGCGATCTACGCACCTAACAAAGTAGAGCGTGGTAAGAAAGTAGGCGCTCTTCGTGACGAAGTAGAAGCCACTCTTAAAGAGCGCGTTCCTACTGTTTCCGAGTTCGAGATCGAGCAGTGCTTTGAGTACATTCAGAAAAAGGCATTCCGTATCGCCATCATGGAAAAAGGTGTTCGCGCTGACGGCCGTGACATCGATACCCTCCGTCCACTCTACTCTGAGGCAGGCACACTTCCACGTGTGCACGGATCATCTATCTTCGCTCGTGGTGAGACACAAGCACTCGCCACAGCCACTCTCGCACCTGCTGATGAGTGTATGTATTTTGATAACTACGCCGGTGGTGAAGACAGCAAGCGCTTCTTCCTCCACTACAGCTTCCCTCCATTCTCCGTTGGTGAGGCAGGTCGCTTTGGTGGTATGAACCGCCGTGAGATCGGTCACGGAGCACTCGCTGAGCGCTCTATCGAGCCAGTTATCCCATCTGTAGAAGATTTTCCATATGCGATGCGTGTGACATCTGAGGTTCTTGAGTCAAACGGCTCATCCTCCATGGCTACTGTTTGTTCTGGAACAATGGCTCTGCTCGATGCAGGTGTGCCACTTATCCGCCCTGTAGGTGCTATCGCAGTTGGTCTCGTCACTGAGATGGATGAAAACGATAACATTAAGGAGTATAAGACACTTCTAGACATCATCGGTTCTGAGGACTTTTACGGTGACATGGACTTCAAGGTCTGTGGAACTAGCGAGGGTGTTACCGGTTACCAGCTTGACCTTAAGCTGCCGGGTATCCCACTCTCCATCCTTGAGGAAGCTCTTGTAAAAGCTACTGATGCTCGCGCCATTGTTCTTAAGAAAATGGAAGAAACCATAGCAGCTCCAGGCGCGCTCTCTGAGCACGCACCACGTATTGAGTCCACTAAGATTGACCCAGAGCGTATCGGTGAACTCATCGGGCCAGGAGGTAAGAATATCAAAGGTATCCAGGCAGAGTCTGGTGCTGACCTAAATATCGAAGACGATGGCACAGTGCACGTCTACGCCTCTAAGAAAGAGTCACTCGATCGTGCTATGGAGATGATTAAGCAGATGTTTGCAGAAGTTGAAGTAGGAACCATCTATACAGGTGCTATTGTTTCCACCACTAACTTTGGTGCATTCATGCAGATCCTCCCTGGTAAGGACGGCCTCATTCACATTTCTGAGCTGGCTGAAGGCCGCGTAGAGAAGACTGAAGACGTAGTTAAGAAAGGCGACACCGTAACAGCTAAGTGTATCGGTGTTGATGATCGTGGCCGTGTGAAGATGTCCATCCGCGCTGCAGCGCGTGACGCTAAGCAGGCAGAAGCCGCAGCACCCACTACTGAAGAAGCCTCATGTGATGAGGAAAAAGGATGAGGTGTTTAATACTCCTGCGGTAAGGTCTTACCGCTAACATCCAAACAAAAAAAATTATCACGGCGAGTCACAATATGTGACTCGCCGTTTTTTTAGGTATCACAAAAGTGATTACAGAAAGTGTGGTTTGATTATTTGGTTCTAGTTGGGCTACTGGGCTGTTCTTGAGTGTTTGTAAAGATTAGGGACCAATACTTCAGATTCGTATGTTGGGTAATAAAGGCTCAAATGAAAACAAGGTAGACCTCTGCCAAGCCTCTTCTCGTAATGCCTGTAAACTCCCGAGCCCTTCGTAATAAAATGTAGAGGTAAAACGATTAAGCGTTGCAGGTGATGGGCTTGTCTTCTAGCGGTTTCTTGATTCTTAAATATAAGTATAGTGAAGACAGTATCAAGTAATGCATTAAAATGTGTAATTGATTGCTGCCGTCATAGAGAGAAGATACTAAAAAAAAAATTATCGGCTATGCCGCTAGAAATCTAAGTGCCGTGATGCGCACAGCATTAGATATTCTCAGCGCTGAATTCAGAAACGTTACAACCGCTTCTGAGCACTGATGAGCATCGCATACCGAGAACGGCTCCTTTTCCTAGCTTGAAAGGCCTAAAATGCCCATTTTAAGAATTACGTAGATTGTGTGTTGACATAGTAAAATATTTAGCTACTTCTTATAAGTGATGAAAGTCTTGTAACTCTGTGAGTTAGCCCTCCTGTTTGTTATTACCAACATTGCAATCAAGCACTGAAGGTAAAAAACTATATAGTTAAAGACTTACATACTCAAAATGTTCTAAGATGTCTATTAATTCACTTAAAAAATAACAATATTATGACTGTGCCCCCCCCAACTCTAAGCAAGCAATCTAAGCTTAAAAATGGTTTTGCTCTGATAGCCACTATTTCTATCATGGTTTTACTTGTTCTGATAGCATTGGCTATGCTCACAACAAGTTCTATTGAGCTGCGTTCAACTAGTGTCGCGCAGGAGACTGAAACTGCCCGAGCTAACGCGCGTCTTGCCCTGATGGTGGCCTTAGGCGAGCTTCAAAGTGGGATGGGTCCGGATCAGAGGGTCTCTGCATCCTCATATGACTCTTCAACATCAGGAACTTCGTCAGAACCTCAACCTCAACTTTATGGCGGATGGAGATCTTGGGAGGGAGACGAGCCTGGAAATTATGATACGGAAAAATCTAATCGTTTCCTAGGCTGGATGGTGTCTCACCCTGACCCTAGCGAGCTAATGAATGAGTCATTAGCTGATAATATTCCGGATGATGATAGCGTAGTTACCCTTTTCTCATCAAATGAAAAACTGGGTAGAGCATGGTTAGTGGATGTTAACGGTAGCCAAGGGCAAGGAAAGATGGCTTGGATCGTTGATGGTGAGAACGTTAAGGCGCGCACAAATCTAGCAAGCCAGTTTCCCGCTGATGGGCCTGCGGCTGGCATAGTGGATAAACATTACGGCACTAGCGCATCTGAACTAAATGGGTTCAAGGCTATTAGTGACGAATGGTCGGAGTTTGCTGTAGGTGAAGAGCAAGCACTCAAAGCAGTTACTCTTTCTAGTTTAGAACTAGCAAATCCTGATCTAGATGAGGCGGCACTCTCAGGTGCGGCTGACTACACGACACAGCATAGTGCTGGGCTACTAGTCAATGTCAACAAAGGTGGTTTCAAACAAGATCTAAGTTTACTGTTTGAATCTGAGGAATTACCTCCAGAACTGCTAATGCAAGAAAATGAAGATCTTGAACTCGAAGATGTTACTGTTGCTCCTCAAGCCGTTACTTGGCGATACCTTAAAGACTTTTACGAGCAGTATAAACAACACACATACCCAGGAGGTAATACGTTTAGAACTACACCTCACACGCCTGGCCGCCATCAAGGTGAACAGTTTACTCATCAAGTTCGAAGAAGTCCTGTTATCGCTCGTATCCAATGGCTATTTTCCTACTCTTCAGTGAAAGAGAGCGATACCGTGTATAAAGCAGCGCTCGTATTGTGCCCTGTGGTTACTCTATGGAATCCTTATAACACAGAGATCACTTCAGATAGTTGGGCTATTGAAGTAAATAGATTACCATTCGTAGTTCAACCGCAGATTGATGGTATTGGTCTGAACTGGACTACCATGGAGGAGATGGGCAGGATTGGAGGGTCCGGCAGGCGTGGCGATACTCCAGGAGGAGCTTTGATCATTGATTCTAATCTTACCTTTAAACCCGGTGAAACTAGGGTGTTCTCTCCATTAGATAATACACCAATTAATAATGATGGAACTCTCGTGCTATCACCTGGATTTAGAAATACGTCTGGCTGGAGATCTATACTAATCGACAAAGGTAATGAAGTTACCGCAGGCCCAAATAGTATGCTATCATTTGGGTTTAGACCATGGGCTATAGGAGACGGTGACGTTGGTAGTATGGAGGTCGCCGCGCTTCAGATAGATGCTCTCATGGGAGGTCTTCCGTGGAACCCAGGCTGGGTTTGGGCTATGCGACTTCATTTAGATAGAGCGAAGCTGAATGATTTCGTAGATTCGGTTCTCCATGATGTAACTCCTAATTTAAGTTTAGCATCCGTGGAAACACAGCCAGCCATTTTTGCTTCTGCTAACTACCAGCTAAAGACTATTAGAGATGGGAGATTCCCATCAAAAGGAGTTACCCAAACTAATATTACACAAGCTCACACGCAAGTTCTTGCTAGCCAGCCTTCTGCTTTCCATCCAGTAAATTCTATTTATGATCTGAGAACTTACGGGCATACAGATTGGACAGATAGCTTGTTGCCAAATGTTGATAGTAGAAATCGAGGGTTTGTGGGCTCAGGCTTTACCGCAGATGGTGGTGTTCCTTCCGCCGTTTACATCGAGAGCCCTGTTAAGCCAATGCAGTCACTAATTGAGTTCCAGCATGCTGACATAAGAGGGAATAATGGCTCGCCTCCTTATGGAAGTAATTATGTAGGTAACTCCATTGCATCACCTCTATTTGGATATGATGCAGATAGAGATGATCTTCACATAGATTACTCATACCACATCAATAACACACTATTTGATGACTATTTCTTTTCATCCATTGCCCCAAGAGACACCACATGGACGAATACACCATCTGAAAGTGCAGCTGAAGTGTATGGTCAACATATAGACGGAAGCCGACGTCTGCCTAACTCTCGCTATACTGCCATTGGCGACACAAGCGAAGATGACATCCAAGGAGACGAAGCATATAAATCGATAGCGTCTAAATTACTCGTCGAAGGCATGTTTAATGTCAATTCTACGAGTGTGGAGGCTTGGATTGCAATGTTAACTACGCTCAATAAATCTAACTACTTATTCTATGATGCATTATCTGATGACCACGTAATACGTGAGACTAGCGGGGATGATGACACCTATATTATCAGTCGTTTTTCTATTGCTGCAGGAGGGTCTGCTGATAACGATGCACCTAATACAGATCAAATCCCGGAAGAGCTTTATCTTAGAGGTTACCGTAGCATTAGCCGAGATCAGATTAGAAGGCTCGCTGAGGGCATCGTAGAGCAAGTCAAGTTAAGAGGGCCATTTCTTTCCATGGCAGAGTTCATAAACAGGCGTAAAGAAGCCTCTCCGGAGTTCTCGAAACGCGGCGCTATAGCAGAAGCTCTAGCTGAAGATCCTGAGGACTCTAATAAACATGATATAAACCAAGTGATCCGAGACTTCTCAACAAGAATCACAGAGGAGGACGTGGTAGAATATAATTACCCCAATCCTTCAGCCGCTGAAGGGTATAGCGGCTATGGTGTCCCAGGCTGGGTTACTCAAGCTGATGTGCTTCGTCCTATTGCGCCATACATTACTGTCCGCGATGATACCTTCCGGATTGTTGCATATGGTTCCGCCACTGATAGCTCAGGAAGAGTGCTTGCCGAGGCTAGATGTGAGGTATTTGTGCAGCGCTATCCAGAATACCTTAACTCAAGTAATCTAGTAGACAATGATCCAGATAACGGAAATGCCCCTGAAGAGGCTCCTTTCCTTGCTGATGGAGGAGTGAATCCAGCTTTTGATCAAGAGATCAACGGGAAATTTGGTCGGAAGTTTAGAATTACTTCATTCCGCTGGTTATCACCAAATGAATAATCACCAAATACAATGAATATTAAATTGATTATATCAGGGTCATTAATGACACTATTCATCGCATTAAGTCTTACTGAACTTCATGCAGCTGAATTCCGCGCGATCGCATTCTTTTCGGATGGCAAGCAGGCACCTATTTACCACAAAGAAAGGGCATCTGGGGCGCCAACAGAAACTCAACTTCCAAGAAGAAACCTCTCGAAGCCTCAGAAGTATCAAAAGGGTAAAGCTCTTGTCTTTGGCGTCCCTGATACTGAGGTGGAAGGCGGCTTAAGACCACTTGTTACCCTAAGTATTAATCCTACTTATGTTGATCCCATACTCGTCTTCTTACCTACTAAGAGTGGTAGTAAAGCTCCATATGGAGTAATAGCAGTCGATGGCTCCTGGTCTGAGTTTAAAGCTGGTGACCTGTATTTTATTAACCTTAGTAAAACATCAGTGAAGGGGTTTTTAGGAGAAAAAAAAGTGGCATTGATTCCACGGCAACGTGAGCGCGTTGCAGCGCCTACTAAGCTGAACAAAGATAATTTTTATTATGTCAACATACGCAGCTACGTAAGCGAGAAACACCGTCCACTCTTTAAGGGATATTGGCCGGTTAACAAAGGTGTCCGTAGGCTCGTTTTCGTCTTCGATGACCCTAAGAATAAGGTCGTACGTTTCATGGGTATACCAGACACAAAGAAACCATCGAGGAGTTAGGTTTCTCCAGTAATGGGGGGTAGGAATTGAGCCGCTATTTATGGCTCACTATATAAAATTTCTGCCCCTTTATTACTTTGAGGTGGAGTATTAAAACTCTGTTCCAAGACGGAGTGTTTTTGCTGTAAGGCTCTTATTGTTAAATTCATCTTTCCACCAGACTCCCGATAAGAGGTCTGCATTTTCCCAATGATGGGCTGGACAGAACGATAACCAGATATGGGGGTAATGCCTTAGAGTAGTGATGGTCCAGTAGCGTGGTGGTCAGCCTGAGGCGAACTTAGGCGACTGTGCATGGGACTAGTATGCCGTCTTTCATGCCGTGGATTTTCTTTTTATCGGCTGGGACGATGGTGGCTAGGCAGCCACCGAAATTGATTTCCCCTTGGTTATTGGTAAAGAAGTATGGGCAGAGACGGGTACGGCCGCGCATGATTTTTTCCTCACCAGTTTCTGGGTCAAAGTAGGGGTGCTCGATGATCTTTCCAGCGTGGTACTGCTGCATCATACGAGGCTGGGTGGTGAACTTCTCTGTGGCTTCTGAGATTTTATCTGCCCATTCGTTACTGGGCATGTCGTGGCCGATGTAGACGCCTCGTGATCCCCATGCTAGCTCTGAGAAGCCGCTGATTTTTAATACTAGCTGACGCTCTGTTTGGCTGAAGTTAGCTACGTCTTCCCAGGTATGAGCGTGTAGATGCGGGAGTGCTGCATGTGGTGGTAGCGGTGTGGGGTCTACGGTCCAGCCGTAGGGCACGATGTCACGGATACGCTGGAGGTGATTTGAGCGGAGTTCTTTTTCCCAGATTTTTCTTAGTGATGGTGTCCAGAGGAGGGCAAGCCAGAGTTTTTCTTCTAGGTGTGGCTTACAGGGGGATGTGAGCTTAGTGGCTGAGGCTAGTTTCTGCGCAGCGGGGATGTTTTGCCAGTCAAACCATTCAAAGAAACGGTAGGCGGGGGTATCTGCGCCTTGATCATTTTCAGCCGATTCTACGGTGACGTTAGTGCATTGCTCAGCGAGCCATTCTAGCTCTGGCCTGTAGTCGGCTGATTCTTCACTGACGAGGACTCGGCCTCCTTTGTCTAGGAGAGATTGAAATCCATTACGGATGCCGTATTCTCCACCTAGTATGTCATAGCCGTGCTGGGTGTAGAACTGTGTGAGCCATTGAGTAATACCCATTCCACCGGGTACAGAGTCTAGCTCCGTGAGGGCAAAGGAAGTTTTGTGTTCGTCACCTGTGAGGATGAGGTCTGGCCTGATGACTTGTGGCATATTATGCCTGATGGCTATGGAGCGCTGTGCTGTTACCATCCACTGTGGTTTCCCCGAATCTAGTAACTGGTGTATCCAGGTGGGAAGGGTGCCTTTAACGCTGCGGTGGTAGATAGAGTCTGAGGCGCGCTGAAATTGAGCAAGTGGGTGACCTAGCCGGGTGATGGATTTGGCCGTTTTTTTATCGAGTGTTAGTGGCTTGGGTGAAAAGAGCCAGTTTGCGCCATGTCTAAGCTGTGAGGCAGGTAGAGCGGATGTGATAGTTTCTAGTTTCACGATGATATGCCAGCGAGTGAATACTTCACCGCGAGGTGGCCCAATTACATAGATAGGAAGTTTGCTAACATCTTCATGCCGTCTTGAGTGAGGATAGATTCTGGGTGAAATTGAACACCGTGGATGGGGTATTCTCGGTGTTGGACGCCCATGATGGTGCCGTTAATTGTCTCCGCAGTGATTTCCAGGCAGTCTGGAAGGGTGTCACGCTTTATGATGAGTGAGTGGTAGCGGGTGGCTGTGATGGGGTTTGTTAGTCCTTTAAAAAGACTTTGTCCCATATGGTAAACGGAGGATGTTTTACCATGCATCAGTTTTTTTGCGCGGATGATGTCTCCGCCATATACTTGGCCTATGGATTGATGCCCAAGGCATACTCCGAGCGTGGGGGTAGTTTTACCAAATTCTTTGATAACATCACAGCTGATACCTGCCTCTGTGGGTGTGCAGGGGCCGGGTGATATACAGATCTGGTCTGGTGCTAGCTCACGTATTTCATCGATTGTGATAGCATCGTTACGCACGATCTTCATCTCCGCACCAAGTTCGCCGAAGTATTGGACGAGGTTGTAGGTGAAGGAGTCGTAGTTATCAATGACAAGTAGCATGGGTAAAAATGATCAGTGATCAGAGTGAAGGGTCTTGGCTAGGCCGATGGCACGGCGTAGGGCCATGGATTTATTAACGGTTTCTTCGTATTCGTAGGTAGGGTCACTATCGGCGACTACTCCGGCACCTGCTTGGACGTAGGCTTTACCGTCTTTAAGTAGGCATGTGCGGAGCGTGATGCATGAATCATGATTTCCATCCCAGCCGAAGTAGCCTACGGCTCCGGAGTAGGTGCAACGTTTACTATTTTCTAGCTCGTTGATAATCTGCATGGCACGGATCTTAGGGGCTCCACTTACTGTTCCGGCAGGGAAGGTGGCGCGGAGGACATCGTAGGAGCTGTGCTGTTCATCGAGATCACCGTGGACGTTTGAGACGATGTGCATGACGTGGCTGTAGCGCTCTACGATCATAAAGTCATCTACAGTCACACTGCCGTGTTTAGAAATACGGCCTACGTCATTTCGTGCGAGGTCTACGAGCATGAGGTGCTCTGAACATTCTTTTTGATCGGCTAGTAGGTCTGCGGCGAGGGCGTCATCTTCTTCTGTGGTTTTCCCTCTCCATCGAGTACCGGCGATGGGGCGGATGTCGATACGGCCATCGATGGCTCGGACGTGGACTTCAGGGGAGCTTCCTACTAGTGAGAAATCTTCCAGCTGGAGGATAAACATGTAGGGGGATGGGTTGACGTGGCGAAGTGCGCGGTAGAGGTCTACGGGGCTGCCGGTGTAATCGGTCTCAAAGCGCTGGCTGGGGACGATCTGGAAGGCGTCACCAGCGGCGATGTATTTCTTAGCTTTTACTACCATGGCTTCGTATTCCTGCTGAGTGGTATTACTACGCATCTCAGGGGTTTCAAATTCCGTTAGGCCATTAAGTGGTGTTATGTGCAGTGGCTGATCTAGGAGGGCCTGCATGGCTGAGATGCGGTGCTGTGCATCTTTGTAGGCAGCGTCAGGGGTATCATGCTCATCGATAAAGGCGTTAGCGACTAGGATGAGTCGGCGTAGGCGGTGATCAAAGATTAGGAGGTCTTCTGCAATGATAAATAGTGCGTCTGGGAGGCCGAGTTCATCTTTAGCTGGGGCGCTAATGCTGGGCTCAAACTGCCTTACGGAGTCGTAGGATAGGTAGCCAACGGCACCGCCGTAGAATGGTGGTGCATTCCCGTGGGTTACGGGGTTATACTTTTCCATGAGCTGTTCTAGCTCTGTGAGGATATCTTTTTCTGTCTGCCACTCTGTAGTTTTGCCATTTTCAGACAGGGTGATCTGTTGGCCGCGGGCTGTGATGGTGGTGCGGGGCTTACTTCCGAGTATGGAGTAGCGGCCGCTATCACCTGTGCTTTCTGCACTTTCAAATAGAAATGCTTCCGCGTCTCCGTTGATTTTTAGATAGGCTGAGAGTGGTGTTTCAAAGTCCGCTGCCAGCTGGGCATAGACGGGCACGACGTTTCCTTGTGCCGCAAGATTACGGAACTCTTCTATGGTGGGGCTGACAGATGTAGTGCTCAACGCGGCAAAGCATGGCTGTATTTTTGCCACGCGCAACACGAAATAGTGGAATGGTGAGCAAAAGTGTTGAGTTTTGGGTATCAAGGCAGAGTGGAACCAAGCCTTAGCCGTGTAGATGTGGGAGGGCTGAGTGGTATAGCTGTCTATCTGTGTATTTATGGTTTTACTGAGGGGTGAATAGCTGGTGATTAAATTTGTTAGAAAAAGAATCTTTCTACGGTGCGAATTCTAGGCAAACTCCGCATCTCTTTTCCAATAACTCATGAGCGGTATTTCATCTTCCCATCCTTTTGTCTCTCGTATTTCTAGCGAGCTTTCTCTTAATACTCAGCAGGTAGCGGCCACTGCTAAGATGTTCTCTGAAGGTGCTACGGTGCCCTTTATCGCCCGTTACCGTAAGGAGCAGACTGGCGGTATGGATGAGGTGAAGATCATGGAGGTGCGTGATCGCCTTCAGCAGCTGGCCGATCTGGAAAAACGCCGTGAGGCCATCGTTAAGAGTCTTGATGAGCGCAAACTGCTCTCTGCGGAGCTGAAGAAGAAGGTGGCTGAGGCTGAAACAATAACTCGTCTGGAGGATATCTTCGCGCCATTCCGTCCAAAGCGTCGCACCCGTGGCACGATGGCAAAGGAGCGTGGTCTGGAGCCACTCGCAGATTTCATCTGGGATAATCGTGAGAATACGACTGCTGATGTGGAAACTAAGGCGGAGAAGTTTCTCGTTGAGAGTAAGCCGGAGGATAAGACGGCTGAGCTGAACCCAGCAGTGCCTACTGTGGCGGATGCTCTGGCTGGTGCACGTGATATTTTAGCTGAACGTTTTAGTGATAATGCGGAGGCGCGTGCAGATTTACGTGAACTTATTGAGGGTCAAGGCTCCGTGAGCTCCAAGGTTATGTATGGCAAGGATACCGAGGCTGATGCGCAGAAATTTAAAGATTACTTTGAGTGGTCTGAGCCGCTGAAGGATGTGCCATCTCACCGTATGCTGGCGATGCGCCGTGGTGAGAAGGAGGGCTTCCTCTTCATGCGTATTCAGGCTGATGAGGAGGCTGCTTTAACGAAAATGCGTGGCCACTTTGGCGTGACCAATAGTGGGCCATGTGCTGAGCAGTTAGATTTAGCTATTACTGATAGCTTTAAGCGCCTACTCGGTCTCTCACTAGAGACGGAATTCCGCATGAAGGCGAAAAAGGAGGCGGATGTGGAAGCCGTGCGCGTCTTTGCTGAGAACTTGCGTGAGCTACTTCTCGCATCTCCACTAGGTCAGCGCCCGATGATTGCGATCGATCCTGCGTTCCGCACAGGCTGTAAAACGGTGGCGCTAGATGCGCAGGGGAATTTACTTTTTGATACGGTGTTACACTTCACTACTAGTAAGTCACAGGCGATGGAGGCGGTGACGGCATTGATAAAGATGGTGGAGAAGTTCGGTAGTCAGGCGATTTGTATAGGAAACGGAACGGCGTCTCGTGAGACCGAGGCTGTGGTCCGTGCGGCTGGTCTTCCTCAGTCTATCCCCATCATCATTGTTAATGAGTCAGGTGCTTCTATCTACTCTGCGAGTGAGGTGGCACGTGAAGAATTCCCAGATAAAGACATCACCGTGCGTGGAGCAGTGTCTATCGGCCGGCGCCTGATGGATCCTCTGGCAGAGTTAGTAAAGCTGGACCCTAAGAGCATAGGTGTAGGTCAGTATCAGCATGATGTGGATCAGAATCTACTGAAGACAGGTCTAGATGATACCGTGGTGAGCTGTGTAAACGGTGTGGGTGTGGAGGTGAATACCGCCTCACGTCAACTGCTAGGATATGTAGCTGGATTAAACTCAGGTATCGCCTCTAACATCATCACGTATCGTGCGGAAAATGGGCCGTTTAAAACTCGTGCCGAGCTGAAGAAAGTTCCTCGTCTAGGAGACGTGGCCTACGAGCAGGCTGCAGGTTTCCTCCGTATTCTTGGCGGGGTTCATCCACTAGATAGTTCCTCCGTGCACCCTGAGCGATATGAGCTTGTGGAGCAGATGGCAGGTGATGTGGGCTGTGATGTGCCTACTTTGATCAGGGATGCGGATGCACGCAAAAAGATAGATTTACAAAAATATGTGAGTGAGGAGGTGGGATTACCTACCTTGAAAGACATCGTGGCGGAGCTTGCTAAGCCGGGCCGTGATCCACGTGCTCAGTTTGAGTTATTCACCTTTGCAGCAGGCGTTAATAAACCTGCCGATCTCAGCGAGGGAATGAAACTTCCCGGCATTGTCACTAACGTGACGAACTTTGGTGCTTTTGTAGATGTAGGTGTGCATCAGGATGGACTGGTTCATATTTCCCAGCTAGCTGATAAGTATGTCTCAGATCCTGCCGAGGTGGTGAAGGTAGGCCAGAAAGTGAATGTGACTGTAACTGAGGTGGACCTAAACCGGAACCGGATAGCACTGAGTATGCGTAGTAATGCTGAACCAGCACGCCAGAGCGAGCGTGGCGGTGAGCGTAGATCAGGTGGGCCACGTAGAAATAACGGCGGTGGCGGAAATCGTGGCGGTAGTAATCGCGGCGGTGGAGGCGGTGGCAATGGTGGCGGGGGGAATGACTCCTTCGGTGGTAACTGGTTTGACCAAGCCGTTAAGAAGGGGCGTTAGAGATCAGGGGAAGTTAGTCTGCTTAGTGGTGGTATCAACGATGACGAGGTATTTCACGCCAAAGATTACATTGGTATAAATACTTGAGAAAGAGAGAACGTGCGTCTGACTTTTTTTCAAAAAACTAAGAGAGAAGCGCTTCTCTCAGGTGTGGTTCTTAAGGCCATTCTTTACGAGCTTCTTTCATGAGGCGTTTGAAGCTGGAGTTACTGAGAAGGCGGTCTGTTAGCTGCCGTGCTAGGAGGCGGCCGGCCTCTGAATCACTGGGATAGTGTAGCCCGGCAATTTCTCGGTTCTTGGTGATTTGCTGGGCGGATTTTAAATAAGTATGTGCGGAATCTGGATCTAGCTCTTGAAGGAGGTAGGCCAATACATAGGCACCTGTAGCATGCCCACTGGGGTAAGCTGGGTGGGTAGGAATCTGGATGGAGTGCCCGAGGTCTTCGTCCAAGATAGAGGGGCGCACTCGATTAAACTTTTGCTTGGTGATAAAGGTGGCAATGGCGAGGTCATGGTAGGCGGCGAGGATGATCGTGGATGTCGCCTTGTAATTTGGATCGGTAGTCAGGGAGGCATAGGTGTGAGTGCCGTAGCGGAAGTTGGTCACGAGGATTTCCGCCTCAATGGCGGATTTTTTCTCAGCACGTTTTGCTGCGAGTTTTTTGAGGTAGGCGATTTCTGCAGTGGTTCGCGGGGATGAGTTTGCAGGGGGGGTAGGTAAGCCAATTTCTCTTAGCCAATCACGGCCGAGGTATTTGGGGCGGAGTCGAGTAAATTTGACAAAGTCTTTTCCCCAGCGCTGTGTATTTGTGAAGCTCAGTTTATCCACTTGAGAGTCATGGCCTGCTCCAGAAAGGTTGGCTAACTCGTCGGCCTTAAGTAAAAAGGGGAGGAATAGAAAAGCGATGATTAGATAACGCATATGTTTACCAAAGACCTTATGAACACCCGCGACAATATTAATTCCTTAAAAAATAAAAGTAGGCTTTGAGGTGAAATACTGTGGAATTAAAGTGTGTAACACTGAAGCGTATCGTATACTTGATGTGAAGTTACATGAAAATCTCCTGCCATCCTTCCGATAGCCAGCGGCTTGCTGCACGTGAACGTCCGTCTACAGCTGTGGTGATGAAGCAGCGGTGGTCACATCTGTTATTCTTACATTGGGAAATAGATGCTGAGCTAGTGCAGCAGAGTTTACCTAAGGGGCTGACTGTAGATACATTAGAAGGGAAAGCCTACATCGGAGTGGTGCCGTTTTTTATGCAGCGGATCCGCCCCGTTTATTGCCCTCCTCTACCAGGGCTTTCTTGGTTTCAGGAGTTAAATGTAAGGACTTATGTGTATGATGAGGAGGGGCGGCCTGGTGTGTGGTTTTACTCATTGGACTGTAATCAATGGCTGGCTGTTAAAATAGCGCGAAAGTTTTTTAATCTACCTTATCAGCACGCGCGCATGTCAGCTGCTAACGATGGTGTAAATCTATCATATCAGTCCCAGCGCCGTGGGGATGCAGGTGTGCAAAAGTTCGTCTATCCATCAGCCATTGAGTCCGCATGTGAGTCTAGAATTGGTAGCTTGGAATTTTTTTTATTGGAAAGGTATCGCTTATTTAGTGCGGATAAAAAGGGGGGCTTGTATCAGGGGGTGGTGAATCACAAACCATATGAGTATAGGGCTGTGAGCGTGGAGTGTGATACCTCGCGGCTGATCTCTCTAGCGGGATTTGAGGCGCCGGATGAGGCTCCTATTTCGAGCATCATTTCTAAGCCTGTGGATGTCAGCATTTTCCCACTACGACGAATCTAACCTAGATTTTGCAGTAGTAAAAAACCTGTGATAGCTGTAGTGTAACAGTCTAATTATTAACTGAAGAAACCACCACCAACAACGATGAACGAACAAGTCCCACCACCAATGCCCGCTGGAGTGAATACTAGCACCGCCAGAACTATCGATGAATTTGTTAACAGTACCGCTCAGAGAGATCTTGGGCAAGGTGTCTTTGAGCTAGAGTCACCACGTATGCTAGAGGTGAATCTAGATGGTGAGATGAATACCAAGATGGGCTCCATGGTGGCGTATCTGGGTAATATTAAATTTAAGCGTGAAGGTATAATGGATCAGGGTATAGGAAACCTTCTTAAGAAAGCTGTATCCGGTGAGGGTATGCGCATCAGCTATGCTAAAGGGCAGGGTAAGCTGTATCTCGCAGACTCTGGAAAAAAGATCATCCTCCTGAAAATGGAAAATGATAGTATTGTGGTGAATGGAAATGATGTGCTGGCCTTTGAGTCATCCATTCAGCATAAAATTAAGATGATGAAAAAGGTGGTGGGTATGATGGCTGGCGGCCTTTTTAATGTGCGTTTTGAAGGTAGTGGTTTACTTGCTATCACCAGCCACTTTGAGCCTATCACTCTACGAGTCACTCCGGATCAACCAGTCATTACAGACCCAAATGCTACGATCTGTTGGTCAGGTAATCTAGAGCCTAAGCTAAAGACAGATGTGTCTCTAAAGACCTTTATTGGGCGTGGATCCGGTGACTCTATTCAGATGATGTTCCAGGGGGAGGGCTTCGTGGTAGTACAGCCTTACGAGGAAGTCTATGTGCAGGCTGGTCGCCAGTAAGCAGCAACGGTATAACTTTTTGCTAAAAGCATGGGACTAGGTGGTGTAGAGCTCGTTATTGCTATTGAGGAGACCTTTGGTATCACGATTAGTGATGCTGATGCTGAGGGGCTGGTGACACCACG
Organism: Akkermansiaceae bacterium; assembly: GCA_023301765.1. GTDB lineage: Bacteria > Verrucomicrobiota > Verrucomicrobiia > Verrucomicrobiales > Akkermansiaceae > Oceaniferula. The sequence goes on along the minus strand of JALZUC010000001.1, from coordinate 87,830 downwards.
CATACTTATAGATTACGTTATTAGTGCTGTGGGATCAGCGCCGAAAGCTCGGCCATGCCTTTCTTAGAGGGCTTTTCACCGCGTGAGAATGAGTTTAGTTCATTCTACAGGAGTTCGTAGTCGGGATATTTCTCTAAATACGAAGATTCGTAAGCTCTTCCCTAAGTCTATGCGTGTGGATAACTGGCAGAGCTTTAGAGAGGTATCTGGGCTTGCTGATTTACCTAATCTACGTTTCGGGCGTGGAGTTATATTTGCTCCGACAACAGTGAATTGTTTAGTTGGCCAAGAAGTAACTAGGATGTCTGAGGAGCTGAATGATAAAAGTGATTGGTCAGATGATGAAGTGCGGAGTGTTGTTATGATGATTATATCTGAGCAATTGGGAGTTAAGAAATTTTCAGATGGTGATGAATTTGTTGGAGATCTAGGGCTGGGTTAAAACTATATCAGTATAACAAAATGCTAAGGGTGATCCATATCTGGTTGAGTATTATTATTTTAATACCCACTACGATCACCAGCCCTATAGGTAAGTTCTAGGTATTTTTGTGGGTGGTGTCTTTTTGGGTATTTAGACTTTGAGGTTTGAAACTTAGAAATTAGCAGTTACATCTTTGCACACCTTATGTCTTTTGAGTTTTCTAGCCTTAATCCCGCTCAGTCCGATGCTGTTAATGCCCTAGATGGCCCTGTGCTTATCTTGGCGGGGGCTGGTACGGGTAAAACGCGGACTGTAACCTGCCGTATCTCACATATGGTGGACCGGGGTATTCCTGCTGAGCAGATTCTTGCTGTTACCTTTACTAATAAAGCTGCGAGTGAGATGCGTGAACGAGTGGGGGATATGGTGAGTAAAGCGGCTGCTAAGGAAATTACCGTTTGTACCTTTCACTCCCTCTGCGTGCGTATTCTCCGTACGGGGATTGATCGCCTGGGGTATAAGCAGAATTTTACGATTTACTCTGGAAATGATCAAACTGGTCTCATTAAGCAAATAATTGTAAGGAAAGGTGGTGCTCAGGAAAAAATCGAGCCTGGTCAGGTCATCTCCATGATTTCCAAGGCTAAGAATGCAGGGCTGGCATTCTCTGAAATGGAGGACCCCTTTATCGCAGATGTAGCTCAGGCATATGCTAATGAGCTACGCGCACAGAATGCTGTGGACTTTGATGATCTACTTCTCCTCGCAGAGAAGCTTCTCCGTGAGTTTGAAGATGTGAGAGAGATCTGCCGGAAGCGCTGGACGCGTGTCACGGTGGACGAGTTTCAGGATACCAACGGTCTGCAAATGCGTCTACTCCAGCAGCTGGTAGGTGAGCCATATCACGTCTGCGTGGTGGGTGATGATGATCAAAGTATCTACGGCTGGCGTGGTGCTGAGGTGGCCAATATTCTCCAGTTTGAGAAATTTTTTCCAGACCCTAAAGTTATCCGCCTAGAGTATAATTACCGTAGCTCAGATGCTATCATTCATACAGCAAACTCACTGATTATAAATAATGTAGGTCGGCGTGAGAAGCAGCTGCGCTCAGTGAAACCTGGAGGCGAAGATATCCGTATCATTTCCATGCCTGGGGATGAAGAAGAGGCTCAGTTTATCGCTCACGAAATCATAGATTTACACCGAGTGGAAAAAAAACCGCTAGAGGAAATAGCCATCCTATTTCGGACAAACTCGCAGTGCAGGCATCTGGAGATAGCTCTCAGGGAGGAGGAGATCCCTTACCGTATGATCGGTGCTCAGAGTTTCTATGATAAGCGTGAGGTGCGTGATATTCTTGCCTACCTACAAGTGCTGGCTAACCCAAGTGCAGACGTGCCGCTACTACGGATCATGAACGCACCACCACGTGGTATAGGTCAGGCAGCGGCTATTATCCTTACAAATACCTCAAGTGAACGTGGAGGTTCTGTATGGGAGTCAATGGGGGCACCATCAGATGACCTATCTACACGCGCGACTAAGTCTGTAGGTGAGTTTACGGAGCTTATTCTAAGCTACCGTGAACGTATGATGAGTGGCTTGGAGAGTATGGGGGATGTGCTATTAAATCTGCTAGAAGAGACTGGCTATACGGAGTGGGTGAAGCGGAATAGCAAAAATGAAAAGGAGGAAGACATGCGCCGCAGCAGTATTGATGATGTGGTGCAGCAGCTTAAAGACGCCTCTAAAAAAGGATTAACGTTACAGAAATTTCTTGATAAATCAGCCCTCGCGCGTGATCGCGAGGATGATAATGACATTGAAAAACAGCGCGGTGTCACACTTATCACCCTGCACGCGTCTAAGGGGCTGGAGTATCCAGCTGTCTATCTAGTAGGTCTCGAAGAGGGGATTCTACCGCACAAAAGAAGTATCGAGGAAGGCACCACGGATGAAGAGAGGCGCCTACTCTACGTGGGCATCACACGGGCACAGGAAAAGCTTACTCTGACCTGGTGCTCTGTGCGCACAAAGTGGGGGCAGGAGCATGCCGGCGAGGCTAGTAAATTTCTCATGGAGCTAGATGATAAATATGTCGAGCACATGGACTATGATGACATTATGGGGGAGGAAGCTTCTGAAGAAGACTTGTCCAATTTCTTTGCTAATATGCGAGGTGAGTAAATGACTTGAAAAGAACTGCATCGCTCACTACATCAGTGCTATGGACTCTTTTACCCTTAAAATTTTCCTCTATGAAGTGGAGCCTCTGATCTGGCGCCGGTTTACGGTGCCTGCCACCGCCACCTTTACAGAGCTTCACCAGATCATCCAGAAGACGATGGGCTGGAATGATGAGCAGGCTCACCAGTTTCGCTGGGGGAAGGGAAAGAGCCTTACCAATGTGATTTCAGATACGCAGGAGCAAGTTTCTCCTAAGGATGAATTTCAAGACGAGGGTGAAATTACTGTAGCCAAGTTTGTAGGCCGCCGGAGGGTTCCGCTACGTCTGATGTATAGGTATGATTTTTTCGATGACTGGACTCATGAGCTAGTCATCGAAGAGAGGTCTGATGTAGCTGCTCCTGTGGTATTAGATGGCTCGCGTGCCTGCCCACCAGAAGACTGTGGAGGATCTTTTGGTTACAAAGAGAGCCTAGGTGGCTTTGCTGAGTGGATGGATGATGACTATGATCCAGAGGCCTTTGATGCAACGGCTATCGAGCTGTGACACCAGCAGGTGTCATTGGTATACCGTGTCTCAATAGGGTGTGGAAGATACGCTCCTTTTTAGCTTGGAGGTGCTTGCCTGTAAGCTGGGGCATGCTCTAGTATTTCAGGGTTTGAAAAAATCAGACCGGTGAAAAACTAAGCTAGAGGGGTTTCTAACGAACTATATTTTTCTGAGCCTCTGCTTGTCTTTCGCTAGCGTTCTGAATTATATTAGCCTGCACGTTGTATGCCTCAATGGCTGCATCACCCTCGAAGTTAGGAGTTTCTTCAGCGGCATTCCACTGCCACTTTCCGAGGTGTTTCTTGAGGACTGCGTGTTGGGCTAGTAAGGCCTCACATATTTCACTGTCAGTTTGTCTAATGACAAGAAGGTGAGGTTTGTTTCTATCTAGACCAGTTTTAACGCCACTCATGAATTCTGCAGCGGGGATCTTGCTGACTTTTTCTTTCTCTAAATTATCGCGTAGAGATTGAGTCCATCCAGATTTGACCTTATTTGTTATGGCAGTGTTGACTGCTTGGTAGATTTTCACCTTGTCTGATAGGGTGTCGATATCAGCAGCAGTTTTTACATTAGCGTAGTTTGTTCCCTCAGCTAAGTTTGACTGTTGTTTGCTAATCTCTGCCATATCTGATTGAACGCCCTGTATGAATATACGCATGACCTTTGCGATTTTTGCGTCATCCCCAGTGGAAACTTCCTCCAGTTTTTTGGAGGCCTCCAGCATACGATCCATAGCTTTAGGGTTAGCTTTGAGCTCACCAGTTTCCTCCATTTCTCTAGCTTGAGTGGCTTTTATTTCGTCTGCCGCACGCTTGAACTCTTCCATGGCATCATCTTCTTTTTTTACCTGTTTAGTGTCTTTGCAGGCGCCACAGCAGAAAATAAGAGAAAGGAGTAGAGGTAGGGAGAATTAGGCTTTCATGTTAGGTGGTATATGTTTTTTAAAAAAGAGGGTGGAGATTAGTCCCTGCGCTGAGTAATCATAAATTCATTACCATCTGTATCCACGCACATGGCGAGGTGTAGGGGATCTTCCTCGGTATCGTTAGGCTCGCGTGTGAGATCGCCGCCGTGTTCTTTGAGTAAGGGGATAGCAGCGCGGATATCATCTACCTGGAAGCTGAGGCCAGTCCACGTGCGTTTGCCTTCGCCGCCACCGTGGATGCCTATGGTGGCGCCGGCGATGACGATTTCACTCCAGACTTCAGAGGCGAAGCTGATTTCTCCACCAAAGAGATCACGGTAGAAATGCAGGCAGCGTTCCCAGTCGGCTGCCCAGAGTGCGTATTTTACTTTTTGAACGGTCATGATGTTAGCTGGCTACTATGTTTACGAGGCGGCCTGGGACGACGATGATTTTACGAATTGTTTTCCCTTCAGTGTGCTGCTGCACATTACTGTCCTCTTGTGCGAGGGCTTCGATTTCCTCTTTGGAGATGTCTTTACCGACGGTGATTTTACCGCGTAGTTTGCCATTTACTTGCACGACGATTTCTACCTCGTCCTCGACAAGGAATGCTTCGTTAAAGCTAGGCCACTTCCGGTCTGAGAGGATGCAGCCTCGTGAGCACTTAGCACTTGGGAAGTTCTCTCCAAGTTGCTCATGGATCTCTTCAGTGATATGCGGGGCAAATGGGTTAAGGCACTTGAGTAAATCACGGAGTAGTATGGCTGGGAGCTTTTCTGCAGAGGTAAAGGCATTCGTGCATACCATCATCTGTGAGATGGCGGTATTGAAGGAAAGCTTCTCGATGTCATCACTGACTTTTTTAATCGTCTCGTGAAGGACTTTTAGCAGGGCTTTATCAGTAGGCTCGTCATCGGTGAGTTTACTGGATATGACCCATTCGCCTTCTTGGTTTTGCTCAAAGGCAAGACGCCAGACACGTGCGAGGAAGCGTGAGACACCCTCTACACCTTTCATCTGCCATGGCTTAACCTGCTCAAGTGGGCCCATAAACATTTCATAGAGACGGAGGGCGTCTGCGCCGTATTCTTTAACAACGTCATCTGGGTTAACAACGTTACCAATAGACTTAGACATTTTCTGTCCGTCTTCACCAAGGATAAGGCCTTGGTTTACGAGTTTCTGGAATGGCTCGATGGTGGAGACGTGGCCGAGATCGTGAAGGACCTTGTGCCAGAAGCGGGCGTAGAGAAGGTGAAGCACGGCGTGCTCCGTGCCGCCTACGTAGAGGTCTACCATGCCATTGCCCTCGTTTCCTGCCCAGTATTCTTCGGCCTCTTTGGAGATGAAGCGGTCTGTGTTATTAGGGTCACAGTAGCGCATGTAGTACCAGCATGAGCCGGCCCACTGAGGCATGGTGTTGGTTTCGCGTTTGGAGGTTTCTGAGTAGTTAATCCAATCGGTAGCTTTGGCGAGTGGGCCTTCTGGGGAGCCGGTGGGCTTAAAGTCATCCATCTCAGGCTGGAGCACAGGAAGCTCTGACTCAGGCACGGCTTTGTGATTACCATTTTCCCAGAGGATAGGGAAGGGCTCGCCCCAGTAACGCTGACGTGAGAAGAGCCAGTCGCGGAGTTTGTAGTTTATCTTAAAGGTGCCTTTTTGGTTATCTAGTAGCCACTTGATAGTGGCCTTCTTAGCATCCTTGGTGTTCATGCCGTCTAGGAATCCTGAGTTGATAGCTTTACCGCTACCGGTGAAGCCTTGCCAATCTTCTTTGCCGTTAGGCTGGACTACTTGGAGAACTGGGAGGTCAAACTTGGTGGCAAACTCATAGTCACGGGTATCGTGAGCAGGCACGGCCATGATGGCTCCTGTGCCGTAGCCCATCATCACGTAGTCTGCTATCCATACGGGGATTTGCTCGCCGTTGACAGGGTTCGTAGCTGTGGCTCCGGTGAAGATACCGGATTTGTTTTTATTTAAGTCACCACGTTCGAGGTCTGACTTGGAGGCGCAGGACTTGATGTATTCTGCAACTGCGTTTTTCTGATCAGGACTGGTGATTTCTGCAACTAGTGGGTGCTCAGGGGCGAGGACCATGTAGGTGGCACCAAATAAAGTGTCTGGGCGTGTGGTGAAGATCTCTACCGCGTGGCCTTGGATGTCAAAGATGACTTCGGCACCAGTGGATTTACCAATCCAGTTTTTCTGTAGCATCTTGATGGACTCTGGCCAGTCTAGGTCATCGAGTTCATTGATGAGGCGGTCTGCATATTTGGTAATACGTAGCATCCACTGGCGTAGTGGACGGCGCTCTACGGTTTCACCTTTATTTTTCCATTCCTCGACTTCTTCATTAGCAAGGACGGTGCCCATGGATGGTGACCAGTTCACTGGTGCTTCATGGATGAATGCCAGGCGGACTTCATCGATCTGCTCGCGCGTCCAGCCCTTCTCCTCAAGCTCTGTGACGGGGGCTGCCTTTTGTGTTTCTTCGTTAAAGTAAGATCCGTAGAGCTGGAGGAAGATCCACTGTGTCCAGCGCACGTAGTTAGGGTCTGTGGTGTTCACTTCACGATCCCAATCGTAGCCAAAGCCCAGTGATTTCAGCTGGCGGCGGAAGTTATCCACGTTTGTCTCTGTGGTGATACGTGGGTGCTGACCTGTCTTGATAGCATACTGCTCAGCAGGTAGGCCGAATGCGTCCCAGCCCATGGGGTGGAGAACATTGTGGTTATTCATTTTTTTATACCTGCCAAGAATATCGGTAGCGGTATAGCCCTCTGGGTGACCTACGTGAAGCCCAGCACCGGATGGGTAGGGAAACATATCGAGGATGAAATACTTAGGCTTGCTGGCATCAAAGTCCTCGTCACCTGGGTTAGGTGTGCGGAAAGTCTGAGCAGTATCCCAGCGGTCTTGCCACTTGGATTCAAAATGGTCGAAGGGAAAAGGTTTACGTTGATCGGACATGGAAATTTTTAAATAATAGATTGAGACGCTTTGCGATAATGGAGGATCTTGGAAAGAGTTAGGTGGTAGGCGAATTTAGAAGGAAAGAAAAGAAAAACCCCGGAGGTTGGTGGACCTGCCGGGGTGTTGGTGATCTTTTGAGATTAGTGTAAAACTATACCTCCGCCAGTAGATAGCTGTGGATTTGAGCCGGGCATAAGCCTAGCTGATGCCATGAAGTTGATGCCTCTGGAAATTTCACGCATCCAGAGGATTTGGCCGATTAGAGGAATGAGGATATTACAGATGGCCATGGCGATGGTGAAGGGCGGAGCTCCTGTAGTATTGCTGTATTGTGCGGTGATACGGTTCCATTCTCCGGGCATTTTACAGGTGACGATGATTTGCCATATAGGTCCAAATATGGGGATGAATATCAGACCGATAGCTAACCCTGGTGAGATAGAGCCTCCTCCTGGCTTAAGGAGAGCCCATACGCGGTGAATGGCGATGAGGTGCATAACCCCGGCTACGATAAGGGCAATAGTCCCTATTCCGGACACTGTCATAGGGATTAGGGCTTTATTAAAGGCCTCAGCTTCAGATGCAGCAGTGTCCGCTGATACGAGTAGCACGAATCCTAAGGCGATGAATATAAAACCAGCAATGATACAGGTGATATAGAGGGTGAAGTTGATCTTTTTAATATAGGGGATGGGGTATCCTTCATTCTCTTCGGTGGCTAATGTGTCAGGTGTTGTGGTGCCTGGGTTAATCTGTGGGTCTTGCTCTTGAGGTGTTGCTGCAGCTGCTGGCTGGAATACGAGACCTTCGAGCTTATCAGCTGTTATCCATTCCGTTAGTCCATCAGTCCAGACTTGTGTCTGTGTAGTGATGTGGCCGGCGGTGATATATGCCTGTAGTTGATCTGCAGGTATAGGTCCAGCTTGTTGGCCAGCTGGATCAATGTAGATCCATGATTGCGCTTCACTCATGATGGGTAGTGCTTTGTGTTGCTTTAGAAATGAATAGCGTGGCCGTCAGCATCTAGAGTGGCCTCGTGGATGGCTTCTGCTAGTGTTGGGTGAGCGTGGATAGTGGAGTGGATTTCCTCTGTGGTGAGTTCCATCTCAAGGGCTAACCCCATTTCTGCAATTAGCTCAGTGGCATTATCTCCGATGATGTGCGCGCCGAGTAGTTCGCCGTGTTCTTCACCAAAGAGGAGTTTTACAAAGCCTTCTGTATCACCAGATGCTTGTGCTTTACCGATGGCGGCGTATGGGAACTTACCGACTTTGTATTTTACACCCTCTTCTTTAAGTGCGCGCTCAGTTTTACCAACAGAGGCTACTTGTGGGTGGCAGTATGTGCAGCCAGGGAAGTTACCAACTTGGCGAGGGGTGTGACCTTCTACAAAGAGGCCTTCAACACATTGAATGGCTTCAAAGCTAGCGGTATGAGCTAGCCATGGTGGGCCTGAGATATCTCCGCATGCGTAGACGTTAGGGATGGAGGTTTGGTAGCGTTCGTCGACTTTAATAAATCCACGGTCAAGCTCTGGTTCTTTACCTCCAGGCAGGACAGGTGCTACACCGATAGCTACGAGGCAGACATCAGCAGTGATTGTTTCTTTGCCTTTGGGGCCTTCAACTTCTATGGAGACGGAGGTGTCATTGTCTTTGAAATTTATGCATTTGGTGTCTGTGAGGCAGCGCACGCCTTGTTTTACGAAGGATTTCTGAAGTTCTACGCCTACCTCTGTATCTTCTACGGGGAGGAGGTTAGGCTGCATTTCAATGATGGTAACCTTGGTGCCAAATGCGTTATAAACATAGGCGAACTCTACACCTATGGCTCCAGCTCCGATGATAACCATTTCCTTAGGCTGCTCGGCAAGAATCATGGCTTCCTTTGAACTAATGACAGATTTACCATTGAATGGTAGTGGTGGTAGTTCACGGCTTTTACAGCCAGTGGTAACGAGGATGTTAGAGCCTTCTACTACTTGCTTGCTGCCGTCTGCTGCGGTGACTTCTACATGGTTACCATCGATAACGGATCCAAAGCCACGGATGTAATCGATCTTATTTTTCTTAAATAGAAATTCAATACCTCCAGCGAGGCGGTCTGATACTTGACGTGAGCGGCCGACTACCTTGGACCAATCATAGCTTAGATTATCAAATGAGAATCCAAAGGTGGATGCTTTCTTTGTGAGAGTCTGATAGATTTCAGCATTTTTAAGTAGTGCTTTGGTAGGTATACAGCCCCAGTTTAGGCAGGTTCCACCGGCGCGGTCCGCCTCGATAACTGCTACTTTTTTGCCAAGCTGTGCGCCACGAATGGCACCGACGTATCCGGCAGGGCCACCGCCGATAACTATGAGATCGTACATGATAGATTAGGTGTGAGGATTTTTAATAAGAGTGCTCAATGAAAGCAGTGAAAGGATGGCCAGATGAGTGAGGTCTTGTCAATGATAGTGGTGCTCGAATCTGGAAAAACCGACATAGAGAAATTCAGCTAGATGGAGAAGCACTGGCGTGGGGTGTAACGGGTGTGTTTTTCTACAGACCTGGGATGATGAGATCTGGACCTAGTAGAAGGATGTGACTGCCTTGATAAGATTCGATACGGTTAACGAGTTTTTCTAGCTGCGTGCGTTGTTTAGCTGGAAGTATACTTAGGGCTGGGTGGAGTTTTATATGTTGCTGTAATAGTGTGGCGGCGCGGCTTTTCTCTGTCATGCGGATAAACTCGCTGTCATCATCTTTTTTTTGATTACTGATAAACATGCCTTCCAGACCGCTCTTGGGCTCTGGTGTGAGGTAGACGCGCGGGGATTCTAAATTGGCTAACTTTGAGGCGTGGTTGATAGCATCGTTTAGGCCGCCTATTTTGTCTACAAGGCCAACTTTGAGGGCATCTCTACCGGTGTAGACGCGGCCACCAGCGAGGCTGTCTAGATCGCCCTTAATTCTATCGCCACGGCCATCGGTAATACGTTGTTTAAATGTGCGGTAGACATCTAACATGGAATTTCGCACTATGGTGGCTTCATCTGCAGTGTAGCCTCGGCTGGAGCTCATAAGTCCTGCGTGTTTACCGCGTTGGCGTGAGTGCACATGGATACCTATTTTCTCCATAGCGTCGCCGGTTACAAATTTCATGCCAACTACTCCGATAGATCCTGTGATGGTGCCTTCCTCGGCAAAGATCTTACTGGCACCGGCACTGATGTAGTATCCTCCAGATGCAGCAACAGCACCCATGGAGACTACAAATGATTTCCCTGTAGTTTTAAATTCATCAGTAGCCTCCCAGAGGACGTCGCTGGAGAGGGCTGAGCCACCAGGAGAGTTTACACGGAGGACGAGAGCTTTACATTTATTATCTTTTGCTAGCTTGAGGATTTCCGTTCTTACCGGTGCGATGGAGCGATCGTTAATCTCTCCATCGAGTGCGACTACCGCGACGTAGTGGTGCTTACGTTTTTTGTCTCTACCTGATTGGAAGGCTAATTTTATAAGATCCATGAAGCCTTTTATTTCAGGGCCTTTGAGATTGGGGAGGGCGTAGTTACGGTCAAATTTAGTACCTTCTCCGTAGTGTTTACGGACTTTGGTGATGAAGTCTGTACGGTAATGAAGGTGGTCTACAAGTCCTGCTTCTAGGGCTTGATCGGGGGTGAGTATACCTTGGTCAATTAATGAGCGTAGATTCTCAGAGCTGATTTTTCGGCCTTTGGAGATATTTGATAGGATTTGCTCGAAAATGGAGTCGAAGATAGCGTTTTCTTGCTTTTGAGCGTAGTCGCTGGGTGCGGTGCGGTAGAGAGTTTCTCCTGCGCTTTTAAAATCACCAATGTGGATCACGTCTACTTTAAGTCCTACTTTGTCTAATAGTTCCTTAAAGTAGAGTGACTCCGAATAAATACCGCTAAGGGAGACGTTACCTTCAGGTAGAAGGGTGAAATGATTAGCAGCAGAACCGATGATGGCAGAGCCGTTAGTAAGCTGCTCAGTGTAATACCAGACGTCCTTACCGGTGGCACGGATGGCTAGTAGGTGCCGGCGTATTTCTTGAATTTGGGCGTAGTTAAGACCTGCGTTACCGAGGTCGAGAACGACAGCTTTTACTTGTTCATCAGAGGCCGCAGCTGCGAGACTGCGTATGAGGTCAAAGTGCGTCAGCGGGCGGTTACCGCTAGAGCTGAGGTCAAAGACGCTGCCCTGAGGCTGACCGCTCTCTGAAATTACGCCTTCTAGGTCATAGACGGCGATTATTTTATTATCTTCTGCTTTGGCTAGAGCCAGGGTGAGGAAAAATGAGATTACTAGTGCGTATTTCATATTGAGAACTTGGAGTAGCTGACTCCGATGTCCAAGTGAAAACATGTATTTACGTGAGATGGGAAAAAAATGGGGCATGCGACCTTATTGAGATTGCTTCTCAATAAATGAGTGTTATTTAGCTGCAGCGCAAAAGCGCGTGATAAATATGATCAAAAGAAAAATTGCAATAATGTCCCTAATGCTGATGAGCAGTGTAGCGGCGTTAGCGGCGGATGAGGTGAATTTGTATAGCCAGCGTCATTACCCAGCCGATAAGGAGGTGTTTTCGCTTTTTACTGAGAAGACAGGGATTAAGGTTAATGTGGTAACGGCAAATGCAGATGAGTTGATTGAGCGACTTCAATCCGAGGGAGAGAAGAGTCCTGCTGATGTATTGATCACGAAAGATGCAGCACGTCTTCACTGGGCGGAGTCTGAAGGTCTTTATCAGGAGGTGAAGTCAGAATTACTGGTGAAAAATGTACCCGCACACCTGCGTGATCCAGGTATGAGGTGGTTCGGATTTACCCAGCGAGCTCGAGTGCTGGTCTATGCAATGGACCGAGTGAAGGCTGGTGAGCTAAAGACTTATGAAGATCTTGCTAAGCCTGAGTGGAAGGGGCGTGTCATTGCACGTTCTGCGTCCAATATATATAATCAGTCATTGCTCTCAGCTATGATTGCTACCAAGGGTGAAAAAGAGGCGTTACTCTGGGCTGTTAAAGTCCGGCGAAATATGGCGCGTAAGCCGCAGGGCAGTGATAGAGATCAGATTCGCGCGGTGGCTAGTGGTTTAGCTGATGTAGCGATTGTAAATTCCTATTACCTAGGTTTGTTAGTAAACTCGGAAGATCCAAAAGACAGAGATCTAGCGAGTAAGGTGAAGATCGCTTTTCCTAATCAAGAGGGGCGAGGTGCTCATGTAAACATCAGTGGTATAGGTGTCTGTAAGCATGCTAAAAATAAAGATAACGCGGTGAAATTTATCGAATTTCTTAGCAGTAAAGAAGTGCAGTCACTCTATGCTGAAAAGACTTATGAGTATCCGCTGTCTCTGGAGATGATTACACCTCTGCACAGGTCATGGGGGAGCTTTAAGCCAGATACTATTAATCTCAAAGCTCTGGGCGTAAACAATGCCAAGGCGATCAAAATCTTCCAGGCAGCCAAGTGGGAGTAGTTACTTTTTAGGATTAATAATCAAGATCTAGGTAGAGTAGTCAGTATGCATTGGTAAAGGATGAGTGCTCAGAGAGTGATTAATAAATGGTTTTGGATATTAGGAATGGGTGTTGTCTGCGCGTTAGTAAGCATTCCACTCTATCAAATCTTAATGGAAGTGCTGCAGACTCCTTCTGAGGGGTGGAGACTACTCACTGAGAAAGATCCTGATGGCCTGATAGCGCTGCTGCCTGAAGAAATGCAGGTAGAGCTGCTGCCAGAGCATACGGTGCTCTATGAGAGGGTGAAGAGCACCTGTATTATTCTGTGCTCTGTCATATTACTTTCTACCTTGTTAGGTGTGACTCTGGCATGGATGCTGAGTGTGTATAAGCTGCGTGGTAAGGGGGCTATTACATTTTTGTTAGCTTTACCATTAGCGATTCCCTCTTATGTGATGGCGAGCTGCTACAAGCAGGTTTCTGCTGGTATGGAGCTATCCACTAGTATCTATGTGCGTGATAGTTATGGAGCGGAGGCAATGCAGGGGTATGATCTGTGGTGGAACTATAGTTTGGCGATTCTAGTTCTTACTTGCTCATATTACCCTTATGTTTTTCTGGCAGCGCGTAGTGCCTTTTGCTCGCTCTCACAAGAGTATGTAGAGAGTGCTAGGATGTTAGGAGATTCGTCATGGAGGATTCTCATGCGCGTAGCGCTACCATTAGCTAGGCCGGCGATTATGGCTGGGGTGATGCTGGTGGCTCTGGAGACACTCAATGAATATGGTGCGATGAAAATTATAGGTATTGAGACTCTGCTTACTGAGGTGTTTAAAATACGAGCAGGGACTAATGACCTTAATACAGCTGTGCGTGTAGCTAGCTGTATTATGGTGATGGTGTTTGCTCTTTTAATTGGTGAGCAGTTGCTTAGAGGGCGAAAAAAGTTTCACGCAAGCCGAAGTGGCGGTGTGGTACAGCGAAATCAGGGGCTTGGTGGGATTTCTATGGGTTTTGTCTATCTATTCTCAGCTCTGACTTTTATCATGGCTTTTGCTTTACCTGTGAGTGAGCTTCTCCGTCTAGCTTCTCATGGGATAAAGGTTACGGAGTTATCCACCCTGTTAGACCCTGTTTGGGATTCATTCCGTCTAGCTTTAGGAGCTTCGGGCATGACACTGGTGGTTGCCCTATTTATTGCCTATGCAAATAGGCTGATCCCTCAGTGGTGGATGGTGGCTATGAGTAAGATAAGCACATTGGGCTATGCTGTGCCTGGGGCGATACTTGGTATTGGGATAGTCGCATGGAATGGCGCTATGATGAATGATAGTGCCGCTGGTGAGCTGGTGCAGTGGTTATTCTATCAAAGTACGGTGGGGCTGATGATAGCTTACGGTATACGTTTTCTAACCGTGAGCCTGGGCTCGGTGGATGCTGGGTTTAAATCAATCCGTGGCACTTTAGATGAGGCGTCATCGATGCTGGGTTCCTCTCGGTGGAAAACATTTTTACAAATTCATATGCCATTATTGCGTCCGTCTATTTTAGCGGGGCTGTTGATTCTCTTTGTGGATGTGATGAAGGAGTTACCGATGACATTGATACTGAGCCCTTTTAATACTGAGACATTGGCTATTAATGCATACAGTCTTTTTGCTGTGCAGGAGGACTATGCCCGAGGTTCTTTACCAGCCTTGATTCTGGTGTTGGCAGGTATCAGCGGTATGGCTATGGTGCGTCTCTTGTTAAGAACCTCTAAGACGATTTCGTGAGCAACTTATTATCTCTAACTAATATTACCAAAAGCTATGGAGAGCAGCAGATACTTAGCTCTGTTTCTTTAGAGCTAGGGCGTGGTGATATCCATGCGGTAGTGGGTGAGAGTGGGTGTGGTAAAACGACACTGCTACGTATTGTAGCAGGTCTAGCAGACGGGGCAACTGGGCGTGTATATCTGGATGGTAATGATGTTACTCATCTACCACCGGAGAAACGCCGCATAGGTCTTGTATTTCAAGATTACGCACTCTTTCCCCATCTTACAGTGGCAAAGAATGTGACCTATGGCATGCGGGGTAAAACGAAATCTGAGAAAGAGCATACCCTAGAAAGGCTATTGGCAATAATGAACCTACCAGAGAGCGCTATGCGTTATCCACATGAACTATCTGGTGGGCAGCAGCAGCGTGTGGCATTAGCCCGTGCACTTGCCCTTGATCCAGCGCTACTCCTCCTGGATGAGCCTTTTTCTAATTTAGATCCTATACGTAGACAAAAGCTCCGTGATGTTTTACGTGATCTTGCTGATGGTCAGGAGACTACCTCATTGATCGTTACTCATGATATTGGGGATGCGTTTAAGGTGGCGGATTACATTACTATACTTAAAGATGGTGCGGTGGTGCAGACTGATACACCGGCCAATATAGTGGTGAATCCAGCTAATGAGTATGTAGAGCGGCTAGTAGATATGTGAGCCTGCAGCTTGATAAAAATAATAAAAATAGCAAATTAAGCGTAGATTTCCTTAGGTTTCCCTATTTTTTTCTGTGATGTTAAAATATAACTAGACTTATTTGGAAGCTCTATTAGAAGTCCCGCACGTAACATATTTTGATGTTAAATAGCCTTTTATATGCTTATATCAAGTTAGTTACGTTAAATCCTACCCTCTACACTACGGTGAAAACTGCAATTTTTTCAGATATCCATGCGAATTTAGCTGCGCTTAATGCTGTGCTTGATGATGCAAGGGAGCATGGGGTAAATAATTTTGCATGCCTAGGGGATATTGTAGGTTATGGCCCTAATCCTTCTGAATGTATCGCTAAAATTCAGGATATCAAATGTGTCTGTGTCAGAGGGAATCATGACGAAGACTCATCTAATGTAAGGTCTCTGGATAATTTGAATGAACTTGCTAGAAAATCACTTGAATGGACTCGAAGCAGCCTTAGCAGCGGACAGAAACAGTGGCTATCTAGTCTTCCACTGCAGAGAAGACTAGGACGAAACATATTAGTACATGCTTCACTTAATGAGCCTGGCCAATGGGAATATGTGACTAATAAATTTGATGCTGGGCTGGCGCTGAAATCTCAGTCTGCACCAATCTGCTTTTTTGGTCATACACACAGGCCAGTATGCTATGAGTATAGTGATCGTTCAGCAACTGCAGTTAAGGCTAGTGAGATAAAAATTGAAACTGATAGGAAATACCTTATCAACGTAGGGTCAGTCGGGCAGCCTAGAGATGGAAATGCTAAGGCTAGCTATGTCATATATAACCGTATTGAGAGAACTATCAGCTTTAGAAGAGTAGAGTATGATGTGCGATCTGTAATGAGGGGGATAGAGACAGCTGGGCTACCTTCAAAGCTAGCGACTAGACTTATAGAGGCGGCTTAATAAGTGTAAAAAACAACAATAATAACCAATCTATATGGCAAACCAAACTTATTTTAAGATTCAGAGAGGCACAATAGTGAGTGACTGCATGCAGGAAACTTATGATTTTATTAGCCAAAATCTGGAATACTTTCATCTAGCGCTACAGCCCGCTAGAGAAGCTTTATCAGATGATGGGAGCTTAACCTTTATCTCGCATGAAACACAATGGTCTCTGGCGTGCCGTATCGATAGATCAGAATTAGGTAAAATAGCCCAAGGAGAAGGTAGTATCTCTGAAGGTGGCGGCTGCTCTTATGATAAACTACTGGAGCAACTCTCTGAGACGGAGTAATTCGATTTACAATCACCATAGATTACAGACTTTTTATGTATAAAGAAATTGTTGATATAATTTACGAGAACGAGGGCGTTGAGGGTATTGCCATTTTTAATGATCTTGGTAATTTAGTCGTAAATCAACTGGCTCTTAATGAAGAGGCGCTTGTGAAGATTGGAGCTTCGCTAACTAGTATCCGTTCAGGTCTGGAGGGGGTATCACGAGAGATATTAGGTTTTGTTTTAAAAACAGATAATTATCTCTTACAGGCAATTATTCAGAAGGAGGTTACTTTTTTATTACAGATAACCCCCGGTTATTCAGTTACTGAAACATACTCAAGTGTTAAGTCTCAGATTGGAATGAGACATAGTGCGCCAGCTTCTAGCACTAACACTTTATCACCACAAACCCAGGAACTGCCGGCAATAGTAAAGGCAGAGCCAGCTAAGGCAGAGCCAGTGAAAGAGGTGGAAGAGGTGGAAGATGGTTCAGTGATTGACTGGCAAGAATTTCGAAACTCCCTACTGCTACTCATTAAACGTGTTGCACCCAGTGGGGTAGCTAACAAGATGATTACTGCGGCTAGTGTGGAGTTTGGTATTCTAGCGGAGCAGGAAGTTGTCTCTTTTGATAAGGCTAATGCCATTGGTCTAAAAGTGGTAAATAAAATCCCTAATGCCAGCCGGCGTAAACTCATTGCCAATGAATATAAAATCATGGTGAAGCAGTATGATATTTAAACTTACGCATTTCCACTCCTTAATCTATTTACTCTTACACCCTATCCTTTTAATTTATTGTGAAAAAAAATTACTCTCTTTTATTGGCCCTTCTTTGTTTCGCTCTCCCGTCCATGGCACATGGTCAAGAAACAGAAATAATCAATACTGCAACAGATGAATCAGTAGGCTTCGACAAGGCGGATTATGTCTTTATTTTTATTGCGGCAGCCATGGTTTTTCTCATGCAGCCTGGTTTTTGTTTGTTAGAGATGGGTTTCTCGCGTTCCAAAAATGCGATTAATATTATTATGAAAAATGCCTGTGACATGTCAGCAGGTGCTATTGGTTTTTTTATTGTCGGCTTTAGTTTAATGTTTGGGTGGTCTCAAGGAGGTATTGTAGGTCTCGGTAACTTTGGCTTTAGTGGTGATTTCTCTGGCTCAGCTGCCATCTGGTCATTTTTTCTGTTTCAGCTAATGTTCGCAGCAACCACGGTAACTATTTCCTCCGGAGCTATGGCTGAGAGGACTTACTTCCCTGGTTACCTTATCTACGCTACGCTAGCTTGTGCATTCGTTTACCCTGTATTGGGGCATTGGGTCTGGGGTGGAGGAGCTAGCCCATTTGGTTTTGGTGAAGGGGCTGGTTGGCTTGCTCAGCTAGGTTTTCAAGATTTTGCTGGCTCTACGGTGGTTCACGCTATGGGTGGAGCATTTGCGCTAGCTGGTATTCTGGTAATTGGGCCGCGTAGAGGTCGGTTCTTGGAGGATGGGACAGAGAGAATTTATGCGGGTCATAATATTCCTTTAGGCTCTTTGGGTATGTTTTTACTCTTTTTTGGTTGGTTTGGATTTAACTGTGGGTCTCAACTTTTCGCTGGAGGCGAACTTGGCCGCATAGGTGTGAATACTATGTTAGCGGGTGCTGGAGGGCTTATCTCAGGAATGTTTTCCCACTGGATATTCAAAGGTTGGGCAGATCCTGAATCAGCAATTAATGGATCACTGGGTGGCCTAGTTTCTATCACAGCTTGTTGTAATGTCGTGGAGCCTTGGGCAGCAATAGTTATCGGGATTCTGGCTGGAACGATTGTTATTCTTGGTCAGAAGGTAATTTTAAAAATGAAAATAGATGATGCTGTAGGAGCCGTGCCTGTGCACTTATTTTGCGGTATTTTTGGCTCACTTTGCGTTAGCCTATTCCATGAAAGTGAACCTTTTGTAAATCTAGGGGTTCAGGCTATTGGAGCCTTTGTTGTGCCAGTAACGGCCTTTGCTGTAATCTGGGTGGTCTTCATGATTATTGATAAGACTGTAGGGTTACGTGCTTCTGACGAGGCTCAGGACTTAGGCTTAGATTTCGCTGAGCACTCCGCGAATGCATATCCAGACTTTGTAACTAACGAAGAGGATTAGAGGGTTTATAAATTAGTCTAAAAAAACCCGCCTACCTGTTTAGCAGGTAGGCGGGTTTTATTTTGGTTGATTTATAAGGCCTGTGTCTTAGCTGATATTACTGATGATGCCGTTAAGGGTAGCGCTAGGGCGCATAGCTGAACTTGTGCATAAATCCTCTGGCTGGTAGTAGCCTTTGGTATCTACTGGTGAGCCTTGGGGGGCGATAAGTTCTTCTACGATCTTGCTTTCACTCTCGCTCATCTCTGCAGAAACTTTAGAGAATGTAGTAGCGAGGTCGCTATCATCTGTTTGTGCGGCAAGTGCCTCAGCCCAGTAGAGTGCAAGGTAGAAGTGTGAACCACGGTTATCAATACCGCCGAGTTTACGTGTAGGTGACTTGTCAGTGAGTAGGAACTTACCAGTAGCGGAGTCTAGTGCCTCACCTAATACTTTAGCTTTGGCGTTACCAAATTTTTCTGAGAGGTGTTCTAGGGAAACGGCAAGTGCAAGAAATTCACCGAGAGAGTCCCAGCGGAGGTAGTTCTCATCATTAAACTGCTGAACGTGCTTAGGGGCAGATCCACCAGCACCTGTTTCGAAAAGACCACCACCATTCATAAGAGGTACGATGGAGAGCATTTTAGCAGATGTGCCGAGCTCGAGAATAGGAAAGAGATCGGTGAGGTAGTCACGGAGTACGTTACCAGTCACTGAGATAGTATCTTCACCCTTTTTGATACGAGTGAGGGTGAAATCAGTGGCTTCTACAGGTGACATGATATGGATATGAAGCCCCTCGGTATCGTGATCACCAAGGTATTGGCCCACTTTCTGGATGAGCTGTGCGTCATGTGCGCGGTTTTCATCTAGCCAGAAGACGGCAGGCGTACCAGTGGCGCGTGCGCGGCTGACGGCTAGTTTTACCCAGTCTTGGATAGGTGCGTCTTTTGCTTGGCATGCACGCCAGATGTCACCCTCTTCTACATTGTGCTCGATGAGTACGTTACCGTTAGAATCTGTAATGGAAATAATACCATCAGCGGGGACTTCAAATGTTTTATCATGGGAGCCATACTCCTCAGCTTTTTGCGCCATGAGACCTACGTTAGGGACAGTGCCCATGGTGGTAGGGTCAAACGCGCCATTATTTTTGCAGAAATCGATGGTAGCAGAGTATATGCCTGCGTAGGAGGAGTCTGGGATAACGGCTTTAGTGTCTTGCTGATTACCCTCGGCGTTCCACATCTGACCTGAGGTACGGATCATGGCAGGCATGGAGGCGTCAATGATAACGTCAGAGGGCACATGGAGATTGGTAATTCCTTTGTCAGAGTTTACCATAGCTAGGTCTGGGCCGTTTGCGTAAGCAGCTACAATGTCTGCTTCGATAGCGCTGCGCTGGTCAGCAGGAAGTGTGCTGATTTTGCTGACAAGGTCGCCAAAGCCATTCTTAAAGTCGATATCTAGTGGGGCGAGTGTAGCGGCGTGTTTCTCTAGAAGATCAGCAAAGAAGACGCTGACGCAGTGGCCAAAGATGATGGGGTCCGAGACCTTCATCATGGTGGCTTTCATGTGAAGGGAGAAGAGGACACCTTGCTCCTTGGCCTCGGTGATTTGTTCACGAAGGAATGTGGTGAGAGCTTTTTTACTCATCACTGTGGCGTCGAGAATTTCACCTGCGAGTAGAGGAGTGCTTTCCTTGAGAACGGTTACGGTGCCATCGGCGGCAGTGTGCGCTATCTTTATATCTGTGGACTCTTCTACGGTGACGGATTTCTCGTTAGAGGCGAAGTCTCCTGCGGACATGGTGGAAACATGAGACTTGGAGTCAGCAGCCCATGTGCCCATGCGGTGAGGGTTAGCTTTGGCGTATTCTTTTACAGCCTTCGGTGCTCGACGATCTGAGTTACCTTCGCGCAGGACGGGGTTTACCGCTGATCCTTTGATCTTGGCGTAGCGGTCTGAGGCGTCATCATAGTTAGGTATCTTATAGCCATGGCTCTGTAGTTCAGTGATGGCAGCTTCCATCTGTGGCACGGAGGCTGAGATGTTAGGAAGCTTGATGATGTTTGCTTCAGGTGTTTTGGCGAGTTCTCCTAGTTCACTGAGAGTGTCAGGGACCTTTTGGTCATCACTTAAACATTCAGGGAATTCAGCGAGGATACGGGCGGCGAGTGAGATATCACGGGTTTCTACATCCACTCCTGCACTTTTTGAGAATGCCTCGATGATAGGGAGGAATGAATAGGTAGCTAGGGCAGGAGCTTCGTCCGTAATAGTATAAATGATGGTTTCTTGGCTCATGGATAATACAGGTTGTTTACAGCGCGGGGTTTAAAAGCTGACGGCTGTAAGGTCAATGTTATTCATGATCTGCTGTAGCGGGCGGGCGTAAACCTATCTTGGAGAGGTCTATGGGGATAATACCCATTTTATGAGCAGGGGAGTTAGGGGCTAGTCTGAAATCGCCATTTTCTGGGTCTATGAATAGGGGGTCTGTAGCTTGGCTGTTCTCATCTACACCATCGAGTCTTTGTTTGGTGAGCATTAGGTCTCCTTGTGAGGGGTTTGTTTTACTAAAATAGATATTGTAGTCAGTGTCTGCGTCTTTTACTCGGGCGATTGTTCTGCCTCGCCTGTCCTCTGAGGGGTCTTTTTTTCTAGGAGCAAGCTCATTGATAAAATCGGTGGCTTCGTCTGAGGAGTAGAAGATGTTCCGTTTGATTGTAGCGCCTGTGAGTGGGCCTTCACGTACTGAGAGGTAGTAGCCGCGTGGTGGTGAGATGACATCTGCGATGATGTTATTCTCTACGCGGGTATTGAGCTTTAGCATAATGCCTTGGGATGTGCATTTATAGATGAGGTTCTCTGCGATGAGTGTATCTCTTTGCCCTCCATCTGTCCGGATAGCGCACTGCATAATCATGGGGGTTATCAGGTGGTGGATGTAGTTGCGGCGGATGATGTTATTAGCACCAGCCCCACGTATATATATGGCATTCCCGTCACCTAATTTTTCCATGGCGTTATGGATTTCGTTATATTCGATCAGGTTATCGTGAGAGTGTAGGAAGTGGTGGATGGATTCTGGGCTGGGGTCCTTAGGGAGTTTACCTACTTCATGACGGCGTATGGAACGGCCAAGCTCACGTCCTCGTTTTCTGAAAAACTGGGGCATGCATCCGGAAATGATAATGGATGTGTATGGTGTGTGGTGTACTAGGTTATTGGCTACACGGTTCTCACCACTCTGCCAGAGGAATATACCGGGGGAGTGCCAGTAGATTTCTCCGATATGGTGGATGTGATTATTGTAGACTAGATTGTTTTTATTTACGTCTTTGGTGCCCGGGCCGTAGCCACAGAGAAGGATGCCACCGCCGCCCATGTGCTCGATGTGATTGCTGGTAATTTGATTTTGTATACCGTGTAGATCTACACGAATGGCTCCACTGCCGCTGTGAAGGAAGTGGCATTCTGATATACTGCAGTTCTCCGTGCTGCGAAGGCGGATAAGGGCGTTATCTTTATCCATCATATCCCAGTCGTGCTGTAGGCCGGCGTCAGATTTATCTAGCTGGTAGCGCTCGCCGTGCTGGAAGGTTAGTCCCTGAAAATGAAGGTTTGTAACTGGGGTGTCTGAGGGGCCTTCGATATCTACTTTACCTTCTACGCGGATAAGTTCGCGGAGGCGTGGGGCGATGATAGGTGAGTCAGATCGTGGCCAGATGTAGAGTTTTTTGGTTTGAGTGTTTATTACCCATTCGCCTGGTTGATCAAGTCCTTCAAGGGTATTTTCTACCCAGACGTGCTCAGTGGTTTTGAGAAATTGGAGAGGCTCCATCATGTAGGTAGCATGGGTGGCGGTGTGTGCGATACGTTTTTTCTCATTCACTGAAGTGAGCGGAAGTATATTGAGAATCCATGCGTGATGTGGGCGTACGACGATTTCTACATCTTCTATATTAGCCCAGTTCTTTAATGCGCCAGCTGGGAATACTAGTTGATCTCGGTTACTGCCTTTTTGTGAGAAAAAGCCAGCGGAGCGCGCCCGCGGTAAGATGCCTTGATTATCAAAGAGGGTGAGGAAGCGATTGTTTACATTAGCTTCCCAGATTTTACCGTGTGCGATCTTGGGGAGGCCCGTCAGCCCGCCGTTGAGTTTTTTTAGTCCTTTGATAGTGACTCCACCGCTAAAAATAGGTTTTTCCCCAGGGTATGCTGCGTATGTGATGGATGAGGTTTTGGTTCCTGAGTCTTGGAGTCCGAAGACGACAGTTTTACTGAGCTGGTAGGTGCCTCCTCGGATGCTAACTAGGGTGTTACCTTTGTTTTCTTTATTCTTTATTCTGACGATATCACGGGCTCTCTCAAGAGTGGCAAATGGGCCATCGGTTTTGTTAGCATTTGCTTCGGGGAGTTTGCCAGACCATTGATCTGAGCCGGCGGGGGAAATGAAGAAGTGAGCCTCTGGTGTAGCATCCGCTGCAGAGATGTGGCTGCTAGCCATGAGAGTGAACCCGATGAGAGTGCACTTAATACCAGTGAGAAGTGTGGTGAGACTTGATGAATGGTAAATAGCCATGGGCAGGGAAGGGGGTATGATTCAGTAGGTGGGTCATTTTACGAGGCTATATGATAATTAATTTCAGTCTTTTGATACTATTATGAATTTATGGTGAGTATGTGATGGTTAGTTATTTGATGATGCCGCTTGCGGATTTGGCAGTGGCTACTAGGATGGAATACATCTATATGTATGATGTTTTAATTCACTCACCGTATCCGCGCCAGAAGAGTCAGGGGAATGCTGTTACAGCTCTACGGATGAAAAATATGCTGACCGCGGAGGGGCTGAGAGTAGCTATCCATGAGCGTGGGGACTTTCCCCTGGAGGCACAGTGCCTGATCGCACTGAATGCCCGTAAGAGCGCTGAGGAGATTTTTGCCTTTTGCGAGAGGCAGCCAGCTAGCGCTGTAGTGGCATTACTTACTGGCACAGATGTGAATCACCCTGAGATGGAAGATTCATGCTCGAGTACTATCAGGGCACTACACAGGAGTGATGCTATTGTAGCTCTTCATGATGGTTTTGCTCACCGTATCCCTGATGTTTTGTTAGCAAAAACTCAGGCGATCTATCCTAGTGTAAAAATTCCAGATACTGTGAAGCATCTCCCTACTGATGAGAGGGAGGTCGTGATTGCGGGGAATTTTCGTGATGAAAAAAACCCAAACTTATTGATGCGGGGGGTGAGTGAACTTGTTGGTGAGGCGATCCAGTTTCATGCTTATGGTGCTGGTGGTAACTATCAGGAGGCGTTGGAGAACATGGGAAATAAATATGATAATTTTTGGTTACATGGGGTGCAGGATCATGAGGTGGTCTTGGCTAGGATGCAGAGTGCTAGTGTGCTGCTAAATACGTCCACTGAGGAGGGCGGTGCGAATGCTATCTGTGAGGCTGTGGCCATAGGTCTGCCAGTGATAGCTAGCAGGATAGATGGTAATGTAGGCATGCTAGGGCAGGATTACGCTGGTTTTTTTACGTCAGATGATGTGGATGATTTAGCTAAGTTATTGCGGCGTGTTTTTACCGAAAAAGGGCTCTATAAGTTGCTGAAACAGCAAGTTTCTGAGCGAGCAGAGCTGTTTAGTTACCAGCGTGAGGCGGCAGAATGGGTGGGATTAGTAGAGAAGATGATGAAGTGATAGTACCTCCGCGCTTTACTCTGAGGTAATCTTTCCTTATCAGCACGTGCTCATGACCGCTTCTGAAATACGCCAAAGCTTTCTCGACTTCTTTAAGGAAAAGCAACACAGCATTGTTCCTTCTGCTTCACTGATGCCGCAGAGCCCCGGGCTATTGTTTACCAATGCGGGTATGAATCAGTTTGTGCCGTATTTTTTAGGTACAGAAAAAGCACCTTATTCACCGCCGCGTGCTACAGATACTCAGAAGTGTATCCGTGCTGGAGGAAAGCATAACGATCTCGAGGATGTGGGCTATGATACTTATCATCACACGATGTTTGAGATGTTGGGTAATTGGTCTTTTGGGGATTATTTTAAAAAGGAGGCCATCGAGTGGGCATGGGAGCTGGTAGTGGAGCGCTGGGGGTTCCCTGCAGACCGTCTCTACGCTACTGTGTATATGCCTGCTGAAGGTGATCCGGGGTATTTTGATCAAGAGGCTTATGATTTCTGGGCAGCTCTTTTTGAAAAAAAGGGGTTAGACCCCAAGCGCCAGATCGTAAATGGTAATGTTAAAGATAACTTCTGGATGATGGGAGAAACCGGCCCATGTGGTCCATGTTCTGAACTTCACGTAGATCTAACTCCTAACGGTGATACCGATGGTAAACTTGTTAATATGGACTCAGATCTCTGTATTGAAATCTGGAACCTTGTGTTTATTCAATATAATGCGGAGGCGGACGGTTCCTTCCGTGATCTTCCAGCTAAACATGTGGATACTGGTATGGGCTTCGAGCGTGCGGTGTCTATCTACCAGGGCACAGACGGCTTTAAGGATTTTTCTAAAAAGCCAACTAATTATGCTACAGATGCCTTCCAGCCGATCTTTAGAAAACTCGAAGAACTGAGTGGCAGGACGTATCATGATATCTACCCTGATTCGGTAGAGGCGGATAAGTCAACACTCTCTCCAGAGGTAAAAGAGGCGATCGCTTTTCGCGTGATTGCGGATCACATCCGGACACTTTCCTTTTCCTTAGCCGATGGTATATTATTAGGGAATAATGGACGGAACTACGTGCTGCGTAGAATTCTACGCCGTGCCGTTAGGTATGGCCGCACACTGGGTTTTTCAGGTGATAAGCCATTTATGCCTGAGCTAGTGGATACACTGGTAGATCAGATGTCTTGTGTTTTTCCAGAGTTAGCGGAGCGATCAGCTGCTATTAAGGAGAACCTTCAGCGTGAGGAGGCTAGTTTTAATGAAACTCTTGATCGTGGGTTGTCTATGTTTGAGGAAAAGGCAATAGCTTCTGGTGACGAGCTTGATGGTAGCTTTGCCTTCCAGCTTTATGATACCTTTGGTTTCCCTATCGATCTTACTCAGCTGCTCTGTGAGGAGCGTGGACTGGGGGTGGATATGGAGAAATTTCAACAGCTCATGGAGGAACAGCGTGAAAAGGGGCGTGCTGCCCGCACTCGTGAGCTGGTCCGTGCGGCAGATATTGCTACGGAGGTTACCACGGAGTTTACTGGATTTGAGGAGGATGTTACTGAGGCTAAAGTATTAGAGGTTCATCAGCAGCCGGAGCATTTATTAATTATTACGGATAAGACACCTTTTTACGTGGAGATGGGTGGCCAGATGGGAGATCAGGGGACGCTTACTCATGAGGACGGGGAGTTTAGTGTTTCTGCTGTGCAGCAGTTAGGTGACGCCCGTGCTCATGCTGTGGAGGTGTCTGCAAATATCATTGTGGGTGATACGGTGACTTTAAGTGTAGAGGTGGGGAGACGCCGTCCTATCGAGGCTCATCACACGGCCACGCATTTACTTCATTTAGCACTGCATGAGGTAGTTTCTGAGGATGCCTCACAGCAAGGCTCCATGGTGAGTAGGCATCGCCTCCGCTTTGATTTTAACGCAGGTGCGCTGTCACAGGCTCAGATTGATGCTATTGAGGAGAAGGTAAATGGCTGGATAAGTGCGTCTGATACAGTTTCATGGAGAGAGGTGCCACACCTAGATATTCAAGGACGTAAGGACATTCAGCAGTTCTTTGGTGATAAGTATGGTGATATTGTTAGGGTAGTTCAGGTTGGTGGGGAAGCTGGTGAGTTAAATGGTTATTCCATGGAGCTTTGTGGTGGGACACACGTAAGAAATACTAGCGAGATTGGTGTTTTCAAAATTAAATCAGAAGGGGCTATCGCATCAGGTATTCGCAGAATAGAGGCGGTATGCGGTGACCCTGCGTGGGACTGGATGGCTGAGGAGGTAGAGAAAAATGATGCTGAGGGGGCTGAGCTCCGAGCAAAGCTTAGTAATGCGAATACAGCACTAGAGGCTATTGGCGTAGAGCCCGTGGAGTATCATGAATTTCCTCATATCATGAGTGCAATGCTGGTGGCGGGGGGTGATTTTCATCAGATTAACTCTACCTTTAAGCAGTTTTTTAACTATATTAGTAAGCTGCGAGATGCGGGGATCTCTGCCGAGAAAAAACTTAAAAAGGCGCAAGCCGGAGCCGCGGCAAAAATGGCAGATGCCATGCTGGCTGAGCAAAATCTAACTAGTAATATTGTAGTTTCTACGGAGGGGCCAGCGGCTTTACTCCAGGAACTGCTCAATGGGCTTAAAAAAGTGCATTTTAGCCACGCGGCATTCTTGATCGTTGATGATGGCGAGCGACTTCACTTAGGGGCTCTCTGCGGGAAAGATGGTAATGACTCTGGTCACGGTGCTGGAAATCTGATCAAAGATCTGGCTCCTATAGCGGGGGGTAAAGGTGGAGGTAAGCCTGATATGGCACGCGGCGCAGCACCAGAGCGTGATAAGGCAGGGGCGCTAAAAAAGGCGGCTGAAGATAAACTTTAAAGTTCTATCAGGAACTTGGTTCACTAGAGAGTGAAGTATGGTTCTTGAGTAGTCTGGACTAGCGGCTCTATTTAGATTTATTGCGAAAGGCTTTTAGCTCGCTGCTGGCTCCATTTGAGGCCTTCAGTATATTCGCTGCTCTTACTGTCTTTATCTACGAGGCTCTGCCAGATGGTGGCGGCGTTTTTGTAATAGGCTAAAGCGTCTGAATTTCTCTTTTTACGTGAGCTTGTTTTTGCAAGGTTTCCGTAGAGGTATGCTAGTGAGCGGCGTAGTTCATTATCATGTTTACCAGCGCCCTTTTTAAGGACTTGTTCCATCATGTCTGCCGCTGATTTACCGAGTTTGAGTTCAGTGGTGTAGTCTCCTGTGCTTCCAGCGAGACTGGCGCGTTGCCAGTGGAATCCAGCTAAGCGGTAGAGTGGCTCGTGGGCGTCTGGGTTTGCGGCTACGATTCTTTTACAAATTCCTATGGCTGAGTCTAGGCTCTTGGCTGAATTTGAAGTCTGACCAATATCACGTAGTAATACCGAACGTAGACCTTTGGTGAGTGCAATTTGCATAGCAGCACCTGTGGGGGTGATGTCTGTGGTGTCTAGGCCGTTTAATAGTTCTTCGGCTTTCTCGAGTTTTCTCTGGCCAGCACTGTCTAGGCCTGAGAGTAAATCTGCTTCTGCGGATATGATCTCTATTTCCGCTAGTCTAATTCTTGCAAAGGTGATTTTGGGGTTTTTTGCTAAGAGCCACCGGAGGTGGTTTGCGGCTTCACCGCGGAGTTTGGTAGCATCATCTATACGGTCGAGGCTTTCTGCTAGTGTAGAGCAGTGCAGAATACGTTTAGCTAAGTCAGAGCGGATACCGATGTTTTCAGGTAGTGCTTTTTGTATACCTTTGAGGTTTTCGATGGCATTTTGAAAGTGGCTGATGGCTTTAGTGGGATTTTGATCCTCTATGAGGCGGCCATCGATAATTTCCATGGTGGCATGGATTCTTTGAGTTTCTGTGGGGTCAGATGATTTAAGCTGAGCGATGGCTTCACGAGCTTTTGGGAGCTGAGCGATAACTAGTTCCTGGTTCTTTTGATCTTGAGCCTGCATGAGGCCGATTAAGCGTGCACGTGCTATGCGGTAGTTAAGGTCCGGCTCTGTGACATTTGCTTTTTTTAATGCTGGGATGGCTTTGTCCAGCAGGCCGGAGCTAGTGGAGGGGTTCCCTTGGTGGACTTCAAGCTCAGAGAGCTGGAGTAGGATACGCGCGCGGATGTCTTGGAAGTGTTCTTCGCCCTCTGTAATTTTGAGGAAGTTACGGAGTTCACGCTTCATGGCTTCAACGGCTGTTTTATCTGGTCCAGTTTTCCTGAGTTCAGGGAGGTCGGCGTTTTTATCACGCAGCATCCAGGCTAGTAGGTGGTCATTGGTAACACCTAATGCGATGAGTTGGTCACGGATTTTAACTTCACGAGTAACGGCTTGATCGCGCCTCGTGATGGCAGCACTTTCAGACTCTTGAGCATTTTTACGCTCTTGAGTGAGTGTTTGTATGTATGTATTGAGTTCGTTGACGTCTGAGCTACGCGCGGATTTTTCAGATTTTAGAAGTTCAGATACTACTAGGCATCTTTTTGCACCAGCTGCGGCAAGAAGAAGTGCCGTGACCATACCGACTGCACAGAGGGCTATTTTCTTTTTGAGTTTGGAGCGGTCTTTCGCAACGCGAGTTTGGGTGTCAATGTCCTTCCAAGCTTGAATGACTGTGGGGAGGTTATGGTATCGCTCATCAGGATTGATCGATAGACAGCGCTTGAGGACTTTTAGACGTTTTATTTCACGCGGACTAAGTTTTTTCTCTGGGCCGTCTTCTAAGTCACTATTTTCTAGTTGCTCTGCTAGTTTGATGACGTAGTCCTTACTGCTGGTGATGGAGCCTTGCTCGGCTTCTTGGACTATTTTTTGAAAGTTGTTGTCACAACGGGAGAATTTACCTGTGAGGAGGCGGTATGAGATGGCTGCAAAGGCGTAGGTGTCCCAGCGGTAGCCTTTCTCAGAGTGGTAGCCAGCAGGATCACGCAGCTGTTCTGGTGGCGCGTAGAGAATGGCATCTGTATATGGGAGCATACTGACATCTGGCATGTGCCCCATGGCGAAATCTGTTAGTAATAGCTCGCCCTTATCGTCAAAAAATATGTTGCCTGGTTTTAGATTTCCGTGAGGGATACGGCGCTCGTGCATACTGGCTAGTGCGTGGGCCATTTTATCGATGATGTCCCATGCGTCACCCTTGGGGTATTCTGTTATGCGTTCTTGGAGAGAGCGTATTTTGATGGTGCTTTTGGCCTCATCTACGTCTGCAAGCATGGGCATAATGATACAGTCGCTGCCTCGCTTAGGCTGAACCCAAGTGATGGGGGCTAGACCATCTGGGTAGTTACTTTGATTAAGCCTACTAGTTATACTTTCGAGCAGAGGTCGATTAACTGCGAGAGAATCAAATGATCTTACCGCAAACCATTCGCCTAATTTAGGCTTAGTGGATTTACGGGCAATGTATATGCTGCCGCATGCTCCTTCGCCTACGAGGCTATCAATTTTATAACCTTTGATTTGTGGTTGCGGCATGAGAGTGATTTTGCCCGTTTTAATAGGAGATTACCAGCGCAAAGCGGCATCTATTTAGAGGTGTGTAAACTACTGGGGTAGTGTATTATGTGAGTGCTCTACCCGTGCTGTTTTCTGGAGTATTTGTATAGTGGACTCCACTTATTTTAAGCTTTCCAGTTTTCTGCACGGCGGCGAAAGTCGTTTTCTAGGCGTAGGTATTTCCCCGTGATGCTTTGCTGAATGCCGATTTCCCATGGGTTTGTTTTTTGGTCAGAGCTGGGGAGCTTGGTAAGCCGGTCTAAATCTGCGAAGCCAATACTGCGTGCGGCGTATGCTTTAGGGTTAGTTGCATATTTGGCGATGTCATTGATGAAACTATTGATAAGAGCAACGCTATTGAGGAGGTCTGAGATGCTGAGTTGACTGAATTGTATCCGCGCCGCGTGGAGTGTATCTTTTTCTTGTTTAGATGGGCGTGCATCTAACATAGTGAGACTTTGGCTTACATTTTGGACTGCTTCTAATAGTTCCGGGGAAATGTGAGATGAAGATAACAGCTTGGAGAGGTGATTACTTAACGAAGTGACATTAGACCAGATTGGGAGATCTATGTAGATGTCAAATAGTTGATTGCAGAGATTGTTCCCGAGTTTGGCAAGGGGGAGTTTGGGGATATCTTTTGCTTTAAGTTCTGGCTGCAGGACAAACATGGCACTTAGGTGAGTGAGCATAGGCTGCATTAGTGTTTCATAGTCAGGGAAGGTGCTACCACTGCCGTCGATCTTGGATCTTTCTGCACGTTTGATATACGTTTGCACGGCCTGCTCGATAGGGTCTGTTTGTGTGGCTCCTGAGGGTTTAAGTGCATAGAGGATGGTAAGTTGATCGAAGTCAGCATAGGAGAGTGCCTGAGTGCCGAGCCGCTGGATTAGTTGCCATGCGGAATGTTGTGCCTCACGTAGATCATCACCACCGATTGTTTGGGATGGATGGTGGGTAATGGCCAGAAGTTGAAGGCTATTGTTAGACTCGAAAAACTGGATTACGTCTGTAGAGGGGGTATGAGTTTGCCCACAGGAATCATATGATTTTAGTTCACCATAGTAGCCGAGAATGAGCTTGGCGTATCGAGGGTCAGGGTTTGGCTGACCACCTCTGTTTAGATAGCGCTCTGCGAGTGAGTCTGAGTGTGGGTCTGCTCCGATGGCAAGGTTGGCGATAGCTTGCTTACAGCAGATGTCAGCTGTGGGTGTGACCAGGAGAGGGAGGGCGGCATCTTGGCAGACGCGTTTTAATTCGATGATAAAGAGGTCTACAATGGTGGAGAACTTATTAAGGTCTTCGCGAGTTTTTATGGATTTATTAGAGGCTAAATATTTTGCGCGAATGGTGGCCTCTTGCTGCTGTAAGTCGCGGATGACAAATGGCATGGCACCACCTGGGACACCTGCTGCACAGAGTTGCTCCTTAAGGTCTTGGGGGATTTCCTTATCTTTGCGGTCGGGGTGTTTGCCCCATATGTTTTCGATACTTTTTTCAAATTTGTTGTAGTTAACCTGATTAGGGATGAGCTGGGGGGCTACTGTGGCGAGTGAGTGGTGGGAGGACCCTCCGGCTAGACAGCCTTCCGCAGTCTCGATGGTGTGTACTCCAAGTTCAATGGCACGTGCGATGGCATTTTTAGAGCTTTCCGCATTTGTCGAGTGGCAGTGAAGGGTAAAGGGGATATTTTTTACTTCGAGAATGGTTAGGAGCGCGGGGAGGAGCGTGGAGATACGGTCTGCTGTAAGCTGGCCTGACATATCTTTGATGGCGATGGCGTTATAACCAGCGTTGATAAGCTCTTCAGCGTAGGCACAGAAGTAGGCATCTGTGTAGCGCTCTGGTGCGTCTGCATAATGGGTGAAGCAAATGGCGCCTTCGAGAACGATACGTTCTAGGCCTTTGATAGATTCCGGTAGTTCCAGGTTTTCAATATCATTGAGGGCATCAAAAAACCGAATCTTAGTGATGCCGTTTTTGATGAACTCGTTGAGTGTCATTTCAATAAGATCTTTATCGTAGTGTCTAAATCCAAGGGCATTAGCGCCACGGAAGAGCATTTGGAGTTCAAAGTCCTGAATTTTATCAGACTCTGAAATGGCGTGGCTGACCGCTCCAAGGATGGTAAAGGGGTTATAGCCTCTACTGATAGCAATCTGAAAACTTTGCCCGCCTGCAACTTCTGCTCCATGAAATCCAGCTGCTGCTGAGGCGGAGATGATTTTAGCAAAATCTCTGGGCTCAAAAATCCAATCGCCAGAGTCGAGAGTGGATTGTTGGCCGTCACGCATTGTCAGGTTAATCAAACGGGGAGATCTATCATCATTCATTCTGCAAAGCATTCTGAATACAAGCATGGTAAGCAAGGCTTATCTCTGTTCTACTGAGGATTCACCGTGGGGAGAGATGATTTAACTCACAGATGGTGGTGGCGGGGGTAAATCAGTGTTTTTACGTATTTATAGAGGTTTTGGCATTATTCTATATAAGTATTTTGAGATTTATTATTAATTTAAACAATGTTGAGCTTAGGTTGTTTACAGGTGGATATTTTTTATTTAGTATATTTACCTGTTAGACAATTATTTGTCAGCAAATGAACATATCTGCCAGGTAGTCATTATGAAATACGGAATCATCTCAGACATTCATTCGAACCTAGAAGCTCTTACGAGCGTGCTGGAGGATGCCTACTCAAAAGGTGTAAAGAGGTTTATATGTCTTGGAGACATAGTGGGCTATAATGCAAACCCTTCCGAGTGTCTGAATATAATCCGTGATCTTAACTGCGCGGTGGTTAAGGGGAATCATGATGCTTATGCATCTGGAGATGTTATGCCAGAGGGGGTGAACGCTCGTGCTCGAGCCTCACTGGAGTGGACACGTGATCATTTAAGTGCTGAGCAACTCGAATGGTTACGAAATTTACCAATATACCGGCGTGTAGGGGATATGGAACTCGTGCATGCGAGTATGTATGAGCCAGAAAACTGGCATTATGTGGTCAATGGGATAGAGGCTATTTTGCATTTCCATTTTCAAAAATCGCGCCTGTGCTTTTTTGGTCATATTCATCAGCAGATTTATTTTTCTACGGAGGAAAGGCGAACGTTCAGGGACTACAGTCAATTTAATCTAGAGGGGGAATATCAGTATTTTGTGAATGTAGGATCAGTAGGGCAGCCCCGGAGTGATGATAAACGTGCCGAATATGTGATTTATGACAGTAGTAAAAAGTCTATCGAACCTCAAAAAGTCGAATATGATATAGAAGAAGCCTGCCGGAAAATTCTTAAAGCTGGGCTGCCAGAGCATAATGCACTGAGGTTACAGAAGCCCGAGGCTGAAGTTTCTCTGGCGATGAAGCCCTAACTCCCTCCCTCCGAGAATAATGAATAGTAAAAAATCTGAGAAGGGTGTTTATTCAGCCTTTGTAGCCGAGAACGCTAATTATTTTGCACAGGCATTTTCACCTCTAAATGAAGTGTTTGGGAATGATGGTAATATGAAAATAGTCAGTGAGGAGATTGAGTATACGGTGGTGGTAGTTATGAGAAAGACCACAGGCAACGAAGATCCGGATAAGATGGTGATAGATGTGGACTGCGCTATTCTAGAAGCTAAGCAAGAAAGTATACGAGACTGTCTGGTGTCCCTTGATGAAGGAGTTGGCTAAACATTGTATCAATGAGTAAAAAAATCATTAAAAGAATTGAGACACCGATGGATGCCCCAATCGTTGAGGTAATGGATGAGAAGCCTTCAACTAGTAAGGATACCTTATTATCTGGAGATCGTTTTTGTCCGGAGGAGAGCGGGAGTTTTAGCTCCATACGTAAGCATCTTCAGCCATTATATGAAAACGATAGTTTGCTGGGTTTCGCTATCAGCGATGATGTTGGTGAGTTGATTTATAATGAAACGTTTTTAGGTGAAGAGGCTGCAAGAACTTCTTGCAGGACCTTTTTAACTAACTGTAAGCAGCTAGGTAAATCTGGCCGCAGGGTGCATAGACTTACGATGGAAATGGATGATATTGTGGTTATATACTGCGGTATTGAAGAGGGGTATGGATTATTTATTCTGGCGAGTGAGTGTGATATTGATCTAGCGGTAAATCTTATTTCCAAATTGAAGAAGGAAAAATAGTTTTAGGAGGAGTAATTTTAGATGCGAACAATTGATGGGGTGAATGGAATGCTACACTCTAAGATGGCTATAGCTACTGTCAGGAATCAATTGTTTGAGAATGGCCTGCGCGATTTTTTTATAAGTTAAAGGCGGCTGTAGGATTTAAGAATTTGGTAAGAAAATCACCTAGCGTGACTCTATTAGAGGAGTGTGTAATATTTCGTGATTGCAATTTATGAAAAATAGAAGAGTCTCCGCGCGCTTTCCCTAATCTCAGCTTCGTAGCTGCATTTATCCTCTAAGAGACTCATGACCAAGAACATCCGTAATATTGCCATTATCGCCCACGTTGACCACGGGAAGACCACGCTCGTTGACGAGCTACTTAAAGCTGGCGGAGCCTATGGTGAGCACCAGCAAGCCGGTGAACGAGCTATGGACTCGATGGATCTTGAGCGTGAAAAGGGTATTACCATCAAGGCAAAAAATACTTCTGTAAAATGGAATGATTACACCATTAATATCGTTGATACCCCAGGTCACGCTGATTTTGGTGGTGAGGTAGAGCGAGTAATGAAGATGGTGGATGGTGTGCTTCTACTTGTAGATGCGCATGACGGCCCGCAGGCGCAGACACGCTTTGTCCTACGTAAGGCTCTTCAGCAGGGGCTGACTCCCATTGTAGTGGTAAATAAGATCGACCGTGATCACTCAGACCCAGAGGGTGTGCATGATCGTGTGCTTGAACTTTTCCTAGAGCTTGAGGCTAGTGAAGATCAGTTTGAGGCGCCATTTGTTTATGGGTCTGCTAAGAATGGATTTTTTGTAAAATCATTAGATGATGAGCAAAAGGATGTAGTTCCTCTTTTAGAAACGATCGTTGAGCACGTAGAGGCACCAGACTCAGATGAGCAGGCGCCATTTAAGATGCTGGCTTCTAACATCTCTTGGGATGATTACGTAGGTCGTGTAGCACTGGGTAAGGTCCAGTCTGGCTCTGTGAAAAAGGGTGATAGTATCTACCTAATCCGTAAGGATGGTAGTAATGCCCGAGGTAAGGTGACTAAAGTTTTTGAA
The DNA here is from genome assembly GCA_023301765.1 of Akkermansiaceae bacterium. GTDB lineage: Bacteria > Verrucomicrobiota > Verrucomicrobiia > Verrucomicrobiales > Akkermansiaceae > Oceaniferula. Next base: position 53,036 of record JALZUC010000001.1, on the reverse strand, counting down.
TACAGCTCACTCTCTAATCAAGAGTCAGCAGAAGGTGTTGCGGGAAATATTGTGGGGGTTGCAGGATTTGAGGGCATAGACATTGGTGAGACGCTTTCTGCTGACCCTGAGGCAGAGGCATTACCGTTTGTAGCTATTGACCCTCCAACTGTGCAGATGCAGTTTTCCATTAATGATGGACCATACGGTGGCCGTGAGGGTAAACATGTTACTTCGCGTGCCATTAGAGACCGCCTGGAACGTGAGGTGAAAACCAATGTTTCTATTGAGGTGAAAGACACTGACAAAGCTGGAGTCTTTGAGGTCGCTGCACGAGGTGCCATGCAGATCTCCGTTCTGGTAGAGACAATGCGCCGTGAGGGGTATGAAGTGCTCGTTTCTCGCCCAATGGTAATTACTCAAAAGAGTGATAGTGGTGAGGTGTTAGAACCGTTTGAGTCTGTTTTTGTAGAAGTCCCAGAGGAATATACTGGGGGTGTTATGAAGTCTCTGGCCAACCGTCGCGCACGTATTGAAGACATGGGAAGTAATACTCATGGTGCCACGATTGAAGCTACTATTTCTACACGTGGCCTGATTGGTTTTGAGTTTGAGCTGCTAAACTTAACGAGCGGGCATGGTGTAATGTCTCACCTGTTCAAGGAGTATGCACCTCACTGTGGTGAGATTGTTACGCGTAATACAGGCACGCTTGTTAGTATGAGCACTGGCACAGCTATGGCATACTCACTACTACCTCTAGAGGAGCGTGGTAAATTATTTGTCGCCCCGGGTGATGAGGTTTACGAGGGGCAAATTATTGGTGAAAACCCACGTAAGGATGATCTTCCGGTAAATCCTGTAAAGGCAAAGAGCCTTACTAATCACCGCTCAGCTACTAAGGGTATCACTGTGGGACTTGCTCCTCCAATCAAGATGTCACTTGAGCGTGCGATCGAATACATCTCGGCTGATGAGCTACTGGAGGCTACACCCAGCCATTTACGCTTGCGTAAACGTATCCTCGATCCAAACGAGCGTAAGCGCGCTGAAAAGGCACGTAAGGCAGAAGCTGGTATGTAGACTTACCGTCTCCTGCTTGACTCACCTGAGACACTGGTCATTCTACCGCTGTGGAAGAGAATAAACGTGTACTTATTATTGGTGGTGGTTTCGCCGGTCTTGCTTGTGCCAAAAAGATGGCAAACAAGCCAGGGTTAGATGTAACCTTGGTGGATAGAGAGAACCATCATCTCTTTCAGCCGTTACTCTATCAGGTAGCTACTGCAGCATTAGCGGCGCCAGACATTGCTAGATCGCTACGTCAGCTGATGTGTTATGCAGCTAATGTTACAGTCTTGATGGACACCATTGAGAAAATCAACCCTGAGATACAGCAGGCTAGCTCAAAGCGCCGCTGCTATGATTATGACTATCTGGTGCTCGCTGCTGGGGCACAAACTTCTTATTTTGGTAATGATGACTGGGCAAAGTATACTTTAGGGCTGAAGTCTCTGGATGATGCGGCAGATGTGCGCCGTTGTTTTTTTGGTGCACTGGAGCGAGCGGAACTTACGGATGATTTAGAAGAGCGGAAGAGGCTTATGACCATTGGTATCGTGGGTGGTGGACCTACTGGTATTGAACTGGCTGGTGCTTATTCAGATTTGGCCAGACGTGCTTTAAAGACAAATTTTCGCAGACTTAACATTAATGACTTACGTGTAGTGGTGGTTCAGAGTGGTGATCGTATCCTTAAGCCCTTTGACGTTGATCAATCTGAGTATGCTAAAGCTCGTCTAGAAAAATCAGGTGTGGAGGTGGTGCTAGGGCATCGTGTCACAGGTGTGGAAAAGCATACTTTACTCTTTGATAACCGTGAGCCTATTAAGGCTGAGACTCTTATTTGGGCTGCCGGAGTTACGGCTAGTCCACTGACTAAAATGCTAGGTGTGGAGACAGATCGTGGAGGGCGTGTAGAGACGAAACCGGATCTTTCTATTACTGATCATGCTCATATATTTCTAGCAGGTGATGTTACGAATCATAGTGATGCTAAGGGTGTTTCAGTGCCTGGATTGGCTCCTGCAGCTAGCCAGATGGGATCTTATATTGGTGATAGGATTATTACCCTTAGCAGTGCACCTGGAGAGCATATTGTAGAGCCGTTCATATACTTGGATAAAGGTATGATGGCGATTATTGGCAAGAGCGCTGCAGTGGTGAAGCTAGGTAGTATAAAGATGCGTGGACTTCTGGCATGGATTGCGTGGTTAGTTATTCATCTCCTATTTCTCATTGGTTTCCGTAATAAGCTCTCTGTGCTCCTTCAGTGGGCTTGGGCATATATTAAGGATAAGCCGGGCGCACGCGTCTTTACTGCACGCTCTAGCCAGAGGTAGGCACTTGAGTAATACCAGTTTCACGATGAGTCGACGAGTGGGACCGATATATTGTGGTCAGCATATAGCACTTTGTGATGAAGTTTAGAGTAAATATCTTTTAAGAATTTAGTATGAGAAATCTAATATGTGTCGCTCTTATGTAAGCCAAAGCCCTTTTATATCATGGTGGGAGACGTCTCAAAGTGTCTGTAGGTAAGGTTGTTTTTACAGATGGTTTTATTTGCTGCATTGACGAGGTAGATTGGACAGTAGTCTCTATTGATTAGGTGAGACGCATTATGTGTTATGGCGAAATGGGGGGGGGGCAAATTTTCAGGGGTATAAATTCTCTATAAAAGTTCCAGGCTAATCGCTTATAACGGGATCTAACTATATAAAGCTAACTCGTTGAAAATATTAGATGTTTTGGCTTTTTTGTTTATTGTAAATAATTTACATGAAGACTCATGAATAAACTATTAAGCTATTGGGTTTTCTGTAATAGGGGTTTTACTATTCTCCCCAAATTTCAGTCGTACTTCAGTCAACTTATAGCAGGAAAGAGAAAGTTTCATGTTCAACTACTCAAACTGAACAGTATTATAGCTTTTATGGCAGCTTCTGTGTCAGCTACGGCTCAGGAGACTAATACCGTAGAAAAGCCGAAGCTTGAGGTAGGCTCTGAGGTTAATTTGTCAGCTCTAAGTAAAGCTGTATGGCTTAAGGGGGATAGTCCAGAAGTCTTCGAGCCAGGGAAAGTCTATATTATAGAATGCTGGGCTACATGGTGCACTCCTTGCATCGCCGCAATTCCTCATGTAAACGAGCTTTATAAAAAATACTATGATCAGGGGCTAAGAGTCTTGGGGATGAGTGTTTGGGAGGATGATCAAAAGAAGGCTAAAAGTTTCGTTACCAATAAGGGGGATGGAATGGCATACCCAGTTGCCTTTACAGGTAATGAATCAGATTTTTCAAGGGATTGGTTAGACGCTGCAGGTGTGGATTCCATTCCTCATGCATTTATTGTAAGAAATGGAATTCTTTTAGGCTCTACACAGGTTTCACGATTAACAACTAGTCTGATTGAATCGTTACTTTCAGGCGATGCTGGTGCGCAAAAAGCATCTGGGATCATGTCGGCAGCTCAAAATAACCAACCTAAAACAGATGAGCTTGTTATGGCGATCGGGAATGCTGATTACAAAGGAGATGTAGATAAAATGGTGAAAATGACTAAGGAGCTTAAGACTATTGATCCGGATCACCCTGATCTTCCTACGTTGGAACTTCAAATTTTGATTAATCGTAGGGACTGGCCTGCGGCTCTTAAGGCTCTTAAATTACTGCCTGATGGCGAGGCTAAAAATAGTTTGATATCCAAGACGGGTCGCTACATTATAGGTAATATACACCCATATTCTGAAGAATTTAAAAAAGCTTTAATCGGATTATATTCAGATTACGTCTTGGTTGAGGCTCCTTTAAAAGGGGCTAGCCACTTCAGTAATTTAAGTAACATACAATGGCATATGGGAGATAAGAAAAGTGCGATTAGCACTGCCAATAGATCTATAGAGGCTGCCCAAAATAGTAACAGAAATACTGAAGCAAGTGTTATTGCCTATACACGTTTCGCTGAAACTGTGAAGGAAGGGCGTATGCCTGATAGAGTAGAAATCTCTAAATGGCTAAGAACGGCTATAGAAAAACTAGCTAAAGCAAAGTGAAATTTACAAAGCTGTAACAGGGGAGCAAGGTTAACTTACAGCCGCTCTGAGGTATATCTATGATGATATGCCTTAGAGGGACACTTGCATACACTTAGCATCAAACTTAAGCTTTAAAAAGCTAGCTCGCTTTTCTAAAAAACGATGAGGTATATTTGAGTGCTAGGGAGTCACTCAGGAATAGTTTTTAATTACTAGTCCTTCTTCTTGAGCAGTGGAAAGAGCACTACATCACGGATGGTAGGTGCTCCCGTGAGCATCATGATAAGGCGATCTATACCAATGCCGATTCCTCCTGCTGGCGGCATGCCGTTTTCGAGAGTTTCGATAAAGTCATGATCGATTTCCTGTTCTTCTTCACCACCTGCTTGATGTTCGAGTCGTTGGCGCTGCACGTCTGGATCATTTAGCTCTGAGTAGCCGGGTGAGATTTCCTGACCATTGATGATAAGCTCGTAGACTTCTACGGTTTTTCCACCAGGAGTTACCTTGGCTAGAGGGATGAGCTCAGATGCAACGCGGGTTACAAAACATGGGTCAAAGGTGTGCTCTTCGACTTTTTTCTCAAAGACCTGCTGCACTACTTCGTAGTCCTCCATACCCTCTGAGATCTGGACACCTAGTTCAGAGCATTTTGCACGGCGTGCCTCAGGTGTGATATCGAAAAAGTCATCACCGGCGACTTCCTTAATGAGGTCATGGTAGTTTGCACGTTTCCATGGGCGTTGGAGGTTAATAGTGCGTAGTGGATTACCCTCTTCATCAGTGTGATTGATTTCTAGGCCACCACAGAATTTTTCCGCGAGGTGGCAGGTCATTTCCTCTACCATATCTGCCATTGTTTCGAAGTCTGCAAAGGCTTGGTAAGCTTCCAACATCGTAAATTCTGGATTGTGGCGGCGTGAGATACCTTCGTTACGGAAGTTCCTGTTTAGTTCAAATACCTTGGTGAATCCACCTACGAGGAGACGTTTTAGAAATAGCTCAGGGGCAATACGGAGGGTGAGATCCATCCCTAGAGCATTGTGGTAGGTCTCAAATGGGCGGGCAGCAGCGCCGCCAGCCACACTTTGTAACATAGGTGTTTCTACTTCTAAGTAGCCTCGCTCGTGGAGGAAGTTACGGACTTCTGCGATCATCTGCGAGCGGGTGAGAAAGATCTTAGCACTTTCTTCATTACTCATGAGGTCGAGGTGACGTTTACGGTATTTGATTTCGCGGTCAGCTACGCCGTGCCACTTGTCTGGCATGGGACGTAGAGATTTACTTAGCACGGTGAGTTTTTCCACCTTTACGGAGGGCTCACCTTTGCCTGTGGTAAAGGTCTCACCTTCTACGCCTATCCAGTCGCCTAGATCTAGGAGTTTGTAGGCCGCCCAGTCTGTTTCGCTTACCCCCTTCTGGTTGAGGTAAATTTGTATGCGTCCTTCGACGTCACCGAGGGTGGCGAAGACAGATTTTCCCATATCGCGGATAGCTGTGAGCCGGCCAGCAATGGTTACTTTCTGTTCATCAGAGAAGTTAGCCTTCAGAGCTCCAGGGGTAGTGGTGGTTTCATATTTACCACCAAAGGGGTCGATTCCTAGTTCACGGAGTTTAGTAAGTTTGTCGCGGCGAATGGCGATTAACTCTGCTTCGGTGGATTGTGGCGTATCTGTCTGGTCGCTCATGAGGCGCGGAGCATAGATGAGTGATCGGTAATTAGTCAATGGTCATTAATGCTGTGTATGCGGGGTTGAAATATGTAACGAGTTAGTTGATTATGTAGTCATGGCAAAGTGGATATTGATGTTTTTTATGATAGCAGGTGCAGCCCAGAGTGCTGTGTTTCCTGATGTGGAGCTGTTTCGTCTCAAGGGTGGGGAAAAGGTGCCGTTCTCTCTGAAGTCAGAAACGAAGTATTTGGCTTTATATCAATCTGCCTCTTGGTGCCCTCCGTGTAGGAAGACCACTCCACCTCTGGTGGCTGAATATAATCGTATGCGTGAAATGGAGAATATGCCTGTAGAGATTGTTCTCGTAAGCGGGGATCGCTCAGAAGAGGATGCATTAAGCTACATGAAACTTTATGAGATGCCTTGGCCTGCTGTGGAGTGGTCATCTATGCCTGAGCTAAATCAGTATTTAGCGGAGGGGATACCTCACTTATTATTAGTAGAGATTGCTACGGGAAAGGTTATTAGTGAGGGGACAGGGCCTGCTGGGGTAGAAGCTGTGGTGGAAAGAATGCGGGAGATTACCGTTGTGACGTCTGAAGAGGCTTTTAAGGTAAATGGCTTTATGGACATATATGGTCTTCTTGTAGTGCCTTTATTATGCGGTATGTTTCTTTTGTTTTTTCTGAAATGGCGAGAGTGGCGGGCGGGTGCGCAGTAGTTATTTAAGATAGAGCCATTATTCCTCCGAGAAAATGTTGGAATATTAGTATGTTGGGATAAGAATCAGTGGACAAATCGGCTAGTTCACAGCAGTAAATGTGGCGTAGACAAGATCACACACCATGGCACGGGTAAAAAAAGACAAAACACCTAATCTCAGAGGAGATTTAGCGACACTTACTAAGGTGAGGCTCAACACCTTTGTGGTGATTACAACACTCTTTGGTTACCTACTTGCGAGCCGTTCATTCTACAGTGTATGGCTACATGATGGCTGGTTACTTTTTCATACGATTCTGGGGACAGCGTGCACGGCCTTTGGCTCAGCTGCATTTAACCAGCTGATGGAAATTGAAGAAGATGCACGTATGAAGCGTACAGCGGATAGGCCTCTACCCGCGCGCCGTATGATGCCGGTAAATGCTTTTGGTATCGGTTGGGGGCTATCTGCTTTTGGTATTATTCACCTGGCGTTGAAGGTGAATCCAGCGGCATCATATCTAGCGGCTATTGCATTAGGCGTGTATGTATTTCTCTATACTCCACTGAAGCGCCGAAGCTCTACCAATACATTGTTAGGTGCTGTTCCAGGTGCTATTCCGCCTATGATTGGCTGGGCTGCTGTGGCGTATTCTGCAGGTGGGAGCTGGGCAGATGGTGAGAGCTGGTATTTATTTGCCCTGCTGTTTCTCTGGCAGATGCCTCACTTTGTAGCTATTAGCTGGTTATGCCGTGAGGAGTATGAAGAGGCTGGATACTGTATGTGGACTAATGGTGATAGTTCAGGGAAAAAAACATCTAACATAGCAGCCGGCTTTACGGTGTTACTGACTCTACTGGCTCCTCTCGCGCTAATTTTTAATTATGCTAATTTGGTTTGGGTAATAGGTGGCACCCTTGCAGGATTACTAATGCTCTGGCTTTGCTGGAAATTCCGTATTGAAGGGGATAGGGGCGCTGCCCGTAAACTATTCTTTTACACTTTAATCTATCTGCCTTTAGCATTGGGCTTACTAGCCATTGGCTGGAGGCATGGGTAGTATTACTAATTATCACGGGTAAATATCTGTAGTGCAGAAAGATATCTGAAAGAAATTTAACAATTACCTGAGATGGTATGAGGATGACTTGCCTTTACTGAAAAGCATGAGTAAGTTCTACCGTCAATCACAAGGAATACACTATCGTGGAACTGGAACCAGCAGAGAGAAACCCAGCGGAGCTGCGACGCACCGCATTTATACTTGTCGGCATTATGATTTTTGGCGCAGCCTTTGTGCTGTATGCCTATGTGCAGTCTAGTCAGGAAAAGAGAGATCCTGATAGACCTCCTATTGTTACTAAAATCAGTAAAAAGCTGAAAGCCCAGAATCAAGATGGTGAGCTCTTTAACATGTTTCACCTACTGGGAGAGGTATGGTTTGTAGTTCCTGTAAGTGTCACTCAGTTACAGGAAAACAAGTATGCTCTGGAGATGATGAAAGTGCTGGAGACACGCTACGCGGAAAATGAGAATGTGCACTTTGTATTAGTTTCCGTGGAAGGTGTAGATCAGGGAGTGGGGCCTGAGCAGCTTAAAAAGGCAGCAGAAGAACTGGGTATGACTGGAACTCGGACATCATGGCTGACTACGGGTGAGACGGACAAACAACGTGGTTTTATTAAAGACGTGGTGCGTCTGGGGCTGGTCATTCAGCGTGAGCCCAATGACCCTGCTGGAAAATGGAAGTTTCCCTCCCAGATTGCCCTAATAGATCGTGATATGCACTTACGTCAGCGCTATGATTTCAAGGAAGCCTCTGAGCTGCAGGCTCAGGCAGAGCTGGAGGTAGGGAATAACCCAGCCCTGAAAGACGAGAAGTATATCGACCTGTACTTAAATGCTTACAAACTCCTTGAGGAAAAACTTTATGCCAATACCGAGTATGTGCTGGCAGAAATAAAAACGGGTACCAAAGGTGAGTAATCAACTTTTTAGCCCTAGAATAACTACGCTATGACTGATAAAGGAAAAATCATCTCCATCTATGCCTGTGCTGCACTTATCTCTGCACTTATCTTTGCGGTAGCCTTCTGGATCAGAGGGAATCAAATCAAGCCAGAGGTAAAGCCCTACTACTCTAGTGACTCAGAGCTTGAGGCTCTCCTAACTCTGGAAAAAGATATTACTCTCACGAATCAAGACGGTGAGAAGGTGAAAATATCTGACCTCAAGGGTAAAGTATGGGCTTTTGCCCAGTTCTATGCGGCCTGTCCCATGTGTGCTAAAAATAATGAGCAGGGGATGAAGACTCTCTATAATAAATTTAAAAACAACCCAGATTTCCAAATGGTCTGCATTTCCGTAGACCCTGAGAAAGATGGAGTAGAGCAGCTAAAGAGCTACGCCGATGCACTGGCTGCTGATACTTCTGACTGGTGGTTTCTTACCGGCGATCCAGATGAACTAAAAACCTACATGGTGGATGAGATGAAGTATGACCCTATCCAAGAGCGGAAAGATCCTAGCGAAGCGGCTGAAAAGGGAGCGATTGCTCATAATATGTCCATCTCAGTATTTAATCGCGAGCTTGCACTCATCGGCCGGCGTGATCTGTTTCATGCTAAAATTGATGGTGAAGCCGTCTTTGTAGAAACAGAGAAAGCACTACATCAGATGGTAGAGACCGTATTAGAACAAAAGTAATATTGAGCACGTCATGTCAGATTATCAGTGTTATCTACAGCGCGAGCCAGACGTTGCTAAGCTAAGGCTTCTTAAGCGTATTTCTTGGGCTCTCAGTGCCGTTGTTCTTACACTCGTGGTGCTTATGGGGCGCTACAAGTTAGACATTGGTATAGATCTCTCGTTTCTCCCTCCTGTTCACGCTGTTCTTAACTCACTGGTTACGATCTTTCTTATTCTTGCGGTGCTAGCGGTAAAAAATAAAAATATTGTAAGGCATAAACAGATGATTTCAGGGGCCGTCATTTGCTCTGTGATCTTTCTGCTCTGTTATGTAAGCTACCATGGCACACAGGAGGAGGTAAGATACAGTGGCGAAGGGATAGCACGTACCGTTTACTTGATTTTACTGTTCAGCCACATCATCTGCGCAGCTATTAGCTTACCCTTTATCCTGATGACGCTTTCGCTAGGATATACTAATCACTTTGCTGCACACAGAAAGATGTCACGCTGGGTATTCCCTCTATGGCTTTATGTCTCTGTAACAGGGCCAATCTGCTATTTGATGTTAAGGCCATACTACTAAGCTTCTTTATGGATTTTAAGTAATTTAAGGTTCTTGAATTAGCTAGTGGGTAGCTTTAATAAATAAAAAAGAGGCAGCCTATTGGCCGCCTCTGTAAGTATTTTAAATGTTATCTTTTAGTGTGTCTAATCACGCGACATGAAGATACGCAGAACATACCAAAATAGTAGAGCTACACTAGCAAAGAGACTAAGCGCAGCCGCTACGTGCTGAGTAGTCTGATAATGATGAATGATGTTGCTCGTGCTATACAGGATAGTGCCTGCGGCAAAAATGACCATAGCTACAGAGAACCAAAGTCCTAAAGTTATAGCTCCTGGCCAGATCACAGCAACTACAATGATACCAAGGGCAATCATGCCTACTATCTTAAGCATACCACCTAGGAAGGAAAAATCTTTCTTAGTTGTAAACGCAATGACAGTGAGGCCTAAGAAGAGTAAGAAGGTGACTCCGCCAGCCTTCATGATGAGAGAGCTGTCTCCCACCTGCCATTTAGCCATCAAGAGAAGAGGAAGCATTATTATGGCCTCTCCCACTACATAGAGACTCAAGCCGAGATACTGCATACCTACTGAGGTGTCACTCGTAGCCCATTTATTAGCTACCCATGACACCGCCATAAACCCACCAAGCACCATTAGCCAGCTGTAGGGACTAGTGGCGAGAAGTTTGGAAACAGTGCCCTCAATACCAGGGATCGACATCAGAGCGGCTTCAATAAAAGCAAAAATAAGAATCGCGCCACCAAGGTGAGCATACGTCTTACGAATAAATGCAGCTCGAACATCTACGGGCTGAGCAGCTACGGTGTATGGGTTTGCGTAGGAGCTTGTGTAAGGATTTTCCATGTCAGTATATTACTATGAAAGATTAACTACGCGAGTGAAAAAGTATTACAGGTGTCATCATTTACCCATTCCCATATCGTGTTTATTCGTGATGGACTCTAGCATAGCGACGTTAGTTTTGTGATGGCGAAGGTTTTCTTCTAGTCTCAGAGCATCATTACGTGACAGAGGCTCACTGAACCACTCCATTTGCCATGGTTTAAATGCCTTAGTGCCTCTGTATTTTCCCTGATTATGAGATGTTAGTTCATTCTCTGCATTATCCGTCATACCGACAAAGCGGCGGTTCATACGGTTTTTGAGAATGTAGACTTGGTAAGTTTTAGTAGACATGGGCTTGGGAGTTAGCTGGATGGTGCTACGCTGATTTCAATGGATTTACTCGTGGGTGTATTACTCTCCAGAGCCGTAGAATTAACGGGTATAAGAACATTAGCTTCTGGGAAATAGGCTGCTGCGGTGCCAGATGGGATATCATAGGGTATCGCGTAAAACTGCTGAGCCTTTCTCTCGCCATCCTCCCAGTAGCTGGTGATATCCACTAGAGAAACAGGGGAGATGCTCCGTGATTTCATATCATCTGGGTGTAGGAAGATAATCCTGCGCCCCATGCCGATACCACGGTAGCGATCATTCATTCCGTAGATAGTAGTATTATACTGATCATGGCTACGTAGTGTCTGGAGAACAAGTCGACCTTTGGCCACTTGGATCTGCTCCAGTGCTTCATCGCTGAACTCTGCCTTACCGCTAGTAGTATTCCAGACGCGTTTTTTTACTCCGTTAGGGAGGTAGAATCCACCAGGATTTCGGACCTGTTTATTATAGGGCTTAAAGCCGGGGATGACCTTTTCGATCAGATTACGGATACGGTCATAGTCGCCGATGAGCCAGCGCCAGTCTACCTTAGCAGTATTACCCACAGTGGCCTCCGCCATACGTGCTACGATGTCTGGCTCACTCAGTAGTTCAGGAGATGATGGCGTAAGTTTCCCCTTAGACATGTGCACGATGCCCATGGAGTTCTCACAAGTTACAAACTGCTCGCCAGATTCCTGCGCATCACGTTCACTACGGCCTAAGCACGGGAGGATAAGAGCGGTCTTACCATGCACCAGATGGCTGCGGTTAAGCTTAGTGGAAATATGGGCTGTTAGGTTACAGTTAGTCAGCGCCTTGGCTGTGAGGTTTGTATCCGGAGTAGCCTGAAGGAAGTTTCCTCCGAGAGCTACAAATACCTTTCCCTCGCCACGGTGCATCGCAAGGATGGATTCCACCACATCATAGCCGTGCTTTCGCGGTGATTTAAATTCAAACTCTTGATCAATAGCATCATGGAACCACTCTGGCATTTTTTCAAAAATGCCGACTGTGCGATCTCCCTGCACATTACTATGGCCGCGGACGGGGCAGAGCCCAGCACCGGGCTTGCCAAGCGCGCCTAGAATCATATGGAGATTACATACCTCACGGATAGTGGCTACTGCATTACGGTGCTGTGTGAGCCCCATAGCCCAGCAGGTGATTAGTTTATTTTCACCACGTAGAATAGTATCTACCAGTTCGATAATATCTTTTTTATCAATACCACAGCGTGCTGTGATGTCATCCCAGTCCGCCGCCTCGCAACGTGCGCGGTAGGCATCTACCCCCACGGTATGCTCAGCGATAAAGGTCTCATCCACTGCGCCACGCTCAAATATTTCCTTACCTAGTCCACGTAGTAGTGCTAAGTCTCCATTGATTTTCACCTGAAGATACTGAGATGCCAGTGGAGTAGCTTTACCTAACATGCCAGAGATCTTCTGCGGATGCGCAAAGCCCATGAGCCCAGCTTCCTTCATAGGGTTTACTGCGATGATTTTACCCCCGTTCTCTACGCAGGTTTCCAGAGATGCTAGCATGCGCGGGTGGTTAGTCCCCGGGTTCTGACCTATGCAGATGATGGTCTCCGCCTCATGGAGATCATCCAGTGACACAGTACCTTTTCCTATACCCACTGCCTGAGACATCGCCGCACCACTGGACTCGTGGCACATGTTAGAGCAGTCTGGTAGATTATTAGTGCCGTAGTGGCGGGAGAAGAGCTGGTAGAGAAATGCCGCCTCATTACTAGCGCGCCCAGATGTGTAGAACATTGCTTCATCTGGGTGATTTAGAGCCTTAAGTTCCTGTCCGATAATAGCAAAGGCATTATCCCAAGAAATAGGCTCGTAGTGAGTGCCTCCCTCACGGATGACCATAGGCTCTACTATGCGGCCTTGCTGATCATGCCAGTAGTCTGTTTGTTGCAATAAATCTGTAATGCTGTGCTTACGGAAAAAGTCTCTATCTATCTGCCTTGTAGTAGCCTCTGAGGCCACGGCCTTTGCTCCGTTTTCGCAAAACTCCGTCTGCGCCCGGTGATCATCAGGGTCTGGCCACGCACAGCTAGGGCAGTCAAAACCATCTTGCTGATTTAGCTCAAGTAGAGCCTTAGTGCCACGCACTGGGCCTGCCGTGCGCATTACGTGGTTCATAGAAGAAGCCACAGCAGTAGCACCTGCTGCAGAGGTTTTAGGCTTCCCTACTTTAGGTGCCTTGTCTTCTAGTGGGGGTGCGCCATGGGTCTTTGCCGCTGTATGATCATCAGATGCCATGCAGAAAGTATAAGGCCAAATCACCTTTCAGAAAAGCCATGAGATGGGGAAAATTAGTCAGTAACGCTTCTAGGCCTATTTTGTAAGGTGTTATTCATTAGGTTTTTAGCTTCGTAGCACTTATTAACGAACAGAAATAGAATGATTTAGTATTGTCCTGTCGCATGTCTATGCTGAATTTAACTAAGAAAGCTACATTGTTGGCCGCTGCTTTCTAACGACTCATGTGACTCATCCAAGCCAGCCACTTAGAATCGCATAAACAGGAGTATCTGAATACGGGGGCTTTTTTGTGGAGGGATCAAGCTGCAGTTGCAGATATTCGCAAGGACACTAGGAGGTCATAGTCTCAGCTTCTCTCTGAATAGGGTTATGAAACTTATATGACAGGAAAGTGGCATGTTAACCAGTTACCAGTAGCAAGTGTGTGTAATCATATTGGCTCAGTGCGTAAAGAGGTGCCCATGATTAATCAGACAGCTTATAATAGCCCTGAAAATCAGGCCTCTTATGAAAAAGGATGGAAGCCTTGGGGTAAGAACGAAGGAGGTTTTTTGAACGGAGATAAGCACCAGAGGGAGCACCTTGGGGTGGTTCCAAGGCTGGCATAACTCTCTCACGAGTGGCTAGAGCGTTAGCAGGATTTTCTGAAGTTAATGAAGTAATGTTAGCCAGTGCGGTATTTTGCCAAGAATGTTATTCTGGAGTGTTTTATGGGGGCCGTATTCAGGTAGCTAGTAGAATGCTAAATGGGGTGAATATGGAGGGGGGACACTTTACTGTGAAGGCTGAGCAAATACGAAAATGATTATTGTGATACTTGTAATTCCACTTGTAAGTCGATGGTAAATGGATAAGGAGATGGCATCTATTTATGAAAAATTTAAGTGTTATTCTTTTTGCGATATTATTAATTCCGCGGTTTGCTACAGCGCAGGAGCGTCCTAATATTATCGTTTTTTTAGTGGATGATATGGGATTAATGGACACCTCAGTTCCCTTTCTAACAGATGATAAAGGTATGGTAGTTAAGTATCCGTTAAATGATTGGTATAAAACACCTAATATGGAGGTGCTAGCGTCACAGGGTATTAGGTTTAGCCAATTCTATGCTCAGTCTGTCTGTTCTCCCACACGAGCTTCTATCATGACGGGGCAGAATGCCACTAGGCACCATACCACTCAGTGGATTAAGCCCACTGTTAATAACAGAGGTGAAAATGGGCCTACGCATTGGAATTGGAAGGGGCTTAAGAAAGACCAAACGACACTCCCTCTGGTGATGCAAAAAAATGGTTATCGAACAGTTTTTATAGGTAAAGGTCACTTTGGACCCAACGGCTCTGAGGGGGCGGAGCCACTTAACTTAGGCTTTGATGTGAATATAGCTGGGTCAGCCATAGGGAGGCCTGACTCCTATCTTGGGGACTATGGACAAGGCACTACCCATGCTGTTCCCGGCCTTAAAAAATACCATAACACGGGGATATTCCTCACTGAGGCGATTACGCTAGAGGCGAGGGCTGAAATTGCGAAATCAGTAGCAAATAAAAAGCCATTTTTTCTCTACATGTCACACTATGCAGTTCACGGCCCGTTTAATACCGATGAACGTTTTATTGATCATTATAAGGAAAAAAGTAAAAAGGCCAATGCCTTTGCCACTCTAGTAGAAGGGATGGATAAATCTCTGGGTGATATTATGAAGACACTTGAGGAGCAGGGCGTGGCGGATAATACCTTGATTCTTTTCCTCGGTGATAATGGGTCTGATGCTCCTTTGGGCGGAAATATGGCGCATGCTTCTTCAGCTCCACTGCGCGGTAAGAAAGCCACCTGTTATGAGGGCGGTATGCGAGCACCACTTATCGTAGCGTGGGCAAAGCCTAATGCACAATCAGCAGCTCAGAGGGCACTACCAATCAAGGCGAATAGCATAAATTTCCAATTAGCAACAGTGATGGATATTTTCCCCACTGTTCTGCATGTTGCCGGTGTAGATATACCTGAGGGGTATATTCAAGATGGGCATGTTTTAAAAGAGATGCTCGCTGGGATGAGTGACTCTAGTCACCCAGGCACGTTTCTTATGCACTTCCCTCATGAACATAGATCTAGCTATTTTACCAGTTACCGGAAAGGTGACTGGAAGGTAATCTATCATTACTTTAAGAAAGATAGGTATGAGCTGTATAATCTAAAAATAGATCCTTACGAGATTACCAATCTGGCTCAATCTAAGCCTGAAAAATTAAAAAAATTAATGGCTGAGATGAAGAAACAGCTCAAAGCCGAGGATGCCCAATATCCTGAAAAAAACGGTAAACCAGTAATACCCCAGTAAGTGTGATTCTCTTTAAAAATAGCTACGCCAGACTACCTGAACATTTCTACACACGGCAAGACCCTACACAGGTACCAGATCCAGAGTTGATCTGTATTAATAGTGCTTTAGCTACGGAGCTAAGCATAGATGCAGAGTGGCTGGAGTCAGCTGCAGGGCTAGATGTGCTATCCGGAAATACAGTGCTGGAGGGAGCAGAGCCTCTGGCACAGGTATATGCCGGGCATCAGTTTGGTGGCTACACTCCGCGGCTGGGAGATGGTAGAGCTGTTCTGTTAGGTGAGGTTCTTAATCAAAAAGGTGAACGGAGAGATATCCAGCTAAAGGGATCTGGCCGCACTGCCTTCTCACGTGGTGGCGATGGGAAATCAGCCCTTGGCCCAGTGATTAGAGAATACATCGTGAGTGAGGCTATGCATGCACTAGGTGTGCCTACTACACGGGCTCTAGCCGCAGTGACTACGGGAGAGAGAGTCAGGCGACAGGAGGGCCCACTTGCTGGAGGTGTCTTTACACGTGTGGCATCTAGCCATATCCGCGTGGGGACTTTTCAGTATTTCTATGCACAGAATGATGTGGATGCGGTGCGCGTATTAGCGGATTACACGATCGAGCGCCACTACCCAGAAGTGGCAGATTCACCAGAGTCGTATTTGAATTTCCTCAAAAGGGTGATGCAGGCACAGGCAGAGCTGATTGCGCAGTGGATGTCTTACGGATTTATCCACGGGGTGATGAATACTGATAACTCTGCAGTCTCTGGTGAGACGATCGACTACGGCCCATGTGCTTTTATGGATGCCTTTCACCCGCAGTGTGTCTTTAGCTCTATCGATACCGGTGGACGGTATGCATGGGGGAATCAGCCGAACATAGGACTCTGGAACATGAGCAGACTGGCAGAAACTCTCGTGCCACTCATCGATGAGGACATGGAGAAGGGCGTAGAGAAAGTGGAAGCAGTGCTCGCAGAATTTCCCACTTACTTTGGCCGATGCTATAACAGTAGATTTAGAAAAAAACTAGGCCTGCCAGATGAGGGCGCGGATGAGTTAATTAAAAGCTGTCTTGGTCTACTCGCAAATCAGGAGGTGGATTTCACGCTTTTCTTCCGTCACCTCACATACGTGGCAGCTGGTGGTGATACCGCGGAGCTTTCGGAGATGTTCTCAGATCAAAAACCGTTCCTCCGCTGGTTCGAGCAATGGCAAGAGCTGGCATCTTGTAAGGAGCAGATGTCAGAGGTGAACCCTATCTTTATCCCTAGAAACCATCGCGTAGAGGAGGCTATTCAAGCAGCGTATGCTGGAGATTACGCGCCGTTCCACCGCTTAGTGAAAGTGCTACAAACTCCATTTACAGAGTGTGATGAGCATCACGATCTGGAAAATCCGCCACTACCTGAGGAACGTGTGAGTGAGACATTCTGTGGTACGTAGAAGGCCGGGAATTAAAAAGATATGAAGCAGATAGTAGAGCTACTGTTATGGCAGGATTAAGCTAAAGAAAGGAGCATAAATACAGATGTTCCAATACCCTATATCAACTATCTATTAAATAGTCAGCCTGTTGCTAACAGGCATGTCTGGGCAGTCGTTATTTCTTACTGTCACAGCTGAAAAGCAAAAGAGAGGGGGCGGCTATAGAGTCTCTCTAGTTAAGTAATAGTGGCTCTGGCCTATGCGTAGCCTAACCATGGGCCCAGCCACTTTTCTGCCGTGTCCATATCCCAGCCTTTACGTTGTGCGTAGTCCTCTACCTGATCTTTCTGTAGATCACTGAGGGCAAAGTATTTACTGCCTGGGTGAGAGAAGAGTAGTCCTGAAACGGCCGCTCCTGGGTGCATAGCACAGCTCTCGGTGAGATCTACGCCAGTGGCTGGGGATGCATTTAGCAGTTTAAAGAGTGCTTCTTTTTCCGTGTGATCTGGCTGTGCCGGATAGCCGGGGGCTGGGCGGATACCTTGGTAGATTTCTTTGATGAGCTCGTTGTGGTTAAACTCATTAGAGCGCTCGTAGCCCCATGCCACACGTGCGCGGTGGTGAAGTAGCTCAGCAAAGGCTTCCGCTAGACGGTCAGCGATAGCTTGAACCATGATGGCAGAGTCTACCTCATTTTTATCACGGAGAGTGGCAGCCCACTCATCAGCGCCGTGGATACCTACTACAAAGCCGCCGATGTGATCGGTAAGGGTACTTTGCAAGTTCTTTTTTGATTCGCTGTTAGAGAGCTCTTCTACGCTGGGTTTTACATAGTCAGCAAGCGCTACGTGAGGCTTGTCCGTCTGTTTCTCGATCTGCTGACGAAGGGTGTGGAAGGTTATGTCATGATCTGGCAGCACGATGTCATCGCCATCTGAGTAGGCGGGGAAAAATCCGTAGATTCCACGTGCGGTGAACTTTTTCTCAGAGACGATTTCTTCGAGTAGCTCTTGGGCATCTTCGTAGAGTTCTTGTGCGACTTCGGCAGCCTCAGCATTTTTTGTTTTGAGGACTTTAGTCTCACGGTCCCATACGCCACGTAGTTCCCATGCGTGGAAGAATGGTGTCCAGTCTATGTAGTCTACTAGCTCGCGCAGGGATTGGTTTTCTATAACACGGGTGCCGATAAACTCCGGCTGCGGTGGTGCGTAGTTTTCCCAATCACAGGTAAACTTATTAGCGCGTGCATCTGTTAGGGGGATGGAGGGCTTATTCTTTTTATTAAAGTTGGCGCGGAGTTTCTCGTGTTTAGAATTATTTTCCGTGATGAATGCCTCACGTTTTTCTTCGCTGAGTAAGGTGGTAGTAACTGGCACGGAGCGTGATGCATCTAATACGTGAACTATGGCGCCACTGTAATGCTCGGCTATCTTTACAGCTGTGTGCGCAGGGCTGGTAGTAGCTCCACCGATGAGGAGTGGTAGCTTCATTTTGCGACGTTCCATTTCCTTAGCTACAGCGATCATTTCATCTAGTGATGGAGTGATAAGTCCTGATAGACCAATGATGTCAGCTTGCTTTTCAATAGCGGTATCAAGAATTTTATCGCAGGGCACCATCACCCCCATATCAATGACTTCAAAGCCATTACAGGCGAGGACAACACCTACGATGTTTTTACCAATGTCATGAACGTCGCCTTTAACGGTAGCCATGATGACGCGGCCTGCGGTCATGGACTTCTCCACCCGTATGCGGGCATCGGAGTCAGAAAGTTCAGGATCGTTTTTTTGTAAGATCTCTATGTCTGCACGGATTTTTATTTCCTTTTCCTTCTCCATGAAAGGCTCCAGGTAGGCCACGGATTTCTTCATTACTCGGGCTGATTTTACTACCTGTGGTAGAAACATCTTCCCTGCACCAAAGAGGTCTCCGACCACGGACATACCGTCCATAAGTGGGCCTTCGATGACGTGGAGTGGTTTATCATACTTCTGGCGCGCTTCTTCTGTGTCTTCAGTTACAAAGGTATCTATCCCCTTGAGGAGGCCGTATTCGAGGCGTTTCTCTACCTCTGCCTTACGCCATTCTAGATCCTCCACCTGAGCTTCCTTTTTCACGCCCTTAAACTTTTCAGCTAGGTCTAACAGCCTTTCAGTAGCATCAGGATCTCGGTTAAGCAGCACGTCTTCCACGTGTTTAAGGAGTTCTGGGTCTACTTGATCATAGACCTCTAACATGCCTGCGTTCACGATGCCCATGTCCATACCCGCCATGCCGGCGTGGTAGAGGAAGGCTGAGTGCATGGCCTCACGCACGGCGTTATTTCCACGGAAGGAGAAGGATACATTGGATACACCACCTGAGACCTTAGCTCCTGGTAGGTTTTCTTTGATCCATTTGGTAGCATTAAAGAAATCAACGGCGTAGTTATTATGCTCCTCGATGCCGGTAGCGACGGTGAGGATGTTAGGATCAAAAATAATATCCTGAGGATTAAATCCTACTTCATCTACTAGGATACGGTAGGCGCGCTCACAGATACGGATTTTTTCCTCATAAGTAGCGGCCTGGCCATTTTCGTCAAAGGCCATAACCACAGTGGCCGCACCATACTTCATGATGGTGCGAGCATGGTGCTTAAAGGTTTCCTCACCTTCCTTGAGGGATATGGAGTTCACTATTCCTTTGCCTTGCAGGCACTTCAGCCCAGCTTCGATGATTTCCCACTTAGATGAGTCTACGGTGATGGGTACCTTGGTAATGTCTGGCTCACTTTGTACGAGCTGGAGAAACTTTGTCATCATCTCGGCCCCTTCGATAAGGCCATCATCAAAGCAGATATCAATGACTGGTGCTCCGTTGTCCACCTGCTGACGTGCCACTGTTAGAGCGTCTTCAAGTTTCCCTTCTTGCACTAGCTTACGGAAGCGTGGTGAGCCGGCGACGTTGGTGCGCTCGCCGATCATTAGGAAATTTTTATCGTTCGTGTGATTATATACCTCAGTTCCGGAGAGTCTGAGGAGGGGGGCTTGTGTGGGGATTTCACGTGGTGGGTGCTGCTTTACAGCCTCAGCAATGGCGGCGACGTGCTCAGGAGTATTACCACAGCAGCCACCAGCAAAGTTAAGGAAGCCAGCGCCGGCGAAGTCAGAGAGCTGGTCATTCATGTCCTGAGGCCCTAGGTCAAAGCCTGTAGGTGCCAGGGGATTAGGCATACCGGCATTCGGGTAGCAGGAAACAAAAGCATCTGCCACGCCACTGAGCTCGGAGAGAAATGGACGCATTTTATCAGGCCCTAGTGAACAATTTAACCCTACAGAGAGTGGGTTTACATGTTTTACTGCATTCCACATAGCTTCCACTTTCTGAGCCGAGATCATGGTCTCTCCCCCCATACCCACAGCGGCGGATATCATGATGGGGAGCTTTAGATTATCCTCTTCGAAGACATTTTGAGTAGCTACAAGCGCGGCCTTGGCGTTGAGTGCATCAAAGATAGTTTCTACCATGAGGATATCCGTGCCGCCCTCAATGAGTGCGCGTATCTGGTGTGAGTAGTCAGCGACTAACTGGTCAAAGGTAGCTACGCGAAATCCTGCATCCTCAGCGTCTGGAGAAACTGATAGAGAAACTGTAAGCGGACCAATAGCACCTGCAACGTAGCGTTTGATACCAGTCTCGGTGCCAATACGGTCACACCAGTCTCGGCAGAGCTGCGCGGACTTTACGTTCATTTCCCATGAGAGGTCCTGAAGAAATGGGTCCTCGATGATTTTTTGGTAGAATTCCGGATCTTTGCGTCCTTTACCTGTCTCTCTAGGGTCTTCTACGAAAAACTCTGACTGAGATATAGCTGTGCCGGAAAAGGTATTGGTCTCAATGATATCAGAGCCAGCTTCTAAAAAACGCTTATGGATATCTCCGATGGTGTCCGGCTGGGTGAGTGAGAGGATATCGCCATTATTAAGCAGATCCTTATCGTTTTTCTTAAACCTATCCCCACGAGCGTCTGATTCCTCTAGGCCGTAGCCTCGGATAGTGGTTCCCATGGCTCCATCAAGAACGAGAATGCGGTCCTTAAGGGCTTTGGTTAATTCGATAGTGGAGTCTGGTCTAGGCATAGCTTTGCTGGGGCAAAGTATGCACAAAACCCGCGAAATCAAGAAACAAATCTACATATCTTGATGCGTTGATTTGTATTGCTCGAGCTTGGACGGCATACTCGCATTTGGAGTGAAAACGGGTCTATGCCACAGTAATACTGAAGTCTATGATTTAGAATAGGTGAAATTCCCTTGTGACTGATTCTGGCTAATCAGCGAGTGCTTATAATGTCTGGGGGGGCTCGCTGATCTGGAAAATTTCTTTTGTCAGGCAGAGTGCGGTAGCGCCGTAACTCCTACAGGTAGTGATCGCCATATACTTTGTCGCCGCAGAGGAGTGAGACACTCTAGTCAAGACGGTAAATCATCAATAGGGCATCATTAGTCCGATAATGTCTGGACTCATGTAAGTCTCTTATTAAAGATGTGGCAGGGCGAAAAAATCGCTCAAAAGTTTCCATGACTCAGCCTACCAATTATACGCCCGTAATATCTGCCTCTAAAGAAGAACTTCGTAGTGCTAACCTGGACTACAGAAATGCTGGCTTTGGAGAATTGGAAGAGAGACTCCGTATTCTTATGGATATGCTCTCCGGACTCCTTGGGGAGTCATCCCACCTTGCTGCTAGTATTCCTTGGCGTGGTGAGGAGCTTCAAGACCGTGCTAAAGAGCCAGATGAAGCGGCGGATACCGCACAGCTGCAGGCCATCTGTTTTGAAATCCTCAATATGGTGGAGGAGCGCACCGCCCTGAAGATCAGAAGCCGCCGCCGTAGTGAGCTAGGTCTAGATGCTGAGCAGGGTATGTTTGCTCAGATTCTTACACGGTTGCAAAAGCAAGGCTGCACTGAAGATGAGGTTCTAGAACTTCTACCCACTGTGGCTGTTAGCCCGGTGCTCACAGCACACCCTACTGAGGCAAAACGCCCTACTGTTAGAGAACGTCACTTGGCTCTCTATAAGGAACTGGTGCACTGGGACCGGAATGCCAGTGACCCTGAGTCACTAGCCGCAGTCTTTGAGTCTATTAATGTAACCTTGGAAACTCTCTGGCACACCGGCGAGATCCATGCCTCACGCCCGAGCCTGTTAGGTGAGTTACGCCATATCATTTACTACCTCCGTGAGGTTTATCCTAATGTCATAGTCCGTCTAGATGCCTCACTGGAGGCAGCATGGAGATCTATCGGCTGGGATGTGGAGAAGCTCAGAGCTTCCGGTGCCTATCCGAAACTTAGCTTTGGCACATGGGTAGGTGGAGACAGAGATGGTCACCCGCTAGTAACCGCGGATATTACTAAGGACACCTTGGAAAGACTCAATAAGCACGCTCTCCGTATCCACGAACGCGAACTCCGTGCCTCCGCCAGTGTACTCACCATTTCTCCCGGTGAGGGAAATGAGCCAGAAGAGCTCAGCGAGCGTATAGCTGATCTTATCACTGAGCTCGGGAGTGTGGGTATTAAAATAGCCGAGGTAAATGGCCGTGAGCCATGGCGCTGTCTAGTCTACCTCATGCGTGAGAAAATGGAGGGGGGGAATATCTACGCTAACGTGGAGGAATACGTGCAGGATCTAAATCTGTTAGATACTACGCTCCGCCAAGTAGGTGCTGAGCGGACAGCACGTAGCGTGATCCATCCACTGCGCCGCTTGGCAGAAGTATTTGGCTTCCACCTAGCTACTCTTGATGTCCGCCAGAACTCAGTTTTCCATGATAATGCAGCTGCTCAGATGCTTTCTATCGCAGGTGTTAAGGATGGTGAGAACTACACTGAGTGGCCGGAGCAGAAGCGCATAGATTACTTATTAGAAGAACTTCAAAATGATCGCCTATTCCCACCGTGGACAGGTGACTCTAGTAAAGAAGCTGGTAAGATAATGGACTGCTTTGGCGTTTTACGCCGCCATGTCCGTGCAAACAGCATAGATTGTCTAGGGCCTTATGTAGTCAGTATGACCAGACAAGTTTCAGACATGCTACTGGTGCATCTTTTCGCCCGCGAAGGTCTCTTTGCAGATTACAAAGACGGTCAGTGGGTCAGCCGTATGCCTGTGTGCCCTCTCTTTGAGACAGGTGATGATCTAGACCGCGCAGGTGATATGGTAAAATCCTACCTTTCGCTGCCAGCTGGTAAAAATTACCTCCGCACTGCACCGAGTGGTCTGCAGTGTATGCCCGTTATGGTTGGCTACAGTGACTCTAACAAGGATAGCGGACTACTTTCCGGTCAGTGGTCACTCCAGAAGGCACAGGCAAATATAACCAATGCCTGCCATGAAGCAGGCGCGGACTGCGAGTTCTTTCACGGTAGAGGCGGCACCATCAGCCGTGGTGCTGGCCCAGTGCAGTGGTTCCTCCGTTCACTCCCAGCTGGCAGTCTAAGTGGCTCCATGAGAGTTACTGAGCAAGGTGAAGTTATCCCACGCAAATACGCTCATCACGCAAATGCAGCTTATAATCTAGAGCTGCTACTTGCCGGTGTAGCCGGTGTTACTATTGGTAATAAAAAGAAAGGTATCTCCGGTGGTAAAGCTGCAGACCTCGGTGGTGCAGATTACCAAAAGACCATGGAATGGCTATCTACAGAAAGCCGCGCTACTTACCGGGGTCTGTTAGAGGACCCAGGTTTTATCAGTTTCTTTAGAACGGCCACACCGATAGATGCCCTCGAACACGGTTGTTTTGGCTCGCGCCCATCACGCCGCACGGGCACTGCATCACTAGATGATCTACGTGCTATCCCATGGGTATTTAGCTGGACGCAGGCGCGCTACTACATGCCAGGCTGGTTTGGTGTAGGCTCTGCTTTAGAAAAGCTAAAGTTAGATAAACCAGATGAGTTTAAGGCTCTTTCTAAGCTCATTCATGAGGAGCCATTTTTACGTTACCTACTTACTAATGTGGAAACAAACCTCGTGAGTGCAGACCTTGAGTTGATGACAAAATACTCAAAACTCGTCCCAGACGAGGCACTACGAGATCGCCTCCATGGTATGATTGTAGCCGAGTTTAAGCGCACAGGTGCAATGATTGATGACATCTTTGGCTCTTCGTTTGCTGAGCGGCGCCCGCGTATGCTACGCACACTGGAAATGCGTGAGCTACCACTCCGTTTACTCCATGAGCAGCAGGTATCACTGCTAGCGGACTGGCGTGCTGCTCAGTCTGCAGGGGACACTGAGCGTGAAGCCACATTACTAAATGCCCTTCAATACTCCGTGAATGCTATTGCCAGTGGTCTTCGCACCACAGGCTAATAGAGGCTGCGAGATTTGAAAGAGCCTTTACCTATGAGCTCAGTGAACTCAGTGATTTTATCTGCCAGTCTGCTGAGCTGAAGTCTAACACTTTGGTGAGTCTATTGGGTACTATTATTACTTTCATACCAGCTGCGTGTGCTGAGATCATACCGTTCATGGAGTCCTCAATGACAAGGCAGTCAGCTGGGTTAACTCCCAGTTGCTTAGCGGCCTCTAGGTAGAGGTCAGGTGCTGGTTTGATCTTAGGTGCATCACCACGGCAGACTATGGTGTTTAGGTATTTCGTAAGTTCTAGCTTATCTAACCAGCCATCCACCCAGTCGTGAGTTGAGCTAGAGACTACCGCAGATTGACTTCCGGCTAACGACTGAATTAGCTCTGCGGCTCCGGGCATGGCAGGTGTGCCTTCGATGGACTGAACGATCTTTACCTGACGTGCTGCGTTCTCTGTATCCCAGTCAAAAGACTTACCACTCAGCTCCTCAAGGTGTTTTTCAGGAGACCAGGTCTCAAAGTCGCTACCGATACATTTGACGTAGACCTCCGGAGGTAGATCAAAGCCCTCACGCTGAAAGAGATTTTTCCAAGTAATGTAGATGGGCCACTCGGTATCGAGCACTACGCCATCAAAATCGAAAAAAACGGCCTTTGCACTCTGAATAGCTTCTTGAGGAGATATTTGCATAATTGGGATGTAAGAGGGTAATTAGGTGAATACGGATCTGATGACAATACGGATCTATTTTTGGTAGAACCTTTATTTTAGGTGAAATCGCCGCTTGGCAATTCAGCTTACCGTTGTTGCTATGTGGGGGAGATGCAGCCACTGCCAAAGATAAAATATCCAGACCTTCCTGTGGCTAAACGCCGTGAGGAGATCATGCATGCGATGCGTGAGCATCAGGTAGTTATTGTGGTGGGGGAAACCGGCAGTGGTAAAACTACTCAGCTGCCGAAGATGGCCTATGAGCTGGATGCGGAGCAGGGGAAAAGAGGTAAAGTAGGCTGTACTCAGCCACGAAGATTAGCCGCGGCTACCGTAGCGAGGCGGGTAGCTGATGAGATGGGCACGGAGTTAGGGAATCGTGTAGGCTACCAGGTGCGTTTTGTGGAAAAAGTGCAGGATGAAACGGTGATTAAGTTTATGACGGATGGTATCCTGCTGGCTGAGACCCAGCGTGACCGTGATCTCCGGCAGTATGATACTCTGATCATTGATGAGGCGCATGAGCGCAGTCTTAATATTGATTTTGTCCTAGGCTATCTGAAGAACTTAATAGGCCGGCGGAAGGATCTACGCATAGTAGTAAGCTCCGCCACACTGGATGCTGGAAAATTCTCTGACTACTTTGATGGTGCCCCTATAGTGAATGTAGAGGGGCGCACCTTTCCGGTGGAGGATTATTTTCTCCCCGCTTTCACTGATGGTGAAGATCTTGCACGGCATTGTGCCCGTGCGGTGGAGTGGGTGACGGATATGGATGGCCGTGGGGATGTGCTGATTTTCTTACCCGGTGAACGAGAGATCCGTGAGTGTGCAGAAACTCTGGAGGGAAAAAATTTCCCCGGCACGGAGATTCTACCACTTTTTGCTCGGCTAGGTTTAGATGAGCAGCAGCGAGTCTTTGATACCGGAGGGGCTAACAGACGCGTAGTTCTAGCTACGAACGTAGCGGAAACCTCAGTGACCATTCCCGGTATTGTTTATGTAATCGATAGCGGGCAGGCACGCGTGAGTAGGTGGAATCCAGCGCGGCAGATCCAGCGCCTTCAGATTGAGCAGATTAGTCAGGCCAGCGCGCGTCAGCGTAGAGGACGCTGTGGTCGGGTGCAGGAGGGTATCTGCGTAAGGCTCTATGATGAGGAGACACTGGATGCTGCGGATGAGTACACAGATCCTGAAATTCGCCGGAGTTCCTTAGCTGGTGTGATCTTGCGTATGAAGTCTCTTAAGCTTCCGGATGTCAGAGAGTTTCCCTTTCTCAGTCCACCATCAGCAAAGGCAATTAGCGAAGGGCACCGCACACTAGAGGAAGTGGGAGCCATGGAGAAAGAGGGTGATCTAACAAGGGTGGGACATCAGCTGGCAAGACTACCCTTAGACCCGCGGCTAGGGCGTATGCTCATTGAGGCAAATGAACGTAAAGTTCTTAATGCCGTGCTGGTGATGGTGGGTGGTATGAGTGTCATGGATGTGCGCGAGCGCCCGCAGGAGAAACAAGCGGAGGCGGATAAGGCACATTTAAAATTTAATGATGAAGAGTCTGACTTCCTAACAATTCTGCATATATGGTCTGCTGTAAATGCCTTCCGTGAAAAACGGCACTTTAAGCGTAATCAACTACGGAAGTTCTGTAAGCAGAACTTTATCAGCTATCGCCGTGTGATGGAGTGGGATCAGATAGTGAATGAGCTGGGACGCCTAGTGCGTGATACGTTAAAGGTAAAAACAGCGCCTTTACCCACGGAGCGAAGCCAGTGGGGGGATGAGGCGGAGATGCATAAGGCCCTGCTTGCTGGTATACCTAAGCAGTTTGGCTTCTGGAGTAAGGAGAAGCGTCACTACCGCAGCACCGGGGGGCGAGAGTTCTCAGTATTTCCTGGCTCTGGATTATTTGGAAAAAAGCGCCACGAGTGGCTGCTGGCTTATGAGCTGGTGGAGACTAGCCGAGTATTTGCACGTAAGGTGGCTTTGTTAGATGTTAGGTGGCTGGAAGAAGTGGTGCCACACCTCTGCCACAGACGCTACCATTCGCCATACTGGGATGAGAAACAGGGTGCTGTGTATGGTAAGGAAACTGTGCTCTGCGGTGGCCTTACCCTCGTGGATGGGCGGAATATTTTCTACGGCAGAGTAAACCCTAGAGAGGCGCATGAGGTATTTATCCGAGAGGCTATTCTTGAGTCTGGTCTACGGACAAAAGGTAAGTTTATGACGCGCCTCGATGAGGTGAAAGCAGAGGTGGAAGAGGCAGAGCATAAGCTGCGCCGCAGTGGGGGGCTATGGTCTGACGAGGCGGTGTATGATTTTTTCCTAGAGCGGATTCCTAAAGAGATTTGCACGGCTAAGGCATTTCAGAAGTGGCGTAGCACTGGAGATAATGAAGAGCAGATCATGCTTACGGTGGAGGACTGTGTATGGGGTGAAATAGATGATCTCAATGATTTCCCAGACCTCCTCTGGCACGGTGAGATAGGCTACCACGTAAGTTATAATGATACTCCGGGTGAACGTGATGATGGTCTAGTGATTGAACTTAGCCTAGAGGATGTAACGCATTTTCCAGACTTCCTAACATCGTGGGTAGTGCCAGGGCTACTGGAGGAGAGGGTCTATCTACTTATCCGCTCGCTACCAAAAAGTCAGCGCCAGGCGTGCTCACCTGCACGTGACGTGACCACTGCATTCCTTGAGGAGTGGCAGGGCTGGGTGCCTGCGCGTGATCTACTCACAGAGCTTGCCGCCTTTCTGAGTAAACGCACTGGCCACGGTATTGAGGTAGGTATGTTTGATGAATCACGACTACCGGACGGCTACCGAGCAAAGATCCGTATTTGGAGTGATAACGATGAGGAGATAGCCTTTGGTAATGATATAGCGGATCTGCGTCATGATCTAACAGGTCTGATGCGTGATCGCCTAGAGCTTCATGTTAATGAGCAATGGGAGATGACTGGCGGAGAGAGCTGGAGCTTTGGAGAGATCCCTAAAGTCACCGATGATGGTGTATTCCCAGCTCTTGTGGATGAAAAGAAAACCGTGGGGATGCGCGCTTATCTTAATGAGGTGGAGGCGGACGAGAGCCACCGCGCTGGTAGTGTGCGGCTCTTCCAGATTATTGAGCCTGAGCAAACGGACTATGTGCGCCGTAAACTTCCGCTTGGTATGATGGGCAAGGTTATGCTCCCCATGATGGACTCCGGTAAGGGGGAGCTGGTAAAAGATCTCCTCCGTGTAGCGCATGAGGGAGCCCTAGGGAAACTTATACCCAGAGATGAGGCGGCTTTTACCAAGGCGGTAAACCGTGGAAAAGGAGAGCTTTTTAATTACTCTGAAAAAGTCTGCCTTGGATTCGAGGAGATGCTCAGTTCTTACCGAGCTATTTCTAACTGGATAGAAAATAATGGTAAAGATCGCCACCTCCACATCGTAGCCAGTGATTTAGCAGAGGAGATTAGCTGGTTACTAGGTGCAGGCTTTGTCTGGCGTGCAGGATACTCACGAATGGTAGAATATGGCCGCTATTTCCAAGCGATGGAAGAGCGGCTAAAGCGCCTAGAAAGCCTGCCTCTGGTAAAGGATGATGAAAAGCGAGAGCGTGTCTCACGCCTGTGGCAGCCATGGCATACTGCCTGGATGAAAGATCCCTCTAATGTCTCACTCTGGCAGTGCGGCTGGCTACTTATGGAGTGGCGTGTCACCGAGTTCGCCCCCAGCCAGCCGAGGCGAGTAAAAGTTTCTGAGAAGAAAATAGAAACGATGTTGGAGGGTTTACTAAATTAAAAGTTGCTGCTGACGAAACTTTGAGAATCTGGACAAATCTAAGGATTCGTGCATGCTCTGGGTATGCGTTACGTCTCTCTGTTTATGGGGCTTTTGTTCTGCCTGTTTACCTACTGGCAGCTGAATGACTTAGATCAATACCACACTGATAAGTGGTATCTCTGGGTGGGGGGCTATGGGCTGTGTGCGCTGATTTCGATAGCGAGTTTTTTTAGACGACTCCCAATTACTATTTATATCGCTATGGCTGTGGTAGCTCTGACGGCAGCCATTGTGAGGGTGCAGGGTATTGAGTGGACGAAGACCATTCTCTATAATCCAGAGAACCCATCTGGTAATGAAACAGGTGGTCTTCTCGTGGTGGTGATATGGATGTTACTACTTGCATGGCTGATGAAGGCTCCCAAAGATCAATCTACAAAGTTATGATTCCGGATGTTCAGATTGCTAAAGCAAATATCGTGCGTATCGCGCGTGAGCTGGGCTTTGACGACTGCCGTATCGCACGGGCGCGTGAAGCTACCCATGCTGCAGAATATAAACAGTGGCTCGCTGACGGATGTGCCGGCGAAATGGCATGGATGGAGAAAAATATAGATCGGCGTGTAAACCCAGCAGAGGTGGTGCCGGGTGCGTGCTCAGTAATCAGCCTAGCATTAAACTATTTCCCTGGGGATGAAGACCCTGATGTGGACTACCGCATTGCGCGCTACGCGTGGAATGATGATTACCATGATATTATAGATGCTAAACTTAAGGACTTGAATTTAGCGCTGGAGGAAATGGGAGGCGTGCAGAGATTTTATACCGATACCGGACCGGTGTTAGAGCGAGACTTTGCTACGGATGCTGGCCTTGGCTGGAGTGGAAAGTCTTGCGTGCAGATTCATAAGGAAATGGGGACATGGTTCTTTTTAGCGGAGCTTATCACCACCTTGGATCTACCGCCGGATCAACCATTTGGTGATCACTGTGGTAAGTGTACACGGTGTATAGATGCCTGCCCCACTGATGCTATTACAGAGCCACATAGAGTGGATGCACGGCGCTGTGTGTCCTATCTCACAATTGAAAACCATGGGCCTATTCCTATGGAGTTTAGAAAGCAGATAGGGGATCGTATATACGGCTGTGATACCTGCCTTGATGTCTGCCCGTGGAATCGCTTTGCTAAAATTAGCCGAGAGACGAAGTTTCATGCGCGGCAGTCAGTTTTTCAAAAGCAATTGCGTGATTTTCTGGAGCTTGATGACGATGGTTTTCGTGTCCTCTTTGCGAAGTCTCCGATCAAGAGGATCAAACGAAACCGTTTTCTGAGAAATGTCTGTGTGGCACTGGGGAATGTGGGGACTATAAAAGATCTACCTGCACTAGAGCGTGCGGCAGGTGATCAGGATGCTTTAATCTCAGAGCACGCTACGTGGGCGGTGGCTGAGATTAAAGATCGGATGTAGTCAGCGTGACATACCCCCAGCTTCAGTTACTTTGAGCTTACGGTGGGGGGGGGGACAAAAAATAGGTGCGGCCTTTCGACCGCACCTACTATATGATTCTAGCAATTAGAATGATGAGAAACTAGGTATTAGAAGTGGATGCGGTAGGCTGACCATAGTGTGGTAGCTTCTACGTCACCATTTGGTGTGTCCAGATCTTCATACTCTACACCCACAAGGAGCTTGGAGTTATGACCACAGAAGTGGTAGTTTAGGCCAGCATAAATACTGTGGTGGGAGTCACCACGGCCACCATTGACATTGCCACCATGGTCGCCACGTGCATAACGGCTGTTACTACGGATACCTTCATCCTCCTCAGATCCTTGGTAGGAGTAGCGAGCTACAAATTCAAGTTTGTCCTCAATGATGAACTTAGAAGGCTCAATGATTACACCCCAGAAATTACCAGTGCGGCTATCAGAGCCCTGGTAGTCAGCGCCGCCATTATCACCAAAGACAATTTGTGTGTCTAGGTTCCAGCTACCAACTGTTGTGAGATATGCAGCAGTGGCGGCCCACTCATAGCCTACAAATACTTCATCACCATCTGTGCCATCGGCATCAAGGTTATAGAAGAAGTCAAAGGAGAGGTTGCCGGTAGCTAGCTTATGCTCAGAGAGTAGGTAGAAGGCGTTACCATGGTCAAAGTTTCCAATAGCATCAGTTTCATCTAGGCTGAGGTAGCCTGCAGTACCTGACCAATCACCTTTTTTGGCATTAAGTAAAATACCTGTGTAACGGTTATCAAACACCTTGTTGGAAATAGCTGTCCGCTCGACAGTTCTGAGCTTTTTGGATGATTCACGAGCCTCTGCTCCTACGCCTACCTTGTGGCGGCCGTATGATGCGGATACTTGGTCGAAGCCAAGCATGTTTTTTCTAGTGTAGGTAAGCTTTAGCTCATCCCAGTCTTGGAAGCCTAGGGTTCTGCCATCACCACTACGTGCATCATCAGTTGCGAAGTTAGCACGGCCCATGAGTATAAAGTGGTTGAGAAATTTGACTTCCGCACCTAAACGGAGACGACGCAGGTCATCAAAACCTTCACTAAAGTCATCACCATTTACATCTTCACCATCGGTGTATGCATATTGTGCGTGTAGACGGCCAAAGAGTTTGACCTTCTGGATGAATTTAGCATCGTCATTAGAGTATAGATTTCCGATACCTTTAAGGCCAGAGCACCAGTCCCCATTGCAGTGTGATTTAGCTACGACTTCTTGCGCAGGTGATCCAGCTAATGCTGGAAGAGCAGTAATTAGAACTGCGGCTGTAGATGCAGCTTTTAGTTTTAGTTGTTTGGTCATAATAGAGTGTTGTTTCACTGAGTTTTTAGGTTGCAAGCTCGGTTTCTGTTGGATTGCGAGGGGAATTAATCACATCATTACCACTTTTCAGAGAGGCTTTGCGTAGCGATTTTGTCACAGTGGAGGCGGCGGTCTAGCAAGACAAGGTGTCAGGGGGCAAGTAAAAAACCGCGCTCCAGATAGGAGCGCGGTCTGTAAGATCGGTCTGTTTGTAGTGTTTATATAGCTGTGCAGGTCACTTTACTGGTGATTGAAGTATAAACAGAACCTGCAATTTTGACCTTTCCCTCCTTTTTTGACTAACTGAGCGTTCTGTAAGGCTTTCTAGTGTCAGCTATAATTTGGGTCACATGAGAGGGCTTTATTTCGCAGGAAATAAAATACTAAATGTGGAGCCTTTTTCAGGAGTGCTGATCACAGCGACTTTTCCGCCATGCGCTTCTACGATAGCTTTGACTAGGCTGAGGCCGAGCCCCATTCCTTTTTCAGTCCGGCTTTGATCAGCCCTGTAGAGCCGATCCCAGATATGTGGTATATCCTTACTCATGAGGCCAATTCCTTGATCCTCTATCGAAATATGCACCCAGTCTTTGACCGTTGTAGCCTTTAGGTTGATTTTAGTTTTAGCACTACTGTATTTAATTGAGTTATCGAGCAGGTTCGCGAGAGACTGTAATACTCTTACGCGATCAACGGCGATAATAAGATCCTCTGGGCATTCTACATGAAGGGTGATTTGTTTTTCTTCTGCTACAAATTCGTATAAATCAGTGACGCCTTTAAGCAGTTTATATACAGCTATAGGTTTTTTATTGAGAGTGATAGCACCAGACTCAGCCTCTGCCACATCCATAAGAATATTTAGCAGCTGTTCTAGGTATTCTACTTCTTCAGCACAGGACTCAAGGGCGAACTTATAGGTTTCCTTATCAGGTGATTCTTTTGTTAGGGCTCTTTCCGAGCTCATTTTCATCCTGCTGAGAGGTGTTCTAAGGTCATGGGCGATGTTGTCCATGGATTGGTGTGTGACCGTGATAAGCTTTTCATTACGGTTGAGGAGCTCATTAAATAGCTCGATCATGGAGTTAAGCTCGTTACCTGTGGCGTCTGGTAATGAACGTCTAGATAAGTCACCGCTCTCTAGGATGTCGTTCATCGTTGTGATGATTTTCCGAGTAGGGGAGAGAAAGCGGTAGGCGAGATAGGTTCCCGTTAATAGTGCGAGTAAGCTCCCAGGTATAAAGATGAGCATAGCCTTGATGCGAAAACCAGAGAGCGTAGTTTCCAGGGCTTTACTGTTTTTCCCTGCTTGTAGGGTAAGCTCGGTGCCTTCAATGGGGACGGAGGCCAGAGTCCACGCTTCGCCTGCTATCATTATCTCACTGCCCTCTGCCTCAGGACTTAATTCAGCGAGCTCTGCTAGGGGCATTTCCTGAGTATTATTTGGCGTGTAGTTAAGGTAGTCCATATCACCCCCAAGAACTCTTACAAAAAGGATGTCGCCTGCCTGTAGGCTCTGCTCGTTCATCCGTGCATTAAGCTGCTCAGTATCACCTTTTTGAAACCATGCTCTGTATTCTAGCGCTTTATTTTCTACTGCCTTAAATTGCTTTGCTCGGATAGTGTTAGTGAGAATGACGTTCCCTACCCAGAATAGTGCTACACATAGAAGGCTAAAACAGAATGCATAGTAGAGGGCGAGCTTGAAAGGAGGTGAGTGCGCAAGGGCGGATAGCTTTCTCTGTTTTATTCCCGAATTCATGATCTTACCCTTCTGCCTTGAGTATATAGCCCATCCCTCTAACGGTATGTATCAGCTTGGTATCAAAACCTTTGTCGATTTTTGAACGCAGCCGGTGCACTAGTACGTCCACAACATTTGTTTGTGGATCAAAATCATATTCATAGACATGCTCAATAATGGAAGTTTTTGATATCACTCGCTCTCTATTTTTTAAAAGATGCTCTAACAGAGTAAACTCCTTTTGGTGAAGAGCGACAGTCTGCTCACCACGCCTCACCTCTCGTTTCCAGAGGTCTAACTCTAAATCGGCAAATTTCAAAGTGCTAGAGTCAGTAGCCTCAGAGATACTGCTGGACTGCTGTGACCTTCTGACTAATGCCTGCACCCGTATGACAAGTTCTGAAAATGAAAATGGCTTTACCATATAGTCATCACCCCCAGAGCGAAGTCCCTCTATTCTTTCTGGAACGGACCTCTTAGCGCTAAGAATGAGGATGGGTGTGTGGTTTCCTTCCTCACGAAGGGTCTGGACAATTTGCAGCCCGCTCAGACCTGGCACCATAATATCGACCACAGCGGCATCATAATTATTCAGTAATAAATAATCAAGCCCCTCATTACCTTCATGAGCGGTATCAACGACCATGCCAGATTCTTTAAAGCCTTTAGCTATAAAATCTGCAGTCTTAACGTCATCTTCAATTATGAGAACTTTCATTGATGTGACTCCTGTGGAGTATGAATGGGAGAGGGGGGGGGGGAGCCGCTAATTATTGAGTTACTACGGATAACATGTAGAACAACATATCATACGGAAAACTCTCAGATAATCATTATAAATAAAGACATCAGAGGCAGGATGACTTTCAACAACATTACTCTGCTGTTGAAAGTATTTATAAAAAAGTAGGGCTTTGCGTAATTTAGCAAAGCCCCACCTCTATACAATAAACTTAAATCAGGAATAAATTACTTCTGATAAGGGAGTGATGAGTCCTGTAGAAAAAGTAATACTCGGCCATCCTTCATTTTTACATATCCTTTACTATACTCTACCTTAGTCTCTTTACCAGTCTTGTCAGTAAAGTAGTAGTGGCCCATGACCAATGCTTTGTTACCAAAAGTTTTTACAGTGTGATTATCAAAGCGAACCTTAGTCCATGGCTTAAGCGCAAAGCCTTTGTCCTCTTTATACTTATCATTACCAGCAACGAAGTAAGATACTGTACCCTCTAAGTCAGGGCGAAATGGCGTTACAGAAGCAAGAGTGGGCTTGAACTGAATAGCTCCAAGTTCAAAGGAATACGCAGCCTTAGCTGCCTCTGTTGCCACTGCATGAGCTTTATCACCGGCCTTACCGATAGCTACTACTGCGTCACCCCACATTTTCTGGGCTGCTGTAATATCGTCTAATGTGATTTCCACTCCGGTATCTGGAAGTGTTCCTACTAATGCTGTTTCTTTTGACACTGTTTCTGCTGTGAGTAAGGTTGGTGTAATTACGCAGGCCGCTATGATGGCTTTAAATGAGTTTTTCATAATGTTATATAGTTATTTAAGATGAAGAGCTTCTTTCTAGACTTCGATGTGAAACTACCAGCTCAATATGACCTAATTATTTCAGCTCTATTACAAATTAGTAATGTAATAGCGGAGAGTAATAATAGCCATGATTACAGAACATTGATTTCTTATTACTCTGCTGTTCCACACTCTTTCTCTATAACTCGAAGTGGGGTAAAACTATTTCCACATGCCGAGTGCTTGACGTAAACAGGCGATTGTAAACTGTCTCTTACCCTGAGTCGGGCGTTTTGGTGTATAAAGCGTCCAGCCTCTTGCATTACCTACCTTAGCGAGGTCTGCCGTAGGGTTCACCATACTAGCATCCTCACAGATATTGAGCATGGGTAAATCCGCATGACTATCGGAGAAACCATGGCTATTTGGTAGGGTATCATTTTCTAGATCAAAGCCCTCAGGCAAAATATGCCGCATCTTGACCAGTTTATTAGCCCCCTTGTTATTTCCTCCATTAAGATCAGGGAATAGGCGTACACCATCCTTAGTCTCCACCTCTGTGGCAAAGTAGTGGTCAAAGCCCAGCCGCTGCGCGATAGGTCGCACCCAGATATCTGGACTAGCTGAGCTGAGCACCATCAGGCGGCCTGTTACTTTCTGCTCCTCCAGGACTGTGAGCATCTCGGGGTAAAATCCATCAGGCATGATCTCAGCCACAAATTCTTCCCCCAGCTTTGCTAACTCTTCTCTATCCAGACCCCAAAGGTAATTAAGAAAAACTCGCTTCATCCCCTCTGCACCTAAGATCTTAGCCACAGGGAGAAAAGGAATAAGTAGCAGGAGGTAGCACCTTCTCCACGGCACCCGCTTAAGCATAAAGTTACAAAACAGCAGCTGAGTATCCCAGGGGATTAATGTCTGATCGAGATCAAAGAGTGCGTAGCCACGAGGCTGATTATATTTGGCAGTATTCACGTTAGAGATGATTGAGTTTGTGGAGTAAAAGGCCGGGTGACAAGTAGAACCTCCCCTGAGGTATATAAACCACACGCTTACATTATTTTAGCTACTTACCACACCTCACCCAGACACTTCACCCCCCTAATTATGTCATAAACCATATAAATCCTTCCAGTGCCGTATTAATTTAGAACGATCTAGGCTTGAATAAAGATCATCCTAGTGCATATCACTCCACTCGCGCTAGCCGCGAAACATTTTTCAAAGTTACTAACTAACATAATATAATGAGCCAGAACTACTTTAACACTCTGCCACTCCGCCGCCAGCTCGATGAGCTAGGCACTTGCCGTTTCATGGATGCTGACGAATTTACCGACGGCATCGAAGCCGCTAAAGGTAAGAAAATCGTCATCGTCGGTTGTGGCGCTCAAGGCC
Source organism: Akkermansiaceae bacterium (assembly GCA_023301765.1). Lineage (GTDB taxonomy): Bacteria > Verrucomicrobiota > Verrucomicrobiia > Verrucomicrobiales > Akkermansiaceae > Oceaniferula. The sequence continues at coordinate 16,716 of JALZUC010000001.1, read as the reverse complement.
TAAACCAAGGACTCAACATGCGTGACAGCGGTCTTGACGTCTCCTACACACTTCGCAGTGCTGCTATCGAGGAAAAGCGTCAGTCCTTCCTTAATGCATCTGAAAATGATTTTGCCGTAGGCACATACGAAGAAATGCTGCCATCAGCAGACATCGTTATGAACCTCACACCGGATAAGCAACACACAGCAGTAGTTGCTAGCGTTATCCCACACATGAAAGAAGGAGCAGCATTTGCCTACGCACACGGATTTAACATCGTAGAAGAAGGCGTGCAGATCCGCGAGGACCTTACCGTTATCATGGTAGCTCCTAAGTCACCTGGTTCAGAAGTTCGTGAAGAATACAAACGTGGCTTCGGCGTTCCTACTCTCATCGCCTGCCACTGTGAAAATGATCCTAACGGAGACGGACTGGAAATTGCCAAAGCTCTCTGTGTAGCGCAGGGTGGACACCGTGCAGGTGTTCTTGAGTCATCCTTTGTAGCAGAAGTAAAATCAGACCTCATGGGTGAGCAGACCATCCTCTGTGGTCTACTCCAGGCAGGTTCACTCCTCTGCTTCGACAAGATGAAAAGCGAAGGTATGGATCCAGCATACGCATCTAAGCTTATTCAATACGGATGGGAAACCATCACAGAAGCACTTAAGCACGGTGGTATCACCACCATGATGGATCGCCTCTCTAACCCAGCTAAGATCACCGCCTTTGGCCTCTCTGAGGACCTAAAGGACATCATGCGCCCACTCTTTGAAAAGCACATGGACGACATCATCTCAGGTCACTTCTCCAAGACTATGATGGAGGACTGGGCTAACGATGATAAAAACCTCCTCACATGGCGTGAACAAACTGGCGAAAGCGAATTTGAAAAAACTGCCGGCGTAGGTGAGATCACTGAGCAAGAATACTTCGATAAAGGTATCCTTATGGTAGCCATGGTACGTGCTGGCGTAGAACTAGCCTTCGAAGCCATGGTAGAAGCAGGTATTGAGCCTGAGTCCGCCTACTACGAATCCCTCCACGAGACACCACTCATCGCAAACACCATCGCGCGTAAGAAGCTCTACGAGATGAACAGTATCATCTCTGACACCGCAGAATACGGCTGCTACCTCTTCGCCCACGCAGCAGTGCCACTTCTGGAAGACTTCATGAAAGACATGGACACCAGCGTCATCGGTAAAGGTCTAGACCTCGAAGACACCTCTGTAGATAACCGTCTCCTAGTTGCCGTAAATGCAGAAATTCGCGGCCACATGGTCGAGGAAGTAGGGGAAATGCTCCGTGAAGCCATGGACGGCATGAAAGCCATCTAAGTGCTGTAACACACGCACACCAAAACCTTTCAAAGGGAGTCCAAGTAAGGGCTCCCTTTTTTTTGCCCCCCATTCACCATTGACACCTTCCTAATTGCGCCGCATAACTGTTCATTAGAACATATATGCACACACCTCTTACAGCACTCTTTGTCGATTTCGACGCCTACTTTGCATCTGCTGAGCAGCACATGCAGCCCCACCTACGCGGTCTCCCGGTCGGAGTAGCTCCTGTAATGGCAGAAAGCTCCTGCTGTATCGCTACCAGCTATGAAGCCAAAGCCCATGGGGTAAACACAGGCACACGGGTTAAAGACGCTCGTATTCTCTGCCCCGGTATCCAGATTGTTGAAGCAAGTCCTGCTCGCTACGTAGAGCTACATCACCAGCTAATAGCGGCAGTGGAATCTTGTATTCATGTAGAAGACGTCCTATCCATTGATGAAATGTGGTGCTGGCTACCCTACAATCTTCGAACTCCAGATAAAGTAGAGCAAATTGGCCACAGAATTAAACTCGCCATCAAAGAGCAAGTAGGTCCATGGATTAATGGCTCCATAGGGGCTGGGCCAAACAAATGGCTAGCCAAGATGGCATCAAAAATGCGTAAACCAGACGGCCTCTTTATCATACAAGAAACAGACCTGCCAGACATCCTCTACGAGCTAGAACTCCGTGACCTCCACGGCGTAGGGCGAGGTATGGAGCTCCGTCTCCACGCCCACGGTATTCACGATGTCCGTAGCATCTGCCTAGCCACCCGCCAGCAGCTACACCATGCCTGGGGTGGGGTAGCTGGAGATCGGCTATGGTACCAGCTCAGAGGAAAAGAAATTCAAGAGCCAGAAGGCACACGCCGTAGTATCGGCCACAGTCATGTCCTCCCTCCAGATAAACGCCCCCCAGAAAGCGCCCTCCCAGTTCTTCACAAACTTACCCAAAAAGCTGCGCAGAGACTCCGTAGTCAGAACATGCTCGCACGTAGCTTTAGTATCTCACTCAGCTACCTACGTGGGGGACAATGGGCAGATGACACCACCATAGAGGCTACCGATAACTCCCTAGATCTCGCTCGCACCGCCAGCTGGATATGGAAGCAGCGGCCACACCATACCGAGCACATCCTAAAAATATCCATGGTGCTAGGAAAGCTCACCCACACACAGAACTACACTCCATCACTATTCCCTCAGGAAAAATCCACCACCACTACAGATAAAAATTTGCATAAACTAAATCACTCCATGGATCAGCTCGTCCAGAAATTTGGTAAACAGGCCATCTACCTAGGCGGTGCTCATAATGCCATCCAGTCCGCTCCCATGCGTATCTCATTTAGCCATATCCCTGATCTAAATATCGAAAACGACACCCCTAGTTAAGCCTAAAAACCACCCTCAACAAAAACCACATCATATGCAAAACACCTCCATAATTACCCATCTTGAGGACTAAGAAAGAGAGCCGTATAAAATTTTCCCTTTTACAATCCGCGTTTCCGAGCGTAATGCCCCCTTCATGTCGAAGACTCTTATCATTGCGGAGAAGCCCTCCGTCGCCACAGATCTATCCAGCGCACTCGCAAAGGCACCGGAAGTCGGTAAATTTGAAAAGAAAGGTAAAGGCCGTGATATCTACTTTGAAAATGACAACTATGTCATCACCTCCGCCGTAGGTCACCTAGTCGAACTTAAGATGCCCCAAGGCCCCATTGGTAAAAATGGCAAACCCAGAAACCTCCCATGGAACTTCGAAGTCCTCCCAGCCATTCCCAAGACATTTGAGCTCCAGCCCATCGAACAATCTGAGACACGTCTAAAGCAAGTCCTCCGCCTCTGCCGCCGTAAAGACATAGACACCATCGTAAATGCCTGTGACGCCGGTCGTGAAGGAGAGCTTATCTTCCGCTATATTCTAGAATTAGGGAAAATTGAAAAGCCCGTACAGCGCCTCTGGATGCAGTCCATGACACAGCAGTCCATCCTCAGCGCATGGAGCCAGCTCCGCAGCGATGATGAGATGAAAGACCTCTCAGACGCTGCCAAGTGCCGCTCAGAGTCAGACTGGCTCGTTGGTTTAAACTCCACCCGTGCACTCACCTGCTTCCGTTCACGCCACGGAGGCTTTAACATCACCGCCGCTGGACGAGTGCAGACACCCACCCTAGCCATCCTTGCCAAGCGTGAGATGGAAATCCGCGAATTTATCCCAGAAGCCTACTCAGAAGTCCACGCAGACTTCTCCGTGGAAAAAGGAGAATACACTGGTCGCTGGATAAATGAATCATGGAAGCGTGACCCACAGCACCCGCACTCACGTCCAGAGCGCATCTGGAAAAAAGAAGATGCAGAAGCCATCAGCATCCGCTGTGAAGGCCAGACTGGCACCGTCACTGAGGAGCAGAAGCCCACTAAGCAAGCCTCCCCACAGCTCTATGATCTTACCACCCTTCAGCGTGAAGCATCATCACGCTACGGCTTTTCCGCTAAGCGCACTCTCCAGCTCGCGCAGGCACTCTATGAGAAGTATAAGATGCTTACCTACCCACGGACAGACTCTCGTTACCTCCCAGAAGACTACCTAAGCAACGTACATGAGACCGTAGACGCCATCGCCCAGCAAAGTGGCGAACTTGGTAAACACGCCAAATACGCACAGGATAAAAAACTCATCGTCCCCAGCAAGCGTGTCTTTAACAACGCCAAAATATCAGATCACTTTGCCATCATCCCCACTGGCCGATTTGTAAAAATGGACGAAGCCGCAGAAAAACTCTTCGAGTTAGTTACCAAGCGCTTTCTAGCTGTCTTTTACCCCTCCGCAGAATTTCTTAACACCCGCCGCATCACACGTATCACCACCCCAGATGCTACAGACGCATTTCTTACAACAGGTAAAATTCTCGTGAAGCCCGGCTGGCTCGCCGTCTACGGAAGGCAGCCTGGCGTAGCCGCAGGCAAAGATGAGCTCTGCGCCGTCTCCGAAGGAGAATCCGCAGCAAACACCCACATCGAAGTTAAACACGATGAGACCAAGCCGCCAGCGCGCTACAATGAAGCCACCCTCCTCTCCGCCATGGAAGGAGCAGGTAAGCTCATCGATGATGAAGAACTTCGTGAAGCCATGGCAGACCGCGGCCTAGGCACACCAGCCACCCGCGCAGCCACCATTGAAGGACTCCTGCGCCAGAAATACATCGAGCGTGACGGCCGTGACCTACACGTCACACGCCGTGGCCTACGCCTCATAGAAATCACCCGCGAGCTCGGTATCGAATCCCTCGCCTCAGCCTCCATGACCGGTGACTGGGAGAGTAAACTCCGCCAGATGGAGCAAGGTAAGCTCTCACGCCCAGATTTCATGCAGGAAATCATAAGCTTCACCTCAGACATCGTTAACAAGGCGAAAAAATACACCGCTGAGCTACAGAATAAAACCTTCCCAGACCTCACCGCCATCTGCCCGAACTGTCAGGCCGGAAAGCTGAAAATCACAGACGCCACCATCGAGTGCTATGACCCAGAGTGCGGCTTTAAGACCAATCGTCACATCGCCTCCCGCACCCTCACAGATGACGAATCCAAAGCCCTGTTAGAAACCAAATTTATCGGCCCGCTGGAAGGATTTAAATCACGCTTTAATCGCCCGTTTGACGCCGCACTGGAGCTAAAACAAGAAGTTTCTAAAACTGGTAAACTCGGCAAATGGAAAGTATCCTTTGTCTTTGATAACGGAGAAGACGAACGTGACGACCTTACCGATGACCAAATCATCGCCAACGTTACCACTCCAGAAGGTAAAGAAGTAAAAATCTACGAGACCGCCAAAGCATGGTACGTCCCGGCCATCACTAATAAAGACAACCCAGAAGGTATCCGCATCTCACGAACTATCCTCCAATGTGAAATCCCCTCTGAACAAGGCATAAAACTCATCGAAAAAGGTAAGACAGACCTCCTCCCTGGTTTTGTCTCAAAGCGCACCAAGCGTGCCTTCGCCGCATTCCTCTGCTATGATGTCGCCACGGGCAAAATAGGCTTCGAATTTGAGCCCCGCAAGGCCACCAAAAAAGGAGCAAAGAAAGCGGCCAAGAAAACCGCAAAAAAGGCAGCTAAAAAGTCCACTAAGAAAACTGAATAACAAACAAGTATATTCAGACAGCCCCTTATTCACAGCAATAGGGCTTCTAGCAAAATGCTGCCATCCTATGGCTACCTACAAAATACTTAGAAATAAAGGCTTCGGGCTCAATCCTAAGAAATTAAAATCAACGAGCTCTCTCTGTTAGCACCATCCTAACATCGCCAATAAACACTTTGGAGCGAAGCTCGACCAGAATACGGTCAAGGTCATCACTGATCCAAAGCGTCGCTTTTTTTAGCTTCTTATAAGGCTCTAGTTGTTTGGTTTTTTTATCTATATTTTCGATCTTTAAATCAAGTTTGATACACGGGAAGCCACGATGCTCTTCACGGCCTAACACGGTCACTTTTGCATACTGAGGTGATCGGAATGGATGCAGCGCCAGATGCACCACATCACCGTTTTTCAGGGGTTGTCCACGTAAATACAACATCGCAGACAAGGGGTCGTGCAGATTACGGTGCCTAAATTCATGCTCGCGCTTTTTGGTAACCTTACCAGCAAGCGTTTTATCCACACGCGTATGCTTCACCTTATCTATATGATGCGTATTTTTTACATGAGTCACCTCATTCCGATCAGTCTCTTGAGAAATAAATACGATGGGCTGATTGGTTCCTTTGCGCGTAAATGAGTTATACACAAACGAATAGGGAAATGCTGCACCGGCGACACCTGTAGAGCGACCATATGCCTGCATCAAAAACAAACTCTTTGCATTCTTATGCTCCTTCCCCAGAACCATGGTGACTCGCCCAGAATTAATCGTCCCATTCCAGCTCATACTATAGTTTAAGGTAATCGGCCGAATCTCAGGAAACTCACTCTTAGCAAAAGGCTTTACCTTGCTTGACCATCTAGGCTCTGCCGCAGAGCTCATTCCACAGACCATTAACGATAGACAAGTAATCACCGACCTCTTGGTTAGAGACACACATAACTTATTAGAAATCATATCTATTTAGACTTAAGCAGCGGCTGATTTATTCACAGTAATTTTTTTAATCAACCAGTAGATCAAACCTGCCGGAATACCCAACAAACCAATAGCAACAATCCAACCAGCTAGGACAAGGCCACTCTTCTTCCTTAATCTTAGATCCCGGATCACTATAAACAACACGATCATCTGCAAAAAGACCCAACCTAACAGAATGTTGACCAAATGCTCACCTGTGAGCCACTGCTTGCCATGCTCCAGCTCATCTTCTTGTAGCACCTTTTCGACCAACTCTATTTCTCTATCGGCAGCCTCACTCGCAAGAGCATACAAATCCTCATCACCCTGCGCCAGCGCAGCGAGGTCAAAACCGCCACCCACCACCCAAAGCGCAATAAATACGGACAGCCACCACCTTAAACCTAATCGTTGTATATTCATCATTTAGAAACAATATGTGAGCTACCCTATCATTTTTACTACCATAAACTAACAGACTTTAGCTAAATCACTTCAAACTCAGGATACACACTGAAATACAATTGTCACCTCATCTCACTATGCTAAGTAATTATAGCAATGAGCAAAATCACATCAACCACACATCCAGCCCTTACTACATGGGTGGAAAAAATGACCGCCCTCTGCCAGCCAGCCGATGTCCGCTGGTGTGATGGCTCACCAGCAGAGTGGGACGAGCTCACCCAGACCCTCTGTGACAGCGGCACCTTCACCAGGCTTAATCCTGAGAAACGGCCAAACTCCTTTCTCGCACGCTCATCCCCAGGTGATGTCGCCCGCGTGGAAGACCGCACCTTCATCTGCACGCGTCGTGCAGATCAAGTAGGCCCCACTAACAACTGGGCAGACCATAAAGAAATGCTCAGCACCATGCATGAGAAATTTACCGGCTGCATGGAAGGGCGCACCATGTACATCATCCCTTTCTGCATGGGCCCTATCGACTCACCACTCGCTAAGATCGGTATCCAAGTCACAGACTCCGCCTACGTTGTTGTAAACATGAAAATCATGGCAAACATGGGAGCAGACGTCCTCAAACGCCTAGAAGACGAACGCAGCGGAGCAGCTCCTAAAAAGCGCGATGGCCACAGCCTCTTTATCCCCTGCGCCCACAGCGTAGGTATGCCACTCACCGAAGGTGTAGAAGACAGCCCATGGCCATGTAATGATGATAAATACATCTGCCACTTCCCAGAAACTCGTGAAATCTGGTCGTATGGCTCCGGCTACGGAGGTAACGCCCTGTTAGGGAAAAAGTGCCTAGCACTCAGAATCGCATCTAACATAGCGCGCGAACATAACTGGATGGCAGAACACATGCTTATCCTCGGGCTAGAATCACCAGAAGGAGAAAAAACATACCTCTCAGCCGCCTTTCCATCCGCCTGTGGTAAGACGAATCTTGCCATGCTCGTACCACCTAAGAAATACGCGGACGCAGGCTGGAAGACCACCATCATCGGTGATGACATCGCCTGGCTCTGGCCACACGAAGACGGCACCCTACACGCCATTAACCCTGAGAACGGCTACTTTGGCGTAGCGCCCGGCACCTCCTACGAGACTAACCCCATCGCCATGGACTCCATGTTAGAAAATGCCATCTTTACCAATGTCGCTCTAACAGACGAAGGTGACGTCTGGTGGGAAGGCCTCACCAAAGAAGCCCCCGCCCACCTTATCGACTGGAAGGGGAACGACTGGACACCAGACTCGGAGACCCCAGCCGCCCACCCGAATGCGCGCTTCACAGCCCCCGCCCACCAGTGCCCCACCATAGACCCAGACTGGCAGAACCCAGATGGAGTCCCCATCTCCGCCATCATCTTTGGCGGCCGCCGCCCCACCACCATGCCACTCGTCTACCAGTCCTTTAACTGGTCACACGGAGTCTACATAGGCGCCACCATGGGCTCAGAAGTTACCGCCGCCGCCATCGGCCTAAAGGCAGGAGTAAGAAGAGACCCCTTTGCCATGCTCCCCTTCGCAGGCTACAACATGGGAGAATACTTTAGCCACTGGCTCTCCATGCGAAATGAAATCAAAAACGTGCCACGTATCTTCCACGTAAACTGGTTCCGCCTAGACGAAGATGGTAAATTCCTCTGGCCAGGATTTGGTGATAACATGCGCGTACTAGAATGGATTACCAACCGCTGCCATGGCCGCATCCCCGGACACGAAACCCAGATCGGCTGGACCCCACACTACGAGGACTTTAACACCGATGACCTCGGCGATTACACAGAAGAAGACTTTAACAAAGCCATGGCCTTTAACAAAGACGAATGGAAAGCCGAAGTCCTCTCCCAAGGCGAACTCTTCCTCGACCTCTACGATCACCTCCCCAAGGAACTCGTCTACCAGAAAGAACTCCTTGCAGCCCGCCTAACTTAATATTACAATTTATCTACTTAGTTCAGGTATCTTCCCGATTATAAATTAGTAATTCATAATACTATGACAATTTTTAAAAACATTACTCTAATTAGCACTTTACTATTAAGTTCAGTCGCAGCCGAAAATATTGTGATCGACTTTGAGGGTGAGGAGGGGTGTTCCCCTGCGTTGATTAAATCTGGAATAAAGGTCACTAGTTCGGGAGGTTCTATTTGTGTCAGGACACCAAGCTTGGGCTCAATTTCAAACGGAACAGTCTATTCTAATGATACACTTGGCATGAATATTGTCCATATTCAAGGCGACACATTTACGCCTATTTCCATCGATCTAGCAGAACGTAGCATTTCCTTCGCGGCAAGGGAAACAATAAGGTTTACTGGTGTCAAACTGGATGGATCAATAGTCACGTATAATGTGACTATTGATGGAGAGGCAGATAGCACGGGAGGAATAGATGACTTTGAAACGTTTACATTTCCAGCGAACTTTAGCGATATCGTCTCTCTAGCTTCCGCCCCTCGGGACTCATACAGCATGGACAATATTATTATTGATACCGCGGCTCTTCCAGAATTTCCAACTAATCAAGGGTTGGGATCAAATTACTCTGACGCTCAGTTTTTGTTCGCTCAACAATTCAGTTTTGAGGATAACCTAATAATAGGAGAAGACTTCCACTATTCATCTGGCTTTTCTATTCCCGACCAAGTTGTATTTCTCGAACCTAACAGAGAAACGTTTACCGCACGGTATCCTTATTATAATCCCACAACAGATTCTGTAGTCTATGTATCAGGGAATGATATACTGCAACGTGATCGAGAAAATTTCGCAACTATCGTAAGTATTAGCGACGTCGTGGCTGAGGGTTTTACAGTGAATGAATTAGGGCCTCCAGTTATTAATGGCGACAGGTTAATCTTCGAAGCATATGATTTCTCTGGAGCTGATAGTTTTTATATATTCGAAAGAATTGGAACTCAGCTAAATCTGTTAGTTGGCCCAAACACACAACTGCCAAATGGAACGGAGGAATCACTTCCTTTTAATTTCCCAGATTTTCGTGCCATAGGAGACAAAGCTTACGCATTTGAAACATCCCTTGAAGGCTCTACTTCACTATTTCGAATATTTGTAAAATGGGGCAGCAATGATTTTAACCTAGTCCTGACAGAGGGTGATGCTACTGAGTTTGGTAATATTTCTTTCGTATCCAGCTTATCATTTGACGACAATAACGTTCTTAATATTGAAGTTGAAACCTCCCAGGGATCTGCAATCTTGCGCTACAATAGCGATGGAATAATTGGAGGGGATTTCAGATCAGTAGAAGTAGAAACGAGCCCGATTGACGCAGGTATAACTATATCAGGATCCACCATAGAATCTGCGGCTGGTACACGCTTTCTTTTAGTAGATCAGGTCTTATACCAAGAGCACGAGGGAAACTACTTTAAAGTAATCGGCCTCGGAGATCAACTCGACGGCCGCTCCATCGATAGTCTGAGATTCATGGACGTAATAGAAGGATCGCCTGAGAGGGTAATTGTAGATATAGGTTTCGCGGGGTCTTTTGACCGTTTGCATTACATTGTGACGCTGGCAGAACCTGTTGATGCGCTACCGCACATTGGTAAGTTTAATTTTTTTAATGATGGTAGGCTCTATTTACCACTTAGCCATCTCACACTTCATCGATCGTATAGACTGGAAACTTCCACGAATATTACCGAGTGGCGATTCGAACGTAATATCGAGAATATTGTCCCCTTACAATATATTATTATCGAACCTCCTTTTGATACTACTAGATTTTACAGAATCGTTGAAAGTAATTGATTTGTTACTCAAGAACCATTCGTTAGCTAATCAAAATTTGCTTAAGTCAGTGTCATTTGGAACAGAGCCGTAACAAATACGCTCCTAGTCTTGAAGATCCGGATTATCTTTTAATATTTTTCTATAATAGTAGTATAAAGGGGAAGACTCTTAGTAGTAATAGACCCGATAGGGGGCTATTGTAATTCCTCCCAGTAATATAAATAGCATCAAGCGGCGGAGTATTAGACTCTGAAGCTTGCTAGTAAAAAATATGAAACGTATAGCCAGCTTATTCTTAATTTTCTCACTCTCATGTTTTTGTCTAGCTGCGATCCATCAGCAAGTGAAATTGAAAACAGTGAAGCTCCCTCATGGTCGGACAAGAGTGCCTGTGGGGAGTATTGACTTAATCTCCGAGATTCCAGTCCGTGGTGACTCCAGTATATATATTTTTAACGGGTATGAGAACGTCATTTCTTTAAAAAGGAATGAATTTAAAAAAGGCTACCTTGTGACAACTATGTCGAATGATGGCGATACTGAAGTAACAGTCTTTGACCAAAACGGTGATGGATTTCCCGAAAAAGTTATAAAAGATAAGGAAGGGGTATTAAAAGCGTATAAGGTTCAAATACAATTGATAGAAATTGCTAAATAAAGCAGTGCATACTGAGGGACAGACAATATATGAGGTAAACAAAAAGCCAGCCTGCAAATAGATCCCGCTGACGCGGTGGCAATTAGCCTCACCCATCGTCGTCCCATGGACTCATCGCACCGAATCTCACCACAGCGGCCTGTCCGCTCCCTTTGGCCGATGAGCGTTTTTGAGAATAAAGCTCGAGGTCTACGCAGGACATGAAAAAATTAAAAGTATTCGAGAGGAGTTAGTAAGTATATACGTTTTTGTGAGAAATAATGCCATCAATCATGTTGATGTTTTGGGAGTTGGAGGGGCCGGAATCGGAGTAGATTGTGAAAATATCCCCGAAAATTTGACCATGCCAATGAGTAATCCTGGTTTTTGTGGATGCAAAAGCAGAGTTACGACTACAGTCACATTTCATAATGCTGATTTCAGAATTGATTGCAGTATAGCAGAGTGTACGACGGGTTGTGACATTGCTGCCGCGGCTGCTACAGCGTTAGGTAGATTAGGCGCTTTGGCTATTGAGGCTGCGAAGGTAATTTGTTACGAGACATGCCACTTCATTTGTAGAAACCCATGATGTTAAAATTATTAGTTATTAGTATCTTATTTATTACTTCTTTCTTATCTAATGCCCAAGAGGTATTAGGCGGAAAATTAATGGTGGCGTCGAATGATGAACGCGGAGAGAAAGTAAAATTTTTTGATGAAAAAGGTAAATTACACAACATTAAGGTAAAGGCGCTTGATCTTGGAGATATCTTGATTGTTGATAAGCTAATATACAAGGTGGATGGCATTTGGCATTTGCAATGTAAGCTGAAAGTCAAAATAGCGATCAATGACAGGCCCTTGGTGTATGTCAATTCTGGGAGAATTATTGGTGTGGTTTCATATAGTTCTGGAAAGATGATGAGTTTACAAGGCGCGGCTACGACCTCACCATTTTTGAAAATAAAATGTAATGACAAAGAATTGGAGTATATACTTAACAAGTTGTGAAAATCACACGAACACGAAACAGGGTCAGGAAGGAATGGCACTGACTTAAGTAAATGATCCGAGGGAGGCGGTCCGTGCATTGTGAATTTGATGAATGTTAGGCGTGGGGAAAGCTACCCTGTAAATAGGTCCCACTGACGCGGCGGCAATTATCCTCGCCCCGTCGTTGTCCTATCCGCCTCTTTGGTTACTCACGAGTAGTACTAGCTGGCATTGTAAAATATCTACAATGGGGAAGATGCTTGAGCTGTGGGAGCATTCTAATGGGCTTGGTAGTTACAAGAGTCTGTAGATATCAGAAATATTGTTGAATATATTTGTTATCGAAGCTGTAGGAATGATGATGTTGGTTTGTCGAAAAGATGATTTGATTGAAAGTCAGGGGGGAGAACTCCAGATGGATGGTTTCACGACGAAATATGAACTTGCCGATGACCCCAGCTATTATGCAATTAAATTTGTAGGTATGGTGAGTATTTTACAGCTTGAGTGTGAGGAGCATTGAGAAAGAAAAAATAGATTTAGAATATTCAATTGATTATTAATTACTTATTGTAAGAATATGTTGTTATGAAAATTATACCTAGCTTGATATGTCTGATTTGTATGATGCATATGACTTCGTTTTGTGAAGCTGAGGAAAAAGTTGTTTTTTATACTTCTTTGATTAAGGGGGAAAAGCATGTTTATTCACACTCATTATCGGAGGTGAAAAAACTGCCGAAGTGGGATATGAAAGGTGAAACACCGATTCCATTCTATAAGGCTGTGAGAAAAGCATGGGATTATGCTGAAAAAAAATACCCCGGAATTGATCTTTTTCTAGAAGAGGTAGAGCTTGATCCTAGTAGCTATAATGAAACGGGAAAACAAGATGATGGTATTTGTTGGGTTTATTGGTTTGAATTTACAGATAAAAAAACGTATAAAAGAGTATCAGGTAAAATACTTATGTTAATGGATAGTTCTATTATTGAACCTGTTAAAGAAAAATAGGGGAGATCGTGATCGGTGTAAAAAAGTAACGGCTATTCTATATATAAAGGGACAGGAAGGAAAGGCACAGACTTCAGCTGATGATCAGAGAGGGGTCGGCAACTGTCTTTTAAGTAAAGAGTCATTTTTTCTATGAAGCGACTGAGGGTTGTCTTTTTAATAAGTGATTTAAGGTGATAAAGGAGCTGTAAGGAGCCGGTCCGTGAATTGTGAATTTGGTGAAGCTTAGGCGTGATAACAACCTACATTGGGGTGGACACTGTATTGTCAAATACACATCTAGTACACTAGGAAATATTTATTTTGATCCTACATATGGATCCGGGCCATATCAGGCAAAGGGTGGTATTTCAGAAGAGCAGGTTTTAAATAACAGTTTAGGAGGCTTTAATGGAAGTCTTGGGGGGAAGGAAAATCAATATTGGTATTCGAGTTCTAGCGGTTTAGATATTAGTATTAAATAAATGGTAATTATGAAGTATTTGAGCGTATTAATAATGTTGTTTTTTCAATGCTGTATCGCAAATCCTATACCTGAGTTTTATCGTATTCAGTATATTAGTTGGGGGGATGGGGTGCATAATGGTCGGTTTCAAACTGCTTTAGAGGAGTCTGAGGTGATTTCATTTTACAAAAAAAATAGCGATATATATATATTACGAGGATCTCCGAATGGAGTTAAAAACCTTTATAAAATGGTAGATGACAGTGAAGAATTCATTGTGAGTACGTTGCATGGAGACTATTTAGTCGATCTTTATGAAGAAGGGGATGTGTTTAGTATTCTGCTAAAACATGCAAATGGTTATAGCGTGGTGGTATTTGAATATCTATTAGATGGTTATGAACAAAAAATGACTACCGTTATTTATAATCTAAAAATGATTACTGAAGGTAAAGATGTATCGATTTAAAAGATAAAATTAATTAATCCCTATGAAGTAGAAATCTTAAGAGATACCGAGGAACTAGAACTTTATTCGCTCAAAACAAAAAAAGTGACAGGAATCTCAAAAGAGAATATGAATTATTCAACATTTGTGGTTGGTGGCGAATTACCGTCTCCAAAAGCAATGAAAACTTTTAAAAATCGAAAATCTAGAGGCGTAAACAGTGCTACCGTAAAACGAGGTATTGGTGAGGAAGAGGGTAGTATTCCTAACGTGCGAGACTCTCAAAAATGGTCAAGTCGGTATTGGTTGTTTAGTATAAGTGTCTTATTTTTAATTACTGTATTTGTATACAACAGGAAGAAAAATTCGGCTTAGATAATTAGTGATTATTCCAGATTTTTGAGGTGTGGATAACATGTCTAAATTATAGAAGAATCAAATTAAGGACGCACAACGACAGTATTGACTGACTTTTAATAGAGGACATCACTTGGGGTTATAATTCCCGGAGGCAAGCTGTGTAAAAGGGGGCTGTGGTGAATGGCACTGACTTAAGCAAATGATCGGGGTTTTCCTCGGTGCGGAATCTCACTGTATTCTGAACGTGGACGGGTCATATAACTGTAGCTTTTTGGTCGCTGTTTTACAGCTCTCGGTTCGTGTCTATAGGGGCGCGAGTTAACTACTTTTTCGGCTATGGGTTCGATTATACTCGACCATATTTCTCTAATAAATTTCAGACACTTTTGCCTGCCTCTGTAGCGGTATGTGCTTGCTACCACTGTGTCTAAGGCTCCCTTGAAACTGAATAATCTAATGTTATGTCCACTTGCATGCGCAGCTTCCTGACATGTGGCCTTGATCAGATTGTAACCAATAATGGTCATCTCTAGGGTTTTGTGTGCGGTCTCGGGCGTCTTTACCCGAAGTCGTTCCATTCCGAGGGTGGTTTTGACATCACGTAGGCGTAGTTCAATATCCCAGCGCTGAGCGTAGAGCTCGCTGAGTTCTAACCAGTCATACTCTTCAGCGTCTAACAAAGTCGTGGCTAGCACCATACTACGTTTCTTTCCTGTTCGATCTTCATACCAAAACTTGATGAGGCGTATTTCCATATTCTCGTCCAGTGCTGCCCAGTCCTCTATACTCAGTGGGCTTGATCTCGGCTGAACTCTTGGCTTTTTCCAGATGACGAGCCGTTGGTTTTTTCCGATTCTCTTTCCCTTTCTGAAGTCTAGTGCCTTGTGCCGTGCTTGGTGTAATCTCATTAGGCTGTGCGCTCCTCGGATAGCGAGGCTTCCTATGAGTTCATATGTGCAGAAGGCTCGATCACCGCAGAGGATATCACCTTGTCCAAAGTTGCCTAGAAGCTTGTGAGCGATGGGCGCGTCATGCGCGGTATGTGCACCGACAGCAAAATCCTCCCATCCGCCATGTGCACTGTTGAGCACTCCCATTATGCCCATGATTGGAAAGCCTCAACCTGGCTTTTGGCTTGTCGGCTGGGGGTAGAGCTTTTGGTTTTGCTCTGTGTCGTCAAGCTGAACTGTGCTGCCGTCGATGAACTTGACAGCATGCCCCTTATCTCGTATAAACGTATATAGGGACAGACCCTTAATAGGATACTCCGATGGACGTCAGAAGATGCAACTCGGCGAGCAGCAGCTCAAACAGATATGACCAAGCCACAAGGGAAGGCGCAAACCATTAAAATACCATCAGGAGACGGACAAGTCACAACAATGGAAAATGGAAAGCCTGTGACTAAGCCTACTAATAAAGCTATAACCATACCTAAACCGAACAATAAAGCTCATACATTTCCTGTTCCTGGATGCTAGAATGAAAAAGATAAATATAAAAATTCGGCTGGACGGTCTTTTGAGGCTACCTAGTTTCGACAGGAAGTTTGACGGGGATACTCTTCGTGAGCAGTTGCTAGAAAGGCAATTTAAGCAGATCCAGGTCGAAGGTTTACCTCATGGAAACCACACGTTTTTTGTTGAGGATGATTCTACGTTTATAGTCGACTCGTATATGGACTTAAGGGAAAAGCTACAGGAAGGAGCCACGAGTTCTGGTAGTCATTATGCATGCTTAGATGATTCAAGGGTTGAGATTTCTAGCAAGTGGAGAAAGTCGAAGGTGCTTACTATAGTAAAAGTGAGTGATGATCTTGGGATCAGGAAGCATGCATTGAGGTGTTCTGTTTATGAGTATTTTAGTGTTTGGGAATCCCTTTGTCTCCAATTGTCAGCAGCAGCAGGGTATGAACCGGGGACATAGGTAACACATTGACCGAGGACATAGGTTACACTTTTATGGCTAATTATGGCCTGGAAAAAAGAACTGCCTATGGAACAAAGAGAAAGATTTGTGATCCTTGCTTGCAGTGATCGCTATACAATAAAGGAGCTGTGTGAGCGGTTTGGAGTATCTAGAAAAACAGGGCATAAGTGGCTGAGTCGATACCGAGAACTGGGGAAGTCAGGAAAGGGGTCAGTCCTTGATTTTTGATTTTCAAAG